>JADJRO010000001.1:0-639166 GCA_016712145.1 Saprospiraceae bacterium
GCATAGCCTTTGTTAATACGATCTCCTGATCTTCTGCCAAATGATCCAGATTGTTTATTAAATCAACTAACAGATATTCTTCTGTGATTTTTTTAGGAAAAGCAAATTTTTTATAAAAACGAAAGTGGCGATTACCAAATTTTACTATTCCATGACGCTTCCTGTTATAAACAATCCGTTCATTGTATAACTGTGTTGTGCCAACACCAAGACTATTGTAAGCATTAAAGGAGGTTAGTAAAAAATGGTCTTCTTTAAGAAAGGCGCGTACAAGTTTTTTTTCATCTGGAGGTACGTTGCCGAAGACACTCTTTTCAGGAACGTAGTAAAGCCCTTGAGATAATTTTTCTACTGAGCCATCACCATGAAGTTGCTCCAAATGTCTATCTATCGATTTAGACCAAAGTAAAAGATCTTCCCTCCGGTAAACAGTGCCGGGTTTAAGTCTTGCTTTCAATTGAAGTAGTTTACGTTCCATGTCCTTGTGATTCACAAATTTATACTATTTAAACGAATATATAAATAATATAGTTCATAATTCATGCAAAAAAAATCATAAGTAACAGAATAACAATTAAATATAATAATATTGTGATTTACAAAACGGTAGAAGTGGCGTTGTCCAATTCATAAAAAATTCAAAAATGTTCATATATGTACTATTATTATATATATTCAATATATCAATATATATTGCATTTAGCATTAGAAAGTAACAGCTGAGTTTCATGCTTTTGTCAACGGTTGATAAGATTCAAAAGTCGGACATTGACCCTCGTGTTATTCAAATGAAATGCTGGTTGTGAAATAGTCTTACTAGTATTTAAAAAATACGAGCATTTATATCGCTTAAGCAATTTCCATTGAATGATTACCTGCATTTATTTGGTAAAAACTGTACATTCTTCACCATCGCTCGTCTGGACGAATTTTTTATTTATCGTATATTAGAACGATATTATGAAATATCGTCTATAAAAGCGATATTTGCAAAGACAAATACGATCTATGATTGCAGTCTTAACAGGAGATATCGTGTCCTCCCGAACCAGGCCACAGCGCATTTGGTTGCCCCAGCTTAAAGGGATCCTGAGCCAATATGGAACGGAGGGCAAGAACTGGGAGGTTTACAGGGGCGATAGTTTTCAGATCGCGGTAAAAGCGAACTTGGCTTTGCAATTGGCTTTTCACATCAAAGCGGGGATCAGGCAAAAGCCCGGATTGGATGTGCGAATAGGTATCGGACTCGGAAAGCAATCCTCGAAAATCGTTAAAATCACTGAAGCCTCCGGAGAGGCATTTGTCAAATCCGGTCAATGTTTTGATGGCTTAAAAAAGCAAAATTTGGCTATTTTGTCGGGAGAAACGGATTTGGACAGGAGTTTGAATGTGATGTTCTCATTGGCTTTACGTACCATGAATGAATGGAGTGTTGCCGTAAGTAAAGTCATCGTCCAGAATCTGGAAAATCCTGGAAAAAGTCAATTGGAAATCGCTAAAAAAATGAAAAATCTCAAAGCACGGTGAGTGAAGCTTTAAAAGGGGAGGCTTTGACGAGGTGATGCAGATGGAAATTTATTTTCAGCAACAAATAGGTCGATTATCATGAGTAGTCTGCTCTTGCTGATATTGGCTCATCTTCTTGGTGATTTTGTTATGCAGCCTGAAAAATGGGTAAAAGATAAAGCTGATCGTAAAGGCCGATCTGTTTATTTGTATCTGCATATTCTCATTCATACTGCATTGTTGTTTTTCCTTTTGAATTTTGATTTGAACTATTGGCCTGTCTTTGCGATCATAGCTGGAACTCATTACCTCATCGACCTGATGAAAGTTTCGTTGAGCGGGAAGTGGAATCATAAATTATTATTCTTTGTGGATCAGGTATTGCATTTTATCGTTTTGTTTGCGGTCGCCCATTATTATTTTTCGATTAATTTTTCAACAGCGTTTCTGTTTCAAGATACAACCATCCTGTTTATTGTGGAATTGATTTGTGTGACCAGGGTCTCATCGGTAATTATGATGTTCTTGCTGGATTCCTGGAAATTTGAAGACGCCGGTGCAGATGATTCACTCAAAAATGCAGGCAAGTACATTGGGATGCTAGAGCGCTTATTTGTTTTTGGATTTATTGTCTTAAATCAATGGTCTGCGATCGGGTGGCTGATGGCCGCAAAATCGGTTTTCAGATTTAATGATCTTTCGAGGGCGAAAGACCGAAAACTTACCGAATATTTTCTGATAGGCACTTTGGTTAGTTTTGGATTGGCTATTGCATTTGCATTGTTGTATCAGTATTTTTTAAAGGAGATCTCATCACCTATAAACTGATATTTTTCAGCATTGATTTTATCAACAATTTAGATACAAATTTCATGCACTCGCTCATTCTGGAAAAATTAAACTGGCTTGTGTTATGAGTAAAGCGCGAGACCGAAAAATTATTTTAGTGGTTGCTTTATTTATCTCGGATGATCCTGTATTCCAGTACTTTCGCTACTGCTTCCGTCCCAGAAGAGACATGTAATTTCTCATAGATATGGCAGATATGTGAATTCACTGTTGCATAAGATACGTTACATTCTTCTGCAATCTTTTTATAACTATAGCCTTCTACTAGGAATTTCAGTATTTCTGATTCGCGTGCAGTAAGGTTAAAGTCATTTTTTGGAATGTGATGGTGTTTATTGTTAAACAAGGTCAGGACCTGCTTGGCTACGGTAGGCGTCATCGGAGCTCCTCCTTCAGCTAAATCCCTTATGGCATCAATCAACTTATCTGGTGAAGTCTTCTTCAGTATATAACCATCGGCCCCGGCAACAATAGCTTTAAATATTTTATCCTCATCTTCAAAAATGGTTTGCATGAGGATTTTTATTCTAGGAAATTGGCTCTTTATCAATTTCAATCCTTCAATACCATCTACATGCGGCATATTAATATCCATGAGAATAATATCCGGTGTATTTGCTGCAATTTCTTTTAGTACATTGCGACAGTCATTATAGACATTTTTACAACTAAAGCCTGTCGTTGAATTGATTAACAATTGCAATAAATCCCTTCTGGGTTTGTTATCATCAAAAATGGATATTTTTAGATTTTGCACAAGACAAATTTAAGATGACAATCTGAGATGAACATCAATGATTTCATTGATTTATTTTTAAACTAAAATTAAATTATAAAATCGAATTCGATGAGTGTACCTTTATTTGGAGTTGAGCTAATACTAAATTTGCCATTCAAATCTTCAGCCCGTTTCTGCATATTGTAAAGTCCGTTGCCACTAAAATTCTTTATGATGTCTTCATCGGCTTTATGCAAATTGATTCCTTCAACATTCTGGCTGTATTCAAAACCCTTGCCATCGTCTTTTATACTTATACTCAATCTTCTATTTAAATAGTCTATGTTGAGCCAGAAGTTCTTGCAGTTTGAGAATTTTGCAACATTGTTGATAGCTTCTTTTACAATAAGATAGACATTTTTTCGCTGCTGCATATTCAACTCAAGTTGATTGACCTGTGGCTGAATATCAAAATGAATCTGGATATTCTGAGGTTCCAGAATTTCGAATGCGAAGGCTCGAATGCGGTTGACGACACTATCGAAACGATCATTTTTCACATTTACGGCCCACACAATATCACTCATAGATTCCATAATATTCTCAGAATTATGATTGATGTTATTGAGTAATACATTTACTTCAGGTTCATTCGATTTAATTTTTGCTGAATTAATGAACTGGCCAAAGAAATACTACTTAGTGTACTGCCGATTTCGTCGTGCAAATCTGCTGCAATGTGATTTCGTATGGCTTGGATTTTTAAAGCCTGGCGCAATCGGTATTGATAAAACAAATATATTCCGCCCATCACAGTGATCAAAATGCAAATTCGGAACCACCAACTAGCCCACCAGGGAGGGTGAATGATAATTTCTATACTTGCAGGTAATTCACTCCAAACGTTCGAACTATTGCAGCCGAGCACTCTAAAAGTATATTGGCCAGAACTGAGATTCGTATAGGTTGCTTCATTCGTTGTTCCTGCATCAATCCAGTCCTTATTAAATCCATCCATTTTGTATTTATAGCGATTTCCAGAAGGATTGGTTAGGTCCAATACCGAGAACCCAAAACTTATCATCCTGTGATTGTATTGAAATTCGAGTCGCTTACAATGTTCAATAGGCAAAGGGAGTTTATAAGTTTCTATCGATTCTGATGAGTCACCCGTATTATAAAATATTTCTTTGTTTAATAATTTAATTCTATTGATTACTATTCGTGAAGGTTTCTTATTTTTATAATAGTTCTCCGGGTCAATACTTGTCCAGCCATTCACTCCTCCAAAAATCAATTTACCTTCATCAGAATTGAAATACTGTGTTCTGTTAAATTCATTTCCGGGAAGTCCATCTTTTGAAGTAAAATTTTGAATTTCTAAATTACGAGGATTAAAATGACAAAGTCCGTAATTCGTGCTTATCCAAAGATTGCCATGCTGATCACTTTGAATGCCGTAAATGACATTATTAGGTAATCCATCCTTTATCGAATATCTTGTGAATCGTTCAGATTGGATATCAAACTTATGCAACCCTCCTCCATCAGTTCCTACCCATAAATACCGTGTAGGTTCAGCAGGGTCAAAACAAAGTGACAATACATAATTAGAAGCAAGGCTGCTTTGATTATTCTTTTCAGCTTGAAATTTTTTCCATGTTTCAGTTTTGGGATTAAAATGAAAGAGGCCATGCGTTGTCGCAAGCCAAAATTGATTTTCTTTAGTAAATTTCCAATCACAAAGAAAATTACGATCTCCCTGGATCTGGTTTATAGGAAAGTAAAGAAACTTAATATTATTAATGTTTTGTTCTTGACAATAAATTCTAGGCAACTTGTTTTCTTCAACAGAACACAACCATATATCTCCATTGAGATCCGAAAAAAGACTGGATATGCATCCTTAGGATTAATTGCTTTCTTTACATAACTATGATCATCAGGATCTATTTTTAGGGTATAATATTTTAACAGATGATCGGCGATGCACCAAAGTGAATTATGTCGATCAAGTGCAAATCTCCAAGGCACCCAATTTTTTTGAAGACCTTCATTCTCCAGATTTAATTGATTGATAAAGTTTAAATCAAAATTCTTGAATTTGTTTCTGTATAATTTTCTTTCATTTTTATCACACAAAATAAATTTAGGCTCCCTGTAATTAAAATTGACTGGAGCGAACAAGTCATTTCGGGCACTCAATTTTATCAACCCATACCCATTCGTTCCACACCATATGTTATCATGCTTATCCTGGCATAAAATTTCAAAAGATAAATTATCCCATTTATTTTGAAATATTGGATTGATTTTTACAGTATCCAAGATTCCCTTCTCGGAATTAATACGAAGAAAATTCAGAGCACCTTGGTTTATCCAAATGCGATTGTTTCGGTCGAAAAATAATTGATTTACTCCTAGTCTCTGAACAGACGAGACCTGAAAGTCAGGCATTAAGGATTGAGTGCAAAGGTCTATTTTCGAAATACAATTTTTTGAATCCAGGAAATAGAGATTTTGAAGTAATTGATATTTATCAACAGAAGTCTGCACATAAGGTGCAGCATTTGGATGCAAAAGAATACTTTTTGCATCGATCCGATAAGATTCTTTATCAGAAGAAAAATTATAGCCATACACTACTTTATTTTCTGCATACCACAATGTACCATCTTTTGTAATAGCAAGTAGATTAAAACCATTTAAAGGGAGGTCAAGATTTTTTAATCCGGGATACAATTCAAGCAACTTCGTCTGAGGCAAGTAGGATAAAGTATTGTCGATGTTTTTCGATGAAATGACTTGTATTTTACTTCCTGTCAAATCATGAATAATAATATGCCCGGAAAAATCTTCAATGATCCTTGAAACATTATGAACCTGCTCATTTGATTGAATCGCTTTGTCATTTGAAATATGAATAAATCGTTCATGCTTTCGATCAAAGAGCTCAAGTCCGGAAGAATTCGTGCCAACCCAAAGCAAGTTCCTTGAATCAACATAAACAGCCGTGATAAAATTCTCCGATATCGAATAAGGATTATCAGGATCGTTGCGAAAGACACGAAATGAATGTCCATCATAGCGGTTTAATCCATCTTTTGTTGCAATCCAAAGATATCCTTCCTGATCTTCGGCGATCCCATTAATCTGTCCTTGTGAAAGCCCTTGCTCCGGGCCAATCAACTCTATGTTTAGTTCGAGAGAATCTCTTATACTTAATAGTTTCTGAGCGGGTAAGCATTCAGTTAATATTAAGCATAAGAAAAGATAATAAATTAAACGCATAGAATTTAATCATACAAAGATACATGATTATAGAACCAATGGTTAAGGTCTTATCTCAATGGAATCATTGATAAATACCGCAAATGATCTTGAACTTCAATGATTTCAATAATAGACTGCATACTGAATGCAAAGCAACTTTGTGACAACAAGTAAATCAACTTATTTTTTAACAACATAAAAATATTTCAATATGAAAATGAAGCTTTTACTCTTGGCAAATTTGATTGCTATTTTATGCTCAGTGAAACCTGTGTCAGCGGAAAGCGTCCATCCTGTCGCAACACATAAAATGAGCTTAATAGCACCTCCTTACTATGGAGAACTATCTGTGAGTGATGGGACTGCATCGCAAACGCTGACTACTCAAAATGTTTGGTATAAGCTCACTGGTTTTACAACCAATGGGGAGAGTTCTGAAACTACTCCGGATCATATCAATGATAAGATTACTGTAACCAATGGCGATTATTATCAGGTCAGCTTATCTGGAAATATTGTTGTAACAAAAAGCGAAGTGTTCAAACTGGCTATCTATGTTGATGGAGTTGCGCTTCCAGAAGCTACTCAACAATTTTTAGATAAAGACAAAGATAATGAAAATGCATTATCAATTAAAGCCATTGCGTACATCGGTGCAGGAAAGGCCGTGGAGGTTTATGCTACATGTACATCAAACAATGGTAAAACTGTAATAATGCGGTATACAACTTTAATTGTATCGTCTGTAAAAGGAGAAACCGGAGCACAGGGACCACAAGGAGAAACCGGACCACAAGGAGAACAAGGAATACAAGGCGAACAAGGAATCCAAGGCGAGCAAGGAGAGCAAGGCCCAACAGGTCCAGAAGGTCCAGCAGGCCCCCAAGGAGAACAAGGCGAGCAAGGAATACAAGGCGAACAAGGAATCCAAGGCGAGCAAGGAGAGCAAGGCGAGCAAGGAGAGCAAGGCCCAACAGGTCCAGAAGGTCCAGCAGGCCCCCAAGGAGAACAAGGCGAGCAAGGAATACAAGGCGAACAAGGAATCCAAGGCGAGCAAGGAGAGCAAGGCCCAACAGGTCCAGAAGGTCCAGCAGGCCCCCAAGGAGAACAAGGCGTGCAAGGTGAAACAGGTCCAGCGGGTCCACAAGGCCCCGTCGGTCCACAAGGAAATGTTGGTGCAACAGGCCCACAAGGTCCTCAAGGACCAGCTGGTTTACTCACTCCAGGTACAGCAGTAGGAAATACACCATACTGGAATGGTTCACAGTGGGTAGTCAATTCCAGTAATATTTTTAACAATGGAGGGAATGTTGG
The DNA here is from genome assembly GCA_016712145.1 of Saprospiraceae bacterium. NCBI lineage: Bacteria > Pseudomonadati > Bacteroidota > Saprospiria > Saprospirales > Saprospiraceae > Saprospiraceae bacterium. Next base: position 7,661 of record JADJRO010000001.1, read on the forward strand.
AATCGGAACATCTACACCTGGAGCAAAGCTGGAAGTAGCTGGAGCGGATGCCTTGATTAATGGTCTAAGAGTAGGAAAAGGCAGTGGTACAGGAAATGAAAATACTGCTGTTGGTAATGCCGCTTTACAAAATAACACAACAGGAAGCAGGAATACTACATTAGGTTCTGCATGTCTTTTAAATAACACAACAGGTTCTGATAATGTCGGGATTGGAAGAATGGCATTGCTTAGTAATACCATAGGGTCTTCCAATGTTGGAATTGGAGGTAATGCAATGCTATCCAACACGACCGGTAGTTTCAATATTGCAATAGGGAGTCAACCTCTTCCAGCAAACACTACTGGAAGCGCAAACATAGCAATGGGAAATGGTGCATTATATCGAAATACCACAGGTGGTGATAATATTGCTTTAGGATATTTTACCCTTTGGAACAATACAACAGGCAATAGCAATGTCGGCTTAGGTGCTTCTGTTCTTAATGCTAATACAACCGGAAGTCAAAATACCGGGACAGGTATTTTATCACTTGAAAGTAATACAACAGGTTATAATAATACAGCTAATGGTATTTTTTCATTGCAAAGTAATACAACAGGATTTAACAACACTGCTGTCGGTATTAACTCTTTGCGGTCAAACACCACCGGAAACAATAATACTGCTTTGGGTTCTGGAGCTAATGTTGCATCGGGCAATTTGAGCAATGCCACCGCTATAGGTGCTAATGCTGTGGTCAGTGCAAGCAACAGTCTAGTGCTTGGATCTGGTGCTAATGTAGGCATCGGTACAACATCACCTACTGCAAAACTTGAAGTAGATGGAGGTGATGCATTAATTAATAGCGTTCGGGTTGGCAGAGGAAATGGAAATCTTATTGAAAATACTGCAGTGGGATACGAAGCTTTGCAAAATAGTGCCAGTGGAGAAAACACTGCGATAGGTAAGCACACACTTAAATCACTTACCACTGGATTTGGCAATACAGCTGTTGGATCAAGTTCGATGTCTGGTGCCGTTTCAGGTCATCAAAATACAGCATTAGGTTGGAAGTCCCTCGAGAGTAATGCGACAGGCGGTGCAAATACCGCAATCGGAAGCTGGACCCTATTAAGAAATACCTCAGGCGTAGGTAATATAGGTTTAGGAAACTATGCATTGATAAATAATGATAATGGAAATTGGAATGTTGCAGTTGGTTATGAGTCACTAGGAGGTAATACAAGTGGCACCGATAATGTGGCCGTAGGTAGAGCATCGCTATATAGCAATACAACAGGACAAAATAACTCTGTTTTAGGGGCAAGAGCTATGAGTTTTAATGAAACAGGCATTCTCAATACCGCCTGTGGTACACAGGCTCTGCAAGATAACGTTTCAGGAAGCAGAAACTCAGCCTTTGGATTCAGGGCTAATGTAGGAGCAGGTGATCTAACCGATGCAACTGCAATTGGTGCTGATGCAATTGTCGATGCTAGCAACAAAGTTCGCATTGGTAGTGGATATGTCACCAGTATCGGTGGTCAAGTTGGCTGGACTATTTACAGCGATGCAAGGGTAAAAGATCAGGTTAAGGAAAACGTTCCGGGGTTGAAATTTATTAATGCCTTGAAACCTGTGACCTTCCATTACAATATTGCTAAGCAGAATAAATTGATGGGAATTGAATCGAAGATTGAAAGTAGAGATCGCAGTGAAATTGAAGAAATTCCATTTACAGGATTCCTTGCTCAGGATGTCGATGCAGCAGCTCAAAGAATTGGATATAACTTTAGCGGTATAGACAGAACCGGAAAAATTATGGGTTTACGTTATGCTGATTTCGTAGTACCAATTGTAAAAGCGGTGCAAGAACTTTCCGATAAAGTAGAAACTATGAATGCTCCCGCAGTAGCTGATCAGGTAAAAATGACAGCTTTGGAAAATCAGGTCAATGATCAAAAACAAATCATCGGTGATCAACAAAAACAAATCGATGATTTGAATTCAAAGCTGGATCAAGTACTCAATAAGTTGAATGCATTTGATGAGTCTCTGTCCAAATGTTGTACACAAGCCGGAGATCAGCATGGATTCAACGAAGGCGATGCACCAAGACTGGAGCAAAATGTTCCTAATCCATTTGGTCATTCTACTTACATCAAATTTTATATACCCAAAGCTTCTAAATCTGCTAAGTTGATGATTACGGATGAACGCGGAAGTGTGGTGATGGAATTTGATCAACTTGAAAAGGGTTTCGGTACGGTCAATATCCAATCTTCCAGCTTTGCAAGTGGTACGTACTATTATTCTTTGGTTATCGACGATAGAAAGGTTGAAACGAAGAGTATGATCTTTAATTATTAATAAGAGTTTTAACCTACTTCTTATAATCCTTTGAAACAAGCCGGCTAAGTTCAGCCGGCTTGTTTTATTATGTGAGTCAAGCAGCATTCTTGAATTTGATCAGAAGGTATTAAAATCAAATAAGGTAGTACCTGAATGCCCAAGCAGGATCTCTCTAAAGTGGCCAATTTTGGCATTAAAAATGTATATTTACAGATTGTACAAGATAAAAATCGGGTGATAAGCAATTGTAGTCTGTGTTGGAGGTTGTTTTGTATCTTTTGCTTGAGTGTTATTTGGAGGCACTCTGCATTTGCGCAATATTACAATGAACACCACATCGCTCCTGCTCCCTGGTTGTACTGGCATGACGCGAATGAAATCATTCTGGCCACACCTTCTGATACCAACATCAATATCGAAGTCCGCAAAAGCGATGGGACATTTCTCACCACGCTTACTGCTAAAGAAGGTATGCCAGCGGTTTTCAGACCCACAGGAAATTTCAGAGACGTTAACCGCTATCCTTTAAATTCTATAATTAAAGGCGCCGGGATTCATTTAAAAAGCGACCAGATCTTTTCAGTTAACGTTCGAAATGTAGCTTCTGACCAATTAGGTACTGATGCCTACATCAAAGGAAATGCTTCTTTAACCAGCCTTGGGAATCCTGGTATCGGGCTAGCATTCAGGGTAGGTTATTACCGCGACGGACCCTTGCCTTCAGAATTGCCGGTCTATACGATCATGGCAATCTATGACCAAACGCAAGTCTCTATTAATGGGGTGCAAACAATTGAACTGCATGCAGGGGAATGTTATTTGTTCAGAAGTGCAATAGGATCACTGGTAGAAGCAAGTAAACCTTGTGTCATGAATACCAGTGCTTTTATGGATGCTCCGGGAGGTTGTGGCGACGGTACGTTTGATCAAATACCTCCGGTGAGTAGCTTGGGGAATCGCTATTTTATCGTGCGCACTCAGGGAAATTCCATCAGCGAGCAATCTTCCATTGTGGCTGTTGAAGATAGTACCACTATCACAATCAATCGATTTAATGCAAGCGGTGGATTTTTAACATCAACAATGAGTATCCTGCCAACTGCCGGAAATTTTTTAACAATCTCGAATGGGGATGGAGCAACTCCATTTTCTGTGGCCGAAATTGTAAGTGATAAAAAACTGGCCGTATTTACCGGTTCAGCGCAATCCTGTGAGGTAGATATATCTACCAGCTTCCCGGTATCTTCTCCTTGCAACGGATCCAACTTTGTAGAAACCTCTCAATTCAAAGCCTACAGAGGAAATGACCTGCCTTATTTTTGTTATATCCTGCTTGAAGATGCGAATGCCCAGGTAAATTTTAATGGTGCGGATTTAGAAACGATTGTTTCAATACGCAAACAAATTGGAAGTACCAACTGGTATATGATCAATTTCAATAGCAACCAGGTTGGCAATCCTAAAACTATTTCAATTTCCAGTTCGGTAAAATTATACGTTGCCATTATACAAATTGGTGGAGGATTTTCAATGTCAGCTACATTTTCAAATCTGATTGAGCAACCAGCTTTGCCAAATGTGTTGTACATCAAGCAAGGCGAATGTCCAACAGGTTCGGCTTTGCTTACAGCTGGTAGCAAAGGAACACAGTATCAATGGTACCTGGATGGAAAAGTTATATCTGGTGCCAACGATAGTTTCTTTTTAGCAACTCAAGCCGGCGTTTATCATATAAGCGAACTTTTACCATGTGGTGAATTTCAGGAGTCTGCTCCGGTGTCTGTTGTATTTGACAGCATTCCCAGTGGACGGTTGTCTGTTGAAGCATGTGGCTTCTTTTCATGGAATGATTCTACTTATACAGAGAGTGGAACGTATTCGATCCTAACACAAAATGCCAGTGGATGTGATAGTTTAGCAAAACTTGATTTACGGATCCATAAAACCTCACAAACACCATTGTTTGAAGTTTCGTGCGAGCAATTTACCTGGCAAGCGCGGAATGAAACCTATGATAAAAAGCGGAATCTATCGCGATACCCTGGTCAATCAATTTGGATGTGATAGTATCCTCATCTTGAATTTAAGTATCCTTAAATCCAACTTGGAGACGTTTAAAGTAGAAGCCTGTAAATCCTATTACTGGCCCGTTTCTAAACTTTATTACAATCTTAGTGGTATTTACCGCGATACTTTAGTCAATAGTCTTGGTTGTGATTCGATTCTGGAATTGCAATTGAAAATATCGGAGCCATCTTTTCAAAATATTTCTATCCGTTCATGCAAGAGCTATAATTGGCCGGTAAATGGGAAGCAGTACGACCAAAGTGGAACTTATTCAGATACGCTTTTGACAGTCAATGGTTGTGATTCCATTTTGCTGCTCGAACTGGAGATCCTCAGCGAAAATAGAATTGAAGAAACTATTAAGTCATGTGATACGTATCGATGGCCTTCTAACGATCGTTTGTATGCTAAAAGCGGTACTTATACTGAATTGTTTAAAAATACAAATGGTTGTGATTCTTTGCGCATCCTGCATTTAAATATTTTGGAAAGGAGCAGTGATACATTGCGAGTTGGTCAATGTAATTATTATAAGTGGCCATTGAATGGTCGTGATTTATATAAAAGCGGACGCTATTGGGATACGCTTCAAAATCATTTGGGTTGCGATTCTATTGTCTTGTTAGATCTTGCAATTTATCCGGATTATCAAAGAAGAGATACGCAAAGGCAGTGCGGATCCTATTATTGGATTCCTGCAAAGAAAAACTATAACGCTAGTGGAGATTATAAGCTTGCATTGCAATCAAAACATGGATGTGACTCTTTGATTCATTTACATTTAACAGTAGATCCTCATATTCATATAACAGATACCGTCAGTGCATTGGGTCGATATTTTTGGCCAGTAACAAATAGAATTTATGATCAGGCAGGAATTTATGAATCCCGGTATCAAACTGTGAATGGCTGCGATTCATTGTATGTATTAATTCTTCAAATCAGGAAAAGAGGGGATGTATTTATACCCAATGTATTTACTCCAAATGGGGATGGAGTCAATGATCGATTCACAGTATTTTCGACTCCTGAGATAAAAGAAATTCAGAGACTCCGACTATACGATCGTTGGGGCCAATTGCTCTATGAGTTAAAGAATTTTCCACCAAATGATGTATCGTATGGATGGGATGGAAATTTCAGAAATCAAAAATCAAATCCTGCTGTTTTTGTTTGCACCGTGGAATGGATAGATTCAGAAGGGGAGTTGCATATTCTTTCCGGGGATGTTACTTTGATTCGATAGAAAGAAACTAGGTATAGTCTATAGTCTATAGGCTGTGGTATATTGCACAATAAATAAAAGTTTTAAAGCATTCACAATACTTTTATCATTGTAATAAAATCAGAAGTTCTTTTCATCTAAAACCTGGCACTTATCCATTATTTAAAGGCACCAGGTTGCCAATCATCTATTAAATTTAAAAAAAATCAAACCATTCCATCAATATCCTGTTTTTAAAAATAAAACAGTATGAAAATAGGAATTTTAGGAAGTGGAAGTGTTGGACAGGTTTTGGCTGCTGCCTTTAAGAGTGAAAATCATGAAGTCGTTTTAGCAACTCGAAATCCTTCAAAGGACGGTTTGACGACATGGAAGGATGCCAATCCAGGAATACCCGTTTGCTCGTATGCTGATGCAGGTATGCAAAGTGATTTGTTGGTTTTGGCTGTAAAGGGAAGCAGTGCAATGGAAGTTTTAAATCTAGCAGGAAGAGATTCACTGAAGAACAAAATTGTCATAGATGCCTGTAATCCAATCATACATGCTGACAATGGTTTTCCAGTGCATGACCACGGAGTCATTCGTTATTTTACAAATGCAAATGATTCATTGATGGAACAACTTCAAAATAGTTTTCCAGATACCAAATTTGTCAAAGCATTTAACAGCGTAGGCAATAGCTTTATGTATAAACCTAATTTCTCACAAGGAGTACCAACCATGTTTATCTGTGGCAATGATTCCAGCGCAAAAGAAAAAGTGGCCAGTATCCTGACGAGTTTCGGCTGGGAATCAGAAGACATGGGTGGGGTAGAGGCAGCGCGTCCAATAGAAGCCCTTTGCCAACTATGGTGTGCACCCGGGTTTATCAGGAATCAGTGGACACATGCATTCAAATTGTTTAAATTGTAGTGAATTGTTGAATGCAAACTAGGAATTTATTTGACCTAAAATTGTAATGACAATTATGGGATGATGTCATATTTAATTGGACGCTGATTTTGCGATGGCTGTTCCCGCAATAAATCCTGTTGTCCATGCTGCCTGGAAGTTAAAGCCGCCCGTTAATGCATCAATATTTAATGCTTCTCCAACGATATACAGACCTGGTACTATTTTACTTTGCATGGTTTTAAAATCAATTTCCGCGAGTGAAATCCCTCCGGCTGTTACAAATTCATCTTTGTTGGTATTCTTACTAAAAATAGGAATTTCACATACTGCTAGGAGATCGACCATGGATTGAATTTCCAGTTTATTTAATTGGGCCCATTGCTTTTCAGTATTTAAATTTAATTCAATTAATACATTATTCCAAAAACGATTGGGCAGTTTGAAAGGAGAATAATTTGCGATTGATTTTTTAGCTTGTAATAGTTTAATTGAATTTAATTCACTTAGTATTTCCTGCTTGGTTTGATTTATCCAATTGATACTAATTGTAAAATTGTAATTTTGCTGAGCAAGATGTCGGGCAGCAAAGGCGGATAGCTTTAAAATACACGGACCGCTTAATCCAAGATGGGTAATCAAGGTGATACCCTGTGCCTCAAATTCGGTGTCTTTAATTTTTATCAATGTGTTATTTAATGAAATACCCGATAAATTTCGAAAAAGGGTATGTTTTGAATTAAAAGTGAATAAACTAGGAACAGGTTCAATAATTTGATGATTCAGCTTACTTATTTCATTCCATATTGTTTTATTGCTTCCACTGGCAATCATTAAGTAGTCTGCATCTAGCTGTAGATCATTAAAGGATATAATAAATTTATCTGGTTTTTGAATTTTTAAAACTTTGGCATGAAGGATAATTTTTATATTCAATTTCAATGCTTCTCTTTTTAAACATTCTAGTATGCTTAATGAATCATCAGATACCGGAAACATTCTTCCATCTGCTTCAGTCTTGAGTTTAACGCCCCGGCTTTCAAAAAAGTCTATGGTATGTTGGCAATTAAACTTATAAAAAGGAGAAATGAGTTCCTTTGAACCCCGAGGATAATAGTTTACCAATTCGTGAACATCAAAGCATGCATGGGTCACATTACACCGCCCTCCACCTGAAATCCTGACCTTGCTCAGGACTTCTTTACCTTGTTCCAAAATACTTATTGCAATACCTGAATTGTTTTGCGCGCAGTGGATGGCAGCCATAAATCCGGCTGCTCCTCCTCCAATTATCACTAATTCTTTTTTATGGCTCAAGACAACAAAGATAAACTAAGAAAATTTGAGGAAGAAAATTCTGCCTGAAAATAGCCGCTAATTCAAGCCATTCTAGATTTCAGTTCAGGGATAAATGTTTAAATTCGAAGCAGAAATGATTTATTGTTTTTAAATGAGTAATTAATGAATCATCCATTAGTTATCCGTTCTTCATCTCACGGTCATCTCAAGCTCAGCCTATAGTTATGCTAAAGTCATCCGTAAGTCAGCAGTAAGAAATCAGTAAGATATCTACTATTTTGATATGCTGATTTTAAGCTTTAAAGTATACTATAGCTTGATTCACCTTTTAAGCTGCGATTTGGGATAGTAAGAGCAGCAATTGAGAAGCGGCAAATGCGCCAAAAGCGACACGAAAGAAACTTTGTTAAATTGAAATTCCTTTATTAAAGAAAGTAGTAAAATCAATTCGAGAAACGGATTTCTAATGCTTGACAATTCCATTTAAAATGAAGCATAGTTTAAATTACTAACAAAATGGCAATTCAGGAGGGTTTAATAAAGCTGGTGGGTAATTTGGAAAACTTGAGTTTTTATAAGCTCAAAGGAAAATATTTTGTGAGAAGAAAAACCGGACCAAGTGCTGAACATTTGAAAACAGATATAAAATATGAACGATGCCGGGAGAACATGAATGAATTTAAAACAGTTACTCAATTCGCCAAGAAAATAAGGGTTTGCGTTCGGTCATTTTTAGGATTAGATGCCGATCCAGATCTAAAAAATCGATTGGTCAAAACACTCTATAAAGTAAAAGCACACGATTTAATCGCTCCCCGCGGAGGACGCAATCCCATAAATGCACTAAAAACTGAAGGAGGAAGGAAATCATTTATAGGATTTAAGTTTAGCAGGCCAAACAATTCTTTAAACCATCTAATGGACGCTTATTCAGTTTGTGTTATTCATAATAAGCTCCACTTAGAATCTTTAAACTTCCATCAAAACTTTCGGACGCTCAATAAGATACACCGTGTTGGTTTTCAATGTATTGAATTGGATATTGATACGGAATCCGGTTTTATTGAAAGTAAAATCATGCAGGAGCAAATTCTCGAAAACAAAAGAACTTCTCAAACTTTGGATTTAAATTGCAATTTGATTCAATCTAGTAAACACATCCAGCTATTCATTTTAAAATCCAGGCAATTGAATGCATTAAATGAACTGTCTCATAGCAATCAAGTAGTAGTGGAAGTCATTTGGATTTCAGCCATCAATGGAATTCAATAAATCCAATTCTAAAATAACGCTATTTTAATTTAGCTTTAAAGATTAATTTTAGGATATCAAATAGTATCCATTTAAATAATGCAAGCAAACACAATACAAGAAGTCATTACTCAGTTGGATGATATTATTTCAAAGGGGATCCAAAATGAAGATCGGGGAGCATATTTTGCAGCGCTCTATCGTAAGGTAACTCAAGAAGTTGCTAATAAATTAACCCAATATTATTTTGAAGATCCGATTCGGATGGAGAAACTTGATGTCGTATTTGCAAATCGGTATCTATTCGCTTGGGAGCAGTATCTAAACGATCAAACTTGTTCGGAGGCATGGAAATTTGCTTTTGATTCCGCGAAATCTAACAAGCCTATGGTATTGGAGCATTTATTATTAGGGATGAATGCGCACATTGGTTTGGATTTAGGAATTGCAGCGGCAACGATAGCTCCTGGGGATGCAATCTATAGTTTAAAAAATGATTTTGATAAGATTAATGTCGTATTGGCAGAATTAGTGAATGGTGTTAAAACTGATTTGTATGCCATGTGGCCATTTAGCAAGCTTTTCAGTTGGATGAACACCTCCGATTTTGAAAATACAATAGCCGGATTTTCTATGAATATTGCCAGAGAGGCTGCCTGGAAAGTTGCTTTGGAATATGCCTTTATTACGGAAGAGATTCAAAAGAGGAACTATCTCATAAATAGAGATCAACAAGTTGTTGCATTTAGCCAAAAGATTCTATTTCCGGGAAACGCAATTTCTAAAATCAAGTCTGGATTTAGGATGTTTGAATGGGGGAGTGTAGCAGACAAAATACGGCTGTTGATGGATTAACTAACTGGAAATACTGGACATTTAAATTTCTTAGTAGAAACCTATATAAAAGGCCATATCATTCAAAAACCTGGTGATATCAATTATTCATTATGAGCCTCGGATATTTTGCTACATTTGCTGAGTTAACCAACAAGTACTAAATTTGCTTGTGATTTTTTCTAAATCATTTTAAATAGTTATCATGTTAAAATCAATTTCTGTAATTTTAGTATTGCTGATAGGTGGATTTATACAATCAGCTAAAGCTCAAAAGGCCTTTGATTACGAATGGTCACACTACAACATTGTATTTACCCTTGCATCAGATTTTAAAGAAGTTACAAATACTGCAGATGAATTTACAGCTTCCGGCGATGGGATGGAATTTGGCATTTTCCCATTTAATGATAACACGGTGGATCATTCTAATATTACAGCCTATACGATTGAAATTGCAAAATCTTTAAAACTCGAACAGTTAGATGACGTTGATGTTATTGAACTCAATGGATTGAAAGGTGCTTATGTGGAGGGGTATAAAGAAGGTGTTCGGATTTTGGTTTTGGGTTTTATTGATCCCGATTCAGACACCAATTTTTTTGCAACCATTACGTTTGCAGACAATGATCAGGTTGCTGAAGACGAAGCAGTAGAAATATTAAAGAGTATTCGCAAGAAATAAAGCGTTCCAGGAAGGTTTATTTCAAGTAATTTTTAAAAAAAATGCATCTGAGCCAAAACGTTCAGGTGCATTTTTTTTAGGCCTAAGGAATACTATTTGTTGTCTTCCTCAAATTGTTTGTGGGCTGCCAATTCAAAGCTTACCTGCCAGTTGATCCCAAAAGGATCTGTTAACATTCCAAAATAGGATTCCCAAAAGGTTTTACCCATCGGCATTGTCTGGATTCCACCTTGAGACAGGCCCTGGTAGATACGGTCTGCTTCTTCCATGCTATCGGCAGTAACTGATATAGAAAAATTAGTACCCGCCTGGTAATATTTAGCCCATTCCCCTCCGGTATCACTTCCCATCAAAACGGAATGCGTTCCAATAGGTAATGACATATGCATAATACGGTCTTTTTGATCGTCAGGAATCGGAGGCATATTTTCTTGAGCTGGCATTTCGCCAAAAGTACCTACATAAGGAAATTCACCACCAAAAACAGACTGGTAAAATTCAAATGCTTGTTTACAGTTCCCATCAAAAGTCAAATAAATATTTACTGAAGGCATTTTAATTAGATTTTAAGGTTTTGAATATTGTATATTAAACCACTAAAAATAGTAGATTCAGTAACCCTATTCTAATTTTTGTAGATTAGCATTAAAATTTTAACATTTCAAGCTAATATGAAAATTAATAAATGGATATCCTGGAAGCATATAGGCTCTCAATTGGTTTACGATTTAATTGGCAAGGACTCATTTCGGGGAGTGAGTCTGACCTATTCCTGGCTAGCCAATCAATTTGGCCATTTATCCATTGGTTTTATTCATACGATGTTGCTCATTCATTTATGTAAGTGTCAATTTTGTGAAATAATTTACTGCTTAGGTGGAGATACTTATGGTCGAGCATTTGGAGCGGCTGTTTTAGTCAGTTTGTTTTGGTTTGCTTTTGAAACGGTCAACTTTTTAGGTCCGCTTTTGACCCAAAGGAGAAGTAATTCAAATTTGTTATTTGTTGGGGGAAAAAAATATCAATTTAATCCTCGCTGGTGGTTTGTAGGTTTTGACACCGCTACCGATGTTTGTGTTTTTGCCTTTGGTGCTTTTTTAGCAGCTTATGTATTCCATCCAAGCGTTCCGACTAAAATTGCAATTGGCATCCTGATGATAATTCTACTTTTACCCTGTTATTATTGGTTTGTCAATAAAATGTACCAAAAATGTGCTAATTACCCGATGCAATTTAATTTGAGTCAATGGGATTTAGATATTGATGAAAAAGGAAAAAAGAGTGTCCATGAATTTATCCAAAGTATGTTGAATTACCGGAAGAATGGAGGTAATACGAAACATTTGCTAATTTTTGGTTCCAAAAGGTCTGGTAAATCAAGTTTGGGAATTGGTATTGCTAGTGGACTTTCTGACAGGAGGTTTGCCTGTCGCTACCTGACAGCAAACAATTTGTATAGTTTGTTTTTTGGTAAGGACTCAGCGTATCCTCGTGACGAAACTATTTGGGATTGGAAACAATCTGAATTATTAGTGATTGATGAAATCAATCCAGGCAGACCCGTTTGGAAATATATTATTTCCCCGGATCGTTTTTTACTTATTGCGAAACAATTTAATAAACATCCTGAAATTAATCCACAAATTTTATGTAATAAATTTGTCATCTGGATTGTGGGCAATAGAAAACAGAATGATTTAAATATCAAGCGTTGGAAAGCAATGATTCTGGAAATGGGTATTAAAGAAGATCAACAAATGACAATTGATTTATCAAAAAATTAGAGTTAAAGGAAATATGGCTGGCAATATATGATTTTCATAAGCAAAGCTGATCAGATGAGCTAAACTCCTGACATTGAAACGCCGATACATTGGTATAATTCTTTTTTCAATAGCGGAAGAAGAAACTTTTAAATGACCTGCAATCTCTTTAAAGGAAAGCCCTTTTGCCACTAATGCCAGCGCTTCTTTTTCTTTATCTGAAATAGCAAAATGCTTAAAGAGGGCTTTATTGAGTTCTTCCTCAAATGTTGATTTTTCAGGCCCATAAGTAGCATATCGCATGACTTTTCCAAAATGAACTCCATTGGCAATTTGGGATCGCCCAATTATTTCTGAAACTTTCCCTTTTTCCGCTTTATAAATTCCGACTCTGGAAATTAGCGGTACCTCATGTCCCTTTTTATGAATTTTTTTTATTTCTATTGTAAAACTATAAGCTTCCAGATTATTATGGATTGTTTGTAAAAACATCAGAGCTTTATCGTTTATGTCATTGGAGAACGGTGCATATTCCGGAGCCGTGATGCTTACAATTTTCAACATGGTAATTTCATGATCAGGATAGCCGAGAAGAGGTTCCCAACCTTCTGCATAGAGCATTTTGTTTTCTTTAAAGGAATAAACATAAATAGCTTCATCCTGAAACTTTTGAATCTTATTTTTTAGTTCCTTATAAATGCTGCTATTGAGATCGGCCGGGATATCGGTTACAAGTTGATTTGTAAGGCTTTTATATTCCGGTGGATTTCCCATTTTGGCTGATCGATCGATTAAAAGTAATAAAATTTGTCTTACTAAACTGTTTTTGAAATACATAACCTGCGAATTTTCTCAGTTGACAGGCTGACACAGTCTAGCTAATTTCGTTTATTAATTAAATGAAAATTGGATCTGAGGAGGGGCTAAGAGAACTGAATGTTCTTTTAGGACCTATGGAAAGTGCTATGTTAATGAATCTCAATAAATGCAACAATTTTACAACCATGAAGAATTTGGAATACATATTTTTAGTGTTCTTATTTTTGCTAAGGGTTCAAGGATTTGGGCAAGCTATTCGGGGGTGAAGCCTTTAAATTCTGCCAATGTGATGCCTAACAGGAATTATGGTATTGTAATTGGAATTAGTGATTATAAGAACATACCAGACTTGCAATATGCTGATCGGGATGCCATGGCATTTGGAAAATTTCTTTCACAGATCAGTATTCCAATCGTTGATTCATCCAATTTGATGATTTATATTAACGATGCAGCCAATCGCATTAATGTTTGTGATGGAATCTCAAAACTGATAAAAAAACTTCAACCGGGCGACCGGGTTTATTTTTACTTTGCAGGACATGGAGACATCGAAGCACTCAGTCAGGCAAAGAATGGATTACTCTTGTTATATGACAGTCCACCGGGAGATTATTTTGGATTAAATGATGGTGTTTTACAAGTGAACCAGTTAGCGGATTATTTTGGTCGGCTATCAGATATGGGTGTTGATGTTTTTTATATCATAGATGCCTGCCATTCCGGTAAACTTAAAGGAGGTGAACAAGGTAGGTTACATACTTCAAGAGCCATTCAATATTTGCTATCTCAGCGATCCACTGTTTTGTTGTCTTGCGATGAAGATCAACTATCTCTTGAGGGAGCAGCCTGGGGAGGAGGGAGAGGCTTGTTTTCCTATTATCTCGAGCAGGGATTGATCGGATTAGCAGAGGCGGATCAGGATAATTTGGTGAGTATTTATGAATTAGATCAATTTGTGACTCATAAAACGTATTCAGAAAGCGAAAAAAGACAAACGCCTGTAATTCTTGGAACGCAAAATAAAGTGGTCAATAAAATATCACCCCAATATTGCGATTCAATTCGTGAATTAGATTCCAGGCAGTATAGAGTATATTCTAATGTCAATTATAAAGGAAGTGATCAATTATTTTATTCAATGACGGATACGATCTTACTTAAAGAACTGGAAGGTTTTAAGCAACGTTTGCATACCAATCCATTATTACATACAGAATCTAGTAGTTATGGTTATTATAAAAATTTAGAATCTCAATACAAGCAACATTACATTATCGATTTATTGAAGCGGGCTTTAATCGTAAAATTGAACGCGCGGTTTGATTCTCTGGTCAGTCCGATAATTAAAGGGAAGAATCCTAATTTTAAATTGGAAACCTGTCTGGCCGTTTCAGAAGAATTGGATTCTTGTCTGGCCTTATTAGATACAGATCATTATATGCATAATTATTTTTTAGCTCGTAAATATTATGTACTAGCACTGATCAAGGCACATGGAATTCACATCAATAATTATGGTCCATTATTTCAAAGGAAGCTGGTTGAGGCGATTCAACTCCTGAAGGATTCAAAACAGCTGGAGCCAAATGCCTCCTATGTACATTATACCTTGGGTTTGTATTATCAAACGATGCAGCAACTGGATAGTTCATATTATTATTTAAATGTTTTTTTAACCTTATTGCCCTATTCGGAATTAGCTTACAATAGTATTGGAATAACTCTTGGAGATATGAAGTCATATTCAGAATCCATCCATTGTTTTAAACGTGCCATTGAATTAAACAAGAACTACAGACCACCTTATGTCAATTTAATTCAAATGTATGTGGAGACTTATCAGTTTGAAAAAGGAATTCAAATTGCAAAGCAAGCCATTGCCTTAAATCCCAAATTGCCCGAAGGATATAATAATTTGGCAGATTTATACCGGAAGCGAAGAGATTATAATCTCGCTATAAAATTGGTCAACAAATCTTTGACTGTTATGCCTGATCGCCCAAGGACCCTGCTTTTAAAAGCAAAGATTTTGTTTGATGCGGGTAATCATGGAGATGCAGAACAATTGATAATTAAATTGATTAAATTCAGACCGGATTATGGAGAGGCTTATTATTACCTAGCATTGATACAAAAACACCGTTGTCAATATCAAGATGCTATAAGTATTTTAGATCGCTATTTAGAGTTGGATTCTTTATCATCCGAATGTTTGACAGAGAAGGCGTATTGTTTCAAAATTTCAAACCAACCGGATAGTTCAGAATGGTATTTTAGAAGCGCTGTTAAATTTTTGGAAACGCATTCGGACAAGTCTGAGCAATTAGCAGAAATATATCATTTCGGACTTCATCAATTGGATTCAGCTTTTGTTTATTATCAAGCTTCACTAGTTAACAATCCTACGAATTTTATATTGTTGAGTAATTATATTGGATGTTTATTTGCTATGGGAAAAACAAAACAAGCTAAAGCTGAAATGAAGTTATTAATTTCCTTGCCTGAAAGCCAAATTCCATTAGTATATGTGAGAATTTGTGAGCAAATTATAGAAGGCAACTACCGGAAAGCACTCATAAATTTGCAAAAGCTTGTCAAATTAGATTCCAGTTACAAATGGCATATTTTAATAGACCCTTGTATGAGTCGCTTATTAAGTTGTGATCCAAGCGGGAGCCATTGATTTTCGAAGCTGAGGGATTTACAATATAGGATGGCCGGGAAACACCTAATTATTGTATCAAATCGTATTCGAATGAATCAAATTAAAATCCTGTTCTAAAATAATATTCAATTAATTAATCTTTCATTGCATATCCAATCATTTGGTCAATCGTCATTTGACCTCCTTCGTTCCATGCCTGGTTAAAAAGTTCTACAGGCATTTGCTGTTTAATAATGTTTTTAGCATTTGTAATGATTGCTTGTAAATCATCCCATACAGGCATTTGGGTAGTTTCCCGTAAATGTTCAACAGCACTTAATAATGTAACCGCATGGACAAATTTATTTTCATTAATTGAGACAAGCGCCCAAATTTCCAGTGACCATGCCAAAGCCTCATAAAAATGTAAGTTCTGACTAAGCAAGATACTTTCCCGTAAATAGTTTTTAGCATCAGAATTTTTTTGCATTACCTCGACCAGTGCAAATCCACTTAGACAAATTATAACTGAAATTTCATTGTGATCTGTTTTTGCTAATTCGATGCTTTGCTGGTAATATTCCTTTGCTTCTTTCAACCGATTTCCCATATAAATGGAATTGCGCCCCAAACCACTTAAAGCTAAACTAATACCGGTTGTAAGTCCAATTTTTTTATATTTTTCTAAACTGGAGTTTAAATATTTATCTGCGATTTCGTATTGTTTTATAATGGTTGCTACTACGCCTGCAATCAACAGCGCGGTTGCAACCAGTTCATCATCTTCTTGTAATTGAATCAAGTCCAGGTTCTTTTGTAATGTTGCATGATAGCTTTCAAAATCTCTTTGTAAAAATGACATGATACCAACATTAGCAACCAGGAGGCACAATGTTTTGTCATCTAATGGTGAATTGCCTTGTTTTTGTTGATCCCAGGCTTTTCTCAACCAATTGTAAGCTTCTTTTGTATGTGCATTTACCCACCAAAACAACCATAAATTCCATGCGATTTGAGTTAATTTTGATACTTCATTTCGTTCAAGTAGAAAGTCTAAAACCTGGCGGATGTTTGGATGCTCTTTTTCCAACAGCGCTAAAGCTTCACTTTGATCAATTTTATTTTTTTGTAATTTGAATGTATGCAGTGCAGTTCGGTAGTATTCAGCCTGAAGCATTTTTAATGCATCCAGTTTTCCTAGTCCTCTGAGTTTTTCTAGTGAAAATTCCCGAACACTTTCCAGCATCTGGAATCTCACTTGCATGTTTTCATCTTGTTTTGTAAGCAAGCTTTTATTTAGTAAGGAGTCTAATAATCCCAATGTATCGTCTTTTAAATCTGCTCCCATCCATTCAATGGATTCCATCAAAGCACCGGCATTAAATAAACTAATCCGCAACAGCAATTCCTGTTCATTTTCAGTAAGCAAATCAAAACTCCATTCAATCGTATTTCGAATTGTTTTTTGTCTGTCCGGGATATCTCTGAAGTTTCCCTTTAAGATGTCCAAACGATGGTCCAATTTCTTTAGTAGAAGCTGTGGACTCAAGGCATTGATTTGACCTGCCGCTAATTCAATTGCAAGAGGCAATCCTTCCAAGCGCTTGCAAATTTGAAGTAGTACAGGTTTGTTGAAATCTGTCAGTTCAAAGTCTGGTTGAATGCCCTGTGCTCTGTTAATAAAAAGAGCAACTGCCGGAGGTAAACCATCATTTTGTGTATCGTTTTCACTTGCGAATGAATCTGACAATGGGGGTACTGCAACAACCTGTTCGAATGAAAGCGACAATCGTTCGCGGCTGGTAACCATAATTTTAATTTGGGGTGCAGCATACAATAAGTCATCAATGATCGACGCGGCTTCTGTAATTTGTTCAAAATTGTCTAATACCAAGAGCAAATTTTTATCTTGTAAAAAAAACTTCAAACTTTCTAAGGTATTTCCAGCAGATACTTTAATACCCAGATTGTAACAAATAGTTTCAGCGGCAAGTAAAGGATCCCTAACTGGTGCCAACGCAATAAATGCAATTCCATCTTTAAATGAACTTTCAGAGTTTCGGGCACTTTCAATCGCTAAACGGGTTTTTCCAATGCCTCCTGGACCAAATAATGTGATCAATCGAATGGATGGTTTTTCTAATAAATGAGAAATGTGATTGAGACATTTTTCACGTCCGATTAATTGATTTGGAGCAGCTGGTAACAGATGAAATAATTTTGCATCTGTTAGTTTGCGATGTAAACTCAAATTAAAGCGCTCAGTTAATAACACGGCTAAATCATTTATTATTAATTGTTCTAACTCCTCAGGTTCAGAAAATGATTTGTAGGAGACTTTATCATCACGTTGTATTTTATGCAGTAATTCTGACAAACGATTTTCCCGCTGACCTGCAGACTTTTTTATATAAATTAATTTGGGCATATCGCCAGAAAGATGGTATTCATCTTCCAATCCCGAAATGGATTCTTCAGGTGCAACCCAACCGTACCGATCCCAATAGATTCCAATAAAAATCTGACTTTGAGCGAGATACTCGCGATATAAATTTCTTGGAGCATGTGGCCTGGCTCCCAATTCAAACATAACCGGTGTTAAATGAATTTCTTGAATAGCTTTTCTTGCAGCTTCCCGCTCTTCAGCTAATTCTTGTAAGGTCGAACTGATAAACACGCGGAGCCGTTGATCGGGAGTGAGGATAGGTGAATTTAAAGTATCCATTTTTTTTATATTAAATTTAATTTGACCACGCAAAGATGAACATGTTGAATGCTTTACACCAGGTGCTTTTACATGAATTGTAGAAAATGTAAACTGAATTGATATGTAATTCCTTTTTTAGTTTTCAGAAATCTTAAGTCTGAAAATGAAGCGTTAGAGTGTATGATCAATTTCTTGATCAAGGTGTTATAATATGCTCAATCTGGGATTTATAGCCCTATTGACTGGAGACCAAAGCCTAAAGTGTCAATTATTAATTCATGGGTAGATTCCACACAGAAATATGGACATTTAGAAAAAGAATGTTAGAAAAACAATAATGCTACTTGCCCATCCATATTTTGAAATCGGTGACTTTTTCGCGACTTACGAGTGCTTCTTTTTCGTTTTTTGGTTTTAAGCCAAGGATCAGGCGGTTTCCAAAATAATCATTGATTTGATCCATTGATTTTATAGAAACAATGTAGGCTCTGTTAATTCTGAAAAACTGAGATGAGTCAATCATTTCTTCAATTTCATCTAATTTGTATTCGACAAGGTATTTTTTATCATCAAATGTTTTGAAAAAATTGAGTCGGTCATCACTAAAAAAATAAGCGATCTGATTAATGTCAATGGAAACCAGTTTTTGAGCATGCTTGACTAGAAAACGCTTTCTGAATTCCTGTTTGGATTGAAGCTTGGATTGAAGTTCTCTCACCAAAACATTCATATTTAATGAGGTGTCTGACGACCCAGAATATGATTTTTTAAGATGTTTAAATTTATCAAGTGCAGATTCTAAGTCATCCTTTTGTATGGGTTTCAATAAGTAATCGATACTGTTTACTTTGAAAGCCTTTAAAGCATATTCGTCATAACTTGTAGTAAAGATAACTGGACTGTTTACCTCAATCCGGTTGAAAATTTCAAAACTTTGTCCATCTGCCAATTCAATATCCATTAAGATCAGATCAGGCGGCGGATTGTTTTGGAGCCATTCCACTGAGGAGGCAATGCTATCTGCAGTTCCAACAATTTCAATATCCGGATCTACCGAAAACAAGGTTTTTTGAAGCTTTTTTACTGCAAGTTCCTCATCTTCGATTAGTAATAATTTCATAATGTGTTACGGTTTTTAATATAGAAGTTAAAAGTACGATCCGAATAGATATACTTAGATTGAGTTCCGTTGAATCGGTATTTGTCCAAATTGAATTGATAGAATCCATGTTTGAATTGTAAGCATAAATTTTAGTCTAATAAAGGCAAACTTACCCTAAAATGATCTGGCCCTTCTTCAATCAATACGTCCTCCCGATTTAGAAGTCGGTATTTTTCTTTGATATTGGATAAGCCTATTCCGGTAGAATCTACTGCGTGGAGTTTCTTTTGAAGTTTATTTTCTACAACGATCCGACCTGAAGGTTCTGTATATATTTTCACAATCATGGGCATTTGTCGACTAACTATATTGTGTTTAACTACATTTTCGATCAATAGTTGCAAGCATAAGGTTGGTAATTGAGAATCTTTGTAGGTCGGGGTGATCTCCATTTGGATGTCCAGTGCCTGTCCAAATCTTGTTTTAAGTAATTTATTAAATGAATGAATGAATAAAATCTCCTGCTCTAGCGTACTCATGCCGCTTTCATTGTTTCTGAGTAAATAACGATACACTTTACTCAATTCGTCTAAAAATTTCTCAGCTTGATCTTTGTCTTCAGATATAAGTGAAGATAAGGTGTTAAAGCAATTAAATAGGAAATGCGGATTGACTTTCTGTTTTAAGTTGTCAAATTCTTGTTGCAATTGCAATTGCTTTATAAATTCCTTTTCTTCAATTACTTCTTTATATTTATCAATAATATAGATTACTTCCCAAAGAGATTCAAACAATACATTCACTGTCAGGCCAACCAACAAAGCATATTTTAAGTCTTCCTGTTGCAAAATATAACCTTGTATATGAAATAAATGAAAAATGTATATGATAAGCAGGACAGAAGGTGACATTACCAAAAGATTAATCGGTAATTTTAAAAATACCCTTTTACGGGTTTGATCCAATCCTGGATATTTTGTAATGAGATAATTATCATAAACATAATGGGATCTCCAGGATAGATAACCGATCGTATAAATGATTGGATATGAAACCAACCAAATGTTCCATTCAGAAAATAGGCGTTCACCGAATAATATGCAGCATAATGAATAGGTAATAAATGGCATCGAGATCCAGAATCCAATATATTGATAGCGAGGCGGTTTAGGAAAATGCAAGCTCATGCTATTGGTTTTGAATAAGTGGAAGGGTTATTTTTCGTGTCACCCGATCATCTGAAATTTCAACCTCATCTTCGTTCAACAGTCTGTATTTGTTGACTAAATTGTCAAGCCCTTCATCCAAATTTAAATTACTTACGATGGTTTTTTCATGGAGGGTATGAGAAATAATTAATTTTTTCTGGTTTTCAGTATAAATATGAATTTGCAGGGCTTGTTTTTTGTTTAGTGCATTTGTATAAATTATATTTTCAAGGATAACTTGCATACTTAATGGGGGAATTAATTTAGTTCGAATTTCATGTGGTATGTTAATGCTGCTTTGAATCGCCTGCCCAAATCGTGCTTTTGTGAGATAAAGATAGGATTGTGCAAATTTGATTTCTTCTTCCAGGCTTACAAGAAAGTCTTCATCGCTTCTTAATAGATAGCGATGCACTTTGGTCATTTCATCCAAAAATCGAATGGCATCCTCTTCGTTTTCGTGAATTAAGCCCGATAAGGTATTAAAGCAATTGAATAAGAAATGAGGATTAATTTGTCCTTTGAGTCCAAGCAATTTGCTACGTTGGTATGAATTTCGAAGTTTTTCACTTTCCGCAACTGAAGACTTCCATTTTTCCCAATTGGCCATTCCTTCATTAATAAATGTAATGACCGTGCTCATGACACAGGCATATAAAATGGTATACCACAAATTTTGATCTAATGGCTTACAGGGCATCCAATGAAAGTAATTGTAGCATGCATAAATTCCATGAATGGCTACAATATTTAGAACATAAAAAACTGGAAGCATTACAGCAATCCGTTTAAATAAATCTCCTGATGCAGAAATTCGTCTACTAATCAATACCGCAACGGTACCAAAAATTGCATAAACCAGCAGAAAGTAGAAAACACTGATTGCGAAACTTTTATAAACACCTTCAAATGTGTTGTATATACAAAATCCAAAAATCAGCAGATTCATAAACAGAATATAGGGAAGGATAACCCATAAAAACACGATGGGTTCCTTATTGCTATACCGTTTCATAGTCACAAGGCGAAGGTATAAAAAAGCGATGCATACAATAGAGCGGTATGTATGAAATGAGCTAAAAGCCATTTCAATTGAGGATAATCTATATAGTATCGATTCAAGCCAAATGCTTGAATCTTTTATCCCTTAAGATGAAAGCATTTCAAAGCGGGCCTGGAAGAATCGTAAATATTTCGGCTCATACGTCATGTGCATGCCTTTGATTTTCTTGCGACGATCATACACCCGGGCAGTAGATTCAGCAATAACGTCCATATGAGCCTGGGTATAAACTCTTCTGGGGATGGTAAAACGCACTAATTCCAATTTTGGAAAATAGTGCTCTCCACTTGATTTTCTTCCTGCTGAAACAATGCCACGTTCCATGGTTCGCACTCCAGAATCGAGATACACTTCTGCTGCCAAAGTTTGAGCCGGAAAGTTTCCCTGTGGGATGTGTGGAAGAAATTTTAAAGCATTTACGAAGATGCCATGTCCTCCAATTGGTTTGACAATGGGGATGTTAAAGAATTGCATTTGATTTCCTAAATATTCAACTTGTCCAATGCGTGCTTTAATATGATCATCTTGGATGCTTTCCCGGATTCCAATGGCCATTGCTTCCATGTCGCGACCTGCCAGGCCCCCATAAGTATGCAATCCTTCATAAACAACTACCAGATTGCGAGCTTCTTCAAATACCTGCCAATCGTTGATTGCCAAAAATCCTCCAATATTAACCAAAGCATCCTTTTTTGCACTCATGGTTGCTCCATCGGTAAGTTTACAAAGTTCAAGTACGATTTCTGCAATCGATTTGTTCTTATACCCTTTTTCGCGTTGTTGGATAAAGTAGGCATTTTCTGCAACCCGAGTCATGTCATGGATAATGCGAATAGAATGTTTGTTGGTAAGTGCTCTTACTTCTTTTAAATTTGACATACTGATGGGTTGTCCACCAGCCATATTGACGCTGGTTGCAATACTGACATACGGAATTTTATCAGCTCCATAAGTTTGAATTAACCGTTCAAGTTTATTTAAATCAACATTTCCTTTGAAAGGAAATTCATTTTCAGGATCATGTGCTTCATCAATTATAATATCTTCAAATCTTCCACCAGCCAGTTCCTGATGCAATCGGGTCGTAGTGAAATACATATTTCCTGGTATGATATCCCCTTGCTTGATCAGTATTTTGGATAAAATATTTTCGGCACCTCGACCCTGATGGGTAGGTATAAGGTAATTGTATCCATAAGTTTGCTTGACGACGTTCTCAAGGTGATAGAAATTCCTGCTGCCAGCATACGCTTCATCACCCAACATCATGCCTGCCCATTGTTGATCACTCATCACAGAAGTACCACTGTCTGTTAGCAAATCAATGTAAACATCTTCAGAACGCAAAAGAAACGTATTGTAACCAGCTTCCATTAATGCTTTTTTTCTTTGCTTGGGCGTCGTCATTTTTAGTAATTCAACCATCTTCATTTTATAGGGTTCAGCCCAACTTCTTTTAATATACATGGTGTTTTAATTAGTTCGTGTGAATGGGTTTTAACTTAGCTGTAAAATGACGTAATAAAGGGGCTTCTTCCAGAATCGTATATCCAGTTAATTTAACCCGATTCTTCCAAACTTCAATAATCACTTCAGCAACATAATCAATGTGACTTTGTGTATAAACTCTTCTTGGAATTGCCAACCGCACCAATTCCTGGTTTGCAGGAATTAAAACCTTTGGATCACAATCCGATTGGTACTTTCCAAACATCAGTGAGCCGATTTCGACACTGCGGATTCCTCCTTCTATATATAAAGCACATACCAACGATTGACCAGGATATTGATCCGGTGGAATTTGTGGTAAAAATGCTTTAGCATCCAAATAAACGGCATGACCACCGGCAGGTTGCATGATGGGGATGTTGTGATCCATTAGTTTTTGAGCCAAATATTCAATGCTGCGAATACGATATTGCAAATAGTGTTCATCCAATACTTCATCCAAACCAATTGCAATTGCTTCAAGGTCTCTGCCTGCTAATCCGCCATAGGTTGGAAATCCTTCCGTTATGACTAATAAATTTCTACAGGATTGTGCTAGTGCTGCATTTTGGGTGGCCAGAAATCCACCGATGTTTGCAAATGCGTCTTTTTTTGCACTCATCGTACAACCATCTGCATATGAAAATAATTCATGCGCGATTTCTTCAATGCTGTGAGAACTGTATTCTTTTTCCCGGATTTTTATAAAGTAACAATTTTCAGCAAATCGGCAGGCATCAATAAAAAAAGGAATTTGATATTGTTTACAAATCGACGAAGCATTTCGAATATTTTCCATGCTGACCGGTTGTCCTCCGTTGGAATTATTTGTAACTGTAATAATCACCATTGGAATATTTTCAGGTCCAATATTCTGAATGAGCTTAAGCAAGGCTTCCAGGTCAATATTGCCTTTAAAAGGAGCCGGTTTAGATGGAATTTTACCTTCAGCACAAGGTAGATCGATCCCTTGAGCTCCTGAAAATTCAATGTTAGCCCGGGTCGTATCAAATAGGGTATTGCTTAATACGGTTTTGCCCTTTCCGCCAAGAATATTAAAGAGAATGTTTTCAGCAGCACGTCCCTGATGCGTAGGAATTATATGGTTCATACCCGTGATTCTGCGAACGGTATTTTCAAATCGATAAAAACTCGGACTGCAGGCATAAGATTCATCTCCTTGCATGATTCCGGCCCATTGATTGCTGCTCATAGCGCTTGTACCGCTGTCAGTGAGCAAATCAATGATCACGTCTTCTGAGTGTATAAGAAAGGGGTTGTAAAATGCACGCGCTAGTATCTGACTGCGTTCAAAAGCTGAATTAAAATGGATTGGCTCAACGGATTTAATCCGGAATGGTTCAATGATTGTTTTCATATGTATTGGCTTTCTAAGAAAAAAAGTTCTTAAAAATCAATTGATTTTATAAAAACTTGGTTCGTTTACAAAATTAAGATATATTTGTCTTAAATAAAGAAAAATCTTTTGTATAGACGTAGATTATTAAAAATAAATTCTAGTTATGTCCAGATTGTCAGGCATTTTAGGGATCCTTTTATTAGGTGTTTATTCTTTTGTCCATGGACAAGAAATTATGAAACCAGAAATTGGTATGCAGAAACTTTCTGGTTATCACATAGGGATTGTTCAGATTTTGTTTGGAGTCCACAAGTCAGAAATCAGTTTTCTTGATAAGTCGGACTTTTATACCATCGGGTTTCCAATGGGGATTACATTAAATACTGGGAGTAGACTAAAAATTGATTTGGAAATCGTTCCGGTTATCAAACCTTATTTAGAAGAAGAAACTCCTTATAATGTTCACTTGTTATATCATCCAGGGATCCTGCTTCCTTTGAAAAACAACTTTACGTTAGGCCTTAGGCTTGCTTTTGAATCAGGAGAAAATCAGTTTGGTTTTACTCCATTAATTAATAAGGCCTTTGTATTAAGCAAGAATTACAATTTTTTTATAGAATTAGTTGCACCAACTCGTTTTGCTAAGAAACAGTCATTTAATCAATTGATTGGCATTCATGTAGGATTGGGTTTATAAGAACTTCATGCCAATCCCTCTGATTGGTTTGTTCGAATAAATTTATAAAAACAAGGCATTCAACTTTTGAACCTGGAGCAAACTAATGCCTTCAGAATCCAGGTGTATTAATTTTTCTTCTTTAAATTCCGTAAGCATACGAATCAAGGTTTCTTTAGCCATGCCACAATAAGATGCAAGGTCATCACGACTTAACGCAATCGCTTTGTCTTTAAACAATCCTGACAAAAGTATCAGATGGTAAGCCACTTTTTCCCTTACATTTCCATAAGAATTGATTGAAAGTCTTTGTACATATTCTTGTGAATAAGCGGTACAAAATGCCTGATATGCGTAGAGTAAATTTTCTTTAATAATAATGTCTTCAATGAGTTTTTTAGGAATTGATTTAATAGCACACTCCTCAATTAATTCCAAGACACTTGAATATCGTATATGAAAGATTCGATTAAGGCCAACGACATCTGGTCCTAGATAAAAATTTAAAATTAATTCTTTATCTCCTACAGATTCTATGACCTCTTTGGCAATACCGCCTTCGAGAAAATAAACATGGTTAACATTATCGCCTATGTTCCAGATTTTTGTTTTTTTACCCAGTACTTTGCTTTCTGTTTGATCAAGAAGTTGTTTGACCTGGGGAAACGTTTGAATCTGATGTAAATCCAATAAGCCAGTAAGCGATTTTCCGAATTTCAACCGGGATATTCTTTTGTATTTGTTAATCTTTTTTTCAATAACTGCTAAAAGATCTGCCGCTTCAAAGGGTTTTACTAAATAATCTTCTGCTCCAAGATTCATTCCTTTTCTAAAATCATCTTTTTCGGCTTTGGCAGTTAGAAAAATTACAGGTATATCCTTTAAATGCTCATCTTGATTGATGATTTTCAACATGCCTAGACCATCCAGATTGGGCATCATAATATCACTTAAGATCAGATCCGGTTGGTGTTGTCTTGCTGCCTGGATTCCCTTTAAGCCATCCTCTGCGGTAAATACGATATAATCTGAAATCTCAAGTATTTCTGCAATGTTTTCACGCATTTCTGTATTATCCTCAATTAACAGGATTTTAGTTTTGTCGGCCATGTTTAGGTAATTTAATGGTAAATTGGGTGCCTTCGTTTTCTTTTGAATTAAAACTGATACTTCCCTGGAGTACATCCAGGTATTTTTTTACAATATTCAATCCAAGTCCGGTTCCCTGAATATTTAATACATTGGATCCTCTGTAAAAAATATCAAAAATAAATTTTTGTTCGCTTTCTGGAATTCCAATTCCATCATCAGCCACTGAAATTTCTGTTTGCTCCTCCGTATCCTTGATTTTAATATCGATTTTGGAAGTGTCTCCCGAATATTTAACGGCATTCGCAATTAAATTATTTATAATATGCCGGACGCAATTTTGATCTGTTAAAATATGGTATTCCGGATTGGTTTCATAACGCATCCGAATGGTTTGTTCTGGTTTTTTTAATAAGTTAAATTCTTCTGTAATTTCATGGACTAAATGGATGAGATCAATGGATTCTAATTTAATATTAAATTTTCCTTCTTCTATACGGGTTAAGGTTAAAAATTCATTGAGAATTCCATTCAGATAGTGTATATTGTTTTTAATTTTACCTAAGTGATTGATTTTTTTATCACGGGTTTCTTCAGAATCATAGCGCTCAATGAGGTTAATTGAGCTTAAGATATTGGCCAGAGGCGTTCGGAACTCATGAGATGCAATTGAAACAAACCGGGATTTAAGTAAATTCAAATCGCGTTCTTTTTCCAAGGCATTCAAAAGTTCTTTTTCCCGCAGTTTTAATTTTTTCTCAATTTCAATGCGCTCATTGATTTCTGTTTCCAGTGCCTGGTTATTCGAACTTAATTGGTGGATACTTTCCCGAAGTTGGCCTGTTCTGGAATCCACTAAATTTTCGAGATTTTTATTTACATAGATCAGTTTTTGTTCGACTTCTTTTTGGGCAGTTAAATCATGTATGACTCCGGTAAAATAAATTTGTTCTTCAACTGTAAATTTGCTGACTGCGAGTCGAACTGGAAATTGGGTTCCATCTTTTTTAACGCCAACAACCTCCCTACCAATTCCAATTATTTTATTTATTCCTGATTGAATATGATTTTTTATATATTGATTATGTTGACTGAAGTGAGGTTCCGGAGTTAAAACATTGACATTCATTAATAATAATTCAGATTTTTCGTAGCCAAATATCTTGGCCGCGCCTTCGTTTAACAGAAGAATCGTCCCTTCTGCGTTAATAATAATGATCGCATCAATGGCCGTTTCTAATACAGAACTTAAAAAGTTTCCTGTTTTATAAAAATGTTGTGAATTGGAGTCCATTACCTGAGCGATATCATTTTAAATGTTGACAAAGATCAGGATTAAACTGGTATTACCCGGATAATTTTACAAAAAAATAAATGATGAATTTGAAGAAGCCAGTTAGTGATATTATGACACGTGAGTTGGTTACCCTGACTCCAGAGGATGATTTGTTTATGGTAAAGGAA
Source organism: Saprospiraceae bacterium (assembly GCA_016712145.1). Taxonomy (NCBI): domain Bacteria; kingdom Pseudomonadati; phylum Bacteroidota; class Saprospiria; order Saprospirales; family Saprospiraceae; species Saprospiraceae bacterium. Next base: position 35,634 of record JADJRO010000001.1, read on the forward strand.
TTATTTGAAAACCATTCCATCCACCATATCCCTGTAGTCCATTTTCGAAATTTAGTAGGCTTGGTAAGTAAAACTGACTTTTTATTATTTGCCAATTCGATATTAGAAGGAAATTCTGTTGAAATTCATAGTGATCAAAAATTGAAATTCACAAAGGTGAAGCAAATCATGGTAACCAGATTGGGGAAATTGGAGCCAGATGATCGAATTGAGGTTGCAATTGATGTATTTTTAACAAATTATTTTCATTGTTTGCCTGTGGTTCAAAAAGACGAACTGCTTGGCTTAGTGACGCCTTATGATATTTTAAGGTATATCAGCAATCCAGCTTAAAATGAGTATATTTGGTGGAAAATTATAAATTCTCAAATATGGTACCTTTTAATAAAATTCTTTGTCCGTACGATTTTTCAGAATACTCTAAGCATGCATTAGCATGGACATTAAAGTTGAATGAATCAAATAATTTATCCATTTATATTTTGCATATTATGATTAATCCTTTGTTGTATGAAACAGGGAGTCCGGTATTTGGAAATCAAATTTATGCAGACGACCTTTTAAGTAAATTGCGAGAGGAAAATCAAGTACAACTAGATGAATTGATGGCTCAATTACAAATAGACCATCCTGAGATGGAATTGCATTTAATCTGTAAGGAAAGTAATGATATTGGTGCTTGCATTATTGAATCTCAGCAAGAATTAACTGCAGATTTAATTGTAATGGGATCCCATGGACGAAAAGGAATTAAGCGTTTTGTATTGGGCAGTGTAGCGGAGGATGTAGTCAGACATGCCAATTGCCCGGTACTGGTTGTGCGATAACAATAAATATTATTATATGGATTCTTTAAGTCGAATTAACAGGAATTTCCCTTTTTTTAGTACGATTCCTACCTGGTATGATGACTTTTCAGGTTCAGAACTATTCAAAGGGAATGCATTAAACTTTCCTGCAATTAATGTTTTGGAAAGTATTAAACATTTTTCAATTGAAATCGCCGCTCCTGGCTTTTCAAAATCTAATTTTAAACTAAAAGTTGATGATAATTCCACATTGACCATTTCAGTGGAAAAACAAGACCAGCAGGATACGATGGATAAGGCCAATTGGAAGCATAGAGAATTTAACTATACAGCATTCAACAGAAGTTTTCCTTGCCCAATTCTATAGACCAATCTCACATTACAGCTGCTTATGTAGACGGGATTCTTAAAATTCATTTGCCTAAGCTTGAACAGTTTGAAGAAAAAGTATCTAAGGAAATTAAGATTGCCTAATCTTTTGATTCTGATCAATTGCCAGAACTAAATGATTGCTATTGATGCGCTTGCTCTTTTTGAGTATTATTACATTAAATCTGATTGGCCTTGAGCAATTTTACCGTAGCTGTTTTTCTATTTCTGGCAATTCTGGCTGAAATTCTTGGAACCGTTGGTGGTTTTGGGTCTTCAATTTATTTTGTACCTCTGGCAGAGTACTTTTTAGATTTCCAAACAGTCCTTGGAATTACAGCATTATTTCATGTATCAAGCAATCTTACTAAAATTGGGCTATTTCGCAAAGGAATAGATCCTAGGATTCTGATCTATCTGGGAATTCCGGCAGTTCTATTTGTTATATTAGGAGCAGCATTAAGTCGTTATGTCAAGAAAGAAACTTTCGAATTGAGTATTTCCATTTTGTTGGTAATACTTGGTTTGGCATTGTTGTTATTTCGCAATATAAAGTTGAATATAAATCCTGTAAATTCTATAACAGGGGGTGCACTTTCTGGGTTTGTTGCTGGTCTAATGGGTACCGGTGGTGCTATCAGAGGATTGGTTTTATCTGCATTTCAACTCGAAAAAGAAGTTTATATCGCAAGTTCTGCCATCATTGATCTTGGGGTTGATGTAAGCAGAAGCGTGGTATATGTGATGAATGGGTATGTACATAATGACATCCTTTATTTAGTGCCTTTGCTTATTCTAGTAAGTTTAATTGGAACCTATTTAGGTAAATTGATTTTGAATCGAATCCCATCAGAACGATTTCAAAAAATGACCTTAGTATTAATTTTATTGATTGGAATGGGCGGTATTGTAAAAGTATTGTTGAGATCTTACAACAACATTTGATTTCGATCTGTCTTTTTTGCTTCTTGAACTGCATTGTAAAATGACTCAGCTTCCTCATTTTGTTTTGCGAGTGTCCAATCATCCGTTACGGTAGTTTCTATCCAAACATCGCCTGATTTTCTAAATACCTGGATTGACAATCCAAATGAATCTTGAAACTCTTGTTCAAGATCCATTACAGTCGTATAAGGATGAATTTCAAGACTGCCTTTATTGTGAACTGACCTGCAATCCTTTAAGATCAGGTTTGCGGGTATCATGAGTTCTTTTTTTGATCCGGTGTGTTTCGAATGTCCTTTACTAAAGAATTCAATTTTCAGGAAAGGGTAGCGAGCAGAAAAGAGCTCCTGAATTTCACGAATGCTTAAAGCATCATTAATTACAATTTTCATAGTTGTACCGATAACTTGTGATTCATTTTATTAACCCATTTTAATAGCTTTTCTTAATTTTATTTCTATTTACTTTTGTTCAGTGCTTAGTCAAATCGTTCTGTAAAAATTCAGCTATTTCCAATAGTTTCCCATGACCTTCATCAATCAGCTTATTGATACTTGTCAAATTACAATCAAAGAACCCATGGGTTTTAAAAGGAAACAGCCATATTTGCATCCATATGATTGAAATTTTAACCGGGACATTCATTATCAGCCTATTGCATGCTTTAATCCCTAGCCACTGGTTGCCCTTAGTGAGTTTAGCCAAAGCTCAAAAATGGTCTGAGTCCGAACTTATCAAAGTTGGATTTTCATTATCGCTTGCTCATGTGCTCAGTACCGTATTGTTGGGCTTGATTTTAGGAGGTCTTGCACATAAATTTTACCAATCCTATCAACAAATCCTTTTATGGCTTGGTCCAGCAATATTAATTTTATCTGGTGTATATTTTATTTATAGACACCATACCCACCATCATTTCCATATTGATGACCAGATGATGGAGCAAACTAAAACCCGTAAACAGGTAATTTATGCTTTATTGGCTTTTATGTTTCTTTCTCCTTGTCTTGAAATAGAAGCCTATTTTATCAATGCCAGTTTTTATGGTTGGAAAATATTAGGCTTGTCTTTGACTATTTATGTGGTCTTTAGTATGACCGGAATGTTAACAGGAATCTTATTGGCAAATCGTGGATTAAATAAAATCAATTCACATAAATGGGAACACAATGCTGGAATTGTGACTGCAATCACGATGATTCTTACGGGCTTACTATCACTCATTTTTCATTAAAATAGTAGTGATATGACGTTTAATTTAAATCAAATAGTAGAAGTACTCGAGCGAAGCCCAGATGTATTGGAGTGTCTAGTAGCGGGTCGTTCAGATATATGGATTTATACTAATGAAGGAGCTGAAAGCTGGTCTCCTTTTGATGTTATGGGGCATGTTGTACATGCAGAAAAGACAAGCTGGATTCAACGTATTGAAGTTATTTTAAACGGAAATGGTTCCGGTACATTTCAATCTTTCGATCGATTTGCACAATTTGAAAACTCAAAAGGGAAGTCCATCAGCGAACTTTGCACTGAATTCCGCCAGGAACGAAATTCGAATTTGAAATTATTGGAAGAAATGAAGCTAGGAGCATCCGATTTTATAAAAACAGGCATTCATCCTCAATTTGGCCAAGTAACATTGAGTCAACTGCTTGCTACCTGGATGGCTCATGATCTGGATCATATTTATCAAATAGTACGGGTTATGGCAAAGCAATACAAAGAGGATGCCGGTCCATGGGTGGAATTTCTCAGAATCCTGCGATCGTAAATTCTAATTCAATCCTGCAATGAAGTAATGCTGCAATACTGCAATGTTGCAATCCTTCAATGTTGCAAAACTGCAATGTTGACATGTTGAGATTCTTAAATCCTGGCACGTGTATTTATTAAATATTTGTTGGAGTGTTTCGATATTCAAAAATGCTCAAAATACTCATAACCCTCCACCCTAAAAGTCCCAAAATCAGTAATCAGCAGTTAGGAGTCAGTAGTCAGTAGACAAAAATTCAAAAATGCTCAACATACCAATAACCCTCATCCCTAACAGTCCCAAAATCAGTAATCAGCTGTTAGGAGTCAGTAGTCAGTAGACAAAAATTCAAAAATGCTCAAAATACTCATAACCCTCCACCCTAACAGTCCCAAAATCAGTAATCAGCAGTTAGGAGTCAGTAGTCAGTAGACAAAAATTCAAAAATGCTCAAAATACTCATAACCCCCACCCTAACAGTCCAATAGTCTAGCAGTCTAATAGCCCATCAGCCCATCAGCCCATCAGCCCTTCAGCCCTTCAGCCCTTCAGCCCTCCAGCCCTTCCTCCCTTCAGCCCCATCTGCTGTTTCCAGGGTTTTGGCAATACACTTTTTTTGATAAGTACGATGAGGTCTTTAAAAATAATCAGATAAATGCAGAAATAAAGTAAACAAGCAATTGCATATGCATAACTACAGCCTACTAAACCAAATTGTTTAAGACAAAAGTAAGTGCAGACAATTAATAATGCATGAAAGGATAAATCAGCTTTCAAGCCACTTCTAAACATGGCTTTTGATGTGATGATATAGCTCAGTATGATCGCAGAAATGCGAAAAACATCTCCCATCATTTGAAAGCCGAATAAAACACGCATGGGTCTGAAGGTTTCTGCTAATAAAATCGATATAATCAAATCACGACAAAGCCAGATAGTTCCAGCTATAAAAATCATTACCGGAATGATCCGTTTAAAAGCTTTTCGGATTTCTCGAACCAATTCACTCGTTTCTGAAATGCCTGAAAGTTTTGGAATAAAATAAACGACCATCGTGCCGGTAATCACAGCCAAATAGCGATCTGAAAGGCTAAACATTGCTTGCCACAATCCAGCATCTGTAATACTCAGATTCCATTCAACCATTTCTCGGATTATTATCATAGACCACATCCAACTAAAAGATGTAATGGCTGAAAAAACTCCATATTTAATCAACTGTTTTGCAAATTCCAAATTCAAATGAAATTTGAAAAATTCTCTATTTAGAAATTTCAATTTGCCTAATGCAATCATCCCTGTTAAGGTAGAAAATAGTGCAAACAGTGAATTCGAAAGCAAGGCTCCTATTACATTGTACTTTGTAATAAGAATCAGCGTAGTGATTAAATTTAATAAAGAAGCGGCTATATTTACGTAAGTCAGTTTATTGATTTCACCTAAGCCATTCAATATCCCTGTGATTAAAACTTGAAGTGAAATAAGTATTAAAAAACAACCATACAGTATAAATACAATTTTAAAATCCTGATCTTTAAATGCAGCTTGATTCAAGTAACTTGAGCTGATTAATACAAAGAGACAACAGATTAGCGAGCCAATTCCAATAATGCTAAAGGCAGTTTGAATTATTTCTTTAAGTTTCTGTTTGTTGTCTTTGTGCTCAGAAACATATTTTACAATGCCGGTAGCAATTGAAGCAGTCGCGATGATTAGGATCAGTCCTGAGATGTTTCCAAATTTACCAATGTAAGCCGTACCAACCGGACCTATTATTTTTGCACTCAACTTCGTTATTATAAGGCCAGTAATCATATTGATCACAGCGTAAAGGCCACTCATAAAACTTGTTTTGTAAAAGTTCATTTACTTTTTTGTGAGTTTCATGGCAAGAAAAGGTGACAGATTCAAAATGAATGGATGTTTAAATCTAAGCAATCCATTTAGTATAATTGACATACAATTTATAATAAACGAAGAATAATTCGTATTATAAAAACCAGGCAATGCTTCTATTGAAAATCCTGCTGCTTGTGCCGCAGATTGATAGTCTGCATAAGTTACCAAGCGTTCAACCCAGGCTCCAGTAATTGGATCACAGGTATTGCTTGATTCATTTGGAGGAGCAGGCCAGTGGCCTGATTGAATGTAATATTCGGTGCGTTTTAAAATTTCCTTTTCGATATAACTGCGATTTAAAATGGCAAGCCTTCTGATTGTTTCAGAATCTAATTGTGGAAAATGATTTTTTATCAACGCAGAACGCAATTGAATTCCACTGAGCGATTCATCCAAATCCGGGTGGTCCATATCAACCCGACTGCCTTTGTATTCATATTCTTTATGTATTTTTAAATGCAGTCGTTTTACCAACGGATTGTGTATGTTGGCAGATGTAGTGATTACAATACTGAAACCTTCTGGACCTAAACTGGCAATATCATTAAAAAATGCTCGATAATCGGGTAAATGTTCGATTACATTGCGGGAAGCCAAGCCAAGTATGTTTATATCATGAAAATGACAATACGCAACTAAGGCATTGGTATCACCTAATACAAAATAATCCGGCCTTGCATTGAGTGCAGTGCCTATTTTTCGAATGCCATCAAGGTACTCATCAAATAAATCGTGACTGATGCAGGTATAACCCATTCTTTTTACTAAAAACGAAAATAAACCAATACCTGCACCATGATCTACAATAATCGTACTTGATTTATTTGATTTCGGATTTAATAATAAGTGATATAGTATAAAAGCATTGCATTTACTTACATAACTCAACTTCGTAAGATCGTATCGAAAATAACTTTTAACACTTTCAGAAACATCCAATGCATCGATATCAAGTTGCAACAAATCATTTTGTAATTGAAAAGCTACTTCTTGGATTCTTTTTAAACTGGGATTGGTTTGCACGAAGTTTAATTTATTGGTTCGTTTGGAAAGTCGATTGGTACCACAATTCGCTGGTGAAAATTTTCCACAATTCGTTTTCACCAAATTGATTGATATCTTTTGTAATTCGATCTTGTATTTGTTTGCCGTGCCACCAATCTCTGGATAAAAAACCGGAACTATGCACCATATCCAATATCGCTGATTTTAATACAGTATGTGTCCAATAAGAAGTAGGAGTGGCAAATCCAATTTTGTCTTTCCTTTTAAGAATACTTTCTGGAACATAGGATTTCATGCTTTCTCGTAAGATGTATTTTGTTTCGCCTTGATGCAATTTTAAATGATCGGGTATATAAAATGATTTTTCAACCAGCCGATGATCTAAAAACGGAACACGGCTCTCGATTGAATTAGCCATTGAATTTCGATCTTCCCAATGCAACATGTGTGGTAAGTGGGTAATTTGAATTGCATTTTGTAAAGCCGTTGATAGCAAAGAGTGATTGGTATGCATTTTAAGTTGCATCTGGGTTTCTGGATACAAGTTAGGCGATGCATATTTTTTATGTTCTAATTTTCTTAGCGCAACTGAATCTAACTTTAATCGTTGTTTTGCAAGATAATTATGTGAGATGGCGGCTTTTAAACCTTGGTGATATGCTAAAGTTGCAGTAGTTTTAAGGAGTTCCATGATATTGCCTTGCTGATAACATTGTGCCAAATAATATTTATAAAAATAAGGATAGCCGGCAAACAATTCATCGCCACCTTGTCCATTGAGTAACACAATGATACCCGCCTTGCGGACATTGCGATAATTTAAAAATGCAGAGAAAGGACTCCCTCCTGCAGTTGGGGCATCCTGATGATAAGTCCATGCTTTCAATTCTTCAACAGTAATTTCTTTGCTACCCGTTTGAAATGTAGATTGAAAACCACCTTGGTCTAAAACAGCTTGAATGTAACTTCGTTCGTCATATTGTTTTCCTTCATAATATACGGAAAAGGTGCGTATAGCTTGGTTGGTTAATTTTCTTGCCAAGCAACAAATTGAAGAAGAATCAATGCCGCCACTCAAAGCAATACCCAATGGAACATCGCTGCGCAAACGCAATTTAATGGAATCACTTAATAGCGCTCGAAGTACATTACAGGAATCAGATTCATTGAGCATTTCTTGTTCTGAAACCAATGGGATATCCCAATATTTTTTTTGTTCAATACCTTTTATAGAAACAATTGCATAATGTGCAGCTGGCAATTGTTGAATTTCAGTTATAAAGGTTGCAGATGTTTCAAATTGACGATTCCATTGAAGAAATTCTAATAAGGCCTGACGATTTGGACTGAGTTTGTCCGGGATAATTGCAGCAATTTGCTTTTCTTCAGAAGCCCATATAAATTGATTGCCATCAAAATAATAATTAAATGGTTTTATCCCCATGCGATCTCTTGCAATAAATAAATTACCGGACCGGTTATCATAGATAACAAAAGCAAACATGCCTATAAATTTTCCAAGGCATTGTTCGTTCCATTGCAAATACGCATGAATTAAGACTTCAGAATCGCTGTTTGTTTTAAATTGATGTCCCAGCTTGGTCAATTCCTCACGAATTTCAATGTAATTGTAAATTTCTCCATTGAAGCTTAACCAAATTTGACCTGAGGGGTCTGCCATGGGCTGATGGCCATTGGCAGAGAGATCGATGATTGCAAGTCGTCTGTAACCTATGCCAAGATTGCACTTGGTTTGAACCGGCAATACGGATGATCTTGCTTTTATTTCTGAAATGGTATCATCGTGTACATGGTGATGGATGGCCTTGTTTGCAGTATGGATTAGTAAATAGCCTTCATCATCTGGACCCCGATGACGGATGATCCGGGTCATTTTTAACAGATCCTGACTGTTTATAGATGCTCCATCTAGATTAAAAATTCCGGCTAAACCACACATGTATCAGGGCAAAGTTATAAAAAGAGAAGGAAACCTTTTTCTTCAAGGCTTATTGATCCAATCTTGTTAGTTTGAAAACTAAAACAATTCTCCCATTCAGCTTTTCAAAGCTTAATTTTACCCGCATAAGCAAGCTATAAGTACTCCAACATTGAAACGCGTTCTCATTATCACTTATTATTGGCCACCTTCCGGTGGGTCAGGTGTCCAGAGGTGGTTGTATTTTACTAAATATCTTCGGGATGCTAATTGGGAACCAATCATTTATACGGTTCAAAATGGGGAGTATCCCTATATAGATTCAAGTTTGCAACAACATATACCGGATGATTTGGAAATTATAAAAGGCCCGATTTGGGAACCTTATACCTTATTTAAAAAGCTATCCGGTACCAAGGAACAGGTAAATCCAAGCATTTTTTCTGAAATGGAACGCGGTTCCTGGTTTAAACGGCTCTTGCTGTGGATCCGTGGAAATTTCTTTATTCCAGATGCACGAATGTTTTGGATTCGTCCGTCCATACGTTTATTAGAAAACTATTTAAAAAAATACCCGGTTGATTTTATAGTAAGTACCGGACCTCCTCACAGTACGCATTTAATCGCACGTTCATTAAAACGTCGATTGGATATTCCCTGGCTGGCTGATTTTAGGGATCCCTGGACACAGATTTATTCGTTTAAACAACTCAACTTAAGCAAGCTATCAAGAAAGATACACAATCGACTGGAAAAATCTGTATTGCAAGAAGCCAATTTGGTAGTTACCGTAAGTCCGGATTGTAAAAAAGGATTGGAATCACTTGTCAATCGGGAAGTATATGTAATTACCAACGGATATGAAACGTTTCCAAAACAAAATCCTGTGAAGGATCATTCTAAAATTAAAATGGTGTATGCGGGAGTATTAAGTGCAGATCGCAACCCAAGTATTTTTTGGAAAGTTTTGGAAAATTATTTAAGAGACGTTCCTGCAATTTCAAATAAATTTGAATTGATCCTTATTGGAAATATAGATCCCTTGATCGTTTCGCAATTAAAAGCTTCTAGCTTATCACCTTATGTGCAAGTCCTTGCATCCATGCCACACGCACAACTTCAACATTATTTATTTGAAGCAGACCTCCTTTTGTTGGTGGGTGTGCCCGGAAATAAAGGAGTAATTACCGGTAAATTTTTCGAATACCTTTATTTGCAAAAACCAATTTATTCAATTTCACCGGCAGACAGCGATGTTGTAACTATTTTGAAAGAAACGGAAGCAGGTTTGAATGCTGATTACGCCGACGCGGAACAACTATACTCGAATCTTGAAAAACTTTTTGAAATGGTTGCTATGAATTCCTTTCCAAACAATGAAACTAAAATTGCCAACTATTCACGTAAAAATCTGACAACTGCAATTTCAGATTTAATGAATTATTATCTTGATAATTACATGTAATTTATTTTCATTTCATGTACTTTCCGAACCCAAACCCCTTGACAAAGGCTTAACATTTATAAGATTCTGGATTCAATAATTTTTGTTTTAACAAAATGGATGTTGTTAAAATTTAACTTTGAAACGATGGGCATAATGTGAATACAAATTTAAAGCCCCTTTAAAGAGTTTTTAGTTCAAACAAGCATGAATTAAAAATGGACTTTGTATGGAATTGATAATAACAATTTTCAAATGATTAAATTCCAAATTTTTTACCAAGAAAATGTATAAGTGATATTAAATTATCCTTATTTAAATTTCATCAATTCCTTATAGGCTACAAATCCCATCAAACCAATTAACAATACTGAGCAAATCATGGAAAGATTTTTACCAAACATAAATGAATTGGGTTTAAATTCCATTACAACCTGGTGTTTGCCATCTGGAATCTGACATGCTCTTAACACATAATTTGCCCTGATTAAATCTACTTCCTTCCCATCAATGCTTATATGCCAACCTAAATCGGGACCATACCAGATTTCAGAAAATACTGCTAATTGATTTCCGCTGCAATTGGCTTCATAGACCATTTTATTTGGACTATAAGAAGTTAATTTAATGGAACCATTTCCATCAAATTGTTTTTGTGTTAGTTTGGAATCAAATTCTTGATTCACAATTGCAAATTGTTTTAAATTAGTTTTATTGAGTTCAGCAATTTCATCATCCGGTGTACTAACCATTTTGACATCATGTACCAACCAGGCATTACCCATTGCAAATGGATTGGGTAAGGGCATTTCTTTTCCTGGCTGACCCAAGATAAAATATTTTGTATTGAGCATGTTTAATACACTCAATACGGAAAGTGAATTTGTTAAACTACTGTCGGAAGTAAAATTTTGCAAAAAACCGTTGAGTTGTTGAATTTCAGGTTCGATATGAAGATCAATCAAATCTTGATATCGTTGCAATTTTGCCGGATGATAGCCGCCGATGTGATTGTGAAAGAAAGACGGCATCGAACTGTTAAACGTATTGACCGTTAAATCAAGCACTCTGTAATCTGCTTTGTCACCTAATATTTGTGTATCAACTTGTCGTGGTTTTGAGATTGTTCTTTTTAGATTTACTTACGAAATCATCTTTACTGATGTATCGGGTGGCCACACCACCAAGATCAATTAAAGTTAGGATCCCCAATGCAATTGCTGCATAACGCAATTGAATTTTAGACTTTAGATAAGCCCAAAGCATGGCTGCTGCTAATGTGATAAAAATCAAGGACCTCCAGGCATCGCTTTGCATTAAGGATTTACGATCCAAGATCAATGCATCCGTATCCAATCCTTGGTTGGCGTAACCTGCATCCGAACTGTGTTTAAAATCAAAAAAGCTCGGACCCAACAATGCAAAAAACAAACAAATACCTCCTGTAATCGCTATGCTATAATATAATTTTTTTAATAAAGATTCATCCTTTTTATCGGCATTTGAAATTTGATACAATGCCATCATGCCGAGGATTGGAAAAAAGTAGGACACAACCGATAACATGCTACTCGGTGCTCTGAATTTGCTGTAAAGCGGCAAGTAATCAAATAGAAAATGATTTAAAATTTCAAAGTGTTTACCCATCGACATCAATAAACCCAAACTGACTGAAATGGTAATCCACCATTTGATTGGGCCCTTAACAATAAACATACCCAAGACAAACAACAAACACATGATAGCACCAAAATAAAATGGGCCACTGGTAAAAGGAAGGTCTCCCCAATACAATGGGGCTTTAAATCGCTTGGGTGCATTGTAACCTTTTTTACGCAAACTTTTCAATAGTTCAGAATTTGCATCCGCAGGTTCCGAAGTCCCGCCTCCTGCAACTCCTGGGATTAAACAAGACATCAGGTCGATGCCGCCATTGCTCCAATTGGTTGCATAGTCCCATTGTAAACCGGCAGTATTTACATCTCCCGTTACATCGTTTGTTTTTTTACTCAAGATGTGACCACCCCGCATGGTTTCTTTAGCATATTCATATGTAGGAAGGATTGAACTGGATGAAGCAAGCAAGGCCAACACAACAATGCCTGCCATAATCCCACTCGGTATCATAAAGTTTTTAAAATCCTTATCCTTAATAAATTGAATTGCAAATGCAAATACCAAGGGCAACATCAGCAACATGGTGTAATAACTCATTTGCACGTGGTTGTTGAGCACATTAATGCCCATTCCCAAAGCAAATAATGCAGCACCTTTTAACCAGTTTCCCCGATACGAAAGTATCATACCGGCAATTATAAACCCAATCATAGAGAGCACAATCAGTTTAGGAACATGTCCGGCCTCTAATACGATAAAGTTTCCGGTAACCAAAGCCGTTCCCAATCCACCCATGCAGGCAAAGGGGATACTGAGGCCAAGAACTAAATACAATACATAAAAGGATAAAGCGCAAAAGAAGAATATGGCAATGGGACCACTCAGAAATCCTAATGCCAAAATCTTTTGGACATAAATCATGAAATTATAATCCATTGGGGTGGATATCTGGTAGGCTGGCATTCCTCCAAACATGGTTCCAGTCCATAAAGCAGGATCTCCCGGATGTTGTTTGTTGTATTCTAATATTTCACGGGCTGATCCTTCCCAACTTGAAACGTCTCCTTGTTGTAATACTTTTCCTTGCCAGTGTGGAGCAAAGAAAAAGGAAATGACTGCGATAAACAGCAGAATGACAATCAGATGCGGGTATACTTTTTGAAACAGATTTTTTAACATAATGAAGGAATATGAACTTCAAAGGTATCGGTTATTTTTAAAATTCATTCAGATTGTTGGAATTGAACCAAAAGTTGTTCTTGCAACAATCCGGAGGCATTACTAAATGTACTGATTGGATTTATGGTGCCCAAAAAGGTAAACGATTTTAACCGGATAATTTGACATTAAGCTGTCCTAATCCGTCTAATTTTGTAAAACTATGGAGAACTATGAACCGCCAATAAATTTTTTGAGGTTTGCAAATTAGGCTTAGAAAAATTTTCAATTAAGTCGATATGACAGAAAATGAAATTACCTATAAATTAAGAGGAGCTATTTTTAGGGTATACCGTACACTGGGTCCGGGATTATTGGAAACGGTATATGAAGCCGCATTGAAACATGAAATTCGCAAAGATGGTTTAATTGTAAATTGTCAGGTGCCATTGCCAGTGATTTATGACGAAGTCAAAATGGAAGTGGGATTTCGAATTGATTTACTCGTTGAAAACAAAGTAATCATTGAAATTAAATCCGTTGAAAACCTTGCGGAAGTTCATCATAAGCAAGTTTTGACCTATTTGAAATTATCCGGAATGAAATTAGGTTTGTTGGTAAATTTTAATTGTGTCGATATAGAAAAAGCCATATTTAGGAAAGTAAATAAACTTTAATGATGTAAGACCTGCAGCCAATTCTTGTTCTCCCACAGAATGTGCAGAAAGGAAAATATTATCTGCGTAAATCTGCGAGATCTGCGGGAAATTCTTATTGTCCCGCAGACTACGCAGAAAAGCGCAGAAAGGAAACCTCTTCAGCGAAAATCTGCATAATCTGAAGGGCAATCTTTATGTGTCATTCTGATAATGGATCAAGACGATAATAAGAAAAATTAACTCTGCGTAAATCTGCGAGATCTGCGGGAAATTCTTATTGTCCCGCAGACTACGCAGAAAAGGCAGCAAAGAAAACCTCTTCAGCGAAAATCTGCATAATCTGAAGGACAATCTTTATGTGTCATTCTGATAATGGATCAAGACGATAATAAGAAAAATTAACTCTGCGTAAATCTGCGAGATCTGCGGGAAATTCTTATTGTCCCGCAGACTACGCAGAAAAGCGCAGAAAGGAAACCTCTTTAGCGAAAATCTGCATAATCTGAAGGACAATCTTTATGTGTCATTCTGATAATGGATCAAGACGATAATAAGAAAAATTAACTCTGCGTAAATCTGCGAGATCTGCGGGAAATTCTTATTGTGTCATTCTGATAATGGAGCCGGACGATAATAAGAAAAATTACTCTGCGTAAATCTGCGAGATCTGCGGGAAATTCTTTTTGTGTCATTCTGATAATGGAGCCGGACGATAATAAGAAAAATTACTCTGCGTAAATCTGCGAGATCTGCGGGAAATTCTTTTTGTGTCATTCTGATAATGGAGCCGGACGATAATAAGAAAAATTACTCTGCGTAAATCTGCGAGATCTGCGGGACAAACTCTTTTAAAGATTAACGTAAACTTTCGTTAATCGATTTTAATGCGTTATCGCCAGGACACAATTCAGACTCGGTTAAGGCGTTGAGTGGTTTCTTTGTTGTATTTAATATTTGATGTAACTCCTGACTTTCTTCATTGATATAGATCAAACCGGTTAAAATTTCACCATTTTTATTGGCTTCGTGCAATGCATGTACTGCCGAATCCCGATTCGTTGGATCCCAATCTGCTTGCAATTTATTGAGTTTAATGAATGAGCCATCATGCATGGTAACCAGTTTGTTACTACCTGCTTCATAATCAGTCTTAATTTCAGATGCATGGGGCACAAAATCTACAGTAGCCGTTGCATCAATATGCTGGCGTACATAATCATATGATTTAGTAGATCCAACATTGTTGTTAAAAGTTACGCAAGGTGAAATCACATCGATGAGGGCAAAACCAGGATGTGCCAATGCTGCTTTAATTAATGGAATCAACTGTACTTTATCACCAGAAAAACTGCGCGCTACAAATCCAGCCCCCAATTCCATAGCCAAACCAGGTAAATCAATATTCTGAAATAGATTGGTTGAACCGGCTTTGCTTTTAGAACCTTTATCTGCAGTTGCGGAATCTTGTCCTTTCGTCAAACCATAACATCCATTGTTCATTACAATGTACGTGATGTTTAAATTTCGTCGAATTAAATGTACAAATTGGCCCATTCCGATAGAAGCAGTATCTCCATCTCCGGACACGCCAAGATAAATTAAATCTCTATTGGCGAGATTAGCACCTGTTGCCACACTCGGCATTCTACCGTGTACGGAATTAAAGCCATGTGAATTGCCTAAAAAGTAGGTCGGCGTTTTTGACGAACAGCCAATGCCTGAAAGTTTGGCAAGACGATGGGGTTCGATGTTTAATTCAAAACATGCTTGAATCAATGCCCCTGATATGGAATCATGCCCACAACCGGCACAAAGGGTTGATAACGAACCTTCATAATCTTTTCGCTTATACCCTAAATTATTTACAGGTAAATCTGGATGTCTGAAACTTGGTTTTATATAACTCATGAGGCATTCATTTCAAAAGAAAAGTCTTTGCTTCTCTTGTTTTCTTTTTGAATATAATTGGTGATCTCTTTGTAAATATGTGCAGCTGTGATTGGCATTCCATCGTAATTCAACACGCGAATCAATTTATCCGGATTTATTTCCAATTCGTTGATTAATAAAGTCCGCATTTGTGCATCGCGATTTTGTTCGATCACAAATAGAATTTCATGATCTTCTACAAAATCACAAACCTCTTGTGTAAAAGGAAACGCGCGTAAACGAATCGCATCCAATTCAATTCCATCTTTTGCAAGTAAATCATGGGCTTCAACAGATGAAAAATGACTGGTTCCAAAAACAACATGCCCATGGATGCATTGGATTCTGATTGCATGAGTTCAGGTTTTGGAACATAGGATTTAATCGTCTCCCACTTTTTAACAATCGATCCATGTTGCGTTTGTATGCATTTCCATCTTCTGTATAAATTGCATATTCATCTCTCGAAGAGCCTCTTGTAAAAAAGAGCCTTTTTGTAGGATGTGTCCCTGGAATGGTACGATAAGGAATTCCATCTCCATCGGAATCTAAATAACGACCAAAGCGACCGATTTGATCCAGCTGTTCAGCGGTCAACACTTTTCCGCGTCGATATTGGGCTGTGGCTTTCCATTCCAATGCATCGCTTACATGATCATTCATTCCTAAATCCAAATCTGAAAGGATGATGATAGGAGTTTGTAATTGTTCTGCAAGGTCAAACGACAAAGCAGCAAATTCAAAACATTCTTTCGGTGAACTTGGAATCAATAATACCTGTTTGGTATCGCCATGTGAAGCGTGGGCTGCAATTAAAATATCGGATTGTTGTGTACGAGTCGGCATTCCGGTTGATGGACCTGTGCGTTGCACATCGACCAATACTGCAGGAATTTCAGCAAAATAAGCTAGTCCTAAAAATTCCTGCATCAGTGAAACACCCGGACCACTGGTTGCTGTAAATGCGCGGGCACCATTCCACATCGCACCAATGACCATTCCCATAGCGGCCAATTCATCTTCTGCCTGAACGATGGCATAATTGTTTTCATTTGTTTCAGGATCCACCCGATATTCAGCAGCATAATCTGCAAATGCATCCACTACCGAAGTAGAAGGTGTAATTGGATACCAGGCAGCAACAGTTGCTCCTCCATAAATTGCACCCAATGCGGTTGCTGCATTTCCTTCAAATAAAATTTTATCTTTTAAAAGGTCACGTCTTTGCAAACGATAGGGTAGTGGATGTGCAAAATGCTTCTGAATGTATTGATAGCCTAAATCCAAAGCATGATGATTCGGTTGAATTAATTTTTCCTTTCCTTTAAATTGTTCGTTGACCAATTGTTGCAACACATCCATTTCAATATCAATTAATGCAGCTAAAGCACCGACATAAATGATATTTTTAAACAACATCCGTTGACGCGGATCTGTATATTCCTGAATGGTTATTTCAGTTAAAGGAATTCCTATATAATTTAAATCTTCCCGAATGTATTCCTTGTGAAGCGGTTTTGTATTGTCATAAATAAAATATCCACCCGGTTTTACGCTTGCCACATCTTGCAACATCGATTGCGGATTTACACAAACCATCAAATCGATTCCATCTCGACGGCCAAGATAAAACTGGTCGTTGACGCGCACTTCATACCAAGTGGGCAAACCCTGTATGTTCGATGGAAAAATATTCTTAGGACTTACTGGTATGCCCATTCTAAATATTGCTTTGGCAAACATATTGTTGGCACTCGCACTTCCGGTACCATTTACATTTGCAAACCGAATTACAAAATCATTAATTATAGAATGTGCTTGCATGAACCGGCTTTAGTAACTTGATAAAAATATTTTTGCATATCCCATGCAGTTGTCGGACACCGTTCGGCACACAATCCACAATGCAAACACACATCTTCATCTTTAACCATAACCCGTTTGGTTGGCAGGACTTCGGAAACATATAAATCCTGTGTAAGATTGTTTGCAGGTGCAGAAAGACGGGTACGCAAATCCATTTCTTCGCCATCATCGACAAAAGAAATGCAGGACGTTGGACAAATATCAACACATGCGTCACATTCAATACAACGACTGGTTGTGAAAACTGTTTGCACATCGCAGTTTAGACAGCGTTGCGCTTCTTTGAATCCGTTTTCGAGGTCAAATCCCAATTCAACTTCTTTCTTGCGGTCTTTGAGTGTTAATTTTTTATCTGCTTGTGGAACGATGTATCGAAGGTCATCAACAATTTTACTGTCGTAAGCCCATTCGTGAATACCCATTTTTTGAGAAACCAGATTGACCATAGGATGAAGCCGTTCGGTCAGATTTTTGCCTTGACAATACAAGTCAATGGATATTGCAGCCTGATGCCCTTGAGCAACAGCAGTAATTACATTTTTTGGCCCGAAGGCCGCATCCCCACCAAAAAATACATTGGGAATGGATGATTGATGGGTCAACACATCTACTTTAGGCATTTCCCACTGGTCAAACTCAATGCCTAAGTCCCGTTCGATCCAGGGAAAGCTGTTTTCTTGTCCGATAGCCAATAGGATTTCATCCGCTTCAATCAACACTTCGGGTTCACCAGAAGGGACTAATTTTCGTTTTCCGGAATCGTCTTTTATAGCTTTAACTTTTTCAAAGCGCATGCCTTTGAGTTGTCCATTTTCAACTACAAAAGATTTGGGAACATGACAATCGAGTATTGGGATATCTTCATGCATCGCATCCTCTTTCTCCCAGGGCGATGCCTTCATTTCTGCAAATGGACTCCGAACTACGACTTTCACTTCTTCGCCTCCTAAACGGCGTGAGGTACGACAGCAGTCCATAGCCGTATTACCCCCACCAACGACAATTACTTTCTTGCCTATTTTGGCAGTATGCTCGAACGCCACATTAGCTAACCATTGGATTCCGATATGGATGTTTTCTTTAGCATCCCACCGACCTGGTAAGTCTGGAAGGTCTTTTCCTTTTGGAGCTCCGGTTCCAACAAAGATTGCATCATAACCTTTTGAAAGAATTTCTTTAAGGCTGCTGACATAAGTTTTAAAATGCGTGTGAATGCCTAGATTTAGGATGAAATTTACCTCCTCCGACAACACCTCATCCGGCAAACGGAATGAAGGAATTTGACTCCGCATCATCCCACCGCCAAACTCCTGGTCATCATACAGATGAATTTCGTAACCAAGGGGCGCAAGATCGCGTGCAACGGTCAAAGATGCCGGACCGCCACCAATCAATGCAATTTTCTTGCCATTCGGAGGAAAGGGACCTTTAGGCATATGGTCACTGACATCTCCTTTATGATCGGCAGCGACTCGTTTCAATCGACAAATTGCGACAGGCTCTTCCTCAACACGACCCCGACGGCAGGCTGGTTCACAAGGCCGGTCGCACGTTCGACCCAAAACACCTGGAAACACATTGGATTCCCAATTGATCATATACGCTTCGGTATATTTTCCGGCCGCTATTAAGCGGATGTATTCCGGAACCGGTGTATGGGCAGGACAAGCATATTGGCAGTCCACTACCTTATGAAAATACTCCGGATTTTTGATATCTGTTGGTTGCAAATGTTCTCTTTTTAAAAAGCGCGACAAAGGTAGTAAATGTTCCAATGGTTCAAGGGAGCAATTCTGTAATATTGACTTATGGCACCCGATCAGGCACTTTCATAAAAAAAGAACCCCAAACGCTTGAAAAAAGTTGAGTTTGCCATATTTATGGACCCAATTCGTATTTGCAATCGCAGTGCAATCAAAAAAAAATAGATTGAATAGGAAAGCAACAATTTTTACTAAACGCATGAATCGGACTAAATTGAACTGAAGGCTCATTTTTCCCTGATTTTGTCTCAATTAACTAAATGCCATCTCAACAGTATTCAATAACATTCCAGCCCCATCAAACGTTTTACATCAAATCCTCATATGAAATACCCATTATTTTTTTTAATTATTTTTTTGTTTTTAGCTGCATGCAGTGAAAAAGATTGTTGCGTTAACCTTGAACCCGATTATTTAGTTTTTGGAGTTTACCGAGGATTTTGCAGCGGACCTAAATGCATTGCAATATTCAAATTGTCAGACAGTTTACTATTGGAAGACACCCGGGATGACTATCCATCTCAAACAAAATTTTATGAAGGACAATTTGAATTGCGTTCCAATGAAAAATTTAATGAGGCCAAAAAGCTGTGGAGTCAATTTCCAAAACAATTTCTTAGTGATTCTCAAAGAGTTTTTGGAATACCAGATGCCCACGACCAGGGCGGAGTTTATATAGAGTATAAATCGCAATCCACACACAACTTTTGGATCCTGGACACCAGCATCGACAGACTTCCGGATGCCTATAAAGCCTATACTGAATTGGTAATTGAAACAGTGGATAAATTATTGCTTTAGGTGATGTAGTGATACCTATTGTGAAATAGTCTTTAGAAAAGAAGTCTTTGGAGAAATGTTCCAATTCTGCAATCCTGCAATACTACAATTCTGAATTTTTGACTCCTGACCCCTAACTATTGACTCCTGTCTCCCGATTCCTGTCTCCTTTAATTAATCTCCATACCTTTGTCCTATGCGCATCACCTTTCTCGGCACAGGGACTTCACAAGGCATTCCGGTTATAGGGTGTACCTGTCAGGTTTGCAATTCAGATGACCCGCGAAATCAAAGATTGCGGACCTCTGTTTGGATTGAAACCAATCAACAGTCTATTTTAATTGATATAGGTCCGGATTTTCGACAGCAAGCCTTGCGTCATGGGATTACAAGGATAGATGCCATTTTATTGACCCATGAACATGCAGATCATACAGCGGGCATGGATGATATCCGTCCGATTAATTTTGCAATGGACCGGAAAATTCCACTCTATGCAGAAGGCCATACGATCCAAGATTTAAAACAACGATTTTATTACATTTTTGGTCCAAATGAATATCCCGGTTTGCCTCAACTCGAGTTGATTGAGATAACACCCAATCAACCATTTACCATCGGAGAAGATCCCATCCTCCCATTCCGAGTGATACATGGACGGATGAATATTGTAGGATTCAAATTGAACCAGTTTGTTTACATCACAGATGCCAGTCATTTGGATGCAGTTGAAATTGATCTCATTAAAAATTGTGAATGTCTTGTTGTGAATGCATTGCGGCACAAAACTCATCACAGTCATTTTAATTTAGAACAAGCCTTAGAATTAATTCAACAGGTACAACCCAAACAAGCGTTTTTAACGCACCTGAGCCACCAAATGGGAAGCCATTCGGCTACTGAAAAAACATTAAACGATTCAATTCGTTTAGCCTATGATGGATTGCAAATCCATCTCTCGTCATGAACCCATTGCAGTTTGAAACCAGTCCGTATCTAAAACAACACAAAGACCATCCCGTAGATTGGCATGCCTGGTCCGCCGAGACCTTGGCCAAAGCCCGACGCGAACAAAAACCAATCCTGGTAAGCATTGGATACAGCACCTGTCATTGGTGTCACGTGATGGCGCATGAGTCGTTTGAAGATCCACTCATTGCAACACTGATGAACGATTATTTTATAAATATTAAAATTGATCGTGAAGAACGTCCAGATCTTGATAATTATTTTATGAATGCCATTCAGGCAATGGGTATTTCGGGAGGTTGGCCTTTGAATTGTTTTCTGACTCCCGATGCAAAACCATTTTATGGCGGTACTTATTTTCCCCCAACGCCTAATTTTGGAAGAGCTTCCTGGAAGCAAATTTTAGTATCTGTTCATGAAGCATTTATTCAAAAAAACAATGAAATCACCCAACAAGCAGACGAACTTTCAAAGCATTTGATTCAGCTGAGTGCAGCAGGTCAGAAAGTGAGTACAGAAAATCAAGGAATTGACTATCCAAAATTAATAACTCAACTAACAGGTTATTTTGATTTGAATCAAGGAGGCTTCGGAAATCAACCAAAATTTCCACATGCCAGTTTGATTCGATTGTTATTTCAATTGGGGATTCTAAAAAAAGAAAGCCGTCTAATTCAACATGGTATATTCAGTTTGAAAGCTATGGGGGCTGGTGGGATCTACGACCAATTGGAAGGTGGATTTTGCAGGTATTCCGTCGATGGCCAATGGGATGTTCCACACTTTGAAAAAATGTTGTACGATCATGCGCAACTGGTTCAAACGATGGCTGAAGCTTGTAGAATTACCAATGATGGCTTTCTCAAACAAAGAACCCGACAGTCCATTCGTTTCTTTGAGCAACACATGCAGGATGCTTCGGGCATGTTTTATGCAGCAATGGATGCAGATTCTGAAGGACATGAAGGCACTTATTATGTTTGGACAAAATCCCAACTACAAAACATCCTTCAGGACAGGTATGCATCTTTTTTGGCATCCTTCAGTTTATCAAATCTGGATCACCATCATACAGATTTAAAAGTACTACGCTTACGTCCCGGCATTTTTGATTCAGAAGAATTAGTAAAAATTATAGAAGACCAGGCAGCATGTTTAAATGCATTGCAAGCGGCACGAAGTCTACGAGTCAAACCAGATATTGATACTAAACTAATTATCAGCTGGAATGCTATGTTGGCATCAGCCTATTGTGCCTGGTACCTTGCAGATGCTAACGAATCGGATTTGACAACAGCGCAGAAGATCATTGATCAGATCCTGGCCAAAGGATTTAGGGAAGATCAGTTACTCTGCCGATATCTATTCAATAACAAGAGTGTCGGTTATGGATTTTTGGAAGATTATGCCTGGTTTATTAAAGCGTTGTTGGATGTATATAGTTTGACCGGACGTACCGATTTAATTGTGAAGGCAGAACAGTTGATGGATTTTGTGTTAGTTCATTTTAAAGAAGAAACAAGTTGTTTATTAAAATCAACCGCACACTTCCATGAAGATGCGCTGCATTCGATCACAGACTGGGGTGAAAGCAATTATCCAAATCCCAATGCAGTATTAATTTTTTGTGGAAACTATTTGAATGAGGCATTATCCACATTTAAATATGAATCCTTTATTGAAGAGATGCTTGAACTAATGGAATCCATTTCATTACAGCATCCGATTGCAATGGGTGGATGGATTGAAGCCTTGATTTCTTATAAGGAATCTGTTCCAGTGATTAAGACCAAATCAATGCATAAAGTCATTCCGATGTTACAATCGTGGTTGATTCCAGGACTTCTGTTAATACCAAATTCCATCGAATCGGGATTTCAGCTGTGCGATCAGGGAGTTTGTTTTCCCCCAGTTGATTTGCCAGAAAAACTAGTACCTTTATTAAGTAAATACAGTTAAGGTGCACTTGAGTCAAATCTTAAAAATTAGCTTCTTGATATTAATAACAGTTCGTTTGATCGGACAGCAAACTTCGTTGATTACTCAAGCGGCCAGAGATCCTTATTTTGTTAACGCAGCCTATGCTGGATTGGAAGGCACCCTCATTGCATCTGCACATTACCGCAATCAATGGTTTAAACTGGATGGGCATCCTCAAACCATCTTGGTGGCCAGTCATTTTCCAATCTATAAAATAAATAGTGGTTTTGGTTTTTGTTTGGGTCAAGATCAAATCGGATTGCAAAGCGAGGTGTTTATTAAACCCAGTTTCAATCATGTATGGAATTTTAGTTCCTGGTTGGTATCGGGTGGTGTCCAATTAGACATTAAATCATTGGCTTTTAATTCCATCAATGCACGGACACCGGATGGGGAATACTCAAATGGTCAAGTAGATCATCAGGATCAGCAATTATCAAATAGTGACCTGAATGGTGGATTTATCGATTTGGGATTAGCAATTTTTATACAAAGGGGTCATTATAAATTTGGAATCAGTGCAGACCGTTTGCTAGAGTCTGGATCTTCAAAAAAAGGCCTATTGTATCAAAATAACCGTGAATTTCAGGCAATCGGTTTAACAGATAGAGAATGGGCTAATATTACCTTCCGAGTAGGTTTCTTGCTTTATACTGATTTAAATCGGTTTCAGTCGGATATTTTTAGCAACTTTGAATATAATGGCAATATTTTTGGTGGGTTACATGTAAGAGGTTACGATGGGAGTTCGATGGAATCCTTAGGAATCACTGCTGGCTTTGCCTTAACTAGAAAGCTGCATTTGGCATATACCCATGAATTTTATTTAGGGAAGATTGATAAAGGGCTGGTAACAGGCAGCCAGGAGATGGGTTTGTATTATAATTTAGGGAGAGCTGTGGGCCTTGGAAAAGCACCAAGAATTATTCACAGTCCCAGGTATTCTGACTAAAATTTAATTTTATTGAAGTTTTTAAGGAAATTTTCATAAGATTTTAGTTGGAACACAATAAATTACAGATAATTAAAGTTCGCATTTTTACAAGATGGCCTATCTATAAGCTGAAAAAATATTTTTTTAGGGAATCTTTTTAATGTCTTATATTTACGCCACTTTTTATAAAAGACAAAGTAGGTAAATTTGTATGCAGATGAGAAAATTGAATCTCTCTATCTATGCCCTGTTGCTATTATTAGTAGCATCCTGCGGCAAGAAACAACAAGATGGGCAACTGGTTGGAGCCATGGATCGTCCGAAATGGGGTGGTATTAATCCCTACGGCATGGTATATGTTCCAAGCGGTACATTAACCATTGGTCAAAGTGATCAGGATTTCTTTCACACCCTGGTCCAGCCCCAAAAATCTATTTCCATTTCAGGTTTTTACATGGATGACACGGAAATCACGAATAATGAGTACCGTCAGTTTGTGTATTACGTCCGGGATGAACTGGCTCATAAGGCTTTAGGTCATTTCATTGAAGGTGAAGACGGTCAAACTGAAGAAGTAGACTGGGAACAGGAAATTGATTGGGAAGACGAAACCTTAAATGACATGTATTTCCAGGGAGCTGATGCTTATAAAGGCGTTAAAGAACTGGACAGTCGTAAATTCGTTTACGAGTGGGAATGGAAAGACTGGCAAAAAGCAGCGCATACCCGTGACATTAAAAGGTCCGCAATCATTAATAAGGTTAAAACAAATATTTATCCAGACACTTTGTGTTGGGTAAGGGACTTTGCTTATTCTTATAATGAGCCGATGACTCGTAATTATTTCAGCCACCCTGCATTTGATGATTATCCGGTTGTAGGTGTTAATTGGCCACAAGCCCGTGCATTTTGTTACTGGAGAACCAGCATATGGAATAAATTTAAAGGCGAGGACGAACCAAATTCTGAAGAATTCCGCTTGCCAACTGAGCACGAATGGGAATGGTCAGCAAGAGGCGGTCAGGAACAAGCTCCATTTCCTTGGGGTGCCTATTATCCTAGAAATGCAAAAGGTTGTTTGTTAGCTAATTTCAAACCGGGTCGCGGAAATTATCCGGAGGACGGTGGATATTACACAGTTAAAGCAGATGCATACTTTCCAAATCAATATGGCTTATATAATATGTCAGGAAACGTTGCTGAATGGACGGAATCAGCCTATTCAGATAACGCACACATCATCATGCATGACCAAAATCCTGATGTAAAATATGATGCAAAAGCAGAAGATCCAGAATCCTTTAAGCGTAAGGTGATCCGTGGCGGAAGTTGGAAAGATGTAGCATATTACCTGCATACAAGTACCCGCAATTGGGAATTTCAAGACACAACCAAATCCTACATTGGTTTCCGTTGTGTATTGGCATTTTTAGGTAGATCAGAAGGCGATTTTCATTAATTTGAAATAAATTCAATGAATATTATAATGACTCAATCATTATAATATTGACTGTTATCAAACAATTTTTCTCTTAACTCATAAAACTAAAAACAATGGCTATTTACAAACAGAATTGGTTCAAATACCTTAAAAACTTAGTGATAGGTGTGGGTGCATCCATCGTTATGTTGGGAGCGCTTTTCAAAATCATGTCCTGGGAAGGTGGTGATATCATGATCACTGCTGGTTTGGTTACTGAAGCAATCTTGTTCTTTATCTTGGGCGTTATTCCACCAGATAAAGATTACTATTGGGATAAATTATATCCAGGATTAGGGGACGCTGAAGCAAGAATTAATCCATTGACAGAAGGCCCAATGAAAGGGGGCAGTCGTCCAGCAAACGGTGAAGTGGTTGAAAATCAATTAGCCGGTATGTTAGGTGAATTGCAAGTTATGTCTAAAAGTCTTGGTTCATTAAAAGCTTTACAAGAAGTTGACTTTAGCAAAACCAGCGATCAGGTGAAAGCTATGGGTAATTTCTATGCAAGATTAAATGATGCAATGTCAGAAATGAGTGCATCCTTAGATGATACCAAAAAATATAAAGAGCAGGTTGCCGCATTGAACAAGAATTTGACAAATCTGAATTCAGTTTACGGAAATATCCTTTCTGCATACAAAAACATGGGTGGCGGAGCTGCTCACTAATTTGTAATTGTTTAGAAATTTAATTGATAACCAATAAATAGAATAAAATATGTCAATTCCTAAGCAGCCGCGCCAGCTCATGATCAACATCATGTATCTGGTGTTAACAGCGCTCTTGGCTTTGAACGTTTCTGCCGAAATTTTCAACGCATTTAAATTGGTAAATAATAGTCTTAAAGATTCCAATGCAGCATTAGATAAATCGAATGATGCACTTGTGCCTTCAATTGATAAAAGATCCAAAGCAAAACCTGAATTCGCACGATTTGCTGAACGCGCTCCAATGGCAGTCCAATATGGAAAAGAATTTACAGAATATGTAAATTCAGTGTTGGATGACCTTATTGATAAATCAGGTAACAAAAATGGCTCTGTGGATGATGGCGATTACATCGTTGTAGGAGATCACAAAGATCTTAAAGGCAAAAAGAATAAAGACGTTACCACAAGAGAAATGGTAAATAATAAAAAGGGTGTTGAATTAAAAAACAAAATTTTGGAATATCGTACCAAATTTTTGTCTTTAATTGATGACTCTTTAAGAACAAGTATGGAAGCTGAGATTTCATTAAATATTGATGATGAAACTTGGAAGCACAGCAAAAACAAGCACAGTTGGGAAGAATTTACATTTAAACAAATGCCGCTTGGAGCTTGCTTACCAATTTTTACCAAATTTATTAATGATGCAAAATCATCTGAAAATGCTGTTTTAAATCATTTTAGTAAAAAATTAGGTGGTGAGGATGTCGTACTTGATAAATTTACGGTAATCTCTTCTCCAAAGAAAAACTATGTGATTAAGGGTGAACCTTTCGAAACGACCATCGCACTTGCTGCGTCAACTTCGAAAAGCACCAGTACCAAAGTAGGTCTGTCTGTAAACGGATCTAACTTAACGGTAAGTGCAGATGGGGAAGCCATTTGGAAAACAGTTCCAGGTGATGTCGGTATTAAAAAATATACTGCCGTTGCTTCTGTTACAAATCCGGTAACCAATAAAACAGATACGTATCGTAAAGAGTTTGAATTTGAAGTTGGAGAACGTTCTTGCAACGTTGCCGCTGAAAAAATGAACGTATTCTATATAGGTGTTGACAATCCAGTTGCTATATCAGCTGCAGGTATTCCTTCCAACCAGCTAACAGTTGCTGCTTCCGGTGGAGGTATCAATATGAACAAACAGGGTGGTGGTAAATACATTGCTACAGTTAGCACTCCTGGAGAAGCTACCATTACTTTAAGTGGAGGTGGACTTCAGGCTACTGGATTTAAATTTCGTGTAAAAAGAATTCCAACTCCAATACCAATGCTTAGCGATAAGCGTGGTGGTGCAATGCCAAATGGTGTGTTTAAAGCACAGCAAGGTGTGATCCCAGTGTTGGAGGGTTTTGAATTTGATGCAAAATGTACCATTCAGGGCTATAACTTGGTACGTGTTGCTCCTAGACAAGATGCACAAATTGTTGCCAATACAGGGGGGCGCTATTCACCACAGGCTTCAACTTTAATTAATGCAGCAAAACCGGGTGACCGTTATTTGTTTGAATCAATTAAAGGAAGATGTCCAGGAGATGCTGCTGCCCGTGATTTAGGTGACATGTCCTTTCAAATTAAATAAAATTAGTTTTCATGAATCAGTTTAAGATTTCATTCTTGGTATTCTTGCTTTGTGCAGCTTTCAACATCAGTTTGATTGCACAAACGGAAGAAGAAAAAACGGAAGCCAGCGAAGAAGAAGAGGATTCCGGTTATTTGGATGATATTGTTGCTCGCAATCTGGTTAAGGATCAGCGGATTTTGGATTACCAAACAATACGCGAAGCCGATATCGTTTGGTATAAAAGAATCTGGAGGGTTATTGATGTTAGAGAGAAAATGAACTTGCCATTTGTTTATCCGGTAAGGCCTTTTTTCCAGATCCTCATTCAAGCTGCTGAAAACGGTGACATAAAAATTTTCCGCGAAGACAACTTTAAAAAGTTTCTTACCGGCGAAGAACTGGATAAATTATTACATCGGGTAGATACCGTTGTTGTAATGGATCCGGAGACCTATGTTGAAACCGTTCAAATCCGTAAATCAGATATCGATTTTAACGATATCAAAACCTATCGGGTAAAAGAAATGTGGTATTTCAATAAGCAAACATCGCGTTTAGAGTGCAGAGTTCTTGGACTTGCACCGATAAAAGATGAATACGATGATGCAGGAAATTTGAAATATACCTTACCCATGTTTTGGATCTATTATCCTGAAGCAAGAATGTTTTTGTCAAGAGAGAAAGTATTCAATGATCAAAATGACGCAGCACCAGGAACCTGGGCAGATGTTTTTGATTCACGCTTCTTCTCAAGCTTTATCATAAAAGAATCCAATGTAATGGACAATCGTTTATCAGATATTTTTAAAGGTGAAAATGATGGTGTTAAACTGTTATTGGAATCTGAAAAAATCAAAAACGAAATCTTAAACAAAGAACATGATCTTTGGACTTATTAATTAATAAGTTCTCATAAAATAAAAAGGCTGTCTGGTTTCAGACAGCCTTTTTATTTTTATACAATTACACCCTCAACTCTGATAGGTTGACATTCTTCTATGCAATAAGCAGCCGAAATATTATGTCAAATTCAGATTTAATTTCCTATTGGAATGAAGTTCATAAATCAATACAATTATTACAAGGAAATATTCCATAAATACCAATATCGGTTCATACAATTCAAATTTTGAATCATACCGCGTATAAGAAAAAAACACAAGATAACTCCAGCTGATTCCAGTCAAGGGTAAATAGAAACATGATAAAAACACAAGCAAGGTTAAATACCAGGGATGTACGGTAGAGCTCAGAAGCAAATAACTAAATAGTAAATACCAGGCAGTTTTAAAACTAAATGATCTTTGTGTATTAAACCACCATTTTATAACTAAGTAAATGGCTAAAAGTATAAAGCAAATCATTAAATAGATACCTACCAGTTTTTTTTCATCATAAAATTTATTTACATCACAGTAATGTGTTAAGTGGCCATATAAAAAGGAGTTAAATTCAAATTGATGAAAGTATAATCCCAGGCTTGCTTTGTAGCCATTGATACCGGGTAAAATAAACCATGCAGCTGCAAGCAAAGGAATTAGGAAACCAAAAACCAGGAGAACATTCTTTTTGATGAAATCCGATTTACTCAAAAATAAAATACCAAACAGAAATGAATTTAATTTACTGATAACTGAAAGTCCTAAATTAAAACCACTCTTTAATAGGTGACTTTGATTGTAATTTAAAATCGCAAGACATAAAAACAAAATTAAGAACAGTTCAAAATGTAAGTTGCCATTGAGTTCAACAATACAAAGCGGGCTAGCATAAAACAATAAGCTTTTCTTGGATTGAAAACCAGAGCTTTTCAATAATTGAATTAAACTGAAAAGCAATGCAACATCTGCAATCAGGTAAACGCATTTTAGGAGCATGCTGAACGTAGTTATATTTTCACCAGACAGCATGCTGCAAAATCCAAATACTGCTTGACTAATGAGTGGATAGACTGTATGATATTCCTTTGAATTTAAAAGAGGGTAGAGTGTGTTTAGTTCATTCGCTATGGTTCCAGTGTATCGATTTAAAACTTCGGTGGGCGTATTTATAAATGGATTTATGCCATGGGATACCAAAAGTCCATCCCATTTAAAACGATAAATATCATCTGACAAATTTGGAAAGGCAAAGACGATAATCAGTTTGGTTGCAAAAACAAGCATCAAAATTTGATTGAGTTGCTTTTGATTATTAATGCGTTTATACAAATAGACAAAGCAAATTCCTGCAATCGCAATGGGACCAATTATAGATAGCCAGTTTGTTTGGTGAGCATAATAGCATACGTAGAGAATAGAAATACAATAAAGGATTGCGGCGGAGATCATCTGGATCACAACTAAAATATCATGAGCATTTATAAATTAGATCAAACTAATTTATAAATATACAATGAATCGTACGGATGGATACCATCAAATAATCAGTTGGCTTAATGTGGAGTCGGATAGCCTTGTATTTCAAAGCGGTGGACATAGCATATTTAAATTGCTGATAGGCTAAGTAGGTAAGCTCTAATTGTAAAGAATCATGAAAAATGAAAGGGATTAAAGTCGAGCTATTATTTAAAACTTAAATGTCTTACAGAATAATAAAAGTTTAATCCAAAACCATACATCAATAATACATGGAACAACAAAAAGGAATAATATTCTATATAAACAGCTAAGGCAATAGCAAAAAATAAAATACAGGCAAATGAATGCTTCAATCCAGGTTTTCAAAGTAATCTTTTGAACCAGGTACCTGTTTTGAAGTATTTTATCTTTTAAGGTGGTTAAATTAAATTTGGGAGTCCGGATAAACGCTGATTTCTTTCCAAAATAGCCCTCTAATACTGCGATGCTGTTGTGAAAACTGAATCCCATGGAGATGGCCATAAAGGTTGGAAACAAGGTCATAAATCTCCAGATGCGGTGTTTAACATTTTTTTCTTTCCAGCACATCATATTGTTGGCTTCGTAAAATACGGACATGACTGCCAATGTACCTAATAGGCAAAATCCTAAAAAGGTCGCTTTCAATTCCATATCATCCATCACATATAGAACTGGAACACTAATTAAGGCAACCCAAAAGATCATTAAGAATATCCCACTGCTCACCAAATGCATAAATGCATGAAATTTGGTTGCCAGAGGAAGATTTGATTTTAATATTACAGGCAACAGTTTGCGGGAATTTTCTGCACCGCCTTTCATCCACCTGAATTGCTGGGATTTCAATCCATACATTTCTGCGGGAAGCTCAGCTGGACAAATGATATCCTCAACGTATTGTATTTTCCAACCTTTCAACTGTGCTCTATAACTCAAGTCTAAATCTTCAGTCAAAGTATCTGATTGCCATCCACCCGCTTCATCTATACAGGTTTTACGCCATATTCCGGCAGTACCATTAAATTGAAGAAAATGGCCTGCAGCGCAACGACCCGCTTGTTCAACTGTAAAATGGACATTTAATTGGAATGCTTGTAATTTGGTGAGGAGCGAGTAATCTTCATTGATGTGTTCCCAACGAGTCTGAACCACACCGATGTTAGGATTATTGAAATAAGGCATGCTCTTTTTTAAAAAATCAGGTTCAGGTAAGAAGTCTGCGTCAAATATTGCGATAAATTCACCTTTGCAAACTTTGGTGCCTTCTTTTAATGCTCCTGCTTTAAATCCTGAGCGATCGGTCCGATGAATATGGTGTATGTCAAAACCAAGTGCTTGATACTGAGCAATTTTGTTTTTAGCATGCTCTTTGGTTTCATCGGTAGAATCATCGAGGACCTGAATCTCCATACGGTCTTTCGGGTAATCTAAATTGGTTATATTATCTAATAAACGATCGATTACATACAACTCATTAAAAATAGGAAGTTGGATGGTAACCATCGGATGGTAATCCGTGTCTGTTAATTCCGGAAGTAATACTTTGTTCTTCTTCTGTTTTCGATAAGCCTTCAACAAATTAAGTTGAAGAAGTGAAAAGCTGGTTATGTATAAAAGACATGCGGTATAAACGCATATCAGAAAAATCTGCAAGTTGTCCATATCTATCGCAAAAATAAAAAGGTCTTTGGAGCCTTAACGCATGTTGGTCAAAATTTTTTAACACAATTTTAACCTTTAACATATGTTTTGAATATTGTCAACAGAATCTTTGAAGCTGCGCCGAAAATGCCCTTAATTGTGCCGGATATTTTTGATTTGCCAATACGTTTTCGATAGCTTACCGGAACTTCACCAAATTTCATTTTACTCCGTGCAGCCTTAATTTGCATTTCAACAGTCCATCCATAATCCGGATCTTCCATTTTTAATTGCAATAATTTGGCAAAGCGGATGGCTCGAAAGGGTCCCAAATCACTATACTCATATTTATAGAGCATTTTGATCAAAAAACAGGCAAGGGTATTTCCAAATCGCTGGATCAAGCCAAGTGAACCGGCTTCCGGATTTCCTAGGACTCTGGATCCAATTACCAAATCAATGTCTGAATCTTTAAAGGGCTTCAGGATTTTTAAGAGTTCTTCCGGGTAGTCTGAATAATCCCCATCCACAAAAACCAGAATGTCTGGATAGCTATTCGGACCTTGATCAATTAAATACTGGATTCCTGTTTTGCATGCAGAGCCATACCCACGCTGTTTGGCATGCAAAACGCTTGCCCCATGGGCCTTGGATACTTCAACAGTAGCATCCTGGCTGCCATTGTCACAAACGTAAATGCTGCGTACAACTTCTTTGGGAATGGCTTCAATTACCAATCCAATGGATTGCTCTTCATTTAATGCCGGTATAATTACATCAACTACCGGATGCATGAAGTGAAACGTTTAATCAAGTGAAGCTAAAGGGCTTTTAAAGCCTTGGTCAGATAGGTTAAAACAAAGGGTAGCCCCAACCAGAACCATGCAGGGAAATACACCAATAAAAATACGGTG
Source organism: Saprospiraceae bacterium (assembly GCA_016712145.1). Lineage (NCBI taxonomy): Bacteria > Pseudomonadati > Bacteroidota > Saprospiria > Saprospirales > Saprospiraceae > Saprospiraceae bacterium. The sequence continues at coordinate 68,142 of JADJRO010000001.1, forward strand.
ACGGCAGTTGAGATTAAGAAATAGAGCCAATCACTTTTTTGGGAGGTATTATTGTCTGACATGAGTAAGATTTAAAGCGCAAAAATAGTATTATTTTATAATCTAACTTTAGGCGATTTTATGAAACTAAGGATTTTAAGAGCTGCCGGACTACTTTGTACCTATTTGTTCCTATTTTGGTCGATAGGAGCCTGTCATAAAGAAAATTTTACTGAGGATCCAGAAGCCGTGCTTCGCTTCGAACAGGACACCCTGAGCTTTGATACGGTTTTTACAAGCATCGGATCGGCAACCCGTATTCTGAAAATATACAATCCAAATAAACAGTCAATTCGAATTAATAGAATCTTTATCCCGGGTACGAATCCATCTGAATTTAATTTTAACATCGACGGCTTACCTGGGAATGATGTAACAAATCTTGAGATACGGGCAGAAGATAGCATCTACCTTTTTTGCGAAGTACGCGTAAATCCAAATGACCCTCCGGAAATTAGTCCGTATATAAAATTGGATAGCATTGTTTTTGAATACAATAGTCATTCTGACCGGATGATTTTAGTTGCTTTTGGTCAAAATGCAAATTACTTTCCCTCTAAAGTATTTAAAGGACAAGCAGGTGTCATCGACTTGCAAGGAGCTAGCTTAATCTGGGATGATCCCAAACCTTATATATTTTATGGAGTAGTATATATTGACCACGGATCATTTATTATTAAGGAAGGAACGCGTGTCCATTTTTGGGGTGGTCTTACAAAGACAAAGGATTCGAATGGAACCGATGTTTTTTATAATGACGGCAGATTAATCATTGGTGCAGATGCCAACTTACAAGTCATTGGAACGAAAGCGCGACCTGTAATTTTTGAAGGAGTAAGACTTGAACCAGCCTATAAAAACACAAGCGGTCAGTGGTCAGGAATATTTTTTGACAAAGGCAGCAAAGGAAATTCAATTGAATTTGCAGAAATTAAAAATAATTTGCTTGGAGTTTATTGTGATTCCATCGTTGAATGTAACATTTCAAATACGAAAATCTACAATAACAGCCTCTATGGAGTATATGCCTCCTCAGCTTCAGTAAAACTGACAAATTGTTTGTTTTATAATCAAGGCCTTTCAAGTATAAACTTTGAAACTGGTGGAACCTATGCAATCAATTATTGCAGCCTGGTAAATTTTGGAAATACAGAACCAGCACTCTTTCTGAGCAATTCACGTTGCATTGATTTTCCTTTTTGTGAAACCATCTACGAACATCCACTTCAAGCATTAATCCAAAATTGTGTAATTACAGGTTCGGATCAGGATGAATTGTGGATGAATGAGAAAAAGAGTTCAGCATTTAAACCATTTTTTAAAAATTGCCTATTTCGGATTGATGAATTATTCAAAGTATTTCCGGATTTCAATGCATCCTATACGGATCAATGTGAAATTTATTCAAACTTTGACCGTCTTTTTAAAGATATTTCAAAAAATGATTTTCATCCGGATACCTTATCCGTTCTTGAAATGAAAGCACTCGTCATTCCGGGGATTGATGCAGATTTGGATGGTGTAATGCGCGATGTATTAAAACCGGATATTGGTTGTTATGAATACATCGTGCGTTAATCGGCAAGTCGTACCGCAGATTTATTTACATTTTGTATGATGATTCCAGCGATTAAAAAAAACACAAACAAGGCAAGCACACTGATTCGCATACTTCCGGTATATTGATTGATAAAACCAAATACGAAGGTTCCAAATACAATTGAAGTGTAATAAATCGAATCATAGAAACTAAAGAAGCAGGTAGTATCTGGATGATTTTTAGGAATTATTTTTGAATACGTTGATCGTGAAATTGCTTGAATACCACCTAAAACCATTCCAACCATGGCAGATAAAATATAAAATTGAATTTGCGTATTTACAAAATAGGCTGCAACACAAATAATTGCCCAGATTCCTATCATGATTTTCAAAGCTATAAGATTATGAGTCTTACGTGAAATCATTGCAAACACTAAAGCGCCTATAATGGCAACTAATTGTAAAATCAGGATAACCAGAATGAGCTCTGCAGATTCAAAATGCAATTCTTTTTTTGCAAAAGAGGATGCCAGGTAAATTACTGTTTGTACTCCGGCACTGTAAAAAAAATAAGCGCAAAGATAAAATTTGGAATCCCGGTCGTTTCGTGTAAAATTCCAGGCTTTTCTTAATTCGCCAATGCCATGAAAGAGATTTATTTTTTTTTGTGGATCCCGTTGGTCTTTTGGCAGCCACAAAAAAGCAAATTGTGAAAAACCGATCCACCAAATACCAACACTTAAAAATGAAAGCCTGGCAGCATACTTTCCATCACTTAATCCAAACCAATCAGGATGTTGTATCATAACGATGTTCAAACACATCAGGATGACAGAACCGATATATCCAAAAGCATATCCTTTTGCGCTTAATTTATCTGCACGATCGGGTGGAACGAGATGCGATAAATACGAATCATAAAACACCAAGGATCCTGCATGACAAGCAGTTGCCATCAAAAATCCGGAGAGGCCTATCCATAGGGTTTCTGGTCCATCAAAAAAATATAAAATCATGCATCCCAGGCTGCCCAAACTGGTAAAAAATCGCATAAATCGCTTGCGGTATCCACTGTAATCAGCGATGCCTGATAATATGGGTGATAGCAAACTAATAAACAGATACGCAAGGCTTACTGAAAAAGCATATAGGGACGCATTGGATAAATCTAAACCCAATATGGAAATGGATGTAGGCGAGTTGTCTAAAAAATAGATGGGAAATATGGCCGTAGAAATGACTAAAGAATACGAAGAGTTAGCCCAATCAAACATAACCCAACCAAATTCTGCCTTTTTATTCTTATCCATAGCCAATGTCAATTAAAATTCCAAATTAATGGAATTTTCTAAAAGGCATGTGAGTATGTTTTAAATTCTTAATGAATTTAAATCCATTCGATCATAAAATGGGCTATTTTGTCCCTTTAATTTTGTTGAAAAGAATCAGGAATCGAAGGAATGAGAATATTAATTTTATCCAGAAACGCATCGCTGTATAGTACCCAAAGCTTAATTTCAGCGGCAATCCGACGAGGACATCAGGTACAAGTGGCTGACCACTTGATGTGCAATTTGATTATTGAAAACCAAAACCCTCAGCTCTATGTAGGATTAGACCCAATTGGCCCTATAGATGCTGTAATTCCAAGAATTGGGGCTTCAGCAACTGAATACGGTGCAGCTGTGATCCGACAGATTGAAGCCATGGGAATTTTTACCAGTGTCTCTTCCGAAGCCCTGTTAAAAGCAAGAAACAAATTGCATTGCATGCAAATATTGAGCCGTGCAGGTCTGGATGTTCCAAAGTCGGGCATTTCTGGTGGGGACTTGTGTGCTGGATTGGTTTACGATCAGATTAGTTCGGGAAAAGCTGTAATAAAGTTATTATCTAGCACGCAAGGATTGGGTGTAATATTATCGCATTCTAAAAATCAGGGGATTTCAGTCATTGAAGGTTTTCATCGGGTAGGACAAGATGTGATGGTTCAGGAATTTGTTGCCGACGCGGATGGATCTGATATCAGGGCTTTTGTGGTGGATGGTGAAATTGTTGGATCAATGATACGCCAAGCAGTACCAGGTGAATTTAGATCGAATATTCATCGGGGTGCTTCAGCTTTGATGGTAGATTTAACAGATCAGGAACGGACAGCAGCTATCACTGCAAGTAAATTATTGGGTTTGTCAATTGCTGGGGTAGACATCCTGCGCGCATCCCGAGGACCCTTGATTTTGGAAGTCAATGCCTCTCCTGGATTAGAAGGGATCGAAGGAACGACAAAAGCCGATATTGCGGGAAAAATAATCAGTTATATAGAACGCAATGTCAGAAAATAAATCATTTATTAAATTTAATTGATGTCAGGATTTATCTTACAAGGGCAGGAGTTTCCTCCTGGCAGTTCGGGACTGGTTCGAATTAATGCTGGTAGATTGCCTTCTGGAAATCGGATTTCTATTTTTACATATATATTCAGAAGCAAGAATCCTGGTCCTACCGTTTTGTTATTAGGGGGCATGCGCGGAGATGAAATCAATGGTGTTGAGATTATCAGAAGAGCCATTGCAGAAAAATTATTTCACCAACTGACTGCAGGTACTGTGATTGCAATTCCATTATTAAATATTTTTGGTTTTATAAATTTTTCACGGGATGTACCGGATGGGAAAGATGTTAACAGAAGTTTTCCTGGTACGGGATCTGGGTCTTTGGCTTCCCGGATTGCTAAAATTATTACTAAAAAAATATTACCTCTTGTAGATTTTGGAATTGATTTTCATACAGGGGGCGAACAACATTATAACTATCCTCAAATTCGATTTTCATCTAAGCATGAAGAAGCTAAATCATTGGCTTTAAAATGCAATTTCAATTTAATGGTTGAGAAAGTATTGGTTGCAAAATCATTGCGTAAAATTGCCAAGGATATGAAAATACCAATTATTATTTATGAAGGAGGAGAGTCAAATAAATTAGATCCATTTTCTATTCAACAAGGTCTTAAACTGATTAGGGAACTATTGTTCAAATCAAATATGCTGGCTCAAGGTTCAAAGCCACAAGGAATTCGAAGATTGTTTAGAAAAGCAAGCTGGGAACGAGCACATGAAGGTGGAATTGTAAGCTATCGAAGAGAGTCTGGTAATTTTGTAAGTAAGGGTGAATTGCTTGCAATCATTTCAGATCCCTTTGCTCAAAAGGAAACCCGCATGCATGCATCCAAAGATGCATTTATATTAAGTCACAACAATGCACCCCTGGTGAATGTGGGTGATGGAATGTTTCATCTCGCATATGAAGAAGAAAAGTATGCAATATTGTAACATCTGGAATGTCCTGCTTTTAGGTATTATTTGTTTTTCTACAATCGAAACGCATGGACAAAATTTACACTCTAAAAGGCATTTGAAAAAAATAACAAAACAATTTGTCCATAACGAACTTTAAAAAAATGCCAGTATCAGTTTTCAAATTTATGATTTAAAAACTAAAAAAAGCATCGCTTCTTTTGATGATCAAAGATCACTGATCCCAGCATCCATTCAGAAAATACTAAGCAGTGCGATGGTTCTTAAAATCGCAGGACAGGATTTCCAATTTAAAACACCAGTTTATCTGATTGGTAAAAAATCAGCTGAAACTATTTTTGATGGAAATTTAGTCTTCAAAGGAAGTGCTGACCCAAGTTTTGCTTCTCCTTTGATGCCAGGAGTTCATTTACTTGAGGGAATAGCAGATTCTATTTATTTCTATTTGAATGCAAATGGAATAAAAACCATTCGAGGGGATATCATAGTGGATGAACATTTTGTAAGCGATGTTCCTGAAAATCCGGAGTGGTTATATTATGATTTAGCAAACTATTATGGCGCAGGATGCTTTGGATTTAATTTCATGGAAAACCGTGCAAAGATTGTTCTAAAATCAGCTGAACAGGATGGAGGTATTTGTCAGATTGATTATGTAAATCCGGGAGTTTTAAAGAATTTTTATAGATCCAAGCTCATTGGTTGGAAAGAAGAAATTGAAACAGATGCCTTTGTGATTGGAAGCTCAAGTTCTAGCCTTCAAGAAATTCGGGGTAATTGGCGGTGTTGCAATGAAGATAGTATCATTTTGTATTCGGCATTAAATAAACCAGCAGAACTGTTTACAAATTTACTCAAACAATCGTTGATGCTCCGGGGCATTCGATTTGAACCTGAGCAAGAGCCAATTCAATTTGATACGACCTCGGTGATGACGATTCAATCCCCTCAGTTAGTAAAATTATGCAGCAGGGCCTTAGGAAAATCAGTAAATTTATACTGTGAAAGTTTTTTGCACCAAATAGGGTATCAATTGAATGGAACCACGAATCGCAAAGAAGCCATTCAAATTCTTGAAAATACGATAAAAAAAATGTTTGGGAAAAATGACGGTGGTTTTGTATTAGAGGATGGAAGTGGTTTATCCCCAAAGAATATGTTATCGGCCTGGCATATGAACCAATTTTTACTTTGGCTGGATTTTAATTCGGGCTTAACTAATTTTTGGTCACTTTTACCGGATGCTTTGCAAGATTCTAAACTAAAACCTGCGATTCGTCTAAACAAAAAATATAATTTTGGACTTCGACTTAAAAGTGGCTCCATGGAACGTGTAAAAACGTATGCTGGTTATATTACTGAAAATTCAAAGCCGCGTTATTGTGTGAGCATTCTGATCAATCATTATACATGTTCAGGAGAAGAAATGAATGCATTGCTTGGGAATTTATTTAACCAGTTATTAAATTAATCACATGAAATATATTTTCGGAGTTTGCTGCTTGGTTTATTTAATGCAGTGTACAAATCCTCCAAAGCATTTGCCCTACGAAAAGCTTAAAAATAGTTCAGATAGCATCGCTATCGGTGATTCCGAATCAAATGATGAAGATATTCGGGATCGTACCATATGGCAAAAGCCCTATGATGTTATTCATATGTTGGGATCTCTGGAAGGAAAAACAGTGGCAGATATTGGAGCCGGTAGTGGGTATTTTTCATTTCGATTTATTTATGAAGCCGCACACGTTATAGCGATAGACATTGAACCTGAATTAATTCAACTCATGGATCAGGAAATTAAATTTTACAAGCAGGACTTACAAGATAAAATTGAAGCGCGTTTGGCTACACCCAATGACCCAAAATTACAACCAGCCGAAGCCGATATCGTTTTTATGTCAAATACGTATACGTATTTGCCCAATCGGGTAAATTATCTTAAAGACTTAAAATCTAAATTTAAACCAGGTGGAAAAATAATGATAATTGATTTTAAAAAGAAGTTAAGTCCGATAGGTCCGGCTCAAAAAAACAGACTGGCACAATCTGAAGTGGAACAAAATTTATTGGATGCAGGGTATCGTTTGTTGGTTTCAGATGATCGTAAATTAGAATACCAGTACATCATTATAGCAGAACCAAAACCCTGATTAAAAACAAATCAACTCATCTCTTCCCGGTCCGGTAGACAAATACGATAAGGGGATACCGGTTTTTGATTCAAGGATATTGATAAAGTCGGTAACTGGTTTTGGCAGTTGATTGGGTATTTTACAATGTTCAAGATTTTGCAACCAACCGGGTACACTAGAGGTATTAACATTTTTTATTTGCTGCAAATCAAATGGCCATTCAAGGGTGGTTTGATTGGTATCTAATGTATAGGAATCAACCCACTTGATTTCTTCAAATGAATTCAAGACATCCAGTTTCGTTATGCATAAATCACTGACTCCATTTATCATGCAACTGTAATGCAACTGGACTAAATCAAGCCAACCACATCTCCTGGGTCTTCCGGTGGTAGATCCAAATTCGTTGCCTTCTTTTCTCAATCGCTCACCGGTCTCATCTAGTAATTCTGAAGGAAAAGGTCCTGAACCCACTCGGGTGCAATAGGCTTTCGCAATGCCGATGATTTTTCGAATGCTTTTTGGTGCAATGCCTAAACCGGTACAAATTCCAGCAGCGATGGTATTGGATGAAGTGACATACGGATAGGTACCAAAATCAACATCTAACATAGTGCCCTGTGCACCTTCAGCCAGAACATTTGCTTGTTTATTTAATAGTTGGTTTACCCAAAATTCACCGGCACACAATTGAAGTGTTCGGATTTGATCAAGGGATTCAAACCATTTTGTTTCTTCAGCCTCAATTGGGAATTCAGTTTCTGGGAATAATTTTAGAAATTGTAAATGCTTTTCTTTTAAGTTGTAATAATCTTGTTTAAAACCAGGTGACAAAAGATCGCCAATTCGCAAACCATTTCTGCCGGTCTTATCCATGTAACAGGGTCCGATGCCTCTCAGCGTAGAGCCAATTTTATTTTTGCCTTTCGAAACTTCTGACGCAAGATCAATCCAACGATGTGTTGGAAGTATCAGATGCGCCTTTTGTGAAATGTACAAGCGATCGGTTAAATCCGGTATCTCCTGATTTAACATATCCAATTCTTTAACCAGGGTAGTTGGATCTATGACCACCCCATTGCCTATAAGATTTAAGGTATTGGTCCTGAAAACTCCGGAAGGAAGGGTATGAAGTACAAATTTCTTTCCATGAATCCACAATGTATGACCTGCATTTGGACCACCCTGAAAACGACAGACTGCCTGATATTTATCAGCCAGAAAGTCAACGATTTTACCTTTTCCTTCGTCTCCCCATTGTAATCCTAAAATGGCATCTACAGGCATTTTATAAGCGTATTGATTTGCTGCGAAGGTAAATATTTAGATTATAAAAAAACAAATATGTTTTTAAATCGATCTGGATTCAGATGAATTTACAACAGGGGAAATGAAATTGTAGGTATTGAAAACCAATTGGTTAATGATCTACACGGTGAACGCTGGAAATTCCTTCCAACTGGGATAAGGCCGTAATTATATAATTTAAATGGGTTCGATTATTTACGGTTAATCCAATTTTTCCTTCAAAAGTTCCTTGGTGGCCTTTGATGCTAAAGCTGGTAATATTGACGCCCAATTTAGTTGAAATATGATGGGAAAGTCTTTCGATGACACCGGGTCCGTCATCGATTCCAATAATTAATAATTCAGCATTAAAGGTTTCTTCCAATTTATCTGACCATTCTGCTTTCAAAATACGATAACCGTGATTGACCATAAGATGTTCGGCATTTGGACAATTGGATCGGTGAATTCGCAAGCCACTATTCGTAGTGACATATGCAAATATTTCATCACCATGCAAAGGATTGCAACAATGCGCCAAGGTGTAATGATACTGTCGGGCATTTTCTCCATTTACTAAAATACCTACATTTTGTTTCGCTGCAGCGGGTCCTGATTTAGCAACCGGTTCTTTATCTTCTACCGGTTCCGGTTTGATTTCTATAAGACGCCCTTTGTCAATGTGAAATGTTTTAAGGCTTTCTGTTACATCCAGTCGTTCTTCCCCAATCGCACAATACAAATCAAAGCGTGTTTTAAAATTAAATGTCTTTGCTAGTAAATCTAAATTCTCATCTAACAATAATTTTCCATTTTTAAATTTACGTTCGAGAATTTCCTTGCCCATATCAGCAGCCTTTCTCTTTTCTTCTTTCAATGCAGTACGAATGCGTGATCTGGCTTTGCCAGTCACTACCAATTGGATCCAGTCTTCAGTTGGCTTTTGATTTTTATTGGTAAGAATTTGAACCTGATCCCCACTTTCCAAGGCTTGCCCCATTGGAACCAATTTATTATTTACTTTAAAAGCACTTGCATGATATCCAATATCCGTGTGAATTGAAAAAGCAAAATCCAATACAGTGGCTCCTTTAGGCAACACTTTCATATCACCATTTGGGGTATAGATATACACTTCTTCCCCATATAAGTTTGCTTTAAAGTCATTTAAAAATTCAATGGCATCATTATGAGGTGTTTCCAAAACATCCCGAACGCTGTCAAACCAATGATCATAAACACTTTGAAGACTATTGACTTCTTTGTATTTCCAATGGGCTGCAAATCCTTTTTCAGCAATCTCATCCATTCGTTTAGATCGGATTTGAACTTCAACATACCGACCCCCTGGACCAATTACTGTGGTATGTAATGATTCATATCCATTAGACTTTGGTGTGGTAATCCAATCCTTTAAACGTTCCGGAATCGGACGATGGACATCAGTAACAATACTATAAAATAACCAACAGGCCGATTTTTCTTTTTCAGGCGGTACGTCTAAAACAATCCTGACCGCAAACAAATCATAGATTTCTTCAAAAGCAACTTTTTTTGTTTTGATTTTATTTGAAATGGATGAAATGGTTTTCGGTCGTCCAAATATTTTATAATTTAAATGCAGTTTATCTAATTCAACTTTAAGGGGCTTGATAAAATCGTTGATAAATTTATTCCGATCCTTTTGAGTTTGTTTTAGTTTATTGTTGATTTCATGAAACAATTCTGGCTCAGTAATTTTCAAACACAAATCCATGAATTCGGATTTTAAATTATAGAGACCCAATCGATGTGCTAAAGGCGCATAGATATAACTAGTTTCAGCAGCAATTTTTAATTGTTTATGCCGGGGCATAATGTCTATGGTGCGAAGATTATGAAGCCTGTCGGCCATTTTGATCAACACGACCCGGACATCTTCAACCAGAGTAGATAAAACCTTTTTGAAATTTTCAGCTTGAGGACTTTCTACATTGTATAAACCATCTAATTTGGTTAGTCCGTCAACAATTTTGGTGATTTTAGGCCCGAATTTGTGTTCAACATCACTTAATTCAACAGGGGTGTCTTCAACCGTATCGTGTAAAAGTGCTGCAATGACTGCTGTAGGCCCAAGTCCCATTTCTTCATAACAAATTCGGGCAACTTCCAAGGGATGGGTAATATAAGGTTCTCCGGATTTGCGCCTTTGATTGCCATGGGCATTTAAAGCAAATTCAAAAGCATCGCGGATTTGATTTTTGTCTTCAGCTGCGATTTCGCTATGACTTATTGCACGCAATAAACGACGATAGGCTGCGCGGATCAAGCGTTGATCTTTTTCTTTTTGTAATTGTACCTGAAGGTCTAATGTTTCCGCAGCTTCCATATCAGAATGACAAAGCTAAATGAAAAATGTTGATTTTTACAAGCTTCAGTCACTTTTTTCATACTACTTTATTTGTTATTAGAGGGTAACGTATTAAATAAATAATATATATGAATCTAAAAGGAAAGATTTTCAGATTTGCTCTGATTGATTAACTTTGCCGGGCTTTTGCGGGCGTGGTGAAACTGGCAGACACGCCAGACTTAGGATCTGGTGCCGAAAGGTGTGTGGGTTCGACTCCCTCCGCCCGCACTCTTTAAAACCATAAGGGATACTTTCTTGTTATTTACCCGATTTTCATAATTTCTCAATTGATTCATGAATACACGTTTCGAACCGATATCTGAACATCACGGCTATTTGAATATTACTTTAGATCAAGCTGATTATATGCCTCAGTTTGATGAAGAATTAAAAAAAATTAAAAAGAATGCCAGTATTAAAGGCTTCCGCCAAGGAGCTGCTCCCGATAGTATGTTGCGAAAATTATACGGAGATGGTATCAAAGGGGATTTGCTACAAAAGAAATTGAACGCAATAATTGAAAATTACCAGAAGGATCAACAACTCCGATTTCTAGGGGACTTAATTCCTGTGCCCGCTGAGGCAGAAAATCTTCAAAATGAATCGATAGAATTTAAGTTTGAAGTTGGGATCGCTCCCAAACCGCTGCTTGAGCAAATGTTGGATGGATTTTCAATTCAAAAATTTAAAGTTGAAATTCCGGAGGAACGCATCACAGAAGAAGTGGATCACATGCGCAATCGTTTTGGTGAATCAACTGAAACGGAAGAGCCCATCATCAAAGAAGATTTTGTTGAGATTGAGGCTTATGAAATGGAAAACGGATCCTTAAAAGAAGCTGGTTGGAAAACAGAGTTCCCGGTATCATTGGGAGAGCACATGCATGAGTCTTTTTTTGAAAAAGTGGCAGGCTTAAAAAAATCAGATTCTTTTGTTTTTAATATGGATGAGGTTGAGAAAAATCTTACTCAAGACGATATTAAAAAGTATTTATTAAAAATTAATCCAGACGCTGCAGAAACACCCGGAAATACATTTGAAGGTAAAATATTAAAAGTGATGCGTAAGCAGGCTGCTACGCTTTCAGAGGAATTTTACAAAAAAGCATTTGGACCTCAGTCCGAAGTCAACAGTGAAGAAGAATTGCGTGCGAATATCAGAACCAATTTGCAGTCTTATTTTGATGTAGAATGTATCAAGTTGTTGGATATAGAACTCGTAAAGCACATGGTAAAGCGCGCAGCGCTGAATCTACCAGAAGCTTTTTTAATTAAATGGTTGCAGCAATCCTATGAAGAGTGGCGTAGCAAAGAAGGCCACGAACTTGAACATTCCATGTTGCATTTTAAAGAAGGGATGGCCTGGAATCTCATTCGTGATCAAATCATTGTTGACCACCATATCGAAGTGCAAGTCACTGATATCATTGATTTGGTGATTAGTGAAATGAAAAATCAATATCCTGGAGTTCAATTGCCAGATGAATCATGGCAAGAACTTGCAAAAAGAACCTTAGGCAATAAGGAAAAGGCAACTCAGTATTATGTAGAGGAGCAAAATCGCAAAGCACTGGAATGGATTAAACAACAAATCCAAATTCAAGAAGAATCTATTTCATTAGATCAATTCAGAGACAAGGTTAAAGCGTTAAATGAACACCACCACTAAATTTTAAAACAAGCGTTATGTTTTCAAAAGATGAATTTAAAAAATATGCTACCAAACATCTTGGTATGGCATCTTTGCATTTAGATAAATACATGGAGCAGTCTGTTCCAAACATTAAAGGATTTACTCCGACTGTGATCGAGGAAAGACAAATGAATGTTGTTGGCATGGATGTATTTAGTCGTCTGATGATGGACCGAATCATTTTTATGGGGGTACCTGTAAACGATTATGTAGCGAATGTCATCCAGGCGCAGTTGTTGTTTTTAGATTCTGCTGATCCTAAAAGAGACATACAGATGTATATTAACAGTCCGGGCGGATCTGTTATTGATGGCCTTGGGATTTATGACACCATGCAATATGTGAACCCAGATGTTGCCACTATTTGTACCGGATTGGCTGCTTCTATGGGTGCCGTATTGCTGGCAGCAGGTACTAAAGGAAAGCGCACATGCTTAAAGCATAGCAGGGTGATGATACACCAACCTTCAGGAGGTATGCAGGGTCAATTTAGTGATATGGAAATTTCCTATCAATTAATTAAGACCATGAAAAAGAACTTTATGAAATTCTGGCATATCATACGGAACAACCGTATGAGAAAATCGAACAGGATTGTGACCGGGATAATTGGATGGTAGCCAATGAAGCCAAGGAATATGGACTTGTGGATGAAGTTTTAGTAAGAAATCGTAAGTAATCACCATGGCCAAAAAAAGGTCTGATAATTTACAGGATGAAACCTGTGTTTTTTGTGGTAAAAACCAATCTGAAGTTGGAATTTTAGTGCAAGGTGAAAATGCATCCATTTGTGATGTTTGTATTTTTCATGCGCATCAAATCGTTGAAGAAGAACTTTTGAAAGGGGGTCCTAAAAAACCAAAAGCTAAGGCATTTCAATTGCCGGAGCATTTTTCTCCAAAGTTTATTAAGAATTATCTGGACCTCTATGTTGTTGGACAAGATGAGGCAAAAAAAACCTTGTCGGTTGCTGTGTACAACCATTATAAGCGCCTGACTGAATCCAAAGACAATGAAGTTGAAATTGAAAAATCGAATGTCTTGTTTATTGGTCCAACCGGAACTGGGAAAACCCTGATGGCAAAATCACTAGCCAAGCTATTGGATGTCCCTTTTGCAATTGTCGATGCCACATCATTTACTGAAGCTGGCTATGTGGGTGAGGATGTGGAAGGAATGTTGAGCCGCCTGCTACAGTCATGTGATTATGATATTTTTCAGGCAGAAAAAGGAATCATTTACATTGATGAAATGGATAAGATTTCACGACGTTCTGAAAATCCATCCTTAACGAAGGATGTTGGGGGAGAAGGAGTCCAACAAGCAATGCTAAAAATTATTGAAGGCGCTGACGTCAATGTGCCACCAGCTGGAGGCCGCAAACACCCAGAGCAACAATTTTTGAAATTAAATACACAGAATATTTTATTTATCTGTGGAGGTGCATTTGACAGCCTTGAAAAAATAATAGCAAAACGATTAAATACGCACGTAATCGGTTATTCTCAAGCATCAGAGCGAGTGGATGCATCGGAAGAGAGTTTGATAAAGTATGTTAGCCATCAAGATCTTAAAAAGTTTGGTTTAATTCCTGAATTATTGGGTCGATTACCGGTTTTGGCATATTTAGAATCCTTGTCAAAAGAATCTTTGATGGAAATTTTGACTTTGCCCAAAAATGCAATTATCAAACAATACCAGAAATTGTTTGCGATGGATAATATTCAATTGGAATTTAAAAAAGAAGCGGTATCCACCATTGCCGAATTGGCCTTTGAGAATAAGTTAGGTGCTAGAGGATTGCGTTCGATTTGTGAATCTGTATTGAAAGAAGCTATGTTTGAAACCGATCGTGACAAAGCGAATCGAAAAATTACCATCGACAAAGCCTACGTCCTTAAAAGGATTGATAATCAATTGATTAAAAAAACAGCCTAACTCTAAATTCTTCAAATTTTATTATTTCCCTAATTTTTATCTGTCTAATAACAGATAGGACTTATTTAATATGAATTATTTTCATATATGAAAAATATGAATTTGATTAAATTGCTTTATATTGCAACAAATTAATTTATTAACCTTCAAAACTCAACGAACATGAATGCATTTATTGGAATTGGTAAGTACCTATTTGCTTTACCCATTGCTGTTTTTGGAATTAATCATTTCTTATATGCCGATTTGATGGCTGGATTGCCACCATTTGGAGGACTGATAATGGTTTATTTGGTAGGAGCTTGTTTAATTGCATTTGCAGTTAGTGTGTTTATTGGCAAATATGATAAATTGGCAGCAGTTTGTTTAGCAGTACTCATGATCGTATTTGTATTAATGATTCATAGGGGTGCAGCAATGAGCGGTGATATGGGTAATTTCTTAAAAGATTTAGCCATCGCCGGAGGTGCATTGATGTATGCTGGGGGCTATGCAAAGGACAATAGCATTATTGGATAAAAGTTTTTAATTTATAATTGAAAGGCCGGAGATTCCGGCCTTTTTTGTTATTCGTATTTTTTAACCCGGTTTATTCTTTAGCTTTTGTATTGAGATTTAAAAGTCCAATAGAATCAAGTTCTCACAAATTATTTTAACCGCATGTTAGTAATTAGTATGTTGAGGATAAAAACAGGCGTATAGTTTGTGTTTGAAGGAATTTTGGCTGGAATAGAAAGTTAAAGAAAAATCTGGGTTTAACTGTATGTTTGATGACTGATGCGAATTGTATTAAAATTATCATACCGGGGGGATCATTATTTTGGATGGCAAATTCAAGCTGGGCAAATTACAGTGCAACAATTGCTTCAGGAAAAAATTAAAGTATTAACAGGTGCAGAGATTGCAATAACGGGATGTGGGAGAACCGACACCGGGGTGCATGCCCGAAATTATTTTGCCCACTTTGATTTAGAGGATGAACTTGTATCTAAACTTAAAATTCGATCTCTTAATGCTATTTTACCAGAAGATATTGCAGTGCAAAATATATTTCAAACAACCGATGATTTTCACGCACGGTTTGATGCAATCTCAAGAAGCTATGTGTATCGTCTGCAATTAGTAAAAGATCCGTTTCAATTAGCTGAATGTTATTTTTTTAAAGAATGCACAGAATTAAATATAAACAAGCTTCAAGAGGCGGCTGAAATAATTTCAACACTTACCGAATTTAGTTCGTTTGCAAAAACAGGAAGTAATTTGATTACTTTTCCTTGTACTATCATGGAAAGTTATTGGTCCAATCCATTTCCTGCATATTATGAATATCATATTAAAGCAAACCGTTTTGTAAGAGGCATGGTCCGATTAATTGTAGGGATGTCTATCAATTTGGCACTTGATAAAATAACCAAAGATGTAATTCTAAAGGATATAAACTTGAAAAAGCAAATCAGCAAATCATATAGCATTGCTGCCAAAGGTTTGTGCCTTGAACACATTGAATATGCTCCTGAAAAATTAAATCAATTAGTTGATTTGGATTTCCGGATATAAAGGAAAGCGCTCCATGAATTTGTTGATTTCAGTCCGAATATCTTGAATTTTAATTTCATTATTCTTGTTTGAAATCAAATCATTGATCCAACGAGCCGTTTGCTCAAAATCAGTTTCTTTAAATCCTCGTGTGGTCAATGCAGCTGTTCCCAGTCGTATTCCGGATGTAATCATTGGTGAAGCCGGATCATTGGGTATCATGTTTTTATTAGTAGTAATGTCTGCTCGAATCAATAATTGTTCAGCTTCTTTACCTGTAATTTGTTTGCTTTGAAGATCCACTAAAAATAAATGATTGTCAGTACCGTCAGATACAATTTTAAAGCCATTAGATTTCATAGCATCGGAAAAGGCTTTTGAATTGCGTATTACTTGTTGGGTGTAGCTCATGTAATCAGTAGTCATTGCTTCTCTGAAAGCAACTGCTTTAGAAGCAATAACATGCTCTAAAGGACCGCCTTGGATGCCTGGAAAAACAGCACTGTTTAATAATTGGGACATGGGGATCAAGTTGCCTTTTTTGTCTTTTTTGCCAATTGGGTTTTCAAAATCCGAACCCATCATTATAATGCCTCCTCGAGGACCGCGAAGGGTCTTGTGAGTTGTTGATGTAATAATATGGCAGTAGGGGATTGGATCGTTTAACTGTTTAGTTGCAATCAATCCTGCGGGATGCGCAATGTCTGCCATAAGCGTAGCGCCACTTGCATCCGCGATTTCCCGGAATCGTTTATAATCCCAATCTCTGGAATAGGCAGATGCACCACAAATTAATAATTTTGGTTTGTGTTCAATGGCTTTTTGATAAACGGATTCCATATCAATTCTTCCAGTATCCGGATGCAAACCATAGGATACGACTTTAAAATATTTTCCACTAAAATTGACAGGTGAACCATGAGTTAAATGGCCGCCATGCGCCAGGTCTAGTCCCATAAGGGTATCTCCTGGTTTTAATAAACTCAATTGAACAGCCATATTTGCTTGTGCACCAGAATGGGGTTGCACATTAGCATATTGGGCTCCAAACAATTTACACAGGGATTCAATGGCAAGGTTTTCAATTTCATCAATAACTTCACAGCCACCATAATATCTTTTACCGGGATATCCTTCAGCATATTTATTATTAAGCCAGGTGCCAATGCTTTTGATAACATCCAGACTAGCAAAATTTTCGGATGCGATTAATTCTAATCCCCTTCGTTGTCGATTTAATTCTTTATTGAGGAGGGCGTTTACAAGTTTATCCTGAATCATGCGCTATTAATTTAGAAGGTGAAGGTAAGTGAATTTAAGATTATTCAAAAAATTCAAGCTAAATCTTAAGTAAATTGGATGGGCAATAAAATCAATTAATTCTGTTGCAATGAGTTTATATCAACAATACTCGATTCATCTAAGTTTTGAAAAGTAAAGACTTCCTATATAGATAGCGTAACAAACAACTCAAGCCTTAATAATTAAATTTCCTTTGGAATGCCAATGAAGAATTTTAACTCCTTGATCGTAAAGTGTTCTAAGGATATCGCTTCTGAAAGTTTTATGATGCCAGAGGATTTTGTTTGTATCATGATTTCATCCTCATTTAAATTGTATGCTTGAAATTCAGAATAATTTTCTTGAACCAACATGGAAGAATCATTCTGTGATATAGCAAGTGTATTTTCAGTTTGCTTTCGATACCCTTGCAATACATCTTGTGAAAAATTAAGTTTATTATAAATAAGTTTAAAAAACTTACGACTTAATAAACAATTTGCAAGGTAGGATATTAAATGATCCTTTGAACGGCTGCAGGTTTTTAAAAGCATTTCGATATCATTATCATCAATTTTTTGAAATGCACGAAGTAGGGAATTGGGATCCTTTTTTGCTGTATTTTGTAAATTGCCAAATAAGAAATAATGCAAGCTTTCAGGTGCTGATGGGAGATTGGCTGTTTCAAGCTTACACATACTTAACAAAACTTCAAGCATGTGTTCTGCCATCAGGGATGTTTTATGCATATACACTTGCCAGTACATAAGCCTTCTCGCTGATAAATAACTTTCAATAGACAAAACAGCCTTTTCTTCAAAAACAAGTCTGTCGTGATCAATTCCCATCATATTGAGAATGCGATCATAACCGATAGTTCCTTCAACAACACCGGTAAAAAAACTGTCTCGGTTAAGGTAATCCATACGATCCACATCCAGTTGACTGGATACCAATTGGCAAAGGAATTGCCTGTGATATTTTTTTTGAAATATTTGGATTGCAAGATTCAGGGCCCCATTAAATTCCTCATTAAGATTGTTCATAATCAGGAGCGTGAGGTTTTCATGATCTACAGGAACCAAACTGTGTTCTAATACATGAGAAAATGGACCATGACCAACATCATGCAATAAAATGGCTATTTGAGCAGCTTCAAATTCTTCTGCACTGATTGGATACCCTTTAAGTTTTAAGGTTTCAAGGGATTTAGTCATAAGATGAAATGCACCCAATGCATGCTGAAAACGGGTATGTACGGCTCCTGGATAAACAAAATGACTCAATCCGAGTTGTTTTATACGGCGCAATCGTTGAAACCAAGGATGGTCCATTAAATCAGTTAGAATTCCTTTCGGAACCATAATAAATCCATAAATCGGATCATTTATTATTTTGACAGGGCTCGTTGGCATGGATTTGAATACTATCTTTTCAGTTTGAATCGTTTCCTCTTAAAGGCCATCAAATTTATGGATAAAATAAGGATACTTTGGGCAGATGATGAAATAGATCTGTTAAAACCACAACTTTTTTTCCTTGAGAAAAAGGGTTACCATCTTACAACGACTACAAACGGGCATGATGTTCTTGATCTATTAGAGAAAGACCCTAAATCTGCTGACCTGATTTTTTTGGATGAAAGCATGCCTGGAATTACAGGTCTTGAAACATTGCATAGATTAAGACAAAGAGGGATCCAACAACCGGTTGTCATGGTGACGAAAAATGAGGCTGAAAATATTATGGAGGAGGCTATCGGTTCTGAAATAGCGGATTATTTGATAAAACCGGTAAATCCTAACCAATTAGTAATGACCATTAAAAAATTAATGGATAATAAACGATTGGTTTCTGAAAAAAATACTATGGATTACCAAATGGCATTCAGAGATCTATTTATGGAGATAAATGGCAATCCGGATTATAAAGCTTGGGTCGATATCTATAAAAAACTAATTCAGTGGGAATTAAAATTTGACCAAAATGCATCTGCCGAAATGCACGAAATATTAATCAATCAAAAAGCAGAGGCAAATACTGAATTTTCTAAATACATTATTAATAATTATCAAAAATGGTTTGAGAACCCAAACAAAGAACAGCCAAGTTGGTCACATCAATTAATGTTGAAAAAAGTATTTCCTTATCTTAAAGATGACATTCCTAGTATTTTTGTATTGTTAGATAATCTTCGGTTTGACCAATGGAAAGTGATAGAACCTGTGATTGCAGAGTTGTATTCCATTGAAGATGAAGATTTTTCATTTAGTATCTTGCCTACCACAACGCAATACAGCCGGAATGCTTTGTTTGCAGGTTTATTGCCATCTGAAATTGAAAAGCATTATCCAGATTGGTGGCTAAACGATAATGAAGAAGGAGGTAAAAATTTAAAAGAACCGGATTTATTTGCAAATCTGATAAAAAGGAGTCTTCAAAAGGATTTGAAATTCGAATATTTTAAAGTAACAAACGCTACGCACGGTAAAAATCTGGTTGATTCTGCACATAATTTATTGCAAAACAATCTTAGTTTGATCGTTTACAATTTCATCGATATGCTTTCTCATGCTCGTACTGAAATGGAAGTTCTTAAAGAATTGGCTTCAGATGAAAAAGCGTATCGATCTCTTACTAAAAGTTGGTTCATGCATTCTCCTCTTTGGGCAACCTTGCAAAAGCTTAGCCAACACAAGGTTCAATTATTTATTGCCACAGATCATGGAACCATTCGAGTAAAAGATCCATCAAAAGTGATTGCGGACCGTGAAACGACTACCAACTTGCGTTACAAAGTTGGTAAAAATCTCAATTATGAAAAGAAAGATGTTCTGGAAATAAAAGAACCAAATAAAGTTGGACTCCCACGTCCAAATTTATCTTCAACGTTTATTTTTGCTAAAGAAAATTTTTATTTTCTATATCCAAATAATTTTAATTACTATCAGAATTATTATCGAAACACATTTCAACATGGTGGCATTTCGATGGAAGAAATGATTTGTCCAGTTATTAGATTGGAATCAAAAGGATAAATTATAGGATTCTGCAATCCTGTAATTTTGGAATGCTGCATGGGTTCAATGCTGCGAGGGTTCAATTCGCGATTTAAAATAGTCAAACCTTTCCTGGTTACAAATAAAACGAATGTTTTTACCGAGGCTGCTCTTATAAGCAAGGCGTACTTTGACTCGGTACATCCCAATTAAATGAACTGTTGAAAAAGTATCGACCTGATCAAGTGGTAATTTAATTGTCTTAAAGTAGTTTGTTATATATATATGCGAATCATCCAATTCAACGCGTCTCAATTGAAATAAAAAATAATAGATACAAAATCCAAAAAATAAGTAAAAAGCAATAAACCCAAGTTTAATTGGCCTGGGATTGGAGAAAGGCAAATCTTCCGGATCCTGAAGTACAAAAAATAAACAAAGGCTTCCAAAAAATACAAACCAGAACACTGGAATAAATATGGATAATACCAAAGTGAATGAGGATGAGATTCGGATCATGTGAGCGGCTTGGGTTCCTTTGGGTAATTATATGCAGCAACATAAATACTCAATTCATATAAGATTAATAGAGGAAACGTAACTACAAGCATGGATGTAACATCTGGTGGAGTGATAATCGCTGCTACAATTGCAATGACTACAATGGCATGCCTTCGGTACATTCGCATAAATCCTGGCCCCATAATTCCAAGTTTGGAAAGAAAATATACAACAAGGGGTAACTCAAACACTAAACCAGTTGCCATCGTGTACATTGTCATCGAATCGACATATGAACTTAAACTGGCTGAACTTTCAACCAGATCACTGACATTATAGGATGCGAGAAATGCAATGGAAAAAGGGGCTAAAATGTAATATCCAAACAAGACTCCCAAAAGAAACAGAAAAGTGCACCAAAATATTACACCGGTAGTAGCTTTAACTTCTTTGTCGTACAAGCCTGGCTTAATAAAGCGCCAAAATTCCCAAAAGACCAGTGGGAATGCCAGGATCAAGCCAATAAAAAAACTAACCTTTAAATGAACAATCAATTGCTCACTCAATTCTCTTGTAAACAATTTAATGTTCTTGGGTGAAATACAGGTAAACTCTGATAAATTGCAAAAAAAGCGATACGTCACAAAATCTTCATGGACCGGGCCCAATACCACCGTATCAATTACAAAAGTTTTCTGAGTAAAAACGATTACAGCTGCGACACAGATGTAAGCGGCAGAACGAAATAAATGACCTCGTAAGGCATCAATATGATCCAGAAAACTCATTTCCTGGTCTGGGGGAGTGGTTCGTACCTTATTTTTGAAGAGTCTCGCTAACATAAATTAATCGAAGCGATGGCAAAACTACATATATTTTTATACCCACTTTTAGACCTTTTTCAAAAAACAAGGTTTATTCCCTTAAGGAATTCATAATTTTGAGTCTTTATGAATCGAATCCTAATTTTTATACTCTTTTTCCCTGTTTTGCTCCCTGCACAGCAAAAATTGAAATTTAGTTACTCGTTTGACCAATGCGCGTTAACAGAACTTTCACAACAGACCAATCCAGCAACGACGTCTAAAGCTCCAGTTTGTGTATGTGGACTTGAAAACGATGCATTGGAACTCAACAATCAAATCCTTACTTTGCCATTGCAGTCCGATACATTTTTTTACGGGGACTTCAGTTTGGGTTTTTCAATTGCCATTCAACCTGGAATTGGAAATTTTGATGTGTTGTCTAAAATGAAAAGCTGCAATGCAGATACCTCATTTATGATTGTTTATCAATCTAAAGATTCTTCGTTTGTTTGTTCGTTACAACAAGGTTTTGATAAATTTATTCAATTGGTTGGAAAAGCAGATGCGGGACAATGTTGGCAACAAATTGTACTAACTAGATCTGCCGGACAATTTCGCTTGTTTATAAATGGATCGTTGAAAGATGAGCAATCCTCCAATTTTATATTGAGATTAAATAACAATGTTCCAATTAGCTTTAATGGATCTCCTTGCAATTTTGCAGCTAAAATGAACGGTCTGTTGGATAATGTGTATTTGACCAACTACAGTCTGAATAGTTCTCAGGTATTAAATGCACAAATTCTTCAAGATCAAATTCTAACAGCAGACAGTTTAATTTTCGCTGGATCCTCTTTTAATATTCGTGCAGAAAGCGAATGTGCTTCCATCATACAGTGGACCCCTTCAAACGGATTAAGTTCCAGTTCAATCTTGAATCCATTGGCCAGCCCATTGCAAACAACCAAGTATTTTTTAAATGTCAAACATGGTTTCTGCACAGCAACAGACAGTGTTTTGATAAAAGTCATAGATACTTCCAAAATTGATTGTTCCCAGCTTCGATTGCCAACAGCGTTTTCACCTAATAATGATCAAATCAATGATGTGTTTTTTATTTCCAATAATTACATAATAGAAACACTTCATTACTTTGATATTATAGATAGAAATGGCTCACTGATGGTGCGCTATCAAGATCCCAAAAGCCAATGGGATGGAACCTGGAACGGCAAACAACTTACACCGGGTACCTATTATTATCGGATTTCCTATTCCTGTAAAGATGAAAACTACAAAGTCAAAGGAAGTTTTTTTCTATTAAAATAAATGCTCGAATTGTTAAGCCAAATGCTTGCATAATTCAAATAGATTTTATCAACAATCAACAATCAACAATCAACCATCAACAATCAACCATCAACAATCAACCATCAACAATCAACAATCAACCATCAACTACCAACCATCAACTATCAACTATCAACTATCAACTATCAACTATCAACTAATTATCTAAGCAAGGTCAAATCACCGCGATAGACAACAGTTGCTCCATCCCGGAATAATGCTTCAATAATATAAACAAAGACACCAGGATTCATATAATCACCTGTATTTCCAAAGCGGCCATTCCAGGTATTAATTGAGCCATTGCTTATATCGGGATTTTCCTCGATATACACTTTATTGCCCCATCGATCAAATATCTGAACTGATTTAATTGCATCAACTCCTGAGCCGGTAGTTATTGTAAAGAAGTCATTGATATTATCTCCATTTGGAGAAAATGTATTAGGTACATATAATTTGCGTGCATTACGGACAATGATGGTAATCTTATCGCTGACTTCACAACCATTTTCATCGATTACGGTCAAAAGGTATTCTGTATTTCTGCCTGGTCTCACAAATGAACTGGCATTACCCGGAGTACTTACAGATCCTGATGGATTCCAAATGATGGTGTCTATCAATACATTTGAATTTAATTTACCATCCAGAAAGATACTATCACCTAATTGGATCGTGTCGAAATCCTTACCAAAATTTAAAGAGAGTAAATTGGTTGGATTACTTATCGTGATGGTAGTATCAACAAAACAATTATTCTTATCATAAATTCGAACCATGTAAGAACCACTAAATAATGGAACCGTTTCGCTTAAATTATTTGGAGCCCCATTATCAACAGTAAAGCGATACAATGGTCCACTGCCACCGTTTGCCTGAAGCACACTAAATAAAATCTGGTCATTGGTACAACGTGGGGTATCGATTGGACTTAATGAAAATTGTAATGGCGGGGGTTCTTTGATCGTATAGCTGGCAGTCCCAGTGCATCCTTTAACATCTGTAACGGTTAAGATATAATTTCCAACAGGTAAATTGGTTGCAACGGAATCCTGCATAATTGGTGGATTCCAGGAAAATATTCCTTTTCCTCGATTTCCACCGGTCCATGCAGTTGTAATCCTTCCGTCATTTCTTCCTGAACACGTTATGTCCAAAGTTGCTCCTAAAATGACATCCACCCGAACCGAATCAGGTTGTCTCAATCGGATAGAATCCAGATAAACACAATTAAAACTATCCTTTATATTTACATAATACATTCCATCGCCTAAATTCCCAAGGCTTGGTGTATTTAACATGGGGTTAACCCAACAATATTGGTAAGGACCGGTTCCCCCTTTTGCCTTGATATTAATTTGACCATCGTTTGATAAATAACATCTTGGAGGAATAATACTTAAACCAGGCGTATCAATACTGATTGGAATTGCGGCTGGAACATTAAAGAAAAACGTATCTGCACAAAATCCATTGGTTACAATTACATATTGATTGCCAGAACAAAGTGTGTTGGTTGTATCTGAATTTATAAATACTTGTTCACCATTGGGCCAGGTAATAGAATACGTTGAATCTTTTCCGGTTGCTAACACAATGGCTTGCGCATCGCAGGTTCCTACAGTAGAGCAAGTAGGTGCTTTGATTGAAGACAATTGAATTGATGTTTTTAATGGGTCCGTCAATGTGAAACAAGTATCCAATGCCGGACAACCTCCCATGTCATCAACATGTAAACAATAGGTGCCTGAAACAAGATTGGTATTCACAGCATTTTGAACGCCATTATCCCAATTATATATTAATACACCTTGTCCGCCAGTAACATTTACAATGATAAACCCATCATTCCTACCAAAACATTGTGGATCTCTTATGTTGCTTGAATTGATTTTAATTGCATTTCCAGTTACATCCAATGTAACTGAATCAATTGCTTCACATCCATTCTGATCTGTAATGGTCACATAATAAATACCAGCAGCAACATTATTTAAAACAGCTGAATTACCAGCAACGTTCCATTTAAAGCTTTGAATGGGTCTGGAACCAGGGGTAAAAACAACTTCGACTCGACCTGTTGCATCACCCGGACAAATCGGTTTAATTAATTTAAAACTATCAATGCGAGGACCATTTGGTTGAATCACTTGATAGGATTTTACTAAGGTACAATTGTTGGCATCCGTCAATGTTACCGTATAATTCCCTTGGGAAAGATTCGTAATTCGGGAACCCATAAAAGAGGTATTCCATTTAAATGAATAGGGCCCAATTCCCCCAAATCCACGTATGTCTATAAATGCATCCATTCCAGGTTGGCAAGATTCTGTGGTGTCAATGGAGTTTTCAAGAATTTCCAATTTGCTTGGTTCAGACAACACGATGGTGTCTATTCGTTCACATCCTGCATTATCAGTAATTTTTAGATAGTAGGTCCCTTTTGGGATTTTTGGACTGATATACGTTGAGACACCATTTTGCCCACCAAAAACAGATTGATTTAATTGATTGGTGAGTTGAAACAAACACGGCGTATTTAAGACCCCTGCAGAACTGATATATGAATAAATTCTACCGCTGTCACCAAAACATTTTATGGTATCTATTACAATGGAATCCAGCAGGTTTCCAGAAAATTTGACGTCAAAATATTGCGTATCTCGACAACCTCTGCAATCTTCAATGATCACAAATTGATTGCCAGATAAACTGTCATTGATACTCACCGTATCACAAATATTATCATTGGTGTTTTGACTCCAGTAGAAGCAATATCCAGTTACCGGACAAGGATCTCCTCCAGTAGCCCTGGCTAAGACAATACCATCCTGTTTGCAGCTGGCATCTTTCAAAATATTCACCTGTCCAAATAAGGTATCTGCAAATAAGGTAAAACTATCTTGAGCATAGCAACCTACTGAATCTTTCACACTGACCATGTAAGTCCCTACAGGTAATTTATTAATGGTTGTTACTCCATACGAATTCAAAGGGCGCCAACCAATTACATAAGATCCGGATCCCCCCGTAATTCGTATAGAAATTGATCCATCGGATGTATTCCAGCAAGTAGGATTTTTAAGGCCATTTTGAAAAATGGCTATCGGACTTGCGAGACCAATCACCAAATTGATCAAAGTATCTTTACCCGTTGAATCGGTAACACGTATCTGATAATTTCCCGGAAATAAACCGTTATAAATAACACAATCACCACTTTTTTGAAGGGTGTCATTTTGAACTGGAGCTGTTATTTTGTCAACTCGGTAGGGTGGTGTTCCACCATAGGGCTTTATGGTAATCGTACCGGTATTGGTAAATGTTCCACAGGAGTAAGTTATGACGCAAAGATCTACCGGTTGGCCAATGCAGATTTGATTGTCATTGGGATTGATTTCTTCGAAGCAGTATTCATCTGCATTACAATCCAAAACTTCATTTTGAATGGGAGATTTATTAAAAAAATTGATATTGGTACAACTACCTGGTTCTCCAATCAATTTAAATTTAATCATGATCAACGTATCGCCATCTTGCAATCCGGCACAATTTCCATTTGGATTTGCCCAAAGGAATCGTACGATTTTACGGGTGTTGTCAAAATTAATATTGTTACTGGTGTCCAATCCAACAAGTTTATTATTGGCCCACTTACCAACAGGCATAATTACCAATGGATCATAGGCTATACCGAATTGAACTGAAAGTATGGTGTCAAACCGATATACCCGTACGGGCACCCAGATACAATCCCCTTTTGGGGCTGAACCGCCAATAATGTCAAATTGAACACATTTAGGCTGTGCAAAGGACGACTCAGGTTCGATTAGGCACAATAAGAAAATAAAGGGCAAAAAGTGCTTACATAGTATTTTATAGATCATCTTCAGATCATTTGGTCCGCAAAGATATTTAAAAAAAAGGTAATATGAAATTAAGGAAGCTCAGCAATTACAACGAAGTTTTTGCCGAAAATGGTTTGCAAAACTAGGGATTTTATTTAAATAACAGGTTGACCATGAATTAAAATACGATCGATCCATTTCGAGCCAAAAGAATAAGGCAGAAATTCGAAGCTTGAAACAGGGTTTGTGATGATTAAATTCGCTGCTTTTCCAGGAGTCAAACTACCCATTTGATCTTGTATTTCCAGGCTGTAAGCCGCATTAAGGGTCATTGCATTAAAAGCTTCTTGTGGACTTAGCTTCATCTGAATGCAGGCCAAACTAAAAATAAACGGCATGCTGGATGACGGACAGGTTCCCGGATTAAAATCAGAAGCTAAAACCATGGGCAAGCCGGCTTCAATCATTGTTCGCGCCGGACCTTGTTCCAGATTCATGAAGAAAGCTGCTCCAGGCAAGAGCACCTGTAAGGTTTTTGAATTTTTTAGTTGTTCAATTTCTTGTGCGTTGCAGACCTCTAAATGATCTACGCTGATCGCTCGGTGGCGAATGGCAGTCTCAATGCCACCGCTGTGTGAAAATTGATTTGTATGGATGCGTGCTTTTAGGTTGTATTGGGAAGCTGCTTCCAGGATTTGATCTGTTTCAGAAGTGCTAAAGAAATTTTGTTCGCAAAAAACATCGCAATAGTCTGCCAATCCCTCTGCTGCGATTTGAGGCATCATCTGTTTGATGATTAAATCGATATAGCCTGCATGATTTTCTCTATATGCTATGGGGTAGGCGTGCGCAGCTAAAAAGCTGGCTTTAATTGGAATTGGAAAATTTTCTTTGAGTCTTTTTATGACCCTAAGAATTTTTAATTCGTTTACATGATCCAAACCATAGCCACTTTTAATTTCAATGGCGCCGGTTCCGTTTTGAATGGCTACTTGCAATCGTTGGGCCGCACGTGAATACAATTCATCTTCAGATAGTAATCCTAATTTTCGTGCAGAATTGAGGATGCCACCTCCTTTGGCGGCGATTTCCTGATAACTCAAGCCATGAATGCGATCTATGAATTCCTGTTCACGCCATTCAGCAAAAACCAGGTGCGTGTGACAATCTACAAATGAGGGCAGTATCAATCCATTTTTTGCATCCAGGATCTCACCTGAAAATTCAGGAGCATCCTGATCCGGTCCAAAAGATTTTATTTTTCCATGTTCGATCAACAAATAGGCCTGATTCAAACAATCTAATTGATTTAATTCTTTTCCCTTTTTAAGTGCCGGAGCTGTATCAGAAACTCCAACCAATTGTTTAACATTGCGAATCAGAAGGGACTTTGAATCCATGTTGTGAAGTCTGGGGAATTTATTAATTTGCTTTTACCACACCTGAAAAATGGTTCTTTTGCATGTATGCTAAAAAAACAACCGCCTCTTCTTCTGTTTCAAATTCACCAATGCGCACTTTAAATGTAGTTTTAGATTTCCCTGTTTCAGTTGCTATCAGTATTTGCTGATTGAAGTTAGCGGCTAACTGAATTGATAGATTGTCTGCATTGTCCCGACTTGAAAATACTCCCGCCTGGATGTGATACGATTTAGAAGCGCCTGATACATTTTGATTGAATTTTGATTCATTTTGATAAGAGGTTTCTGTGCTGGCAGACACGTTACGTTCATTTCCATTTGATTCTTGTGAAATTTTTTCTGAATCAAATTCATCCGATTCTAATAATGGCAATTCAATGCTCACGTTTTCATCAAGATTCGCTTCCTGACTTTTATTTTTAGCAGATTCTGGTTTAGGCATTTGATCCAGATTTTCTTCCACCCAAGCAATAAAGGATTCTGCATTAAAAGATTCTTCTTTTCTTGAAAGAATTTTTCCAGAAGCTTTCATTAATATGATTGTAGGAAGTGCTTGTATTTTATATTCCGCTTTTAAATTTTTTTGTTCGTCAATATCTACTTGAAATAAGATAGCGTGTTCAGCTATAAATTGTTGGACTTTTACATTTCCAAAAACAGCTTGTTCCATGTCTTTTGCTGGAATACACCATTTGGCTGTAAATTCCATAATAACAATTTTATTTTCCTGACAGGCTTTCGCTTTGGCAGCGTTGATTGTTTTTTCAGTTGGAAAATTGCTGGCTTGGAGTTGTAAACCGGAGATCCAAAGGATCATCAATGAATAAAATTTAATTGCGTTCATGTTTTTGAGTTTTTTGGTAATGAATAATATCTTAAACAGATGCAAAAAATAGACCAAAAATTAAGTTATTAATAAAATATATATATAAAACGTTATATATAAGCAAAATACGCTTTATAAAAAAATTTAATAAGTTAATTGATTTGTTTCAGTTTTCTGATATCCATGTATCTTTACAGGCTCAAATCAGCTAGCATGACCAAGTTATTAGCATCTATTAAAGGCATTCAAGGATATGTTCCCGATTATGTGTTGACCAATGCCGAGTTAGAAAAAATGGTAGATACCACAGACGAATGGATTACCACCCGAACGGGAGTCAAAGAGCGACACATTCTTAAAGAGCCTGGCATGGCTACTTCAGATTTAGGTAAAAGGATGGTGGAAGAATTGTTGAAAAAGACGGGGACGAAACCGGAAGAAATTGAGTTGTTGATTTGCTGTACCGTAACCGGTGATATGCGATTCCCAGATACGGCCAGTGCGATTTGTTATAAAGTGGGAATTAAAAATGCCTTTAGTTATGATATCAATGCTGCTTGTTCCGGATTTCTATTTGGATTAACAACAGCTTCAAAATTTATTGAAAGTGGAACGCATAAAAAAATTATTGTAGTTGGGGTTGATATGATGTCTTCGATAATTGATTATTCAGATCGAGCCACATGCATCATCTTTGGAGATGGAGGAGGAGCTGTTTTATTAGAGCCGGATGATAGTGGAAATGGCATTATTGATAGTGTATTGCACGTAGATGGAGCCGGGCGTGAATTCCTTCACATGAAGGCGGGCGGTTCGCTTAGACCACCTACACATGAAACCATTGATCGCAAAGAACACTTTGTTTTCCAGGATGGGAAACCAGTTTTTAAAGCAGCCATCAATGGGATGGTGGATACCATTCAAGAAATTATCAAGAGAAATCATTTAAGTTTAGACGACATCAACTGGTTGGTTCCACATCAGGCAAACATCCGTATTATAAATGGCGTTGCAGAAATGCTTGATTTTCCTAAGGAAAAAGTAATGATCAACATCCAGAAATATGGCAATACGACTTCAGGAACTATTCCCTTGTGTTTGTGGGAATGGGAATCAAAACTAAATAAAGGAGACAACTTGTTGTTATCTGCTTTTGGTGGAGGTTTTACCTGGGGTACCACTTTTCTGAAATGGGCATATTAATATATACATGCACACCAGGCTAACAAAATTATTAGGGATTCAATATCCGGTATTGATGGCCCCGATGTTTTTAGTTTCAAATGTGGCAATGGTTAAAGCTGCAGCTGCAAGTGGGATTGCGGGTTGTATTCCTGCTTTAAATTTCCGTACCAATCTGGAATTTAGAAAGGCACTGGAAGAATTACAAGCTGCGGGCATCTGTTATGGAATTAATTTGATAGTCAATAGGTCAAACTATAAATTTAAAGACCAACTAAAATTAGTCCTTGAATTTAAAGTGCCTTTTGTAATTACCTCATTGGGTAATCCATTTCAAGTCATAGAAGCATGCAAGCCGAAAGGGATCTATGTATTTTGTGATGTTTCTACCATCGAATATGCACACAAAGCAGCTGCATTACATCCAGATGGACTCATCGCAGTTACAAATCAAGCTGGAGGTCATTTGGGTCCTTTATCCCCGCAAGCATTTGTTCCAGAATTAATCCGATTATTTCCGAATCTTCTAATTATTTCTGCAGGTGGTGTAGGCGATTACAAATCTTTTAAAGAGAAATTAGGATTAGGGGTGGATGGGGTATCTGTCGGAACTGTATTTATCGCTTCAGAGGAAGCAGATGTATGCATGGAATACAAACAAGCTTGTGTAGATTATGGAGCTAAAGACATTGTTTGTACCACCAAGCTAAGCGGCATTCCCTGTACGGTAATCAACACAGACTATGTCAAAAAAATCGGAATCAAACAAAATGCTTTGCAGAAATTACTAAGCAAAAATAAAACTTTAAAAAAGTGGTTTAAACTTTGGACATACAAACGAGGAATGGATACACTTTACAATGCTGCTTTTGATGCGGGGTATCACAATGTATGGTGCGCCGGTACTACCGTAGATTATATAGATGCAATCCGACCTGTTAGTGAAATAACTAAAAGGATTGTAAGCGAGAAATAAAAAACCCAACAAAATGATCATGTATTAATCATCTTGTTGGGTTAATTGTAAATTATCTATTTTAATCCAACTGATTGAAATAGTCTTTTTTCTTTAATAATTATTTTAAAATTTTCCGGAGGTGTTCATCTACACCATTAACACACTCGTTCCAGCTTTTCCAGAAATTATCATAAGATCCGACACCGTGAACGGATTCAAAATCTTCTTTAAATTTAATGTCCATATCAAAATCAGCATAATGATCAAAATTATATACAATAGATGTATCTTTTCCGACATTATTCCACAGCTCATTGTAAAATACTCTTGAGGAGAATGGGTATTTTTTTGCTTCCCAAACTGCTTTATTTTTTTTCATCAACTCTGCAAATAAGTAACGCATTCCAGGCTTGATGTCTACTACCCAAACATCTAAATGGCTTGGATTGTAATTAGCAGGGGTATAAGAAAGTTCATCTTTTAATTTCCAGAAATTGGATTCACCATATTCTTCTACATGGACATCCACATTTTTATCCCAATCGTCATCATGTTTGGCATCTCCTTGTGGCAAATGATCCATATCAGTATAGGTCAATGGTCCCATGCCCCATATGTACCAACCATCACTTTTACTTCCTTCAGTTACAATTGCTAAGGATGCTTTAGAGGGTCCTGAAGCGTGAAACAGTGCATTGTGAGCTTTTACTCCTTGTTCAAATTGTTTTTCATGCCCTCGTTTTGGTTTGATAAGCATGTTGTTATACATTGAATAGCTAGGTTTTGAAGCATCCGTTTGTGCTATTGCGAGTTCTGTAAACATGCAGAAGCATAGCGCAATTAAAATCATTTTTGACATAAATTGTATTTAATAATTAATAATAAGTAAATGTAACAAAAAGGAGCATAGCAAGCTGCAATGATTTTTGTCAGGTCCTTCGATTGCAACGAGCTGGTTGGCATTTATTTAATGCAATGCATACAAAAGATATAATTAATATTCAACTCACTACTAATTAGTTTCTCGCAAAGGCTCAGAGTCGCAAGGAAGCAAAGAAGCAAGGAAGCAAGGAAGTAAGGAAGTAAGGAAGTAAGGAAGCAAGGAAGCAAGGAAGCAAGGAAGCAAGGAAGCAAGGAAGCAAAGAAGCAAGGAAGTAAGGAAGGAAGTAAGGAAGTAAGGAAGCAATAGTTCCAGCCGTCAACTATCACCTAACAATTATCACCAAACAACTAAAACCTAATTAATTTCTCGCAAAGACGCAGAGGCGCAAAGAAAAGTAAAAATTCCTGCTACCAACTACCAATTACCAACTATCAACTATCAACTATCAACTATCAAGTCCTTGGCTGAGAAGGATTTTGAATACCTCCTTCCGGATCGAAACGTTCTGAATTTTTGAGTTTCTTTTTGCCTTTGGTTTTAGAAGCTAGTTTTACAGCTTCATAACTGTTGATCATACCACCAGATACAGAAATATCTGATAATTTAGCATCCGTCTTAATGCCTGGAACGGTTACTTTACTAGTTTCTTTTACAGCACTCTCCAGTAATATTTTACGAACTTGTTTTGCGGTCAATTCTGGAAAATACGAGCGGATCAAGGCAGCAACGCCTGCCGCAATCGGACTGGCCATCGAGGTTCCTTGTTCGTTTTTGTATTTGTTATCTGGAACCGTTGAATAAATTTGAACTCCTGGAGAAAATAAATCAACCGATTTTTTACCATAATTAGAAAACCCTGCGATGGATTTTGGTGCGCCTTCAAAAGATAAGGCACCAACTTCTAACCAGTTCGATGCTTTATTACATCCCAGAAATTTTTTCTTGGCAAAATACTTATTTGGAAAATTAGCCACCTTGTCATTATTCTCTGCAGAATTGCCGGATGCGTGTACTAATAGAACATCGTGATCTTTTGCATATTTTACTGCTGCATCCACTGTTTCTTTATCGGGTGAATGACCTTTCCCAAAACTCATGTTAATAATTGAAGCACCATTGTCAACTGCATATCGAATGGCATTGGCAACATCTTTGTCGCGTTCATCTCCATCGGGTACACAACGCACTGACATAATGCGCACATGATCTGCTACACCATCAATGCCAATCCCATTTTCTCTTTTTGCAGCAACCAATCCAGCTACATGCGTGCCATGTGATGCATCCGGACCTTCTACGTCATTGTTACCATAAATACGTTCATTGACATTGTCATAATTGTCTCCGATAATGGTTCTGGGATTGTAATCCGGATTAAATGCATATTTTAATTCATTGGTGTAATGTTTTTTTCCTTCTTCAAAATCATTAACTAAAAATGATTTCAGTTCAGCAACATTTTTAAAGTTTGAGTTTTCTGCCAGTATTTGTTTAGTCATCGCAATGCTCATCGAAAGGGACTTGGAATCTTTTTCATCAATGTTATTGATGTTTTCCAAATTCAAAGCCTGCTCACCCAGAGCATTTGATAAAGTATCAAGCAATCCAAGAATTAATTTTTCAGTGTGTTGAATATAATCCAAATTCGTTTGGGCACTTTTTTGGCGACTTTCAGTATCCGTTTTTAATTTAATGAATTGGTCGTATTCTTTTTTCTGTTTTCCGGTTAATTTAGTACGATCTGCTTGTTCATATTTGTAGCGGAGCTGCGCATACAAGCGAGTCGCTTCATACGTATCATTGGCAACATTTCCATTTTTACCTCCAATAAAATTCCAACCATGGATATCATCGATATAGCCATTTTTATCATCGTCGATGCCATTCCCAGGGATTTCTTTTGGATTGGTCCACATAACATCTTTTAAATCATCGTGGTCTGGTTCAACACCGGAATCCAGGATTGCAACGACGATGGTTTTAGCTTTCTTGCCTGCCAATAATTCTTTGTAGGCTTTTTCAGTTGAAGTTCCATTGAGTCCATCCAGAGATTTGTCCAATAGATGCCAATTTCTTGGTAAAGCATCTTGGCCAAAAAGGTTTTGAAACATTAACAGACTGATTACCAGGAACAAATTAGGTATTAAAAAACGCATATAATTACAGTTTAAGAATTTATTTAATGAATAAAGTGTTATTAATCAATATTTAAAATATAATATATAAATATTATTTGAAATATGTTTGTATTTTTGCCTTGTGTCATTAGCAGGTCAAAGATGAGAATAACAGTTTTAAGTATCCTTAGTTTATGTTGGCTTCAAGGCATAACGCAAAACATTGACCTTGGAGTATCTTTTGGGGCATCCAATTACAGTGGAGATTTAACTGAATCGATCAAAGCTTCTGTAAAACAAAGTCACCCATGTTTCGGACTCCATCTCCGGGCTGAAATTGACCCGGTATTTAGTCTTCGATTGCATTTTATGCAATTAGCCGTGAGTGGGGATGATCGGTTTTCCACCCGCCCTGGCATTGATAAAAGGAAATTGCAATTTGAATCTCAAATACAGGAATTGGGTTTTTATGGTCAATTTCAATTATTGAGTCTGTTTTTAGAGCGGGCTCCAAGATTGAGTCCTTACCTGGAATTTGGGGTATCTGCCTTTCATTTTAATCCGAAAGCCAATTATTTTGGTAGTGCAGTTTCATTGCAAGCATTAGGAACTGAGGGGCAAGGGATGCCAAATTATGATCCAAAATATTCACTTTATAGTTATGCATTGAATTTTGGTTTTGGACTTCGATATTTTATTTCGAGTTCTTATTCATTAAGTTTGGATATGTTGGCACGACAGACCGGTACTGATTATTTGGACGATGCCTCAAAAAATTATGTTTCTTACCAGGAATTGCTTGAAAACAACGGACCGATTGCAGCAGCCCTCGGAAATAAAATCAATGCAGCTACGGGTACACAACGTGCAAATCCTGCCGATAAAGACTGGTATCAATCGCTGACCATTGGATTTTCTTATCATTTTGGTAAAAAATATCATTATTTTAATCCAAGTTTGCAGAAACATCAGATTCGCTGTCCACATTTTTAACAACACCCAATGCATTGGATCCACTGGAGATCCTTCAGAAATACTGGTCTTATCCAGATTTCAGATCCCCTCAAAGAGAAATTATTGATTCAATATTGTCAGGCAAAGACACTGTGGCGCTTTTAGCAACCGGAGCAGGGAAATCAATTTGTTTCCAGGTTCCGGCCCTCTGTTTGCCAGGAGTTTGTTTAGTTATCTCCCCACTTATTGCGTTGATGCAAGATCAAGTAGCCCGTTTAAAAGAATTGGGGATTCAAGCTGCAGCCATTCACTCTGGCATGCATTGGAATGAAATGGATGCGGTCTTATCAAGAGCCCGATACGGTGATTTAAAGTTGCTTTATTTATCTCCCGAGCGATTGGAAACAAAAGACAGTTTAGAAGCGATCCAATCCATTCCGATCAGCTTAATTGCAGTTGATGAAGCGCATTGTATTTCTCAATGGGGACATGATTTTAGACCGGCATATCTTAAGATTGCAGGGATCAGGGAATATACGAAAGCACCCATCCTGGCATTAACAGCAACAGCGACGCAAAAAACTCGGGAAGAAATTTGTACGCACTTAAAGTTGGTTGCACCTGCTGTATTTGAAACCAGTTTTCGACGTAAAAATTTATCGCTGCTTTTATATGAAGAGGAGCAGAAAATGGAGGCGCTCTTACATTTTTTAAAACCGATTAAAGAAAGTGCCATTGTCTATTCAAGAAATCGCAGACAAACCATTGTTTTAGCACAATTCCTTGTCCAATCAGGGATATCTGCAAGGGGCTATCATGCTGGCTTATCAACAACGGATCGAAATCAAATTCAAAAAGATTGGATTGCAAATAAAACCCAAGTGGTTGTTGCAACCAATGCATTTGGGATGGGTATTGATAAACCAGATGTGCGACTGGTAGTTCACCTGGATTTGCCCCAAGGGCTGGAAGAGTATTTTCAGGAAGCAGGCCGGGCAGGTCGGGATCAAAAAAAGTCGTATGCAGTTTTATTATACAATCAACAAGACATCAATCGCTTGCAACAACAATGGATTGACCAATTTCCAGATGAAGATTATATCCGCGAAGTATACAGGTGTCTTGCCTTGCATTATGAAATTCCTGAAGGCGCTATAACCAACGAATCCTTTGATTTTGATGTTTTAGAATTTAGCAAACGGTTTAAATTTAAACCGCTGATCTGTTTAAACGCATTAAAAATTTTAGAGCAAAACGAACGAATTGCTCTGACAGAAGGAATTCGTTCACCTTCCCGATTGCAAATCATTGCAGATATTGAAACACTGAATTCTTATCGGAATCGCGATCCTAAACTTGACCTATTGATTCAAGCATTGTTTCGAAATTATGAAGGGATCTTTTCAGTTGCTGTACAAATTCAGGAACAGAGTTTAGTTTCGATCTGTCAATTGGATCTTGAAAAGATAATTCAACTATTAAAATATTTACATTCTGAACAGCTTGTAGATTATCATCCTGCCGGCAATAAACCCCAGGTACTTTTTATTAATACGCGAATCCGAAGTACGGTGCTTACCATAAATAAAGTGTTGTTTCAACAACAAAAGGAACGGATGAAATTCAGAATCCAATGGATGTTGGATTTATTAAGTACTAACAAATGCAGACAAGTATTTATCGCAATGTATTTTGGACAAGAATCCGGTTCAGATTGCGGCATGTGTGATAATTGTTTGGCTAAAACCTTAGGCAAACCGGATAAGCAACTTTACTTAAAATGGAAACAACTTATTCTTGATGCATTAAACACAAAGCCTTCCATGACCTACCGCGAAATCTTGCATTTATTTCCAATCAATAAAAAATCATGGGTTGAGTCGATTGTGCAAGACATGGTCCTCGAGCAAGATCTCATACGACAACATGAATTAATCCGTTTAAATCCAAATAGGAATCCTCCTTCATGAGAATTATCATAACTGTAACAACGGATATTCATTACGACCAACGCGTTTGCAAAATAGCCAACAGCTTAACAAATGCGGGGCATTCCGTAGAGGTCATTGGAAGGTATAAGCTGCCATTGGCTCCACGATCTGATTTATTTCAAAAGCGATGGATTCATTGTTGGTTTAAGCGTAGTTTTTTGTTTTATGCGGAATTTAATATAAGGCTATTTTTAGTAGTGTTGTTTAAATCCTGTGATGCGATATATGCCTGTGATTTGGATACCTTATTGGCAGCAGGTCTGGTTTCAAAAATAAGAAATAAAAAATTGATTTTTGATGCACACGAATACATGGAAGAATCCGTTGAGCTTCGAAAGAAGAAATGGATTTCGTCTGTGTGGTCCTTCATTGGAAAACTAGCAATACCCTGGACTGATGAACGGATTACGGTATCAGATTCATTGGCTTACGAACTTCAATCCAAATACAAGCTACCTTTTCTGGTGATTAGAAATTTACCATATTTTCAAAACATACAACCCAGTGACAAGCCACAAAAAATCATTTGGTATCAAGGTGCCTTAAATGAAGGAAGGGGACTGGAGTTGGTTCTGGAATGTATGAATGATTTACCGGAGTATCGTTTTCATCTGGCAGGAACCGGTGATATTATAGAACAGCTGAAACATCGTACAAAAGAATTGGGATTAGAAAATCGCGTGCAGTTTTTTGGTCGTTTAAGCTATGAAGAGATGTTACACCATGCACAGAATGCGTTTGTAGGCATTGATTTATTAGAATCAGACAGCAAGAGTTATTGGTTCTCTTTAAGTAATAAGACCTTTGATTATATGCAGGCTTTATTGCCTTCGATTCAAATGAATTTTCCTGAATACCAGCAAATCCAAAACCAGTTTAAGACCAGTATATTATTAAAAGAACTTTCCAGAAATAGTTTTATCGATGCGATTATGAAATTTGAAAATACTGAATTTTATTTTGAATGTAAAAAGTCCTGCAGCTTGGCAAAAGAAAAATATCATTGGAAAGAGGAGGAGAAAATCTTATTGCCAATTTTTTGTAAATAAGTTAATTTTAGCTGTCAATTTGCATTTGATCATAACATTGCTTTTAATAAAGTAAAATATAGCATTACTTTTAGGGCTCCTAAAAAATTTCATGGACCAAAACCGTAGTTTTTCTTACATGCCTTAACTTATTCCTGGGTTCTTTTTCTTATTGGGATCGGAATGTTGGCATGGTTTCATGGTTTGGGTTTGGAAAGGAAGCTTAAAGAAAATACGGCATTGGCTGTTGAATTAAAGCAGGGGAGCAGTAAAGCCCAAATTCAGGAATTCAGAATCTGGTTAGAACAACAAGAACAACTGATTCCATCAAGCATCAAGCTGATCGAAGCAAAAGACTATCAAAACCTGATTGACAAAGAAATGGTTTCTCAGGATTCTTCTTTGGAATGGGGCACTTTAATGCCTGTACTCATTATTTTCAAACTGAAACAAGAATTTTTAGATAAACAACGTTTAAGTTCTTTTGAAGAGTCCGTTTATAAGCATTCCATCGTGAGCCATTTTAGTTATCAAAACGAAATCACAAGCAAATTATCAAATGTGGTCGACCGGATCCGAATGATTTTCCTTGGGATCACCTTGGTTTTTATCCTGGTAGGGCTTCTAATAAGTGATTATTTGGCTCAGGTATTTGTCGATTCCAGAACTGGAATCATACGCTCCTGGAATGAATTAGGAACAAATCCCCAGAAAATTATTCAACCGTATTTAAAACGAGCCAGCCTCTTGGGATTGGCTAGTGCTTGTATGAGCGTGTTCATTATGGGAATCATCATTTTATTGATTAATTACCTGCTTCCCTGGGGCCTCGAATGGCTTGAAACAAAAAAATTCTTTTACGTTTTGCTCATTTTGCTGATTTTAGGCCCAACTTTGCAATATTTCCTCGTGAAGCGAAAAATACTTTCAGTTATAAACAATTAAATAATGGGAGAATCCAAACAAAAAAAATCAAAATCAACGGTTCAGGCACCAAGCAATATTCAGGAAAAAATGAGTTCTGAAAAACGTACTTTTAATAAACCCATGCATGAAATGACCTATGGCTGGGCTCAATATAAATGGATGCTCATTGGATTGGGATTTATAACCTTGGGTTTAATATTGATGTCTGGAGGATGGATGCCGAGTCCGGATGTTTGGGATGAAAGCATTATTTACAGTTCCAGACGATTGGTTTTAGCACCCATTTGTATGATTATTGGACTGGGCCTGCAGATTTATGCAATTTTTAAGCTTGATTAGGGCTAATTAGGATTCAAGCCTTTTTGTTGTATTTAATTGTTTTGTTTCCGCACAAACAATCCTTCCAGCTATTTTATGCAGTTAACCAAAGATACCATACGACAGGCTGATTTTGCAGCAGGTTGTTTAATGTTGGTAGACAAACCTTTTGGACTTACTTCCTTTAAAGTAGTACACAAACTGCGCAGTCGAATTTCAGATCGCAACAAGACTAAACTTAAAATTGGGCATGCCGGCACTCTTGACCCACTGGCAACAGGTTTATTGATTCTGTGTACCGGGAAAATGACTCGGCAAATTGACAGCTATCAAGCTTTGGTCAAAGAGTATTCCGGGATTATTACTTTAGGGGCAACCAGACCAACGTTTGACATGGAAAGTCCTATCAATGAAGTGTTTAACTGGAATCACATTCAATCGGAGCAAATCGAATTGGTAAGACAAGGCTTTTTGGGCGAACAATGGATGACTCCACCCATCCATTCAGCTGTTCAGATCCAAGGCAAACGAGCCTATGAATTGGCTCGGAAAGGCTTAGAACCCCAATTGGAACCCCGTTTAATTTGTATCGATTCACTGAAAGTAGACAGTTCAAACTTGCCTGAGCTGCATTTTAATGTTGTTTGCAGTAAGGGCACCTACATCCGAAGTCTGGCTAATGAATTCGGCAAACGCCTGGGTTCAGGTGCATACTTAGCTGCCTTGCGTCGGGAAGCAATTGGCAACTATTCTGTTGACTCAGCATGGAATCTGGAAGAATTGCTTGATTTATTGAATTAAGCGTCCCATCTACATCGCATTTTTTGTATTCTT
The DNA here is from genome assembly GCA_016712145.1 of Saprospiraceae bacterium. Taxonomy (NCBI): domain Bacteria; kingdom Pseudomonadati; phylum Bacteroidota; class Saprospiria; order Saprospirales; family Saprospiraceae; species Saprospiraceae bacterium. The sequence continues at coordinate 108,241 of JADJRO010000001.1, forward strand.
TCGTTATACCTTTGCCGATCATTTAAAATGAACTATGTCTATTCAGCTGCATAATCTTACCAAGATTTATGGTACACAGCTTGCGGTTGATCACATCAGTTTTTCAGCCGGTAAAGCTGAAATTGTTGGATTTTTAGGCCCTAATGGTGCAGGAAAAACAACAACCATGAAAATGATTTGTGGTTACCTGCAAGCAACTGAAGGAGATATTAAAGTCTGTGGGATGGACATCAAAGAATATCCAATTGAAGTAAAACGCAAAATTGGATATTTACCGGAACACAATCCATTGTATAAGGATATGTATGTTCGGGAATATCTCTTGTTTTTTGCTAAACTTCTTAAAATTTCAAATCCTAAAAAACGCGTAGAAGATTGCATTGAACTTACCGGTCTTAGCATCGAACAAAATAAGCGGATTGGTTCGTTGTCTAAAGGCTACCGCCAACGGGTGGGACTTAGTCAGGCTTTATTGCATGACCCGGAAGTGCTGATATTGGATGAACCAACCAGTGGCCTGGACCCAAATCAACTCATGGAAATCAGGCAATTAATAAGACGAATTGGAAATCAAAAAACCCTGCTGCTTTCAACCCACATCATGCAGGAAGTGCAGGCATTGTGTGATCGGGTTTTAATTATTAATAAAGGAAAATTAGTTGCTGATGAACCATTCGGCGCTTTACTCCAAATGCAAAAACATAAACGCATCATTTCAATAGAGTTTGCATCCCAAGTTGATGTAAGCCAGTTATCGAAAATCAGTTTTGTTGAATCTATTCAGAAAGTAACCGAGTTTAAATTTCTTTTACATTCGGCTGCCGAAAATGATATCCGGGAAGAATTATTTAAAATTTGTGCTAAAAATTCTTGGACCATTTTAGAAATGAAAGAAGAAAAATCCAGTATTGAATCTGTATTTAACCAACTAACAACTTCAAAATAATATGTGGACCCTGGCAACACGTGAAATCAGAAGTTTTTTCAGTAGCCTCATTGGGTACATGGTGATTGGTATTTTTGCAATTATTATGGGTTTGATTCTTTGGGTTTTTCCGGATTTTAGTTTGTTAAATTATAATTATGCTGGCTTAGATCAACTGTTTTCATTGGCACCTATGATGTTTGTTTTTTTAATTCCTGCCATAACCATGCGTTCATTTTCTGAAGAATTGCAAAATGGAACCTTAGAAATATTATTGACCAAACCCCTCCATGAATATGAAATAGTGCTTGGGAAATTTATTGCTGCACTTTGTTTAGTTGGCATTGCATTAATTCCAAGTGGATTGTATTATTTTTCAATTTATCAATTAGGGTCACCTATTGGCAACATTGATAGCGGTTCTGTATTAGGATCCTATATTGGATTGCTTTTTTTATCAGCAGGTTTTACCGCAATTGGAATATTTTGTTCCTCTTTATTTAAAAACCAAATCGTTTCATTTTTGTGTGCTTTATGTTTGTGTTATTTAATTTATTTTGGCTTTTTTTATATTTCAAAATTGCCAGTATTTTTTGGTAAGACCGATGATATCATTCAGCAATTGGGTATGGATTATCACTACAATTCGATGGGAAAAGCACAATTGCTACTTTCAGATTGTATCTATTTTATTAGTTTGGCTGGTTTTTTTATTTTTCTTACTGTTGAAACCATTAAAAGTAGAAACTTCTGATGGCATTCTTTGTAAAATTGGAACGAAGTGTAAGAATCCTTTTGGTTTTAGGGATTCTTGTTTTTATTAATATCATCGCATCCCTTTTTAATGCATCAGTCGATTTGTCAGAGGATCGTAGATTTTCACTTACTCCGGCAAGCATTCATACCATACAGAATATTAATGACAATATTTACATTCGGGTATTATTGGATGGTGAATTTCCTGCAGGGTTCAAAAGATTGAGACAAGGTGTAAACGATCTGTTGTTTCAATACAAAAAGAGAAACGGATTTATTTCATTTGAATTTGAAAATCCCAATGAAGGGTCTGTGGAGGAAATAAACAAGCGCAGGGAAAGTCTTACGAAAGATGGCTTGGTTCCAATAAACTTACAAGTACGCAGTGGGACAGAAAAAAATGAACAGTTGATTTACCCTTATGCGATCTTTAATTATGGCGAACGAAAAATAGCAGTGAGTTTATTAGAAAACGTTCCCGAATTAGATCAGGAAGAAAATCTCAACAACAGCATTTCACAACTTGAGTATAAATTTTCAAATGCAATCGATAAACTATTGCATCCTGAGAAGAAAAATGTATTATTAACAAGCGCCAACGGAGAATTGCCTACAGAGGAAACCAAAGCGATTGAAACCCTTTTACGCCCATTCTATAATGTAGGAAGAATTAATTTGGACAGTGTGTATCAAATTAAAAAAGAAGCAGATGTTTTGATTGTAAATAAGCCAACTAAGCCATTTTCTGAACGGGCTAAATTTATTTTGGATCAATATATAATGAATGGTGGCAAAGTGATCTGGTTTGTGGATGCTCTTAAAATGAGTCTGGATAGTTTAGCAACCCGAAGTGACTTTATTCCGGAACCACAAGATTTGAATTTAGGAGATCTCTTTTTTAAGTATGGTTTTCGGATTGAGTCAAACATGGTTTTGGATATGGAATGCTCTAGAATTCCTCAGGTTATTGGTAAAGCTGGAGACAAACCCCAGATCGAGTTATTTCCTTGGTACTATTTTCCAATTCCGGCACCTCGAACCAATCATCCGATTGTAAATAACATTGATAGAATTTTAATGGATTTTCCTGCGAGTATTGATACATTAAAAACAAAACAAGTTGTTCGAAAAATACCTTTAATTGTATCTTCTAATTACAGTCGGTTCCAATTAGCACCTGCAAAAGTAAGTTTTGACATATTGAGGTATAAGCCTGAACCTGAAAAATTTAATAAGCCGAATTTAATTATGGGATTGCTTCTGGAGGGGACTTTTAATTCTGCTTTTGAAAACAGAGTCGAAGAAGGCATGTTGCAATCACTAAAATCAATTCAAGCAGAATTTAAAAGCAGCAGTTCAGAGACCAAAATGATTGTAGTATCAGATGGGGATGTATTGAAGAATTTTTATGATTTTTCTACTAATAAATTTTCAACACTGGGATATAGTAAATTTGAAAAAACGACCTACAATGGGAATAAAGAGTTTTTTCTTAATTCCATAGAGTATTTAACGAATAGGGAAAATATTCTGGAAGCAAGATCCAAGCAATACAAAATCAGATTATTAAATCAAGTCAAAATTGATCAGGAGCGAAGTTATTGGCAGGTATTGAATTTAGGACTTCCTTTGGCTATATTAATTTTATTTGGAATCGTAAATACGTATTGGCGTAGAAAACGTTATACTAAAAACACAGCATGAGGCGCAATGCAATTTATTTTTTGGTTGTCTTATTTATAGGCCTTGGTGGATTAGCCTGGTACGGATTAAACAAACCGGATGAAAAAATGCGTGCCATTCTTGCAGACAGAGATTTTGAAATTGAGGACATTGAAGATGTTGGCAAGATATTTTTGGCTGGAAGAGATACAACACCCAATACCCTTGAATTGATTAATGGGACATGGATGATCAATGCTAAGTACAAGGCAAATCCAAATGCAGTTAAAAATTTATTAGAAACATTGCGGGATATTAAAATGCAGTCAATCCCTCCCAAAGGCCATGTTAAAGGGATTATGGAAGGACTGGCTGTTTTTGGAATAAAAGTTGAAATTTATTCCAGGAAACTTAAAAAATTAAAGACCTATTATGTAGGATCTGGAACGCACAGTGAATACGGTACGTATTTCTATATGGAAAATGGGCAGCAACCTTATATTATGGAGATTCCGCATTTTTCAGGGAATGTAAGAGAACGCTATGATTTAAGTGAGCTTGATTGGCGGGACCGCGGGGTCATGGATGTTGATTTTCAAGATATCGAGTCAGTACAAGTGAGTTATCTGGATGAAAAATCTGAGTCTTTTACGATACGTAAAATTGAAAACAGGTTAAAATTATTTGACTTTGCAAATCAAGAAATTTCTTTGAATTCAAAAGCAAAAAAGACGGTAGAAAACTATCTTAAAGAATTTCCGGATGTTGGTGCTGAAGCTATCCAGAATGATCATCCTCAACGAAAACTGCTTGAAGAATTGGAGCCATTTTGCACCATAGAAATTAAGCGTTTATCCAATCCAAATCCATTGATTTGTAAATTTTACCCTATAGAAATTGATTCTGTAGGCGAAGCATCTCAAGAAGTCAAACAGACCCATTTAAAAAGAGCCGAATTTTTCAGAATGCACGTAATCCGGAGCGACGGGGATTTTTTATTAGTGCAGTATCCGGTCGTAGAAAAATTATTTCGAACGCGTCAAAGTTTTCAATAGATCTTTTTATATTTGTTTTGTCTACAGGATTACACCCATCCTGAAGATCTATTTTTATGATTTGCAATTATGACACTGCAATCATAGCTATTTTTTAAAATTAATGGAGTCCTCGATAAGCCTTTCAAACGGGACTTGACTTTTTTGTAAACGCTTTTTTACGGATGTAAATAGGGTGTTTTAAAAACTTCAAGACAAAAGGTATAGGCTTTTCGTGATTCTTAAAAATGAATGCACATGAGAATTGGCCTGATTTGTATTTTAATATGTATTGGATTTTGGTCTATAGCACGTCTTAAAGATCAAGCCGTGTGGGGCTTTTTTGGACACAAGTTAATCAACCGGCTTGCCGTGTTTACACTTCCGGAGCCTATGATCGAATTTTACAAAGCGCATCTGGATTATATTGTCGAACATTCTGTAGATCCAGATAAAAGGCGTTATGCAGTAAAAACAGAAGCCATTTGCCATTTTATTGATCTTGATAAATGGATGCAAGAAAATCATAGCCTTCCTGATAAAGATTTATTGAAAGCATTTATTAGAAACAATGCAATTTATTTGGTTTCCAAGAATTCCAAAGTGCTCTTGTTTGATACGATGTTTGCAGCATCCAAAAATACGGACTCTATGTTTTATAGTAAAAGAATGCTTGAATCCGGATTGGCAGTTGAATCAGGAATTGAATTAAATGATTTTTACAAAGCCTTGAAACAGCGGGATTTTAATTTTTTTAACGGGGACGAATGGATTTTTCCTTCCTATTATTTTGAAACGATCTTTCCCTGGATTCAAGCGGAGGATCAAATTGAAATCGTGGATCGCTTTTCTGTACATGGCATCTTGCCTTATAACCTGGAGCGTTGTTTTTATCGTTTGGTGAACGCATTCCAAACAAAAAATGTATTAGCGATTTTAAGAGGCTCTGCTGAATTGGGGCATTATATTGGAGATGCACACGTTCCATTACACACCACCATGAATTACAATGGCCAATTGACCAATCAACATGGAATCCATGCATTTTGGGAAAGCAGAATTCCCGAATTATTTGCTGTTGAAACATTTGATTTTGTTGTAGGAAAAGCAGAATACATCAACAATGTAAGGGAGCGGATTTGGGATATCATATTGGAAAGTCACAAAGGGGTAACCCTTGTTTTGGATATGGAGTTTAAACTCAATAGTATAACTCCTGATGACGAGAAATTTTGTTATGATACTAGGTTAAATTCAGTTGTTAAAACACAATGCAAAGCGTATGCGAAACGATATATGGATTTGTTAGATAATCAGGTTGAAGAGCGAATGCGGGAAAGCATTTTTGCATTAGGTAGCTTTTGGATGACGGCCTGGTATGAAGCAGGTCAACCAGATCTCAATACATTGATCTCAGATCCCTATAATTTGACAGTTGATTTACAAGACAGCCTGATATTTAATAAGGCACTCATCATAGATAGAGAACACGAGTAAAACATTTAAGGTATATCGTGTTTGGATGATTTTACGTATTAATCTTTACCATTTACAAAAAGATATACATAAGCTGCTAATACGGCTCCTAAAAATTCACCAACAAAATAAATCCACAAATTATTAAAACCTGAAATTTGACTAATTCCCAAACTAAATGCGATGGCTGGATTGAAAGCACCACCAGATATACCTCCCAGTGAAAAACCACAAGCAGCGAAAGCCAAGCCGATGGCGATGCCATAAAATGAATTGCCTTCGGTGTCTTTTGAGCTGGCAACATTGAGGGCCACCCAGCAAAGTGCAAAAGTACCTAATGCTTCAGCAAGTATAGCTTGTAAGGCATTGCTGGATAAGTCTAAACCACTTCCCATTTTATTAATCAGAAAGCTATTTACCAATAAGGCTGCAATGCTTGCAGCCAACAATTGAGCAAATATATAGGTTGGAACATCGGTTGCTGAACATTTTCCTCTAAGAAAAACCGCTATGGTCACTGCCGGATTGTAATGGGCACCTGAAATATGACCACCGGCAAAGATCATGGCCATCAGCATGAGGCCAGCAGCCAGAGGCATTAAATTGGTTTGACCATTTAAAACACACAGGTGAATGGCGCAAACCAAGAAAAAGGTTCCAATAAATTCAGCAATGAGTTTTTTGATTTTCATATACATTTGTTCGAAATCCAGTATAAATGTATTCTAATTTGAGGAAGTGCCCAAGCTATGGATAAAGTACAGGCTGAAAAATACCTTGCTTATTGTTTTTATCTTGCAGAACAGGGTAGTGGATCGGTTTCGCCCAATCCAAAAGTTGGCGCTTTATTGGTGTATAATGAGCGAATTATAGGAGAAGGCTATCATCAACAATTTGGTAAAGCACATGCTGAGCTGAGAGCGATTGAATCTGTAAAGCCAGAGGATGTTCATTTGATTTCAAAAGCCACACTGCTTGTAAGTCTTGAACCTTGCAATCATTATGGGAAAACCGGACCGTGTACGGAACTTATACTTAAAAATAAGATTCCAGAATTGGTGTTTTCAAACTTTGATCCAAATCCATTGATGGCTGGAAATAGCATTCGTTTGTTAGAACGAGCTGGCGTAAAAATATCGGGTCCTTTAATGGAACATGAAGGCCATCAGGTCATTCGGGAATACGTGTGCAATGTCACCAAACGAAGGCCCTATGTAATTCTGAAATTTGCACAAACAGCGGATTATTTTTTAGGCAAAACCAACATGCGTACTAAAATCAGTTCGTTTGCAAGTGATCTGTGTGTGCATCGTTGGAGATCTGAAGTGGACGCTATTGTCATTGGAAAAAACACATTAGAAATAGACAATCCCAGTTTAACCACCAGGCACTGGGCGGGCAAAAACCCGGTTAGGATCGTTTTAGCCCGAATCGCTAAGAACCAACGTTCAAAGTGGAATGCATTTAATAACGATGCCACTACCTATGATTTGGATGATCTTGGCTTGAAAGATGCGTATTCAGTTGATGATTTGTTAGCGAAATTGTTTGAACTTAAGCTTGGAATCGTATTGGTCGAAGGCGGAGCTCAAATCTTCCGTTTTTTCACAAATCAGGTATTTGGGATGAGGCCCGAATAATAACGAACAAGGAATTAAAGATTGGGGAAGGGCTAGCAGCGCCTTCAATCCGTGGCCATTTGTTGAAATCGATCACATTAGATAAAGATATCATACATTATATCGCGAAAAACAGCCGGTATTAGTTAAAGTTCTTTTAAAGTGGGCTTATTTAAAACCCCTTCCCTTGTTAAATCAGTTACTTAATCGTTATTTTGTTGTCTAAATAATTAAAAAGTAAATCCGATGAATCGTAGATTTTTGCACGCAAGCCTGTTCGGAGCACTCACACTTGTTTTGGTATTTGGATCTTGTGGCCCGGCCCAATCCCAGGAAAAAATTAATTGGGTTAATTGGGAAGATGCACAAAGCTTGATGAAAAAGCAAAAACGCAAAGTTCTGGTCGATGTTTATACCAATTGGTGTGGATGGTGCAAACGAATGGATGCATCTACTTTTCAAGATCCAAGAATAGTTAAATACGTAAATAAAAATTATTACGCCGTAAAGTTTAATGCGGAGCAGCGCGAGGATATCAATTTCAAGTCAAAAGTTTTTAAATACATGGCTCGTGGCAACAGAGGCGTTCATGAGTTAGCCATTGAAATAACAAACGGACAATTATCCTATCCAACTTTTGTTTTTATGGATGAAGATTTTAATACCATCCAACCATTGCCTGGTTATCAAGATGCAGATACTTTTGAAATAATTACAAATTATTTTGGAGGAAATCATTACAAGACAACTCCGTACCAATCTTTTCAAGATACCTTTAAAGCAATGCCGGTAAAAGGAAAATAAATTGTGGTGTATTTTCTAATACAATTTATTTGACTTAATGCCTTCTATATTGCTTAAAACCAAGATTTCTTTCTTCGGGTTGTTGTTGTTTTAATTCCAAACATCCCTAATAAACCACGGGTTAGTTCACGTGCAACGGTCCGTCCCACTTGTCTGGTTACGGTGCTGTCAAATACTTTTTGCAATACACTTTTACCTCTCGCTTTGTTTTCAGGAATTGAAGGTTCTTCTTCTTGTTGAGCAGCACGTTCTTCGTATTTTTGAAGTAAGATTTCAGCTGCACTTTCACGATTGATGGATTCATTATAATATTCTGCAATCTCAGATGAATTAATAAGCTGACGGATTTCCGAATCGGTTAAAATATCCATCCTCGATTCTGGAGCACGCATCATAACATGTGCTAAAGGCGTTGGAATTCCTTTTTCATTAAGTCCGGTAACAAATGCTTCGCCGATTCCCAATTCTGTAATTAATTGGGGCACATTATAAAAACTGGTTTCTGGATAGTTTTCAGAAGCCATTTTAATTGCCTTGCGATCTTTTGCAGTAAATGCTCTCAAGGCATGTTGCACTTTAAGTCCTAATTGTGCAAGAATACTTTCTGGAATATCTACCGGGTTCTGAGTTATAAAAATTAATCCGATTCCTTTTGAACGAATCAATTTAATTACGGCTTCCATTTGATCCATTAATGCAGAACTTGCTTCGTCAAAAAGCAAATGGGCCTCATCAATAAACAACATCAATTTTGGTTTATCTAAATCGCCCACTTCAGGAAATTTGGAATACACTTCTGCAAGAATTTGCAACATAAAGGTGCTAAAAAATTTTGGCTTATCCTGAATGTCTGTGGCGCGAAGGATGCTTATAATTCCATGGCCTTGTGCATTTTTTCGTATTAAATCATCTACTTCAAAACTGCGTTCTCCAAAAAATAAAGTGGCACCTTGTTGTTCTAATTCAATCACCTTTCGCAAAATTGTGCCGCTGGATACACTTGAAAAAGCTCCAAATTCTTTTTCAATGTGTTCTTTTCCATCTTCACTAATAAACTGAATTACTTTTTTGAGGTCTTCAAGATCCAGTAACAACAATCCATTGTCATCACAAAATTTAAATATCATGGACAAGACGCCTTCCTGGGTATCATTTAATCAAAGAATTTTAGAAAAGAGCACTGGACCAAATTCGGAAACCGTTGCTCGCATCCGAACGCCTTCTTGACCTGAAATACTCAATAATTCAACCGGATTGCTATGAGCCTGCCAATTGATTTGGATTGCGGCATGCCGTTCTTTGATTTTGGGATTTTCACTTCCTTCTAGAGCAATACCACTTAAATCACCTTTAATGTCTAAAAGCAAACAGGAAACTCCTTGTAAAGAAAGTTGCTCGGCCATGACTTGAAGTGATTTTGTTTTGCCTGTTCCGGTTGCTCCTGCAATGAGCCCGTGACGATTCATCATTTTTAAAGGCAAGCCAATTTGTAATTCTGGAATTACTTCTCCAGCCAAAACCGCAGCTCCCAAATTGATACTTGGACCTTGGAATTGATATGCTGGTTTTAGTTTTTCAATAAATGCGTCCTTCATAGAAATAAATAAATTAAAATTGAATCCCTCAAATTGAGTAAACAAAGGTACAACGTCAGTTATAGAATTGGTTCTATGAAATTCAATCAAGATTTCCCGTGATTAAATAATTACTTCGCCTGACTCAATAAGTCTGTAAAAAAGCAATATATAAATCAGTTAGTTTAGCATTGTTTTGAGACTCCCTATTCTGTTCGTTCTTTTTTGGAATTGTCCTTTGACAGCACAATATTCCATTTTTTACACTTTTGTGACCAGTGAGGCAAGGGGTACCGGGAAAGCCGGTATCTGTTCCTTTCTGGGTGAGTCGGCTTCTATGAATCCTTCTGGATTATCGCGAATCAAAAGTAAATTGCTTGAACTGGAAACATACAATTATTTCTTCGTTAAAGATTTATATGCTGGTTTTGTATCGTATCAACAGCCATTAAAAAATTCTGGATTTGGGATCGGTTTGGCATTCGAGGGGAGTCCTGAATTCAATGATTTTTCGTTAGTTGGAAGCTATAGCAGACAATTAAGTCAAAAGGCGCATTTAGGTGTTGCTGTATATTATATTCATGGGTTTCGGACATTTTCGACTGAATCCAATCAGCTTGCTTGTAGTGTTGGATTTCAAGCTTATTTAGGGTCAAGGGTTTTACTTGGCTTTGTATTTCAAAATCCACTTCAATTTGATACTGAATTCCAAAGATTTAATAAATCGATTTACAAATTAGGTCTGTGCTATCTTGTTAATAAGTTCACAGAAATGAACCTCGAATGTCATTTAAATAACCTCACTGCGACGTCTATCCATATTGGCTTCCGATATGATATACTTGCCAGGCTGGGTTTGTTGGGTGGCTATCAAACGAATCCTTCTAGCTATAGTTTTGGATTAATTGTTAAATTAAATAATAGCATTAAAATCACAAGTTCCTTTGAGAAACATTTACTTTTGGGTTGGAGTCCCTCCTTGGGAGTGAAATTTTACTTTGAATAAGTCATATAAAGTACTTTTAGTAAGCGCAACAGAAGCGGAAATTGATCCTGTGATCCGCCATTTAAAACAACACGCTGCAACCATTAGTTTCTCTCAATTTAATTACAAAAACCTGCAAATAGTTCCCTTAGTAAGTGGCATCGGGAGTACGATGATGGCATTTTCCCTCGCTAGATATAAGGGATTGCAAGATTTTAATTTAATTGTTCATGCTGGGATTTCAGGATCCTTTCAACGCCACATTCCTATAGGAAGTTTGGTGGAAGTGGTTTCTGAACAATGGGGCGATTTAGGGGCCGAAACAATCGATGGGGAATTTATCGATGGGTTCGAATTAAATTTAATGGATTCAAATCGCTTTCCTTATCAGCAAACCCGATTGGTAAAGACAAAGCAAGTTCCGGATCCAAATTTGCCCAGAGTAAAAGGCCTTACTGTAAATCGAACCAGCGGATCGCAAAAAAATATTGAATTCTTAAAAGCCAAATACAATTGCGATATCGAAAGCATGGAAGGGGCTGGTTTGTTTTATGCAGCAAAAATCATGGACATTCCATTCGTTTCTATACGATGTATTTCTAATTTTGTTGAGCCCCGCGATAAATTGAAATGGAAAATACCGGAAGCAATCGAAAATCTGAATAAATTTATTATTTCCTATTTTGATGCCTTGGAAATTAATTCTGGTATAGTATAATTTGAACGAATTTAATTCACAGATAGAAGGACTAGAATACATATGATCTGTTTTTAGTTTATTGGTATATTGTACGACGCTTTTTATCATAATTGATTACCATTGGAATTATTTCTGCGTATGATTTTTGTCCGGTTTGAATGCCATTTTGCTTTAAATACCATTCATAAAACCAGTCACGTACATGAGGCAAGAATTCAGGATATCGATTATTGGCTTCATGAATCATTAATAAATCGTGCTTAACTTTCGTGTTTGCTTCAAAAATCATTTGTTTATAAATTTCTGGATAATTTCTGGATGCAGCATTTAATAAATACCGCCAGTAATTTAATTCAGCAGCATAACGAATGTATGGATTTCCACTAACCCTGCATGCCAGATAAGCTATTAAATTGCAGTCGCCTTCATGCGTCCAACCCATTCCATGACTTAATTCATGCGCCATAGTAAATGGTTTGGAATATACCGATAAGCCTGCATCAATTTGGCTTTCTCCACAAAAGGGTAAATACACTCCGGAGGTTGACCAAACCAATAAAAACCCTGGCGGACTTAAATTCCGACATCGAATCCTTGAAAAGCTTAAAAAATCATACGATTTCAGAAAATCATTTACAAGACTGCGGATTTCAGATTCCATTTTAAAGGCGTTAAAATCAGGGTAATCTAAAACAGAGGAATCAGCTATCCGCAATGAATCAACCAGAAGTGATTGCTGTTTTAGGCTTTCTATAAACTCTGATTCACTAATTTCTGAATAAAGTTGCCATCGAATGCCTAACGGCTCTCTATGGTAATTAAATCCCCAAGTCCAGTAAAACCAGCAATAATGAAATAATATCAAACACAATACATTGATTATCAGATTTGTATAACTTAATTGGTGATTTCGAAGCCTATAAATTAAAATCAAGCAACATGCCAACAGGACAAATAGCCATAAATACAAGACAGGAAATGGGAGCCACGAAATACAGAGGTCCCAAACCCACCTGAATTTGGAATAAATCAGATTGTGGTAAATTTTTTCTGTCAGGTTGTTGTCCAGATTAAATATCCACGCTGAGACGATTGTAATTCCCAGAAAGCCAAGACAAAAAACTTGGAATTTGGATAGCTTGGTATAAACACTTCTTAAGATTTTGATAAGGGTTTTCATTGAACTAATTCAAGGGCATGGCGTTATAATAGAAATCAAAATTAATACGATATGGCTTTTGAATTTACAGATACTAATTGTCAAGCAGAAGCTTTGAATCCAAATGGTGCTGCAGTTGTTGATTTTTGGGCTGAATGGTGCGGCCCTTGTAAATTGGTTGGACCAATAATTGACGAACTTTCTTCAGAATTTGGTGAGAAAGTAAAAATCGGAAAACTTAATGTCGATACAAACCCAAGTGTTTCTATGCAATTTGGAGTTCGCAGTATCCCGACTATACTTTTTATAAAAAATGGACAAGTCGTTGACAAGCAAGTAGGAGCAGCAAGTAAGGCTACTTTAAAGCAGAAATTGGAAGCAATTATTTAACAAGAAAAATTAAACGAGAAGGCCCTTATCTTTGTCGGTAAGGGCTTTTGTTTTTTATGGGATTCTTTGATCAATTTCCAGTACAAGCATTTAATCATTTGGAACTGCTGGCCAGTCAGGTGGTGGAAGGATTTATTATAGGCCTCCATAAATCGCCTTTCCACGGATTTAGTGTTGAGTTTGCTGAACATCGATTATACAATGAGGGAGAATCTACAAAGGATATCGACTGGAAAGTATTTGCCCGAACTGATAAGTTGTTTACTAAAAAATTTGAAGAAGAAACAAATTTACGATGCCAGATCGTTTTGGACGTTTCTACATCGATGTATTTCCCGGAGGAACATTTAAAGTCAGGTCTGGTTTTGAATAAACTTCGTTTTGCAGCTTTGGGTGCAGCTTGTTTAATGAATGTATTGCGAAGACAACGAGATGCCTATGGTTTATCCGTATTTGATGACGAATTGCGCATTCACACGCATGCAAAATCAAGTACCTCGCATTACCAACTTCTCCTAAGTTATCTTGAAAATTATATTCTCAATAAGCAAGTCAATAAAAAGACTCAAACAGCAGATGCCTTGCATCAAATAGCAGATCAGATCCATAAGCGTTCCCTTGTAGTTCTATTTAGTGATATGTTTGATGATCGTGAAAATTTAGATGAGTTGTTTTCTGCTTTGCAGCATTTGAAATACAACAAACACGAAGTCGTTCTTTTTCATACATTAGACAAGAGTCTGGAGCTTGAATTTAATTTTGAAAACAGACCCTATCAATTTGTTGATATGGAAACGGGTGAGCAAGTAAGAGTTCAAGCACATCAAATTAAAGAACGGTATTTAGAAAAGATACAGGCTTTTCATCATGAATTAAAGACAAAGTGTTTGCAATATCGTATTGATTATCATGAAGCTGATATAAATGCAGGATATGATTATATTCTGCAGTCGTTTTTTGTGAAGCGCAAAAAAATGTACATTTAAATCCGAAGTATGCCAAAAATAATCTTATCAAAAATTTCTACCAAAGCCCCAAAAAATGCGGATAAAAAATCTGTCCAGAAAAAAACAGATGATTTAGTGACAAAAATTGGGAAAATGTCTGAAATGCTTTGGGCAGAAAAGAAGCATAGTTTATTAATTATTTTGCAAGGAATGGATGGCAGTGGAAAGGATGGGGTTGCTAAATCCGTATTTATGGCCTGTCCTGCTTTGGTTGTGGATGCACATGCATTTAAAAAGCCATCGGAAGAAGAGTTTGCTCACGATTTTTTATGGAGGGTTCATAAAAACGTTCCAGCAAAAGGCCAAATCAAACTTTTTATAAGAAGTCATTATGAAGATATTCTTATTCAACGAGTACATCAATGGATTGACGATAAGCGAGCAGCTGTAAGAATGGAAGCGATTAATAATTTTGAGAAATTACTCATAGATGACAACGAAACGACCATCCTTAAGTTTTATTTACATCTTTCTCATGATAGGCAATTAGAAAAATTAGAAGAAAGAAGAATTGATCCGGAAAAACAATGGAAATTTAACCTGGCAGATTTTGAAGAAAGCAAACTTTGGGATAAATACATGCGATATTACGAAGCAGCTATCAATGGTTCTGCAATTCCATGGCACGTGGTTCCATCTGATTCTAGATGGTATCGCAATTATTTCGTGGCCCAAAAAGTCCATGATACCTTGAAAAAATTAAACCCCGCATTTCCATTGATTTTAGAAAATGGAAAAGACAAGACTTGATAAATGGCTTTGGGCTTGCCGATTTTATAAATCCAGAACCTTGGCTTCTGAAGCGTGTAAAAATGGAAAAATCAGTAGCAAGGCCATACCATTAAAAGCTGCTCATTTTGTTACAGTTGGAGACTTACTGGAAGTTCGCAAAAATGGGTTTCAGTTCTTAATAAAAATCCAAAAGATTATTGATAAACGGGTAGGTGCTCCGCTTGCTTCAGCCTGTTATGAAAACAAAACATCTGAAGAAGAACTCAATAAATATGCAGCCTGGTTTACGGGTAAAGCTCAATCGGAGAAAAGAGAACGCGGCGCTGGCAGACCAACAAAAAGAGAACGGCGCGAAATAGATGATTTCAAAACCTTTGCATTTGATGATTTTGATGAAATCTGAGCCCTGTTTTATTTAAACAGTCACTAAAAATTAGAATTATTTTATTTTGAAAGGATCATTTTACCTGAAATGACCTTGTCTTCGCTCCGTATTTGAAACAATCCCAAACCAATATAAGGAAGTTGAACTTGAATGGTGTTGATTCCTTTTGTTAAGGCATGTTTTGAATAATAAAAAATCTTTCCATCTAAACCAAAACAATTCAATTCAATTTCAACTGCTTGTGTACTGTTCAGTTGCCATTCGACTGCATTCAATTGGTTTAGGTAATTTATTTGAAGCAATTCAAACGATTCTTTTGATTGCTCGTTGTTACGATCCTCCAAATCAGATTTCTTTTCAACTGGATTAATGAGGTTTCCAACGCGAATTGCAACAATGGCTTGTTTCTCTAAATCATGATGGTGTACATCAACTGGAATTGTGAAATCATGGATTTCAGGCAATGGATTGGAACTATTTTTAAATACATAATCCGAAGAAATGTATTTCCATATGTTAGGAATCAATTGTGAATTTCTGGCATTAATGACTCGGCGCAATAAATTGTAATCTAATTGATTGATTTCTTGATCAGAATTTATATCAGCAGCAAAATAAGCATATGGTGATGTAGGTATAATTTGACCGTTGATAATTTTTCTTAAATAGTTTAAGTCATTGTAATCAATGGCCTCCTCATCTTTGATCATGCAATTTAAAATTAATGTGTAATCCATTTTAGAATTCAGGTCATCAAATGCATACTGATATTGATTGTTTGCATGTAACATTGTTTCTCTAATTTGTTGATTGTCGATCAACTTAAGTTGTAAAAGTCCGGGAGAAGGTGTATTATAGAAAAGCACCTGGCCTTTGAGACTTCGTTTGCCTCCTGTTAAATTTCCATCACAATTTGGAATTGCAGGATTGTTATTTTGAATTTCAATGCTGGTTTTGCAAACATCCTGATTGCCAAGCGTATCCGTGACCCAAATTTCCACATCTTGTACACCAACATCTTTGCAAGTATATGTCCTTGATCGATCCGATACATCTTTAGAAAATGAGAAATTTAACTTTTGTCCTGGACAGCTGTGCCAACTGCCTTTGTCAAGATCAGATGCCCAAACGTCGATCATTCCTTCGTCAATGGTTCCATCTTGATTTTGATCCACGGGCATCAACGTGAGGATAACTCCAGTAAGACAATAGGGTGTGGGTAAAATTTTATTTTTTACATCAACAGTTACTTCGCATTTTATTTCTGTACCGCAGGCATATTCAGCAATATAGAAAAATTTAGTGATGCCATTTGGATAGTAACCACTTGCATCTGCACCTGAATTAATTGCATATTTGGACGTGTTGTAAATTTTATGATACACCGGACACGATGATTGAAAAATTGCTGAATCGAGCTTTACATAAAGGGTGTCGCAGGTCCGACTATTTAATACGACCGTATCTTTTTTACATAACAAGGCAAGCGTGTCGGGCACACTGATTAATTTAATGACTTGGGTATAACTAAAAATTCCTCTGCCCGGATAATTTATGGGGTCGTATTGACACCAATCCAATATTTTCCATTCCCGCACAATTTTTTCGCAACCTTCATCAACTCGAAAACGGGTGTCTTTGTAGGAAACCATCGGTTTTGAACATTTAGGTCGTTCCCAGGATGGTTTATCATAAGGGGCTTGAAGATTTTTCAGTTCATTTTGAGGATTGCAATCTCGAATGATCAAAGATTGAGGCCAGGTAATATCCGCATAGCTAAATCCAGTTGCATTGCTAATAGTGATTACCTGTGTGCAGCTAAGCCATTTCCAGTTTTCTGGATTTTCAACACCCCAAACGCGTTTAATTGTACCCTTGCCACAATCATCAATTTCAATGATTGTTTTACAATCATGCTGGAATTGAATGATGCCATTGTAGTCTGTATAAGCCTTCCCATAAACATTCAAGTCGTGCAGATAATCCTCCCGGCAACTGACGGTTACATCCGGCGGACAAACGAGTGAGAAATCTGCAAAACTTTGACTTACAGTGGTTAAGCTAACTATTAATAGTAAAAATCCGTGGAGTGTGGAGGTATTCATAGCCCTGTTTTTGGTATTAAAATTAATTCGTCGGGTTTAGGGGGCTAGCAAATATACAAAAAACTAATAATTTAAAGTTCTTCATGAAAATATGTAAAATTCGAGCAATCTTTGATAAGCTATTTTCAGTTTTCGAATTCGTTATAGTTGTTTTCGTATAAATTTTGATACGCTCAAACTAAATGCTTTTTTCATATGGCTCAAGTTCAAAAGCCAGGTCTTTTTGCCTGGGGTTTACTAATCATTTTAACTATTATATGGGGTTTTAGCTATTATTTTATAAAGCATAGTTTGGTTTCATTTAATCCTTCTCAAGTAGCAAGTTTGAGGATGGTATTTTCAGCTATAGCCTTGAGTCCTTTTTTACTTAAAGCACTTAAAAGTGTTGAACGGATAAACTATCCGATGATCTTTTTGTCGGATTTATAGGTGCATTTCTACCTGCATTTCTATATCCCTTTGCACAACAAAAAATTTCCAGTTCATTGGCCGGAATCATAAATGCCTTCACACCAATTTGTACATTTGGAATTGGGGTGTTATTTTTTGGTGTTAAAAACGAGCGATCTAAATTAATCGGGACGATCATAGCACTGATAGGTGCTTTTTCATTGATACTCCTAAAACCCAATGCTGAAATACGTGCCGAAGGACTTTATTTATTGGTTGCATTTGCATCCCCTTTATTATATGGTTTAAATGGAAATACCATTAAATCAAAACTCGGCTCCATTTCAGGGATTCAGATGACTACGCTGATGTATTTTTTTATGTCATTGTATTGTATACCACTGTCATTTTGGAATGGCGCATTTCAACAAATTCCATTGGCCATAAGTTCAGGAAATGCTTTTTATCATTTAGTAGCACTCAGTGTATTGGGAAGTGCAGTTGCAATGGCATTGTTTAATGTGTTGATCCAAAAAGTACATGTTATGTTTGCAGCGAGTGTAACCTATTTAATGCCACTCGTCTCTTTGTTTGTAGGTTTTTTTGACGGAGAAAAGCTCGGTATAAATGATATTGTTGGTCTGATTTGTATCTTAACCGGTGTCGTGATCATTAATGGGTTGATAAAAATCCAATCTGGTAAACCATCATAAATTATTGAATCTTTTGAATTTTAACTTGAAGTACAATTTTAGAATTTTACCAAAAATCGGGAACACTTAATTCATTCCACTTCTACTCTGGATGAACGCTACGCTCTCATAATTCTCAATTTTTAATTCTTAATCCTTAATTCTTAATTCTTAATCCTTCCCGCCAATAAGTGGTATGTCCACTACGCTCCCATAATTTTTAATTCTTAATTCTTAATTTGATTTAAATACAGTAACCCAACTGATAAGAACGAGTGCAATGAGTTCACAAAGAGTCCTCAATTTATGCAATAACCACCATTGATCCCTCAAAAGGGTCCAGTTTAAAGGTAATGTTTCTGCTTTCCATTCAAATACTTGCAATTGAATTGGGGTATTTCCAAATCGTGAGATTAATATACATGCTAAAAAGCAAGCAGCAGAAATGAATAAACAAATTGCATTAACTTTTTGCTTGCGACTGAAATAGCCGTCAAGAAGTGATAATATGAATGCAAGAATTACCAGGGAAATCATCAAAGTATTTAAAGATTGTACCAAATTTCGTTGGAGCTCGAAATAAGCTGATTGAGAATATTGTTCTGGCTTTATTCCCATCCATAATCCAAAACTGGTTCCTGCTAATAAAGCTGCAATTAAAATCAAAAAAAAACGAATAAATAACTGTTTCATTTTTCTTAAGGTTTTGATTTCCAAATTTTATCTGATTCATCTAAATATTCTGGTAAGGCTGCGGATCCATACCAAAGGTAACTCTCTGAAATTAATAAACCCGAGTGTATTGCAGGGTCAGTTTCAAGCAATTGTTGCGCTTCTTCTAGTGTTGGTACATTTAAAATAAACAGACCTCTAAATTCACTTTGATTTTTTTTAAAGGGACCAGCTACAATCAATTTTTTTAAATCAACTAATCTTCCCATGTTTTTGAAATGCCCTGCAAAACAACTATCGATAAATGATTTGTCATTTGTTTTGTTTGGTCCTGTTTTGAGAATTACAAAAACATATTTTTTCATTCCATAATCATCCGCCATAAGTTTTTTAGCCAACACGGAGTCGAATTTCGGATTCAGTGTTTGACCAAATCCACATTGTAAAAAAAAGAATGTCAGTATCGCAATTCCAAAGCCTTTCATATTCAATTATTTAATTCTTAATTGTTAATTCCCACCGCTTCCCTCAGGTATGCGGGATGTCCGCCCTGAGTCCATAATTCTTAATTTTTAACTCTTAATTCTTAATTGTTATTCCTAATTCGATCGCTTTTTCTTCCATTAATTTCAAAGCAGCCTCTCGTGAATTTGGGATTTGATTGTCGAGTATCGCTTCGCGAATGGCTGTTTTAATGAGTCCTATTTCGCGGCCTGGTTTAATGTTATATATTTTCATAATGTCTTCTCCGGTTACAGGAGGCTGCCAGTTTCGAATCCGATCGCGCTCTTCCAATTCATAAAGTTTTTCCCGGACCACTAAATAATTATTTAGATAGCGGTTGACTTTAGTAATGTTTTTTGAAGTAATATCAGCCTCACACAATAACAGTAAATCTTCTAAATCTTCTCCGGCTTCAAATAACAATCGTCTTAATGCAGAATCAGAAATTTCTTCTTGTGTCAATGCAATCGGCCTTAAATGTAAGCGTACCAATTTTTGGACATATTTCATCTTGTGATCTAAGGGCAATCGCAGCTGTTTAAATAATTTTGGAATCATGTTGGCTCCTAAGGCATCATGCCCATGAAATGTCCAACCATGTTCTGGATCAAATCGTTTGGTTTGGGGTTTTGCAATGTCATGAAATACAGCAGCCCATCTGCACCAAATGTTTTTAGTTTTTAAGGCAAGGTTATCAACTACTTGCAATGTATGATAGAAATTGTCTTTATGTCCTTTTCCATTTTGGTATTCCGCGCCGTGCAATAAAACCAATTCCGGTAAAATCAATTCCAATAAACCTGTTCTAAATAATAAGTCAAATCCAATTGAAGGTTTATCACATTCCAATATTTTTTCTAGTTCAGCAGTTATGCGTTCGCGGGATACAATTTTTAATCGGTCCTTTGATTGAATGATTCCTTCATATGTTTTGTCTTCAATTTTATATAATAATTGATTTGAAAAACGGATTGCACGTAACATTCGCAAAGGATCATCAGAAAATGTTTGTTCAGGATTATTGGGTGTGCGAATTATTTTTTGTTCAATATCCTTCATCCCATCAAACGGATCTATAATTTCACCATAATTTTCAGCATTGAGACTTATTGAAATTGCATTAATTGTAAAATCACGTCGCAACTGGTCGTCTTTTAAATTGCCACTATAAACGGTTGGTTTACGAGAATCCACATGGTAGGACTCTTTTCGGGCTCCAACAAATTCAATTTCCAATTCTTTGTGTTTAATCATCGCCGTGCCAAAGCGACTGTAAACATTTACACTTGGCATCGGACGAAATTTACTAGCCACATGTTCAGCCAATGCAATGCCATCTCCAATACATACAATGTCGATATCTTTTGAATCCCGGCCGATAATTTTATCACGAATAAAGCCCCCAATTGCATAGGCTTTAACATCTAATTCTTTACTGGATTCTGAAATGATAGATAGAATTTTTTGTTCAGAAGCGTCAAGCTTAAATATCAATGATTGATTCATTCCTGAAAAACGAGATTAGGTTCTAAAGTATAACTAATTTCTAGCTGCTCCAATATTTCTAAAATTCGCTGGGGATTTGATTCGGTAACCAATTGCATTCTGAATTCTTTTATATTTGGCAATCCTTTAAAATAGTTGGTATAATGTCTGCGCATTTCCAATACACCTAATTTTTCGCCTTTCCACTTAATAGAATTGATTAAGTGTTGACGAGCTGCGTCTACGCGTTCAAAAGTGGTGGGAGGAGCCAGGAGGTTTCCGGTCTTAAAATAATGCTTAATTTCTCTAAATATCCAGGGATATCCGATACTGGCACGTCCGATCATGAGCCCATCTACTCCATATCGGTTTTTGTATTCCAAGGCTTTGACAGGATGATCGATATCTCCGTTTCCAAAGATAGGAATATGAATTCTGGGGTTGTTTTTGACTTTGGCAATCCAACTCCAATCAGCCTCACCTTTATACATTTGTGACCGGGTCCGCGCATGGATAGTCAATGCTTTAATGCCAATGTCTTGAAGGCGTTCGGCAACTTCTTCAATAAATATCATGGTATCATCCCATCCCAATCGGGTTTTAACGGTAACCGGAAGATTGGTTGATTTGACAACAGCTTCAGTAAGTTTTACCATTTTAGGCACGTCTTTTAAAATGCCTGCACCGGCCATTTTGCAAACTACCTTTTGTACCGGACAGCCGAAATTGATATCGAGGATTTCAGGTTGTGCCTTTTCTACGATTTCTGCGGCCTTCATCATAGAATCGTATTCTGCACCAAAAATCTGACCACCAATGGGGCGTTCCTCAGGATAAATATCTAGTTTTTGGACAGATTTCTGGGCATCGCGGATCAATCCTTCAACCGAAATAAACTCAGTAAACATGAGATCGCAGCCCTGTTGTTTACACAGCGCTCTAAACGGAGGATCGCTGACATCTTCCATAGGTGCCAGAAGGAGGGGAAATTCTGGCAAGGCGATTGGTCCAATAGTAACCGATTTTTGCATGGAGCTGCAAAGGTAACCAGAAGCGTCCAAATTGAAGTATTGAGCCATTGTATGGACATGGTAAAAAATGGTAAAATGAATTGTAGGTTAATTCAAATTCATAAAACGCCATTTTTTATATAAATAATCAAATAGTAAAATATAATACCTAGACTTGAATTGATAGAGGCAAACTATACCCTGTTGATTGTTGCTAAAGACGAATAACTCGTTGATATAGTCAAATTTCCTCTTTAAATCTTGCTACCTTGCAAACAAATTTTGATCAACATGATTTTGGCAGTAAGCCTTGTTTTTTTAGTAGGATATTTACTTATCATCTTTGAACATAAGGTAAAAATAGACAAGGCCGTAAGTGCTTTATTAGCTGGAGTAATTAGTTGGATACTCATTGCACTTTATCCGAATCCAATTACTGAAAGTGGTGCCGATGTTTCCAGTATTTTGATTCATCATTTTGGTGAAATTGCATCTATCCTGTTTTTTCTATTAGGCGCAATGACTATTGTGGAATTAGTTGACCTTCATCACGGGTTTGATGTAATATCTCAATGGATTAAAGCAAAGAATAAATGGAGCCTGCTTATTATTATTAGTTTGGTAACATTTTTTCTTTCAGCTGTTTTAGATAATTTAACTACAACAATTGTTATGATCTCTCTGATCCGAAAATTATTAAACAATCAGGAAGATCGATTTTGGTTTGCGGGTTTTATTGTAATCGCAGCAAATTCTGGTGGGGCATGGTCTCCAATCGGCGATGTTACAACAACTATGTTATGGATCGAACACAAAGTAAGTACCTTGCAATTAATTGAATTTCTAATAATACCATCAATTTTAAGCATTGCGATTCCAATTGGAATCGTACGATTCAATAAACGTTTCCAACAAACTGTAGAATTGCCTGATAAACCTTTAGAAGAGGCAAGCTCGGCATCTAAAGTATTTCTTATTCTTGGGATTGGATTATTGATTTTGGTGCCAATCATCAAAGCTTTAACTCATTTGCCGCCATTTATTGGTATGTTGGGTGCGCTTGCAGTGATTTGGTTGGTTTCTGAATTGGATTTGCCCTCTCTTTATCCACCGCAAAAGGATTTTTCTAAACCTACTGTTAGAAATGCACTTTCTCGAATTGAAATTCCAAGTATTTTATTTTTTCTTGGAATTTTATTAGCAATTTCTGCTTTGGAAGTAATTGGCCAACTTAAAGTGCTTGCTGATTTTTTAAATAGCTACATTCAGGATACTGCCGTGATTGCTTTAATTCTTGGAATCCTTTCTGCAGTAATCGATAACGTTCCATTAGTAGCAGGGGCTATCGGAATGTATGATTTGCCTTTGGATCATCATTTCTGGCATGAGTTAGCATTTGCAGCGGGAACAGGTGGAAGTATTTTAATCATTGGGTCAGCAGCAGGAGTTGCTGCCATGGGTATAGAAAAAATAAGCTATCAATGGTATTTTAAGCGAATCAGCCTATTGGCATTGATAGGCTATTTAACAGGATGGGTGTGGATTTATTTTACTATTTAATTTGATTCGTATGAAAACAAGATTATTTATATTAATGACTTCATTCATTATTTTTCTGGTTGATGTACATGCGCAGATGAAATGGGATGAAAAATATTATAAATCCATGCAATGGAGATTGGTTGGACCTTTTCGAGGAGGTCGGTCCTGTGCAGTAGCAGGTATTGAAAACAAACCGAATGAATATTTCATGGGTGCTACCGGTGGTGGGGTTTGGAAAACAAGCAATGGGGGTTCAACTTGGAAAAATATTTCTGATGGATTTTTTGGAGGCAGCATTGGTGCAGTTGAAGTGGCTGCTGCAGATCCTAATGTGATCTATGTCGGAGAAGGGGAGGAAACGATTCGGGGAAATATGAGTTCCGGACATGGCATTTGGAAAACTGAAGATGGCGGCAAGACTTGGTTTAAAATCGGTTTAGAAAAGACGAAACATATCGTAAGAATCCGAACACATCCAAAAAATTCAGAAATTGTATTGGTGGCTGCGTTGGGAAATGTTTTTAAAGCAGGTCCGGATCGTGGAATCTATAAAACCATTGATGGTGGTAAAACCTGGAAGCGCGTATTATTTATAAACGACAGTACAGGAATCAGCGATTTAGTTTATGATCAGGAAAATCCTCGCATCCTATATGCCGGAAGCTGGAATGTGCAACGAAATGCCTATCACTTATCTAGTGGTGGAAATGGTTCTGCTTTATGGAAAAGTATCGATGGTGGAGATACATGGAAAATATTTCAAAAAGTAAAGGACTCCCTGAAGGCCTTTGGGGTAAAGTAACCGTCAGTGTCAGTGGGTCGAATCATGATCGCATTTATTCAATGGTTGAAAATGAAAATGGTGGATTGTTCAGATCCGATGACGGAGGCCAAAACTGGACGCTTGTGAATAGCAATCGAGAATTGCGGCAGCGAGCCTGGTATTTTTCCAGAGTGTATGCAGATCCTCAGAATGAAAATATTGTTTATGTTTTAAATGTGTCTTTTCATAAATCAATGGATGGCGGTAAAACATTTGTTACGATGCCTTCAAATCATGGGGATCATCATGACTTGTGGATTAATCCAACAAATACGCAACGTATGATTTTAGCTGATGATGGAGGCGCTCAAATTACAGACGATGGAGGACGTCATTGGTCTTCACTTGATAATCGACCAACAGCTCAGTTTTATCGCGTCAGTACAGACAATCACGTTCCATTTCGCATTTATGCTGCTCAACAAGATAACAGTACCATTCGGATTGCACATCGAACTTCTGATTATTCTATCGGTAGGGAGGATTGGGAACCCACTGCAGGCGGTGAATCAGGTCATATCGCTGTGGATCCGCTGAATCCTGAGATTGTTTATGGAGGTTCATATGGTGGTTATTTAACGCGTTACGATCATTCAAAAAAGATTTCTAGAAATATTAATGTATGGCCTGATAATCCAATTGGACATGGAGCAGAAAAATTAAACTATCGATTTCAATGGAACTTCCCGATTTACTTTTCACCACACAATCCAAAGCGATTGTACTGCGCATCAAATAAATTGCATGTTACAGAAAATGAAGGACAATCGTGGGAAACAATCAGTCCGGATTTAACTCGTAACGATACTTCAAAATTAAAATCTTCCGGTGGGCCCATCACAAAAGACAATACATCTGTTGAGTATTATTGTACCATCTTTTCATTGATAGAATCGCCTCTTAAATCGGGTACCATTTGGGTTGGCTCTGATGATGGCTTGGTTCATTTAACAAAAAATGGAGGGCAAAGTTGGATGAATGTGACGCCGGTTAATTTGCCTGAATGGACGCAAATAAATAGCCTGGAAGCAGATCCGTTCAATGAGGCAGGATGTTATTTAGCAGCAACTGCATATAAGAATGGTGATTTTAAACCATACTTATTTAAGACAGAAGACAATGGCAAATCCTGGAAATTAATTGTCAATGGAATTACTGGGGATCATTTTACAAGGGTCATTCGCGCCGATACTAAAAACAAAGGACTTTTATTTGCAGGCACAGAGTATGGCATGTATCTGTCCTTTGATGACGGATCGAATTGGAAACCATTTCAATTAAATTTACCAATCGTTCCAATTACAGATTTAACGATTCGGGAAAATTTTATCATTGCAGCAACACAGGGACGCAGTATTTGGATGATTGATGACATCAATCCATTGCGGCAAATTCAATCTATGAATGTCACGAAGCCACAGACCTTGTTGTTTCAACCAAAACCAATGATACGGATGGGAGGAGGATCTTTTGAATCATTAACAAATGGCACCAATCATCCAAATGGTTTGATTGTACATTATTATATAGATACATTATATCCAAAGGATACAATTAAATTTTATTGTATTGATCAGGGAAATGATACAGTAAGTATTTATTCAAATTTCCCGGAATCGAATGAATATAAATTGGAACTTATTTCTGGAAGCAATCGGATGATTATCAATCCAAGAGTACAGCCGGCAAAAAGTTTTGACGGAATGGTCATGTGGGGTGCTGATTTATCGGGTCCACGTGCATTGCCTGGTATTTATAAGATACATATTCGCAGTCGTTCCAATATGGATTCAACAAATTTTGAAATCGTAGCAGATCCAATTTATCCGGTGACAGCTCGTGACATCCAACTGCAATATGAATTTGTAAAGAATGTCAGAGATCGATTGGATGAAGCGCATCGTTGCATTATTCAAATCAGAGACATCCGTAAGCAATTAACTGACTTTACATCAAGTTTGAATAAAAATGCAGAATTTGAACGGCTCACCAAGTTGAAAACAAAGATTGACAGCAGTCTCACAAGCATTGAAAATGAATTGTACCAAACAAAAAGTAGAAGCAATCAAGATCCCATAAATTATCCAATTAAATTGACTAATAAATTAGCCCATCTTTCTGATTTAACAGCACACGGTTCGTATCCTCCTACCGATCAGGCAGAAGCTTGCAGGCAAGAACTAGATAAACTCATAGCGGATCAATTGAATGCATTTAATTTATTGAAAGCACAAGAAATAAAGCAGTTTAATCAAACCATACTCGATTTGCAATTAGAAGTCATTAAGCCAAAGGAAATTAAATAAATATTGAAAAGAGAAAAAAAACATAGAAATTTTATTCCGCAACCGGATTATCCGGGAGGGCCCAAAGGGATTACTGAATTTATCTATAAAGAATTAAAATATCCCGAAGATGCAGTTCCTCATAAAGTTGAAGGTACGGTTGTTTTGAAAGCAGAAATCAATTACAAGGGAGATGTAATCGATGCAAAGATAATTTCAAGTTTATTTCCTTCTTGTGATGAAGAAGCAATCCGTGTGGTGAAGCTATTAAAATTTAAAATCGAAAAGATCAGGGACCTCAAAGTGCGTTTTTATAAAACGTTTAATATTAAATTTAAAATGTCAATTAAGAATACTGAGATGATTGTTAATTATATTGTTTTAAAGAGCGAACCAAAAAACAAAAACTTGAATCCCCAAAAATTATTATTAATTATAAAATCAACGAATAAATAAATTTATTTAACAGTTTTTAGTTTTATTCCCACACGTTTACGCGTCATATAAAATGGCAAATAAAACATTAAGAAAAGCAATGCCATTAAAAATTGGCCGGTTAGCAAATACCAGGGCCACGGTCCTAAATAATCTAAAAGGGTAGCAGCATCAGGTTTTCGCATTGAAAAAAAGTAATTGCCACCTGTAGTGCCATTTATTATGAGTGAAAAGATCAAATAGACATTTGCCCCGATTAAGGCATTTTTTAAATCCGAAAAATAAATTTTCCATTTAAATACCATCAAGCCATAAAAGAGCAGGCTGATCAATCCACAATGAATCCACCAGTACCGAAAATAAATAAAATGTGGAAACGGTTCCTTTAAATCTGGAGTTATTACTGCTTGTAAGGTTCCTGCCAATACCCAAAAATATAAGATTCCAAAAAACCAACGGGATCGATAATACAAAGCAATTGGAAATACCAGGGTTAATAAATTGCACAAATGAAAGGGGAGGTCTTCACGAATATCAAAGCGACCATTCCACCATCTAAATACCATCCACCATAAAACGGCAAATCCAAGAGAAATTGAAAACCACCAGGCCGACTGATATTGTATGGTTTTGTCTTTGTTTTGAGCCCAGCGAATCCATACCAGAGTCATCAAAATAAAAAACAAGATTGGGATCAGATGCTGTAAACCAAAGGGCTGAAAACCGGTTCTGCTTCCAAATACAAGTTCATGCAATGTCTCCATGCCTAAAGATAATTTTTATTCTTCTTTTAGCAAATCAGGCCTCCGTTCTTGAGTGCGTTGAAGAGATTGTTCCATACGCCAGTTTTCTATTTGGGACTGGTGGCCACTTAACAGAATATCCGGAACATGGAGCCCTTTAAATTCAGCAGGACGTGTATAAACAGGAGGAGCAAGAAGTTGATCCTGGAATGAATCCGTCAGTGCAGAGGTTTCGTCATTTAAAACGCCCGGTATCAGGCGACCAATTGCATCTACTAAAACGCATGCTGCCAATTCACCCCCGGATAACACATAATCTCCTATTGAGATCTCTCGGGTAATCCAATGATCCCGTACGCGTTGATCGATCCCTTTGTAATGTCCGCAAATCATCAGGATGTTTTCTTTTAAACTCAACTGATTGGCAATGGATTGATTCAATAATTCTCCATCAGGACTCAGGTAAATAATTTCATCAAATTGGTATTTTGATTTCAAAGATTCAATGCAGTTGACCAATGGTTCGATCATAAGGACCATGCCAGCAGCACCACCGTATTGGTAGTCATCCACTTGTTTGTATGCACCCAATCCAAATGATCTTAGGTCAATTAGTTCTACGTCTAATATTTTTTTATCCCGGGCACGTTTGAGTATGGAATGCTCCAGCGGACTCCTAAGCAATTCAGGCAATAAGCTAATTATGGAAATGTGCATGTTGACGCTAAAATAATAGGTTTCCTCATAGGGAGCCTATTAATCAAATCAAAGATATTCAAATTTTAATGGCTGTATCGTGCTTTAAGTATAAGTACACGATACAGCCATTCATTATGTATTGCAAAACGGGTTCTCTTGTAAGAGAACATTTGGCAAGAATTGGAATTTATTCGATACCCAATAATTCTACTTCAAAAATCAATGCAGAAAACGGTTTGATATCTGCTCCGGCACCACGTTCACCATAAGCCAGATTGTATGGAATGTATAATTTGTATTTGGATCCAACATTCATCAATTGCAGTGCTTCCTGCCAACCGGCGATAACGCCATTAACAGGAAAGCTAATCGGCTCGCCACGTTCGACGCTGCTGTCAAATACCGTACCGTCGATGAGTGTGCCATGATAGTGGGTTTTAACTTTGTCAGTTGGGCCTGGCTTGGCACCGTCACCCATTTTAATCACTTCATATTGAAGCCCACTGGCAGTAGTCATCACCCCAGAGCGTTTTTTGTTTTCTAAGAGAAATTTTTCGCCTTCTTCCTTGGCTCCAGCATTCTTTTTAGCTGCTATTGCAGACATTGCCTGTGAGTAGATCTGAGTTGCTTGTTCTTTGGTGATGCTGGTGGGTTTGTTATTTAAAACAGCTTCCAATCCATCTGATAGATCTTTTGAATTGACTTTATCAAGACCTTGTTGTTTGAGACTGTTTCCAAATAAAATACCGATACTGTAACTAAGAGAATCCATGTTTGATTTGTTTTTTTGTGCTTGTAGGCTTAAGCATGAAATCATGCTAAAAATTAAAATGTTGTTCAATGTTTTCATTATACGACTAGCTCTTTTTTGTTTCTGAATAATTTTTGTAAAAATGTGGAATGGTTTCAATGCCTTTATAAAAATTAAACAAACCAAATTTTTCATTTGGTGAATGTATATTATCAGAATCCAATCCAAAACCCATTAAAACTGTTTTAATTCCTAATACCTTTTCAAATAGCGCTACGATTGGAATACTTCCACCGCCTCTCGTTGGGATTGGCTTTTTACCGAAAGTTGTTTCAATGGCTTTTGCTGCTGCTTTATAAGCTGCACTATCCGTAGGGGTAACGGCAGCTTCTCCACCATGCAATTCTGTAACCTTAACAGTTACATAAGGTGGTGCAATTTTCATGAAATGCTTTTCAAATAGTTTTGCAACTTTTTTTGATTTTTGATTTGGTACCAAACGCATAGAAATTTTAGCATACGCTTTTGATGGTAAAACCGTTTTAGCACCTTCGCCGGTGTAACCTCCCCAAATACCATTTAGTTCCAATGTTGGGCGAATTCCAGTACGTTCTAATGTGGTATATCCATCTTCACCCCAAACTTCTTGAATATTTAAATCCTTTTTATATTCTTCTAAATTAAATGGTGCGTTGTTTAATTCTTTGCGTTCTGCGGGAGTCATTTCAACGACATCTCTGTAAAATCCACGAACTTTGACCTTGTTTGTTTTATCGTGTAGGGATGCAATCATTTTTGCAAGTATTGTGATTGGATTGGCAACCGCACCTCCATAAACACCAGAATGTAAATCGCGATTGGGACCAGTCACTTCCACTTCCATATAAGTTAAACCACGCAATCCGGTTTCAATTGAAGGGTTTTCCATGCTGATCATGGAGGTATCGCTCACTAATACGATATCGGCAGCAAGTTTATCTTTATTTGCTTTTAAAAATTTGTCGAGGTTTGCACTACCAACTTCTTCTTCTCCTTCAATAATAAACTTGACATTGCAAGGAAGGCTATTGGTCTTAACCATGCATTCCAGTGCTTTCACATGCATAAATACTTGCCCTTTATCATCGCAAGCTCCACGTGCATAAATATTTCCATCTTTCACAACCGGTTCAAAGGGTCCACTTGTCCACAAATTAAGCGGGTCGGGTGGTTGTACGTCATAATGACCATAGGTTAAAACAGTTGGTAATTTTGGGTCAATTATTTTCTCTGCAAGAACAACCGGATGTCCTTTGGTTTTACAAATTTCAGCTTTGTCACAACCTGCATCTAATAAAGCTTGTTTTACTGCTTCTGCACACCGTTTGGTATCTTCATTATGATTTGAATCAGCACTTACAGATGGGATTTTTAAAAGCTCCAGCAATTCATCTAAAAAGCGTTGTTTATTTGATTCTAAATATTGATTTGCGTTCATATTATTTTATTTTAATAGGTTTAAACGTTAATTAATTTAATTTATTTTAATTGAGGTGTAATCTTCATTTGAGAAAACATAAAACTTAATATATCTGCAGCTTCATCAATTCGCTTTGAAGTTGGTTTTCCTGCGCCATGCCCTGCGCTGACATCAATTCGGATTAACATCGGCAAATTACCTAGCTGTGCTTTTTGCATGGCTGCAGCAAATTTAAAGGAGTGTGCTGGAACCACCCGGTCATCGTGATCTGCTGTTGTAATCATAGTTGCTGGATAAGCAGCTGGCTTGGCATTATGCAATGGTGAATATTTGATCAAATAATCAAATCCTTCCTGGGTATCACTGGTGCCGTAATCAGCAGCCCAGGCCCAACCAATAGTAAACTTATGATAACGTAACATATCCAAAACCCCAACAGCAGGAAAGGCAACTTTGCAAATATCGGGCCTTTGAGTTATCGTTGCGCCAATTAACAAACCGCCATTGGATCCACCTTGAATTGCTAAATGCTCGCGGTCTGTATATTTTTCAGAAACTAAATAATCAGCAGCTGCAGCAAAATCGTCAAATACATTTTGTTTACGCTCTTTGGTTCCTGCTTCATGCCAGTTTTTACCAAACTCTCCACCACCTCTTAAATTCGCAACAACAATGAGTCCATTGTTTTCTAAAATAGGTAAACGGGAAACTGCAAACGAAGGAGTTAATGAAATATCAAAACCACCATACGCATACAATAAACAAGGGGCTTTGCTTTCTTTTTTAAAATCTTTTTTATGAGTTATAAACATCGGAACGGAAGTGCCATCCTTGCTTTTGAACCATACTTGTTCCGTAGTGTACAGATCTGGATTGTATCCCGCAATTTCAGAAGTATATTGCAAAGTGGATTCATACGTATTCAAATCCAATCTATAAATTGAGTTTGGTCTAATAAATGAGGAGAATGAATAAAATGCTTCCGGATCATTTTGTTCTCCACTAAAACCACCAATTGTACCTAATTCAGGCAATTGCAATTCTTTTAATTCTTTCCCATTGAGATCAAATATCTTAACCAGGCTTGTTGCATTGTGCATATACACTGCGATCAGTTTGCCTCCAATCAAATTGACAGATTGCAAGACATCTTTTGATTCTGAAATTATCGGAAACCATTTGTCGGGTGTTGGAGTTTTCATAGAAACAGCAAACACCTTCCAATTAGGACTTTCGTGATTGGTATGAATAAATAACGTATCTCCAGAGTTTCCAATGACATTGTAATCGCTTTCAAAAGTTTTAACCAACCATTGAAATGCACTATTTTTTTTAGCAAGATCTTTTATTGCCAATGAATTTCCACTGGTGGATTCTGATGAACTTAATATTAAAAAGCGTTCATCATCCGTTAGACTTGCATACGAGTTGCGCAACGGATTTTTAGGATCATTGTAAATTAGAGCATCTGCAGATTGAGGGCTGCCTAATTTATGAAAGTAGACGCTGTGATTTTCATTTTTTGCAGACAAGGCACCGGTGCCTTTGGGTTCAGGATATCGACTGTAATAAAAACCATCATCTTTCCACGACGCCCCACTGAATTTTACCCATTTGATTGAATCGGTTAAATCTTTATTTTGATCCAAATCTTTCACAATGATCTTAGTCCAATCAGAACCACCTTCCGAAATTAAACAGGCCATGTATTTTCCATTTTTAGAAAAACTATGACCACTTAATGCAATGGTGCCATCTTTGGAAAGTGTATTGGGATCTAATACAAGTTGCAAACTGTCTTTCAAGTTTTTAGTGCGATAAAGTACATCCTGATTTTGAAGTCCATTGTTTTTAAACAGAAAATAACTACCGGATTTTTTTTCTGGTATGCTGTATTTTGCATAATCAAATAGACCTTCAATGTGTTTTCTTAAATCATTTCGGAAAGGGATTTTATCAAGTACTGAAAATGTTAATTGATTTTGTGATTTTACCCATTCCATCGTTTCTGATGAATGATCATCTTCAAGCCACCTGTATGGATCAACAATCTTATTTCCAAAATAATTATCAGAAACCGTGTCCATTCTGGTTTCAGGATAACTTAGTTTTGATTCAGAAGCCTCAGGGCCAGAATGGACAGTTTGTTGTTTACAGGCACCAAATAGTCCAATCATAATCACCATGCTAGTATAAAATAAATTCCTTTTCATGCTAAAATGCTTGTTGTTTTCGAAAAGAGAGGCCAAAATTACAGGATTACAGGGATCTTTCACTAATTTTGTATTAATTTCAATCGTTAATGTGCTTTCAAAGTATTTTTATTCTAAGTGTTTCTATTTTAAAATAGCCTTTTTTTTAAGCCTTGGATTTTACGGCAATCTTTATGCATCTGAATCTACAGGTGACTCCCTTAGCCGCTTGGAATCACGTTTAATCGCAGGGATTTATCAAACGAGAAACCAACGGCACGAACTGCGCATTACACAAGAACAAATTCGTGCGCAACTGGTTGATTCGCAACTAACTAAAAAGCAAAAAGCGGCATTGGAAAAAAACCTGAAACAGTTGAATCTGAAGGCTGTAAATTTATCTAAGGTTGAGCAAGCTTATCTGATGCTATTATCAGATTCCAGAAAACTCATTTATAAAAGGGATCCAGATGCACAACTCAGTTTAAAGAAAATTAACAAAGCGCTTTCGTTACTAGAAAAAATGCAGATTCCTTCTGGTTCTGAATTTAAAATATTAAAAAATAATGAAATACTGCATGCTTCAAATAGGGTTTATGATCAAATCCTTGAATCACCTTGTCAGCTTACTCAAAACGAAGACGGTTCTATCTGGGCAAATGAATATATCAGTTTTTTTGAATACACAGATCCAAGAATAAGTAGTTATTTTAAAGAGCATGACTTTTTAGAATGTTTTGCCAGGTTTATTGAAGTCAAGAAAAAGTATTACCTGGAATTGAAGTTTGTTTTACATTCACCAAAAGCTGCACAGATTTATGGGAGCATAGATCCTTCTAATCCAGCACGTTTGGATTTTTTGAATGGTGATTTTATTTATTTGGAAACATTTGCATTAAATACATCTGAAATAGAAGCAGGAACAGGAAATACGCTAATCACAATCCAATACAAATTAGATAAAGAAGATCTAAATTATTTAGCTAAAAACGAAGTCGATGCTTTTACAATTATTTGGACGAATGGAGCCGATCGCTTTGAATTAATTTATTTAGATGTTCTCAAAAACATGCTGGAATGTCTCAAAAAAAGGAGCTAACTAAATTGGGTTTGCACTTGCCTACTGACCCAAGATGGACGGATCTTGCCACAATGTCTTTAGAGGATATATTAACAGATCATGCATATTGCGAACAAAAAGCTGCGAGTTCCTGCATCTCTTTAGTTCAACAATACCCAGACAAAGAACAATTAGTTGAAAAAGTATCACCGGTTGTAACAGAAGAGTGGGGGCATTTTCGAATGGTGATTGCCGAGCTAAAAAAAGAAATTTGAAACTGGGCTTTCAACGGAAAGATGAATACGTTCATGGTTTGTTGGGCTTTCTAAAAAAAGGTGGATCAAGAAATGGAAGACTTGTTGAACAATTGCTTTGTTGCGCTTTAATTGAAGCCAGAAGTTGCGAGCGATTTCGCTTATTATCTTTAGAATTGCAAGATCCCCAGCTACAAGAATTTTATCACCATTTTATGGTATCTGAAGCAGGTCATTACAAAATGTTTCTTGAATTGGCAGAATTGTATTCAGACAAAGATTTTATCCGAATTCGATGGCAAGAATTCCTTCAATTTGAAGCGAATTTAATAAAAGGATTAAAAGTTAGAGGAGATCGAATGCACTAATTTTATTTCGGATCTTCTTTTGATTCTTCGCTTAATTGAATCAATCTGGTTAAAATATCAACACAAGATTGCACCAAAGGGCGTATGCTGGCTGCCTGTTCTTCCTTTGATTTTGAAATAATTTGTGTGTATTCTTCCGGGCTCATAGATTCAGTAATTCGATCTGTGGCACAACTGCAATAATCGTTTACAAGCTGCGGGTAGGCTTCGGCAGTCCTTTTGCCATTTTCAAGACATTGCTTTGTGAGTGCATCCCGTGCACTTTGTTCCCAAACATAAACTTTTTTGGGAGTATCCGAAGCCTGGATCGGTTTAGATTCGGGCATTTGTTTTTCTGGCCAGATTAAATAAAGCCCTAAGCAGCAAAGCAAAATGGATAAAGTGCGTACAATAATATTGTCCACTTTTTGTGCTTCGATTGGTTTATTTGAAACAACATCTTTATGGATGATTTTGAAGTTGCTCAATAAAAAATAAACACCTCCTAAAACACAAATAATCCCGAGATACAATAGCATATTATTAATTAATCCTAAACAAAAAAAATCTATTTATTGAAAATCCCATCGTATGAATTGGATTCTGAGTCTTTGCGATCCACGGTTACACGTTCTGGAATTTTACTGTCCATTTTAAATTTATCATCCTTTCCTCCCATAAAGAGCAGCTTGCTCTTTTCATCATAATCTTGCAACATCTTTAATCCTTCTTCTTCAAAAACGCCATTTTGCAAATCAACACTGTTCATAAAGTTCTCAGACAATTCCATAAAGCGCTCCATTTCTCCTACCTTGTATGCTACATCATCTGCAATGTGTTCGAGAGCCTGATCAAACAATACGCGTTGATCGGTATTTCCACTGATCACATTCATTGCAGATTTCATGGCACTGTGTGAAGCACGGATCGCTTTTCGCTCTTGCTCTTTTAAATTAACCTGGTCTCTGGTATCGGCCAATAATATTTCTGAATTTTGATACATTTTGATTAATACCTTATTCAGAATATCCATTTTACTTAGTAAATGATTGTATTTCTCATTCGTTTCCTGAAGACGGGCTGCTTTTCGGGTTGATAAAACCATGTGGGCTTCGAGATTCTGAGTCCTTGCAACCTGTGCCATACGAAGTTGAGTTTCTATTTCTTTGGAATTTTCAGAAACATTGTTTTGTAGTTTTTTTATCTGCCCTTTCAATACACCAATTTGTTCACTCATTTTAGACAAATTGTTTTCAAGATCACTGATGTAATTTTTTAAGATGCCAATTGGATCAATGGTCACAAAGATTCCGGTTATCCATCGCATGATGCTTTTATACATATAACCTATTAAGGTACGCATGCGTGGATCAAGAACCATATATATAATAGCTCCCAAGACTAACAACATTCCGGCCAGGTAAACCATGTTTTGAGTCAAGCTGATTAAATAAGGAAGGTATTTATATAAGATTGCTCCTCCACCTATTAATAAACCTGCCAATACCACCGTGCCTGTTACGCCTTCGGGTTTGCTCCAAAAGCCTTTTGGCTTTTCCATTCCGGGACCAGGATTAATTGCTGCCATAATTTCTTAATTATATAAATTTAAATAATAAACAAAAGTATTGCTAATCAGATTAAAAATGGGATTTATACCTATAAATGTACACATATCTCCGACAAGCTGTTAAACAAAATCGACATCTGGCAAATACGGATAACGCATCAGAAATTGAATTGCTTTTTCAAGATCCAAATGGTCATACACAACACTATAAATCATATTGATAATCGGAAGTCTTAAGTGATAATGTTTGGCCAACTGGTTTGCAATGCGAACCGTACGCACACCTTCCACTACCTCATCCATGGATTGCATAATTTCCTGGAGTTTTTCACCTTTGCCCAGTCTGTATCCAAAACTAAAATTTCTACTTTTAGTGCTGGTTGCTGTGGCAATCAGGTCACCAATTCCTGCCGTCCCTAAAAAGGATCGTGAGGTTGCACCCACACTTCTTCCCAATTCAATCATTTCGCGTAAACCACGGGTAATCAACATGGCTTCAAGATTCTTGCCAAGACCTTTTCCTGCCAACATACCAGAACCAAGCGCAATGATATTTTTAAGTGCTCCAGCCATTTCAGCTCCAACTAAATCATAAGATCCAAAAACATAAAATAGTCGACTTCCTAAAACATCAGATCCGGCTTTGATCACTTCATCGTATTCACTGGCAATCACCGATGCGGCCGGTTGTTTGTCTAGGATTTCCCGATAAAGATTCGGGCCTGCCAGACAACCAACCCGAATCACAGAAGTCTCTTGTCTGATCACCTCACTCATGGTGTGAATATTTTTTCTGGAAATATTTACCATGGCCAAATTAGCAATTGGAATGCCTGCAATATCTAATCCTTTTGTGGCATGAATCAAGATATGGGCAGGTGTAAGGTGAGCAGCCATGTTGCTGCAAGTTTCCCTAAAATTTTCTGAAGGGACCACTGGAAAAATAATCTTTGTTTCTGCACAGATTTCTTCAAAGGATTGGGTAGCCCGAATGCGAACATCCAGGTTGACATTTAAATTGGTATGTTGTTGATTGATTTTATCAACGATTTCTTTCTTGCGAGCATATATTAATACATCGGTATTGTGCGCAAGCAAGGTAGCGATTGTTGTGCCGAAACTTCCTGCACCTATAACTCCAACAACTTTATGTTTTTCAGTCATGCAATCGAAATTGCTTCTTGGTAATATTGAAATTACCGATGATTAAATAATTCTTGAAAATGAGCCTCAATAAAAATTTCAAAATCCTTTAACTCTTTAGGCGCATGGTGATTGTCAATTACTGATTTTCGCATTCCCATTTCTTTAAGTGTTATAATGGTATTTGGTAAATCAGGGATATATAATTCTTTTTCTATTGGATATACAGATGCGAGTTTATAAAAATCAAATTTATTTAATTCTGCTTTTACCAAATTCCACCAGGAATCGCTTGCCAGCCGATATGCCGTTCCCAAATTGTCAACATGCTGAATGCCATCATATTTTACAATGCCATTTTGGTAAATAGTAAAATCGAATGTTGGACAAAAGCCAAAACAAGCAGAACGACGATAAAAAAGCAAGGTGTCAGTATTGCTTAATAAGGTGTCTTCAGGAGAAAAAACTTGTTTAAATACGGATAAAGCAGTTGGAATTATAGGCCCATCAGCTTTTTTATTTTTTTCCATGTTTCTTCGACTACAAGATGTAGAAAAAAAACATAAGCAAATTAAAAGGAATTGTATAGAACGAATCATTTTTTAGTTTTTTTATCTCGTTCCATTGCTTGTCGCTGTTGTTCTTTCATCATGCCTTCCAATCGTTCTCTAAATCCTCCTTTCTTGCGTGGTTTGGTTTTATTCAATTCAAGCTCCCCACGAATTTTGTCAGTATCAAACAACAAACTCCGCCCAAGTATAGTTTGTCCAATATTTAATAAATTGCTAAAAAACATATAACAAGTCAATCCTGCAGCTGTTTTGTTAAACATAAACCAGAATATAACAGGCATTAAATATTGCATATATTTCATTGCTGGATTAGCAGAAAAATCCATGGATTGAGAAGAATAATATGTAAAAATCAAAGTTGAAATCATCCACAAGAAAGCAAATAGAGAAAGTGTATTTCCAAATAAAGGTAAATTAAATGAAAGATGTATAAATTCATCAAAAGAAGTTAAATCAGCAGCCCACAAAAAGGACTCTTGTCGAAATTCAATGGTTGCAGGAAAAAAGCGATACAATGCAATCCAAATAGGCATCTGTAATAATAATGGAAAACAACCTCCTAGCGGATTAACACCAAATTCATTGTACATTTTCATGGTTTCCATTTGTTGCTTTTGCATATCATCTTTATGCTTATTTCGAACCTTTTCGATTTCTGGTTTCAAAGCGGTCATCTTTGCTTGGGAATGCAACATTTTATAAGCTAATGGAAACACAAGAAGCTTTACGACAAATGTCATCAACAATATTATAAAACCTTTATTTCCTATGAAATTGGAAAGGAACACAAAGAGCGGTCGTATTGCATATCGGTTGATACTTCCAAAAATACTCCAGCCATAAGAAATAATATCTTCCAATTCAATATTAAAAGATTTAAGTCTCTTAAAATCATTTGGACCAATATACCATGTCATTTTAGCTTCTTTCTGATCCACTTCCATAGCAGGTATGCTTACGTCTGTAACCAGTTTTTTTAAATCGTTGGAATTGGGTTCCAGTAAAACAGTTTCATAGCGACCTTTGCTGAAACCATTTTCAGAAATTAAACTGCTGTTGAAAAATTGATTGGAATGAGATACCCATTGAACTCGTTTATTATTGGTTTCAATTTTATCATCATTTCGGCATGAACAGTAATCTGGATTTTCTTCTTTTTCCTTAAAATAAACTGTGCTGGCGTATTTTTCATAATCCGTATTGCGCTCTAGTTTGTCCAAATAATTTTCCCAATGGATAACAAGATCTTCTTTTAATTTAAGATTTTCGGTACGAATACTATATTCTAATTGGTATTCAGAGGGCAATAAGCGGTAACTAATGACAATGCTTCCACCTGTGTTTACTTGAGCAGTAAAACGAATTTGACTTGGATCGGCTTGATTTATTTCAAAATTTAGATTTTTAGTAGACAGTTCTCCGACTTCTGTTTTGAGCCTGATGTCATATTCATTTTTTACATCTTCTAATAGGCTTAAGGGTAATTTTTGCTCTACACTATCAGCTCCAACATGAATTTTATACTGATTTTTAATGGTTGCTTCTAATATTCGCGCACCTTTCGAACTAAATTTTAATTTAATCAGCTCATTTTCAAGAATAACTTCTTTAGTCGGTATTTGAATTGCTGTGTCATTTAAGGCCTTAACAGTATCTGTATTGGCAATTGGGTTACCTTGATTAACAGGTACCTCTTCAGGTTTAGGTTTTGTCAATTGACTTAGGGAATCCTGATTTTGTTTTTTTCTCAATTGCTCCTGCATTTCAGGTTGAAAAAAATATTGATTCCACAGAAACAATACAGCAATGATTAATAAAATTCCAATGATATGATTGCGCTCCATATAATTCAGGAAGGTTTAAGGGGGGCAAAGCTACAATACTCTATGTTATTATAAGCGGAGGAGTCGTAATCGAATTCCAATGCTAGAACTAAACAGAATTTGTTTATTTATAAACAAAAGAAGCTGCTTTAAAAATCCCAAAATGGTATAATTATTCATTTTTAAAGAAGCAGAACCGAATATATTGACGTAATATAATTGTAAACAACAATTTATGTATTATAATAATATTTAATATTATTCATTTTGCAATAGGCTATAAACAAACTGATGCCCTGAAAAATACCTTGGGGGATAGGTTAAAATTTATTAGAAGCGGAATGGACAAAAAAAAACTACCCGTCCCTGTGGGCGGATAGTTTCTAAGACAGTAGTAGGTAATGTATAAAATTTAAAAAAATCCGTAATAATATGCTTCAATACCCGGGATATTGAAGCGAACCTTACCTATCACTACCTTTTAATTCAGTAAATGATAGATTTAGTTTTAATTTCATTTATTCAAACAATTCCACTTAATAACCGGCTACAATCTAAAGACCCATCAAATACGAGGAATGCTGCTTTAAAATCAAAAATTTTTCAATATTTTTTTAAAATTTTATAAGTGATTGTAATTCAAATACTTAGATTGAGATTGGCTTCCCGCCCCCATTTTGCCTGTTTTCTTTTATATTAATTAAATTTATATATATAAGGGCTTTATTATTAATTGCAAATTATATGTTATCTCATTTTAGACTTGATTTTGAATGCATAAATTAGACTAATTTTGCAGTCCATTTTAGTAAATTATATGCAGGATATTCGCAACATTGCTATTATAGCACACGTCGATCACGGGAAAACCACCTTGGTGGATAAGATTTTACATCAAACTAAATTGTTCAGAGAAAATCAACAAACGGGAGAATTGATTTTGGACAACAATGAGTTGGAGCGTGAACGAGGTATTACGATTCTTGCAAAAAATGTGTCAGTCAATTATAAAGGCACCAAAATAAATATTATTGATACCCCCGGCCACGCTGATTTTGGTGGAGAAGTTGAACGGGTATTAAATATGGCAGATGGGGTGTTGCTATTGGTTGATGCATTTGAAGGGCCCATGCCACAAACTCGTTTTGTATTGCAAAAAGCCTTGAGTTTAGGTAAGAAACCCATCGTTGTAATAAATAAAGTGGACAAGCCAAATTGTCGTCCGGAAGAGGTTCATGACCATGTTTTTGAATTGTTTTTCAATTTGGAAGCAACCGAAGAGCAATTAGATTTTCCAACCATTTACGGTTCTTCGAAGCAAGGCTGGATGGGATTGGATTACAAAACACCTACCGAAGACGTCACGCCATTATTGGATGCAATTATCGAGCACATTCCTGCTCCAGTAATTCCAGAAGGCAATTTACAAATGATGATAAGCAGTTTGGATTACTCAAATTACATCGGACGGATTGCAATCGGACGAATTCTCAGACAAGGCATACGAATCAATCAACCGGTCTCCCTGGTTAAGCGCGATGGATCCATCATGAAATCACGGATTAAAGAATTATACACATTTGAAGGTTTGGGTAAGACGAAAGTGGAATCTGCTGAAGCCGGAGACATTTGTGCAGTATTTGGATTAGAAGATTTTGAAATCGGGGATACCATTGCTGATTTTGAAAATCCGGAAGGCCTGACTCCAATAAAAGTGGATGAGCCAACCATTTCCATGTTGTTTACCATAAATAATTCTCCATTTTTTGGTAAAGAAGGTAAATACGTTACTTCCAGGCATATTCGTGAACGTCTGGAAAAAGAATTGGAAAAGAATTTAGCACTTCGCCTGGAAGACACAGAGAGTCCGGAATCGATATTGGTCTATGGAAGAGGAATATTGCACCTTTCTGTATTAATTGAAACGATGAGACGGGAAGGCTATGAAATGCAAGTTGGACAACCTCGTGTAATAATAAAAGAAATCGATGGAGTAAAGTGTGAACCAATAGAAGTCATGACGGTAGACGTTCCTGAACAGTTTTCCGGAAAAGTAATCGAATTGGTGAGCCAACGGAAAGGGGAAATGCTTGTCATGGAAACCAGAGGGGATTTAATTCATATTGAATTTCAAATTCCATCTAGAGGATTGATAGGCCTAAGAAATATGTTGCTCACTGCCTCTGCAGGTGAAGCCATCATTGCTCATCGATTCAAAGAATTCCAAGCCTGGAAAGGTAATATACCATCCAGATCAAACGGAGTTTTGGTGTCAAAACTAGCAGGGATGGCGACAGCCTATTCTATTAGTTATTTGCAGGATCGGGGTCGGTTTTTTATTGACCCAGGTGAAAATATTTACATCGGTCAAATTCTGGGCGAACAAATTCGACCAGGTGATTTGGTAGTTAATATTGTTGAGGGTAAAAAATTGACAAACATGCGTGCGTCAGGATCTGATGGCACCGTTCAAATTGT
Source organism: Saprospiraceae bacterium (assembly GCA_016712145.1). Lineage (NCBI taxonomy): Bacteria > Pseudomonadati > Bacteroidota > Saprospiria > Saprospirales > Saprospiraceae > Saprospiraceae bacterium. The sequence goes on from JADJRO010000001.1 coordinate 150,483, forward strand.
TCCTAAAATTAATTTTTCTTTAGAAGAGGCACTTGAATACATTCAGGAAGATGAATATGTAGAAGTAACTCCAAAATCGATTCGCCTTCGTAAAATCATTTTGGATGAAAATGAGCGTAAAAAAGCGCAAAAACGTACGGAATCTATTGAAGCAATGGCTTAAAAAAATCCCGGAGTGATTAACCCCGGGATTGTACTTTGTTTTTTAAGGTTTTATTGTAAATTCAAATTTAGAGATTTCTTCTTCAATGCCATCTTCATGGCCCCAAACTTTTGCCTCAAGGATCCAGGTACTGTTTGCGCTAAATCCATTAGCTGTATTTAACAAAAAAGAATCAGTAAATTCATACGATCCACTTGGATCATCTACATGCTCATTGGTGGGTTTACTGTAAACTTCTATGCCGGTAGTTTTATTTAGTATTCGCACATTAATATGATGAACAGTTTCTCCGGTATGGCTTTCAAAATTAATTTGAATGTTAAAACTATCATTTAATTGATAACTGGTTTTGATCGGTTGTTCGATATGTGCGTGATAATCATAAATAAGTTGCTTGTCGTCATCTGAGCATGCAACAAAAAATAAATTTGCAAATGCAATAAAAATCAAAATATTTTTCATGTTAATTTTTTAAAATAAGTAAGTTAATTGAATTGAAAATTTGTTTTTTAACGTGGCGTTGCCACCTGAATACTTTTGATCAAGCGCAAATGCGCTTGAAATACTCAATAAATAATTTGTATAGTTTAGATTTAATCCGGCATCAATATAATGACCTCGACCTCCTGTGCCTTCGACAGGGCGATTGTTTTTATATTGATCTGAACCAATATGCTCAAAGTAATACCCTGCAAATGGGATTATTTTAAGCTGTTTGGCAATAGTTGTTTCAAAATAATACAATGATTGAAACTGAAATGGGTTTCCAAATTTATACCCATATTTTGAATTCGACAGAAAGGTATAATTAGCATTTAATACGAGTCCGTTGATTGCATTTGAAAATGCGCATTTTGGATTCAGGCTCAAACCCCAAGCTCCGTTTGATAAATTGAAGTTTTCGGGTAAATTCAAATCATGTATTGCGGCATTGTATTTTCCAATCGGAATTTTAATTTGTGAGGCAATTTCAAAATACAATTTGTAAGACTCATTAAATAATTTACGATTTACAAGTTCGTATGCAGCACCTGCTTTCAAATCTCCAATTCCGTGGATTGAATTCTTTTGGTCGGACTCTATGCGCTGGTTATTTTGGAAAGCAATATCGGCATATAAGCGAAGTTTGCTACGTAAATAATAGGAGCCATTTAATTCAAATCCTTGAAAACGGTCTTTTATCAAACGGCTTGACAATCCGGTAACTTCAAAAGAGGTATTTGAGTACCGGAATCCGATACTATTCCGATGCAAATTAGTAAGTAAACCCATATTGGAATGTGGGATACTGCATCCGCAGATATCACATGCATTTAAACCAGATAAATACAACATAGAACCCAGACAGATTGCTAGAATCTTCTTGTTCATAGAACTTTTTTTATTATTCAACAAAAATTTATATCAAAATGCACTAATTAAATTCACCACCAAAAGCCATTTAGTCTAGGCAGTAATTTCTTAAACTTTTAAAAATGAAACGTTTAAAAAATTCAATACGAAGGATAAAGGTTTTTTAGCGATTCATTTATACCTCTGGAGGGATGTCAATTGCAAGTTGATATTGGTGGGAATGTGGATATAAATAATTCGAATTTAATTTACGAATCGGAATTTCTAAATTTATGGATTGAAGAGTAGCCGTAGGTGTAAAAAGGGTAAGTGAATTGCTTAATTCAAGTAACCAGGCAGTTTGATTTTGTTTTTTCTTCTGCTCAAGCAGTTTCTGTTTTAAGTAACATTTGCCATGGCATTTTTTCTGTGGCTTGTTTTTGTTTACACAGACTGTCTGCTCGATTGTTTGTTGGTTTAGTTTATAGAAGCTAAAAGCAATAAAACCTTGCATCCCTGATGCAACCAATAAAATAGAAAAACAGAGGGCAAATGCTTTAATCACAATTTATAATTGCTAATCCAAAGGTATCACATTCCTTTGTCAGAAAAGGAATTAAATTATTTATAAGGAAGAATAATCTTGTTTGAAAATTTGAAAAGCACTGACTTTTTTCCAACCAAAAAGCCCAGTCGCAAACCTTCTTCACAATCCATTCTAAAATGGACTCCCAGGGGGATTCTTGAAAATGCATTTTCAAAAGCCATTTCATAAAACGAATGAAATTTACGAGGAGTCCCCATAAATTCATCTCGGCCTTCATGGCTATGATCAACCATTGCATAGTCCCCTCCATACAAAGAAGTTAATACCTCAGAAGCGGCAGCTCCGAAAATTGAATGTCCTGATGGATAAGAAGGAAAGGGTGGTGTATGAAATAAGGGTTGCCAATCTTTATTAAAGACTTTGTGGATATAAGATTCAGGCCTCTCTAGGTTGTATAGATATTTTGAATTCCAACAGGATATGGAAGCATCTGTGAGTGCAATGCCAATTTTCAAATAAGTTTCGAGTGTTTTTTCAATAGAAGGCAATTCATTACATATTACCTGATTTGTGATTGAAATCCACCGAGAACTTGGTGTAAAAGTTAAGCCGGGATGGTCATCACTCCAAAATTCAGCAATCCATTTGTTTTCAAATGAAAGTGGAGAACTAATTGTCAATACTTCTAAGGCTTCAGTATAATATTCCGATCCAACCAAAGTAGAATACTCTGGTAAAGGTTTAGCTATAAAATCTTTTAAATTGATTACAAAAGGCCTGACCTTGCCCCAGTAGGGAAGCAATGGAGGCATAGGCAATTCCTCGGATATTTGCCATTTACCTTCTTCTTTTACAGCTGTATATTGTTTATCATAAATATGTAAATAAGCTTGATGTCCAATAGTATCTAATGTAGAGTAATCGTAAATTGAATTCGCAATGGAATTCCCAAATAACTTGGAGCTTTCAATTTGAGATTTCGTATAATGCTTTATTAAATACTGATCCCATTTTAAAAATAGGGCCTCGGAATGATTATATACTTCAGTTGGAGCTGTAAGGTAAAATCTTGCAAACATTTTACGATAACAGGCATTTAAAGCAGCTTGTAAAATGTATGGTTCATTGCCATGAAAATTAATGCTCTTATAACCGGGAAGAAATTGCTCTAAGGAGTTAAGATCTCCTTTAAAAACTGGCCGGGCACTTTCAATGCCTGCAATCCCTATATAGCCAAATGTTCTTGCTGAAATCGAACCTCTATACCCTTCTGAATAACGATCAGCTTCTAAGAAAAAATTATACCAGTCAACGATAAGTTCTGTTGTTTTGTCAGAATACGATTTATTTGGAGCCAAACAAGCATACCAACCAATTGCAGCGATTATCAACAAAGAAAAAATACTGAGAACCAGCGATTGACGCCAATTCTCTTGTATTCTTTGTTTTATTTTTCGTAGGGCAAGCACGAGATGGATTAGCGTTTAATTGTATTGTAATTCAAGCTGAGATTTGGTCTGTAAGACCATGGTTTTAACAGGGAGTTGATTTGGTTGGCTTTCAATAGAAGTAAAAAGCAGTCTAAATATAGTTCCACCTTCTACGCCGGGAATTACATTCATTTGGATTTTATGAATTTTTAATATAGAAGATACCAAGGATAAGCCAATACCGGAACCTTTTATAACAGATGTTTGTGGACTCCGATAAAATGGTTCAAAAATATAAGGCAGATCGGCTTCATTAATACCAGGTCCATTGTCTACGATATCAATTTGAATTTGTTGATTCAGTTGACAATCCATCAATACTTTTATTTTATGGTCAGGACTAAATTTACATCCATTTTCCATTAAGTTTATAAGAGCCGTTTTTATCAACGCCTCATTTGCTTTGATTACAAGATTTCGTTCATTTTCGGGTAAATTAAAAATCTCAAAATGAATCTTATAATCTGAATGGGATTTAACAAGTTGAGACTTTACCTGCCAAACCAATTCATCGATTCTGATTTCACCAAACTCAACTACATTTTGATCGGAGGTGATTCGGGCAAGCTGCATTAGTTTGTTGGAAACTTCATTTAAATTTTTAGTGTCTTCTAAAATTGAATTAAGGGTCTCTTTATATTGTTGGGTACTGCGTTCATTTTGTAAGCTTACTTCAATTTGACTAATAATTACACTCAAGGGATTTTTTAATTCATGAGAGATATTAGAAAGAAATAATTTTTGTGTAACAAAAGCTTTCTGAATTCGATCCAATAGATTATTAAATGTGACGACAAGTCGAGACAGTTCATCGTTTTGATTATGAATTTTTAATCGATGACTCATATCCGTTGGCAGAATGGCTTCGAGTTCATTCATAATATGATTAACCGGAGCCAATGCTTGCCCTGCAAAAATCCATCCACCAATAGCAACAAGTATAATAAACAAAATAAAAACGAACATTAATATTTTGGTCAGATCATTGAGATGTTCAGATTTAAATACAGCTTCTGCAACGACTACATAGTTATTGTTTGATTTGTCTCGATACACTAAACCAAGTGCATTAAAGGATTCTCTGTTAAAACGATATTCTCCGGAGCTTTTAATCTCAGCCAATTTTCCGGCATCCAAAAATTCAGAACCTGGATTAAAACTATAAATACGTTTGTTGTCCTGATTATAGATGGTTATATTTTCTGTATAGATTGATAAATTCGGATTGGACTCATTCTTTTTTTCATTATACAGTATTTCATGACCGACTATCATGTCGGCTGTCATGATAGCTTTAGATTTTAAATTGCCATAAAAATCATCACGGACCTGCTCTTCAAATTCAAAATGAATAAACATCAATGCAAATACCATAATGATTGCAACGATCAGAATAAATTGTATGGTAAGCCTTCGACGAATTTGCATAGTTAAACAGATGTTTGGTGAATTGGATTGAAAGCCATGTATTAATTCTCCAATTTAAAAATATATCCAGCACCAAATATAGTGTGTATCAACCTCTTAGCAAAAGGGCGGTCCATTTTATTTCTTAAATAATTGATGTAAACTTCAATCATATTGGTATTGGTATCAAAGTGAATGTCCCAAACTTTTTCAGCAATTTCAGCTTTCGAAATAACCCGACCCTGATGTCTTAAAAAGTACTCTAAAAGGGCAAATTCCTTTGGAGTCAGGTCTATTTTCTTATTGGACCTGTAAAATTCCTTGGCATCAATGTCCATCCGAACGTCCTCGAAAACCAAAATTTGATTTGCCTGAGTTCTTCCCTTGCCTCGCCTTGAAAGCGCTTTCACCCGCGCAAGCAATTCTTTAAATTCAAAGGGTTTAACCAAATAATCATCTGCTCCAGCTTCCAGACCTTCCACTGTATTATTTGTACCGGCGAGGGCTGTTAATAAAATTACAGGGGTACTTTGATTCTTTTTCCGCAAGGATTTGACGAGTTCTAAACCACTGAGATTTGGCATTACAATATCTGAAATGATTACGTCGTAGTCATTTTCCAGCGCCAATCGAAGTCCATTTAAGCCTTCATGGGCTAAATCAACCGAGATCTGATTTTCTTCAAAACCTTGTTTTAAGGCTTCTATAGCTTTTAATTCGTCTTCAATTACAAGTACTTTCATGAAATTATTTCAGGGCGAAAACCAAATATCGATAAGGTCATCCATGTTTTCAAATGTTAATTCGATTTTAAGGAAATTCTAATTAGATTCTAAAAGCTTCTTAAGCCACACGGTTCTGAAGCAAATTATCTTTGTCCTTCGAACGAAATATTTATTAATATCATTTCTAATCTATGAAAATCAAGCAGTTATTATCATTATTTCTTCTTTCTGCAAGTTTGGTTTTGTTATATAGTTCTTGCAGTAAAGATGATGACAAAAAATCAGATTCTGAAAACCTCGTTTCTGATTATAATGCAAATGCAACTTTGGAATGGAATAAAATATTCCTTGAAATTGAGCGCTATGCTGCAGGTTACAGACCGGGACCAGCGCCAAGATCTTTGGGTTTAATGGGATTGGCATGTTACGAAGCATTAATTACTGGGATGCCAGAATATAATTCGATTGCAAGCCGTTACCCTGGATTGAACATTCCAAAAGCTGCTGATGGTACAAAATATCACTGGCCAACTGTAGTGCATTCAATCTACACCACGATGATTCCTAAATTTTTTCCTGACATTAAACCAGAAGTAAAAATTCGGGTAGATGGTTTGATCAGCAGCCAGAATGCAAAATTTTTAGCTGAAGCTGGGCAAGAAACCTACAATACTTCAAAAGCTTTTGGTAATGAAGTGGGCTTAGCCGTTTGGAATTGGTCAACAACCGACTTTTACGGTCATGATCATTACAAAGATCCATTTGGTACTTATGATTGGGCGACTCATTACAGAGGTCCTGGTGATTGGAAACCAACAGTGCCAGGCCCAACAAAACCAATGGGTGCTATTTATGGAAAAGCAAGAACATTTGCTATTACTGAAACTGAAAAAATCTGTTTACCTCCTTCTGCCTATTTTATGCAATATTCAGAAAATCCAAATTCTGAGTACTACTCACAGGCATTACAAGTTTATACTAAAACAGCTTCTAATTACCAAACAGAATGGATTGGCGAATTCTGGAGTGATGACTTATTAAATCTTACATTTAGCCCTGGACCACGTTGGCTTGCAGTTGCAAACCAAATTATTCAAATTGAAAAGTCTAATTTAGAAACAGCTACAGTTGCTTATGTAAAATGTGGTATGGCTTTAAGTGATGCAGCCGTGGGCGCATGGAATTCAAAGTATATATATAACGTAGAACGCCCAGCGACTTATATTTTAAAGGTAATCGATCCAAATTACAAACCTAATTTGAATAATCCTTTAACAGGCGATATCGGTTTTACTCCACCATTTCCAGCATATCCTTCTGGTCACTCTACAATGGGTGCAGCTGCTGCTGAAGCATTGGCCAGTGTGTTCGGGTATGCGTACTCTATGACGGACAGATGTCATGAAAACAGAACAGAATTTGAAGGCAAACCAAGAAGTTTTGGAAGCCTTTATGAAATGGCTCTTGAAAATGCATGGTCACGCGTATTATTGGGCGTACACTGGAGAATGGACTGTGACGAAGGTGTAAACTTTGGTACAAAAATAGGTAGAGCAGTAAACAACCTGCCTTGGAAGAAGAAAGAATAATTTCGTAAATATTAGATCTTAATATAAAAGAGGTTGAATGTTACATTCAACCTCTTTTATATTAGTTAAACAGGATTCCCCCAGTTTATTAATTACTTTTTGTATGTAATTTTAATCCTAATTTTAATATTAATAAAATGACATTCCATTCTAAATATTCAACACCAATTTATTTAGCAATCATCTGCTTAAGTTGCTTGTTTTTTTGTAAAAACAACCCAAAAGAAGAATTGAAATATTATGGAACAGGAGCAATTAGTAAAAGGACCCAATTGATCAACAACAAAAAGGAAGGGGAAATGATTGATTATTATGCAGATGGTAAAATTAGATCCGTGCGCTTGTTTGAAAATGATTTTCAAACCGGTAAAAGCACATTTTATTATCCACAAGGCTCCGTTGAAGAGGTACAATATTTTGAAAAGGACAAACAAAATGGAGGTGATACCAGCTTTTATGAAAATGGTAAAATTAAATTAATCGTTGAATATAAAGATGGCTTAAAAAATGGATATGTGCGAAAATTTGACTCGACCGGCACACAATATTTTTTTGCTAAGTATGATATGGAAAATCTTGTCGAGGTAAATGGGATGACATTGCAAAAATGAGTGTAGAAGTACTAATTTAGGATTTAATTTTTTTCATAATATCATTCATCATTTCTATCTGGAGTTTTTGAATTTCAATTAATTCTCGTTGTTGGTGTAAAATCAAATGGTCTAATTTTTCATGTAACATCCTAATTTCCAGTTCTGATTTCAGATTGATCATATAATCCTTTTTAGAACGCTCTCGGTCTTTTTCTTCCTGGCGGTTCTGGCTCATCATGATGATTGGTGCTTGTAAAGAAGCAACACAAGAGAGTATTAAATTCAGCAAGATAAACGGATAAGGATCAAATTGTTGGTGTCTGAACCAAAAGATATTAATTACAATCCATACAGCTATAAATCCTAAAAAGGTGAGTATAAATGTCCAACTGCCACCAAATGTCGCTACTAAATCAGCTAAACGCTGTCCAGGGCTTAATTGAGGGATGTCTTCCTTTTCTATTTGATCCGTTAAGCTGGTCTCATCCTTGATAGCGTGTAATACATTTTCACGCAAGTCTGCCAAATCATCCACTTCCTGAACCAGGGTATTGGCTATAAATCGTTGGCGGTATAAGTTTAATTCAGATATTGAAATGCAACTGTTTTGATTAAAATCAGATTGATCTTTAAGTATCAGATCGAAAATTGATTTTCTGATAGTGGATGCCGGGACCCGTTCCATAATGGAATACTCTTTCCCGGTTAAATCTGATTTAAATGAATCTTGCATTGTATAAATTAAAAATGAAATTCAATAAAAAAGCCGATGAGTAATTCACCGGCTTTTTTTATATTTAAATTATATTATTGTCTGTATAGTTTTCCATTTTCTTCAACAACGATGTAGGCTTCTTTAAAACCTCTTGTTTTTAATTTATCCATAACTTCTTTTGCAGTTTGTTCTGTTTGGTAATTTCCTAAAACAATGATGGTCCAGCCACCCTTGGTCCAATGTTCAATATTTCCTAAATCATTTATTTTGCTGACATCAAACCAATCTGGTGCCTTGTATTCAGAAACCCGAATCTTGTATTTTCCATCTTCAAAATTACTTGTTTTGGTATTTGGAGCTTCAGTATTAGGCGTAGCTTTTGGAGCGGATGCGGTAGATTTAAATAACATCGTGGCTCTTCCAGAATCAAGAATGTCGGCTACGATAAATGCATCTTTTAATCCATTTTTCTTTAAAAGATTTAACACAGCGATGGCTTCATTGACATCTTGAAAACTACCAATACGAATTTTTGTAGCGCCATCTGCATCAACTTTGTATACATCTCCATATGCAGCATACTTACTAAACCGATCCGTCATTTTATCAGTAAACTTACTTAGAGCCGTTATTTGAACAAAATACAACTTATTAGCCTGTGCATCGGCCTTTCCCGAAATAGCAGGATCGTCAAATAATAATATTTTGTCTGTTGCCATGAGGCTTACACCAATTAATTCTTTCATTGCATTCAATCCGGAGCTGCCTTCGTCGATTATTGAAGTTTGTTTGGTTTGGCGAGCTTCAGATTCTGTTATTGTTGTATTGCTTTTAGCAGCCTTTGGAGTCAATTGAGCTGGAACTGCTGGTACTTTTAGTTCAGCCTCAACGGGCTTTGATACAGGTTCTTGCTTTTTGACCGACAAAACCTGATTCGGCTCCTTGAGGTCACTATTCTGGGAAACGAGATCAGAAAGTGGACTGACGAAAATCAATCCCAGTGAAATAAGAATAATTTTTTTCATAGTTTCAATTTTGGTTACCTTGTTAGGCGTCTGTTATTAAAGCGCTAATATATTAAAAATATTTGTAATTTATATACAGATTACTAAAATATTTAATATATTTTTTGATTTCCTAGACGTTTTCTAATATTGTGTACCTTTTCACAGGCTTAAATACTCCAGATGTTTCAATTTTATCGAATTTTTTTAAAGCTGCTTGTCATTGCCATGTTCAATTTCATGGCTGTTCAGTTGGATTCTCAGTCTTTAAATTATAAACAGGGTGAGCTCATTGTACAGCTTGCTCCTGGGCTTGATTTTAATAGTTTAAAGTCTCAAGCATCCTTTAAAAGAGCAGAATCTGTTCTAAACTTGGTTGAACCCTTGAGAAAATTAGGTCCTGTTTGGAATGTATGGCTGTTAAAATTTGATTACAGTCGATACAATGAGACGTCTCTGATCAATCAATTGCGGCAGATTCCTGAGATTTTAAATGCTCAAAGAAATCATTTAATCCAAGAACGCTTGATTCCAAACGATCCTTTTTTTAACAGGCAATGGCATCATTTAAATGACGGTTCAAATGGACGAAATCCTGCTGCAGATTTTGATTCTGAAAAAGCCTGGGATCTAACCACAGGTGGCTATACGGAAAATGGGGACACCATTGTCATATGCGTAATTGATGATGGAGTCGATTGGTTTCATGAGGATCTTTTTGACAATCTTTGGCTCAACTTAAAAGAAATAAATGCAAATGGTATAGACGATGACCTAAATGGATATGTAGATGATTTTCATGGTTGGAATACCTATACAAGCAACGATGTATTTGAATTGGGAAAACATGGTACGCCGGTAATGGGGCTCATTGGTGGCAGGGGCAATAATCTAAAAGGAATCAGCGGCGTAAATTGGAATGTAAAAATAATGGTAGTTGCGGGGGGAGGGGATGAAGCCAATGCCCTTGAATCCTATGCCTACCCATTTTTATTTCGTCGTCAATACAATCAATCAAATGGCAAACAAGGCGCTTTTGTCGTAGCTACCAATTCATCCTGGGGTGCAGACAATGCCAGACCTGAAGATGCCCCTTTGTGGTGTGCTATTTATGACAGTTTGGGGAGTGTGGGTATTTTAAATGTTGCATCTACTACCAACCAAAATGTTGATGTGGACGTTGAAGGGGACTTACCTACAACTTGCGAAAGCGATTACCTGCTTGCGGTTACCAACATGGATGATCTCGATAAAAAAGATAATAATTCCGGATACGGAAAAAAATCAATTGACATTGGCGCTTACGGTGAATCGGTTTACACGACTTACATAAACAATACCTATAGAACCTTTAGTGGCACCAGTGCAGCCTGTCCTCAAGTAAGCGGTGCCGTTGGCTTGATTTATTCTCTTCCTTGTACCAATTTGGCTGCTTTGACAAAGTCAAATCCTGCTCAAGCAGCATTGGAGGTAAAGCAAATCCTTATCAACTCGGCTAAGCAGAATGATGATTTGACCAATATCACAGTCTCTGGGGGCGTGATGAATATTTTCCAAAGCCTTTTATACGCCAGTCCCTTGTACCTTGCCCAACAAGGCTTGAATTCATTGTTGTTAGCTTGGGAGTCAAACACAATCTATCCAATAAACGTTCGCTATCGTATTAAAGACAAAACCAGTTGGGTTGACACCCTTGTGTATGACGGAAATCAGCTACTATTGGATCATTTAGAGCCTTGTACAGAATATGAATTGCAAATAAAAAATGGATGCCAACGCTATGAATCCTTTTATTCACCCATTCGGATCTACAAAACAGCAGGTTGTTGTGAGTCTCCATTTGATTTCAGAATTGTCACAAAAACAGATCATGATGTCAGATTGAAATTTCGTGACCCAAGTGGTGCAGGTCAGATTACAGCATTACTCCGATTAAATGGTGTGCAAAAATGGGATACATTTATAGTCAAGCCAATCAATGATTTATTCTCATTGGAGAACCTTAAATCTTGCGCTCAATATGAATTGCGGTGTTATAGTTTTTGTAATAATCGTCCAAGTCCTTTAAGTAATGTGTTGCTTATCAATACAGACGGTTGTCAACAATGCAGTGATGTGGCTTACTGCAAACGATTCAGACCATCCAGCAGTCTTGAATGGCTTCATTCAATTACAATCGATAACATCCCTTTTGTAAGCGGAAACAATGCCGGTTATGGAAATTTTATAGGGAGCAACCAGTCGTATGTTTTTGAAAAGGGAACGAACCATTCGGTTGATTTTAAGGCTGGCTATCTGAGTGATAGCAGTCAGGTTGTTGTTGCAGCGTGGATTGATTTTAATCAAGATGGATTTTTTGATTCAGCGGAAAATTTTGCTGACCCTACTGTAAAATTTATTTATTCCAAATCCTATAATTTAACAATTCCATTGAATGCAAAAACTGGATTGACCAGAATGAGAATTTGCATGAAATATGCAGAAGTATCTGATGCGACTCCGCTTTCTTGTTTTCAATCTATAGAATTTGGAGAGTATGAAGATTATTGTGTCTGGATCAATGAAGGACCTTGTGAGCCAATTCAAGCAATTGTTCCGAATTCTATTAGTCAAAACAATGCAACTTTTACAGCGGTGTTAACGAATGCAAGACAGGTTGACTATGCTTACCGTAAATTGTATGATATTGAATGGAACTTTGGCAATGCTGATTCACGGGATATTCAATTAAAGAATTTGGACAGTTGCACATTATATGAAATTCAAATTCAAACACAATGCAATGAATTTATAACCTCGCCTGCAAATTTGACATTTAGAACGCCAGGGACAGGATGTATTATTAAAAACAAGGATTTAGTTAACAATACCCTCAAAGTATTTCCGAATCCCTTTAGCAATGTCTTGTTTTTGGAAAATCCTGAACATCAATATATAGCTGCAATTCAGTATTATAGAATGGACGGCACACAGGTGAAATACCAAAGTATTCAATCAAATGATGGCCTGATACATCTTCGGACTGAATTGCATCCAGGTATGTATTGGCTTTGCGTCCATCTGTCTGATACGAATTACCGAATTATTAAAGTAGTTCACGAATAAGTTAGTGTACCACTTTTTGAAGTTTTGAAACGCAGCGTTCAATTTCTTCAGAATTTGTTACATGTGAAAAAGAAAAACGAATGGCTCTTCCAGTGTGATCCGGACGAATCTTGCTGATCACATGACTTGCCTTTTCTGCACCAGAATTACATGCGCTGCCACCGGAAACACTTAATCCTTCAATATCCAGTTTTATTGTCATCAAATCAATCCCTTCAAAAAATGGAAATTGTACATTCAATATTTTTGGAGAGGATGCATGCAAAGGGGTGTTGAATAAGATCTGCGGAAACTGTTTTAATAGACTTGTGCGGAGTTGTTCTTTTATACTAATTAAATGGTGAATTCGATCTTCAAAATGTGCATAACAGTAGGACAGCGCTTTAGACATCGCACCTATGCCAATTAGATTCTCTGTGCCGGCACGCACAGATCGTTCCTGTGAACCTCCATGCAATAAGGGTTCTAGCATGTTTTGATTTTTTATATATACAAAACCACATGATTTTGGTGCATAAAATTTATGTGCGGAACCACTTGCAAAATCAATTGGCAGTTTTGAAAAATCATAAGGAAAGAAACCAATGCCTTGTACGGTATCTGAGTGAAACAGTGCTTGATATGTTCTACATAAGTTTCCTGTTTCTTCAAGATTTAACATCGTGCCAAGTTCATTATTTACATGGATCAAGGATACCAGCGTTTTTTGTGAATCCTGGCGTAATAAAGACTCCAATTCGGTTATATCAATTTGACCAAATTCATTAACTGACAAGAAATCAATCTTTGTATTATACTGTTTAGCCAACCAGTCAAAACTTTGAAGATTACACGAATGTTCGATTGGACTGCTGATAATCCTTTTAACACCTAATGAAGTAACCGAAGATTTTAATATCAGATTATTGGATTCTGTTCCACAACTTGTAAAAAATAATTCAGAGCTATTGCATTTGAGGTGGCCAGAAATATTTTTGCGATGTTCCTCCAAAAAACTTTTAGCAATTCTGCCTTCAGCATGAGTTGATGAGGGATTGCCAAATATTGTTTTCGCAATTTCTGAAATGTATTCTACAACTTCAGGTAAAATAGGGGTAGTTGCTGCATAATCAAGGTATATTCGGTTTGATTGCATACCTGATTTAGAATTTAGCAATTTTTAATTTAATGCTGGTTGCAAGATTCTCTGCTTCAACCATCGTTTTGGCTTCAGTATAGATCCGTATAATGGGTTCTGTATTTGATTTTCGCAAATGAATCCAGGAGTTTTCAAAATCTATTTTCATGCCATCTTCAAAATTTAATTGCTCATTTTGGAATTCCTTTTGAAGATACGTTAATAATTCAGGATATTTTAAATCCGGATCCAATTCAATTTTATCCTTATGCATAAAATAGCTAGGGTATGATTTTCTTAATTGACTAAGAGATTTATTTTGTAAAATCATATTAGAAAGGATCAATGCAATTCCAACCAATGAATCACGCCCATAATGCAAATCTGGAAGTATAATTCCGCCATTTCCTTCTCCGCCAATACATGCATTGGTTTCTTTCATTTTTTTTACAACGTGAGCTTCTCCAACCGGGCTTGCAAAATAACTACTGCCTTTTAATGCACATAAATCACCCAAGGCTCTGGATGAGGATAAATTCGAAACAGCGTTTCCGGGTTTTATTTGCATCATGTAGTCTGCTGCAGTAACCAGGGTATATTCTTCACCAAAGTAATTTCCATTTTCATCGACTAGAGCCAGTCGATCTACATCGGGGTCTACTGCGATGCCAAGGTCAAAATGTTGTGATGCGGTAACCTGCATCAATTCAGTTAGATGTTGTGGTAAGGGTTCTGGATTGTGGGCAAATTCACCTGTAATTTCTTTATTTAATAAGAGAAATTCAATATTTAATGCATCAAACAATACAGGCAATGCCAATGCTGCGGTTGAATTAATACAATCTGCAACAATTTTAAAATTTCTGGAACGTATCGATTCAACTGGTATAAAAGGTAGGCATAGAATAGCATCTACATGTCGTTGTATGGATTGGGGGTCTGTTTCAATACGACCTAATTGGTCCACCTTCGCGTAATCAAATTGTGTATCCTGACTCCAATTTAGTATTTGAATTCCTTCTTCTGCAGAAATAAACTCTCCCGATGCATTTAATAATTTTAATGCATTCCAATTTTTTGGATTATGACTGGCAGTAAGTATAATGCCTCCATCTGCCTTGTGATATGGAACGGCCATTTCAACAGAGGGCGTTGTGCTTAAACCCGTTTGAATGACATCAACACCCATAAATTGTAAACTTGAACAAACAAACTGCGATAAGATTTCGCCACTCATACGTCCGTCTCTACCAATTACTACTTTAGGTCGTTCTGTTTTCAATTGAAGCAAACGAACATAAGCAGTTGTGAATTTTAAAAGGTCTAACGGACTTAAATTTTCACCTGGAAAACCACCAATGGTGCCTCGTATTCCGGAAATTGATGTAATTAAACTCAAGGCTTTAAATTTTTACCCTGCAAAAGTATTAATTTCGGGCTTGAATTCATTAAAACAATAAATGAAGGAATGGTTTGAAGAATGGTTTGATACGGTATATTATTATAATTTGTACTATCAACGAAATGAAAACGAGGCAGATGCTTTTGTAGAGCGACTTGTTAATGTATTGAAGATACCGGCATATTCCCGAATATTAGATGTTGCCTGTGGGAATGGACGACATGCACTGGCTTTTAATCAATTGGGATATGATGTAACCGGAATTGACCTCTCCTTTACTAAAATTCGGGAAAATCTCCGTTTTGAAAAAGAAGATTTGCATTTCTACAGGCACGATATGCGGCAATTGTTCCGAATTAATTACTTTGATGTGGTTTTAAATTTATTTACCAGTTTTGGATACTTTAAATCTCATTATGACGAACTAAATGCAGCATCGGCCATTGCAGCGAATGTTAAGGAGGGAGGTCTTTGTGTAATTGATTATTTTAATGCTGCGTATATCCGAAAACATTTACTATCAGAAGAAAAACTGGAGTCGGGTGGATATTGTTTTCTTATTCAGAAGCAATTGGAATTGCATTGGATTTCTAAAAAAATTTGCGTAATTGAAGAAGATAAATGCTCAATATTTTATGAAAAAGTCAGATTGTATCAGACACATGACTTAATCAATTTATTTAGTCAGTTTGGACTGCACATTTATAAAATATTTGGTTCGTATCAATTAGATGAATACATTCCTGAACTTTCCGAGCGAATGATTTTGGTATTTAAAAAATGAAACACGCAACATGATTAAATACTTGAATCATTTGGATCATGAATTGTTTGAATGGATTCAACTGTATATGCGATCCTCAATGTTAGATCCCTTTTTTTTAGCTTTCAGAGACAAAAATTTTTGGATTCCGCTTTATGTATTTTTGATTAGTTGGGTAAGTTTCAATTTTGGAAAAAACACCTGGAAGGTATTTGTTTTATGTATAATGACAGTAATCATTACAGATCAAATGAATAGCAGTGTGTTTAAAAAATATTTTCAGCGAGACCGTCCTTGTAATGAGCTTTATTTTAAAGATCAATTTGTATCTGCATTGCCATGCTCTGGTGGATATAGTTTCCCATCATCTCATGCCACAAATCATATGGGTGTAGCCGTTATGATCTTTCTAATTTGTGGTAGACTCTTAGGAAGATTGAAGTGGCTTTTTATTTTTTGGGCGCTCCTCATAGGGTTTTCACAGATTTATGTAGGCGTACATTTTCCAATTGATGTGCTGGTTGGATGGTTAGAAGGTGCCTTTTGGGCACTAAGTTTATTTTGGCTGAGTCAATACCTTAATTTGTTTAAAATCAATCCGAATCAATCCCTTTAGGAATTTGTTAATCCCTAGACGAGTTTATCCAACGCGACTCTGATTCTTTTAATAGATTCAACAATGCGTTCTTCAGATAGTGAATATGAAATCCTGAGACAATCTGGAGCGCCAAATGCAATGCCATTTACAACGGCTACTTTGGCTTCTTGTAAAAGATATATTGCCAAATCATCTGAATTTTCGATGATTCCCGTATCGTATTTCTTACCAAAACAAGATTTTACATTCGGTAAAACATAAAAAGCGCCTTGTGGTTTATTGACTTGCCACTCTGGGAGTAGCTTTATTTCTTCCAATAATCGGTTTCGCCTTTTTTCAAATGCTTGACACATATCATAGGTCGGCTTAAGGTCAGATTCTAGGGCAAGACAGGCTGCCTTTTGACTAAAAGATGCTGCTCCTGAAGTAAATTGTCCTTGAATTTTGATACAAGCATTAATAACATCCGATGGACCACCCATATAACCAAGTCTCCATCCAGTCATTGAAAAGCCCTTAGAGAAGCCATTAATGGTTGCCGTACGCTGATTCATATCTGGAAGGGAACCAATGCTCATGTGTTGCGATCCAAATTGAATGTATTCATAAATCTCATCAGAGACAATGAGGATCTCTGGATAATCCCTTAAGACATCCGCATAAAGTTGCATGTCTTCTTTGCTAAACACCGTACCGGTTGGATTACAGGGGCTTGAAAACACAAACATCCGTGTCCTGGAACTTATTGCATCTCTAAGCTGCTGAGCGGAAGGTTTAAAATCCTTATCAACGTCTGCAAAAACACAAACTGGTGTAGCCCCAGCCAATTTAATAATTTCGTAATAGGATACCCAATATGGGGAAAACAGAACGACTTCATCACCAGCTTCCAAAAGCGCAAAACACAAGTTAGCAAAGCATTGTTTTGCGCCATTTGAAACGATTATTTCTTCCGGACTGTAATGGAGTTGGTTGTCTTTTTTAAATTTTTTAGAGATGGCCTGGCGCAATTCCAGGGTCCCTGCTACGGGTGTGTATTTGGTATATCCGTCACGAATGGCTTGAATTGCGGCCTGTTTTATATGTTCAGGGGTATCAAAATCTGGTTCTCCCAGACTTAAATTGATGACATCATGGCCCTGAGCTGTCATTTGTCTGGCAAGTTGTGCCATTTTTAAGGTGGCAGACTCAGTCATCAGCTGGGCCCTTTGAGCTATTTTAAACATCGTGCAAATGTCTGAATAATTGCTGATACGAACTTCTTAAAATAAAAAAACCGGGAGCAAGTCCCGGTTTTAAAAGGAATAGGATCCAAACGATTTCTATCGTAAATGGAAAAATTTATAAGTCTTTGAATCCGTAGAATCTTTAATTCGTATAAAATACACATTGGTACTTAAATTTTCAGTTGAAATCAATATTTCATGAGGACCTGATTCCAATTGAATAATTGGAATTTGTTTGCTTTCCAGATTAAACAGTTCCAATTTAAGATCTGCTGGAATTAATTGCTCAGAAAATAAGCCTACTGTTCCTGATGAATTATTTACAATCAACCGTTTAATACTGAATTTTGATGGATCATTGCTTACGCAATCTATGGTCCGAAATTCAATAACAGAACAACAGCCCGGATTATCATTCTCGCAGATTTTTATAAAGTCGAAATCCCGACCACTTTGTTTGAAATTATTAATAATAAGGGGCAAAGAATCAAATCTAAAAAATCCAATATTTTTTGTTCTGTCAAACACATCAAAAAATGAGTTGGTGGTTCCTTGATATTTAAAATCTATTTTCAAAGCATACTCATCTGGACCGGTACAATTTAATGGGGTTGCTTTGACATCAAATATGCGACAAGGCTCTCCTTGAGGCTTGCAACAAGGTCTTTCTATATAGCGATCTGTAAAAATGGTTGTATCCTTCTGGTCTCTAATGCGGAATTTATAAATGGTATGGCAATCTGCTTTAAATGGACCCACCACAACGGGTACTTGCGTATACGCAAACGTTTTAATTAATCGGCCATTTACTAAAATTTCAAAGGAATCGGAAACTTCTCTGTATCGGAATCCAAATTTCACATTAAAGGTGGAGTCTGGTTCACAATCCGAACGAGTCATCGTTAATTCATAAATTTTAGCATCGGTGGAGTCACAACATACTTTGCCTAAGAATGCTTCCGCTCTGCATTCATTTTTCTTGCAATCTTCAATTACAAATTCATATGGAGTATTGCAATCAGCTGTAAGCGGACCAATTTTTATAGGTAAATTAGCATATCGGAATTCGCCATAATCATGGCCATTGCCACGCAGTCTAAAACATTCTGAAGTTCCTACATGATTAAATTTAAGAATTGCGTAGAATTTTCGTTCACCTTCACAATGCGTTCTGGCAACACTTACATTTGAAATTTTGCAATCAGCGGTATTACAACAAACAACTCCAAGGTCTTTGACAAGTGAACAGTGTGGATCAGCACAATCAACGATTAAAAACTCGTATTCTGTGTGACAATCTCCCGGTAATGGGCCAATTTTTACAGGAAGCTGACTGTATTTAAATTCACCATACGTTCTTCCATTTCCCTGGATTTTAAAGCAATCCGATGTATTGGCATGATCAAAATCAAATGAAACATAAAAATTACCATTTGCATCGCAAACGGATTTTTCAAAACGCAATTCAGTTAATTTGCAGGGTCCGGGTGGCACACTATCACAACAAACCTTGCCAATAAACTTTTCAAGTCCACAGCGTTCGTCTTTGCAATCTTTTATTACGAGTTCATATTCGGTTTTACAATCTCCTGGTAATGGGCCTAAAAGTAAAGGCAAGGAGGTGTATGGAAATTCTCCATAAAAATGACCATTGCCAGTTACTTTAAAACAATCAGATGTATTCTTATGTCCGAAATTAATTTTTAGAAAAAACTGTTTGTCATTATTACATTCCAGTCGGGTAACATTCAGATCATATAATTTACAAGGTTCAGGAGGCACGCTATCGCAACAAACTTTACCAATGAATTTTTCAAGTCCACAGTGTTCGTCTTTGCAATCTTTTATTACAAGTTCATATTCGGTTATGCAATCTCCTGGGAAAGGACCTAAAAGCAGCGGCAACGAGGAATAAGGAAACTCTCCATATATATGGCCATTGCCGGATACCCTAAAGCAATCGGATGTATTGTTGTGTCCAAAATTAATTTTGAAATAAAACTGTTTGTCATTATTACATTCCAGGCGAATGACTTGTAAATCATATAATTTACAGGGGTCAGGAGGCACTATGTCACAACATACTTTGCCTATAAATTTTTCAAGTCCACAGCGTTCGTCTTTGCAATCCTTAATTACAAATTCATATTCAGTTGTACAATCACCGTGAAATGGCCCTAATTTTAATGGCAATGAACTGTAGGGAAATTCACCATAAAATTTTCCATTACCAGTGACTTTAAAACAATCTGATGAATTGCGATTTTTAAAATTAAAAAAAACATAAAACAATTTGTCAGGTGTGCAATCTGTTTTTTCAACAATTAGATCATACAGCTTACAAGGTTCTTGAATTGTGTCGCAACATACAGGTCCCCAAAGGGTATCAGTGGCACAGGACGGATCTCTGTGATCAGCAATTAGAAAATTATATTTTGTTACGCAATCACCTAAAAGTGGACCTATTTTATAAAATGCCTCACCGTATTTGAATTTACCCATTAAACGGTTGTTGGCCTTTAAATAAAAGCTATCTGACACACCGGTTGCTTTAAAGGCAATTTTAGCATAAAACATTTTATCAGAATCACAGGCTGTACGTTCGATTTTCAAATCTGAAATTTTGCATTTTTCAGGACAACAAATTTCAGGGATTTCGAGCCGGGCTTGACACTCGGGTTTATCACAATCGACAATGGTAATCAACCTTTTTGTTACACAATCCCCTTCAAAAGGTCCCAGGTTTAGAGGTAAGGCACTGTATTCAAATTCACCATAATTGTGATCATTTATTTTTAATCTAAAGCATTTGGAAGCATTTTGATATTTAAAATTGAAAAGTAATTTGAATCGATTGGTGCTGTCACAATCGGATTTATCATATCTCAAGTCGAATAATTCACAATTGGACTCGCAGCATACTTTACCCAATTCCTTAGCAATGTGGCAAGATTGATTGGTTACGTCTGTAATTGCAAATTCATAAATTGTGGTACAATCTCCTGGTAATCCATCAATTATAATTGGAAGTTTCGAATAGGCAAATTTGCCGTAATTCTTACCATTTCCGGTAATTGTGAAAAAATCGCCCGCATCTCTGTAAGCAAAGTTGATTTTAACGGCAAATTTCTTTTCCGCATTGCAAATTGTTTTAGTAATCACCAAATCAAATAACTCACAGGCTTGAACTTTGGAAAATAGCCCTGTACCCAGGAATAAGATACTTAAGCTGAGAAGGAGGTTTTTAAATCGCATGTTGTGATTTTTAATCAAAATATAGTTTTATGTTACTGTGTACGTAAAAGTAAGCCAATCAGTTGCTTTGAAGTTAATTTTTGATGAAAATCAGTGTTTTGAGATTTCGAACTGTATTTAAAAAAGTTATATATGTAGTTTCCGATATATCATGCTAATAAAAAAGATGTGAATAATTTGGTATTTCAAAATGCTGTGCTATTTTTGCTAGGTGAAAGGATTCTGTTAAGTCAGGTCCTTCTATATGATTTTTGATAGAGACGAAGCAACTCTTCCGAAATCAATATTGTAACTTATTATTAATCAAGGTCTTAGGCATTTGAAAGCGTTTCATTATGTCTGAGTTTTTTGATGTTTAAATCTATTCGTCTAAAATCAAAGTCTTTGGATTTTAGTCTGAATGGTGTTTAACTGTGTTTTAAAATGAGTATTAAAGACGAATTATTTAATAGAATAACCAAATTCATGAAACGTTCAATTTTGTATTTCAACTTATTCTTGGGAATTCTTGTTGCCCAAACAAGCATAGCCCAGGATTGCCAGTTTGCTGCATTTCCTCCGCAAGGACTGACCTCCAGTTGTGCAGGGAAAGTGGCATTGGAATGTCCTGATTTTGTGTTGCCTGAATGTGGATGCATTCCGGATCCAAATGCAAAACCAGCAATTGTAAAAAAGCACTTTGAATTAAATTTCAGGGAGTTCCCACCTGGAGGGGTGCATTTAGATTCAACACTTACTATTTTTGAAACCGTTCCTGCAGCAGGTTGCGCTGATGTAACTATTATTATGACTGCAATTGGCGATTTAAGTGCCAGGCCGTTTGAAGATTTGGTATTGGTAGATGAGAATGGAACCATCATATGCAGGGTAGGAGGATTGGATTGTCAAGTTGTTGAAAGCAGCTGTACCATGTCCTTTTGCGAATTCAATTCGCAAATTCAAGGAGGCTTGCGTTGGAAAATACTGCCTAATTCGTTGATAACCAATGGGCAATCTTTCCCATTTTGTCAGGAAAGTTGGCTGGACATTGAATTGAGAATTCCTCAATCAAATATCCGGGCAATCAATGACATCAATCATAAATGTGGTGGAGAAGTTGAATTGCCAAATGGAATTACTAAAATTAAATGGAGCAGTATTAATAAATATACGTGTGAAGAAATTTCCACGGTACAAGAAATTAACGTCAATGACCGTATTCCGCCTGTAATATTGAATTGTCCAACCAAAGGAATCACAATCAATTTAGGCCCGGGCGAGTGCGAAGCAGTTTGGAATGCTCCAATGTTTATGGCCATGGATGATTGTCCGTTTCCGATTGTTTTTGGACAAAATGCCTTATCGGGAGGTTGCAATCAGTTTTTCCAAAATTTCTGTGGGATTAATGCCTGCGGAGATAGCGGTGGTTACTTTTTTGATATTAGAAATAAAAGCAATTGTGCGATTTATATTCGTGGATTTTCAGCTGCATTTACAGGTGGCTCAGCCAGTAATTTTGGAACATATGAAGTTTATACCAGAAATACGGCAAACACTTCCTGGAGAGCTGCACCAACAGGTGGATGGCCGACTGGAAATACCTGTTTAAACAATATGCCTAAATCAGCCTGGAGTCTTTTAAAAACAACTGGTGTGGCAGATTCAGTTAGAACTTCTGCTTGGACAGCTGGAACTGCTGGCTTGTTTAAGGACACAATTTATTTATCTAAACCGGTTGCAGGAAGTCGGAATGCTCCTATTTGTAATAATTCAGGCAATGTAGCTCAAGTTGCAAATGATGATAAAGGATTGTTGTTAAATCCTGGTGAGATTAGAGGATTTGGAATATTAGGAACAATAGGTTCTGGATTTAGCATGAATTTACCTGGATTTGGTACCTGTTCTGCTGGAAATTATGGAGACAGTATCATCGCGATCAATCCGGTTCATAATACGCCTGCTGGTGGAATTGGTGTTATCTCAGTCAACTTGGCGGGTGCTAATTTTGGTATTGCTTGCAATCCATTTGGATTTCCAGGAGACGTATTATATTCTAGAATTGATCCAGCAACCTTGGGAATGGTGCCTGTTGTACAAACATGCGGTCAACCTTATGGTCCAGGATCTTATTTCCCTGTTGGTTGTAAAACCTTGTGTTACTTAGCAACAGATGCTGCAGGAAATACTTCAACCTGTCAGTTCGATGTGTGCGTTCGTGCTTATCCGAATACGGTAACTCAATTAACTTGTCATGATGAAATTCAGATTAGTTTAGATGAAAATTGTTTTGCAACTATAAGCGCCGATGAAGTATTGTCAGGCGGACCTTATAAATGTTATGATTTATACATAGTAGAATTAAGAGATTGGATTACCAATATATTGATTGATCGTCAACCCAATGTACCTGGTGTTCAAGTGGGTGTACAAGATATTGGAAGAGAAATAAAAGTAACGGTTAGAGATCCTGCAACAGGGAATTCTTGTTGGGGTCATTTAACAATCGAAGATAAAATTGCACCAATTTTAGTTTGTGCACGAGATACCTGCGTTACTTGTGGAACAACAGAACTCACTCCGGCATTTTTAGGAACTACACGCGTTACTGAAAATTGCGGTGGTTATTCATTAACGTATAAAGATGTTGTAACGCAAGGTGGATGTGCAGTTGGTTATGAAGAACGTATCGTGCGTACCTGGACTGCCATTGATGGTTCAGGTAATAAAGCGGTTTGTTCTCAAACCATTACAGTAGGATTGGCTACTTTAAACAGTGTTGCTGTACCTAAAAATTACGACGATCTGGAAGAGCCTGCTTTGGCTTGTGATGAAAAAATAAATACGACAAAAGATTATACACCGCATTATTTAGCATATCCTTATTGTGTAGATGGATACATTCTGGATTCAGCACATTGGTTTGCTACAGGTGGCTTTTTACCAAGTCCAAATGGAGATTTAGCCGGTGAACGTTTGCCAAGAGTTCTTGGTTGGAATTGCATTGATACTGGATTGTATGTTGGACATCCTAGTCCATGGCCAATTTATTATCCTGCACATCCAAGCTGGAGACCTAATAATCCTGTTTGTTGGGGACCAGACGAAGTTGTTATGTGGGCAGGTACAGGGTATCCATCCGGTAGTGGTTGTTCTAATTTAGGAATCAACTTCCAGGATATCATTATTGATGTTGCAAAACCAGGATGCGATGCAGGTCCAATCGGTTGTTATAAAGTATTGAGGAAATGGACCGTTCTTGATTGGTGTACTTCAATAGTTGGAGGTCACAATCAAGTGATTAAAGTGATTGACAGATATGGACCGCAAGTGTTATATCCAGACACTGTAAATGTGAATATGGAGGTTTGGACTTGTACCGGTAAATGGGAAGTTCCAAAACCATGGTTGTTGGACAATTGCAGCAATGAAATTCATTATACAGTCGAAATTGATAATGGAACCGTGTTAGGAGATGAAAATGCTGGTTATGTTGTAATTGGAATTGAACCAGGCGTATGGAATGGTTATATAGTTGCTGAAGATTGTTGTGGAAATATTACAAAGCACAGAGTTGCAGTTAATGTGGTTGATAATGTACCACCCATTGCAGTTTGTGATCAAAAGACCGTTGTAAGTATCAATGGAAATCAAAGTCCAGGAGAAAATTTTGGAAAAGTATTTGCTAAAGATTTAAATCAAGGTAGTTTTGACAACTGTGCTCCTCATATCTTCTTTAAAGTAATACGCATGGAGCAACTGCGTGGAACGAATAACGGTAGCAATGCAAACCAAGCAGATAATGGAACGAATTGCGCTTCTGTAAATGGAGACGACAATGCAGTTTTAGACGGAAATCAAATTTATTTTGATGATCATGTTAAATTCTGTTGCACAGATGTTGGTAAATCGATTATGGTGGTTTTGAGAGTGTTTGACAGAGATCCGGGCGCAGGCCCCATCGCTCCAAACAGAATGAACCCAGGCGGACCACTGTTCAATCGCTTCAGCGATTGCATGATAGAAGTGGAAGTACAAGACAAAAGTGTTCCAACGGTTGTTCCTCCACCAAATATCGTAGTGAGTTGCTGGTTCTGGTTTGATGTTGATAAATTATCAGATCCAAACGATGCAACTTTTGGTAGAGTTGTAAATGATTTAAGTCAAAGACATAAAGTAGTAACCCATGATTTGGTTTGCTATAATTATTGTGTTCGAAATGATATTACAGGGTATCCAGGTTATGTGCCTGGAGCACCGCCTTCAAACCCACCTGCTTGGAATCGTGCATGTGAGTATTATCGTTTTCTATTTGATACAGCACATTATGACAGAAAGTATGAATTGGTTTGGGGATTTGATGGAACTGTTTTAGGTGCTTGTGGAACCAATTACTCGATATCGGTTAATGACAATCGCGAATGTGGTCAAGGTCAGCTTACCAGAACCATTGTAGCAAGAGGCCCTAATGGCATCAGTGTTACTGGAACTCAAATTATTTGGGTGGTTGATTGTGATCCATTTTATATCAACCGTGCCGATAATTGCGATCCGGATGATGATATTACCTGGCCAGGCAATTGCACAGGTCAAGCAACTACTATTGATGGATGTGGAGCTGATATTAGTCCAGATAATCCACTCTTAGGAAGACCTGTGATTGAAAACAATGCAGATGATTTATGCGCTTTGATCAGCATTGAATATACAGACGAAATATTTACAATTGAACCGGATGCTTGTTTTAAAGTATTACGTCATTGGACCGTAATTGACTGGTGTCAATACGATCCAAGCATTGATCCCGTAAAAGGTCGTTGGTCTTATTTGCAAATTATAAAAGTACATGATACAGATAAACCGGTTATTTCAGTTGAAATTGGAGATTGTGAACCTGCAGTAAAAAATGCAGCAAATAATATTTGTTATGGTCACATCACGATTACAGTTGATGCAACAGATAACTGCAGTCCACTTGATTGGTTATTCTACGATTATAAAATTGATATTTTTAACGATGGAATAGGGGTACACTCTGGCTTTGATTATGCCGTTGGACCTTTAACTAAAAAAGAATACGCTGCTGGCCGTACGCCCTTAAAGCATCACAATCCATTAGCTGATGATGAATTCAATCCATTTGATGCAAGTGGTAGCTATCCAATCGGTATCCATAAAATATGTTGGTATGTAGAGGATGGTTGTGGAAACTTAGCAGCTAATTGCCAGTTGTTTGAAATTAAAGACTGCAAAGCCCCAACACCTTATTGTCATGTTGGAGTCATTACTACGGTAATGCCAAGTAGCGGCTGTGTCACATTATGGGCAAGAGATTTGGATGCAGGTAGTTATGATAACTGTTCAGATCCTGAAGATTTAAGAATTTATTTTGATGATTTTGGTTCAGACAGCGTTACGATTTGCTGTGAAGATTTTGTATCCAGTAAAATAAATGATGAATTAATTATTCCGGTTACTATATGTGTTGAAGATGAAGAAGGAAATAAAGATTGTTGCAAAACAACCATTGTTATCCAGGATCCACACAATGTTTGTCCTGATGTGGGTTCATTCGGAAGAATTACCGGTGAATTAAAAACATTGAATGATGAAGGAACGCAGGATGCAGATGTACAGTTGATTGAGTCAGCTGTAATGAAAAAACAAATGACGACATCCAGCAATGGACTCTACTTGTTTGGTGATTTGAATTATGGAGTTGCTCAGGAGTATGTCGTCAAACCAAGAAGAACAGATGATCCGTTGAATGGTGTTTCAACAGCAGACATTGTAAAAATTCAACGCCATATTTTAGGAATTGAAGACTTGAACAGTCCTTATAAATTGATTGCTGCTGATGTAAATAACAGTTCATCAATTACAGCAGCTGATATTTCTGAAATCAGAAAGTTGATTTTAGGTGTTTCAAATCAATTCAGCAAGGCAGATTCCTGGACTTTTATTCCTAAAGACCATTTTATGGATGCTACCAATCCTTGGAATGCACCACGGGAAGTAATTGTTCCAATGCCAACTGCAACTGAAAAGATTGAAAATTTTATAGCTGTTAAAATGGGTGATGTGAATAACAATGCCCGCGGACACAATTTCAGTGGTTCAACCAGCCGTAACAATAGCCAGCTTCATTTTGAACTTGACAATGTTCCTGTTGTTGCTGGTGAAATCTATAAGCTTCAATTTAAAGCGAGTGATTTTACTGACATCTCTGGATATCAGTTTGCTTTGAAATTTGATGCAAATCTTTTGACTTATGCAGGAGTTGAGGCAGGTGCATTAGCGATAGACGAATCCAATTTTGGACTTAACCGTGTGGAATCCGGTATTCTAACCACCAGCTGGAATAACAAAACTCCAGTGAGTTTAGAAGCAAAATCCACATTGTTTGCAATCGTATTCCACGCAACAGGTTCTGCTCATATCGGTAATTTATTGGCTATCACCAGTGATGTTACTTCTGCAGAAGCATATGGTAGCAACTTGCAATTAAAAGATGTCTTGTTAAATATCCGTACTGAAAAAGGACTTGTAGAAAGCGGTGTCTTTGAGTTATATCAAAATACACCCAACCCATTTGTTAAGGAGTCAGTAATTAATTATAGATTGCCAGAAGCGGGCCCTGCAAAATTGAGTATATATGATGTTACAGGTAAAGTGCTTAGAGTTTATGAGCTGAATGGTATAAAAGGTTTAAATTCAGTTAAAATAAACCGCACAGAGCTAAATGGCAGTGGTGTTTTATACTATCAATTAGATGCTATAAACTTTACGGCTACAAAACGCATGTTGGTTATGGATTAATTTAAGGTTAAACCTTTTAAAGTTATATTAAGCCTAAGGGCGCAAGGGACTCCTTGCGCCCTTTTTTTATACTTAGGCTTGATAATGAGTTGTTTATATTTTGGAGTTCTTACACGAGACATTAAGTTTGCCTTGGGAAAGTATTTATTGCAGTTTTTACTTTTTATAAGTTTTGCAGTAAATAGTTCCACAGCACAACAAGCTTGCGGGATTCCTTCTCCATTAACGGGTGTTACATCAGTTGTATGTAATAGTGAAGTGGATACATTCAGATTTAGATTTGGTACGTATAATCCTGCCTTTACGTATCAATTGTCAATTTCACCAATTGGGGGTTTTACTTCAGCTACATTTGATCCTGCTATACCTGGATTTAGAGTAGTTTGGGGAAACACACCAGGAAATTACAGCATGTATTTTCAAGTAATTAATCCTCCGGGCAATGCTTGTACGGATACCTTTAATATACATCTTTCAAATAGGATTGCACCACAAATGAATTGTAACGATACTGTGAATGTATCGCTTGATGAATTTTGCAGTGCATTGATCTATCCAAGTATGTTTTTAGAAGGTCCCTTTGATTCTTTGGATTATTCATTGACAATTGTTGATGCAATCACTAGAGTGCCATTGAATTCAAGTCCGTATGTCAATGGAGCTAATATAGGAAAGTACTACATTATCTATGTTACGCATATTTGTTCAGGCAATTATTGCTGGGGTTATATTTTGGTTGAAGATAAAATAAAACCAAAATTGGCTTGTTCAACGTACACAATTAATTGTGACGCAGCTTATGCACCTGAAAATTTAGGTTTTCCTGTTCCACCAGGAGGAGTTAATCCAACACCCATTGGCCCCAGAACGTATTACACAGCCAATTCAGCATATGATAATTGCGGTCCGGTAACATTGAGTTATGTAGATCGATTGGTCCATGCAAATTGTCCGCCGCCTGTTCCATACATTGATACAGTATTTAGAGATTGGACTGCAATCGATTCTTATGGAAACATTACGAATTGTTCTGATACAATATTGATAAGGATAGGAGATATAACAGCAGTTATCTGCCCTCCAAATTTTGACAACATTCAACATCCGGCGTTTACGTGAATGGATCATCGCTGATTGGTGTACTGGAAGAACCACAACCTGTATTCAGGTAATTAAAGTTATTGATGATCGTTTAATTCTGACCTGTTCTTTGAATCAGACCATTGTAACATTGCCAAACAGTTGTGAAGGAGAGACCACCATTGAAGTGCCACAAGCATTTAAAGAATGTTCCCACATTACATGGCAAGTGTTAATTAAAAGAGGTGTATTGGATACCACAATCCCTCCTTCAGCATTAAATGCATCAGCCGATGGTATTATAAAATTAAGTGAGACCCTATATAAAGTAAAAAACATACCTGTGGGTTTGTCATGGGTATTATTTATTGGTACTGATAATTGTGGAAATAGCGATACCTGTGCAACAGAAGTAACTGTAATTGAAAAAACCAAACCGATTGCAGTATGTGATTTGGAAACGGTTGTTGCATTGACAGATGATGGCTCAGCAAAAGTTTATGCTGAGACATTTGATGACGGTTCGCATGACAATTGTGCCATGGGAGGATTCCGCGTTCGACGTATGACTCCAGGGAATTGTCCGAGTCCAATTAAAGCCGATGATCAATACGGCCCTTTTGTAGAATTTTGTTGCAACGACATACCAAATAATCCAACCTTGGTTGTATTGGAGGTATCAGATCTTGCAGGAAATACAAATGAATGCATGGTCCGTGTAATTGTTCAAGATAAAAAACCACCAGTTGTAGATTGTTTGCCTAATATAACAATCAGTTGTGAATTTGATTATTCAAATTTAGCTGTTTTTGGAACCTATAGAAGAACTGCAGCAGAAAGAAGAGCTATTAAACTATTTGATCCAACGTATGATAAATTTGTTCAACCTCATTTATGGGGTTACGATGGACTCGTAATTGAAGATTGCAACCTTCATATTGATTCATCTGTAAGTTTTGCATTAAATCATTGTGGCGTAGGTAACATTTTACGCAGATATACTTTTTACGATGATTTTAATGCGCCTTTTACTTGTGATCAGTATATCACTGTAGTTGATTCAACTCCTTTTAATGGTTCGATTAGCTGGCCAACTTCACCAATTGAAGTGAATGGTTGCCATGCAGCCATTGATCCAAATGTCACGGGCAAGCCTAGCTGGCCAACCAATTTGACTTGTTCAAATATATTGGCTACCTATGACGATCAGGTATTTAGTATCGTTGAAAATGTATGTTTTAAAGTATTGCGTAAATGGACTGTCGTTGATTGGTGTATTTATGACAGTAAAACAGGTTATGGTAGATGGTCTTTTACTCAGGTTATAAAAGTAAAAAATTCAATTGCACCAACATTTACAAGCAGTTGTGCAGATGTTTCCTTTGAGAGCGTCTCATCAGATTGCAATGGTTTTGCAACCTTAGTTGCATCCGCAATAGATGATTGTCAGCCAGCTCAATTGGTTTACAACTATGAGATTGATCTAAGTGATAATGGGTCAATCGATTATACAGGAATAGGCAATAATGCAAGCGGTACGTATCCAGTGGGTATACACCGTATCAAATGGACGGTAACCGACCAATGCGGAAACTCAACCTTATGTAATTATTTATTTACGATTTTGGATCGTAAGAAACCATCACCGGTTTGTGTAACTGGAATTATAACAGTGATTATGCCATCAAATGGACAAATTACAATCTGGGCTTCGGATTTCAATGCTAAAAGCTTTGATAATTGTACACTGCCTCAAAGATTGAATTATTCATTCTCGGTGGATCCTTCAGATAAATCAAGAACTTATACTTGTTCGCAAATAAAAAATGGTGTATCAGAATCTTTTGATGTAAGCATTTATGTAACAGATGAGTATGGTAACTACGATTATTGCGATACAAAAGTGATCATACAGGATGGTTTAGGAAATGCGTGTAAAGATAATTTGACCGGAGGAGGTTCTACGGGTAATCTTGCAGGAAATATTTTCAATGAAGCAAACAGCAAAGTTGAAAATGCGATGGTTACATTAAATTCAATTTCTCCATCAATGACAAAGTATGAAATGACCAGACCTGATGGGCAGTATTCATTTATTCAAATTCCATTGAATGAGAATTATATATTATCTGCTGAAAAAACAGATGATCCATTGAATGGAGTAACCACACAAGATATTGTTTTAATACAAAGACATATTTTAGGATTGCAGTTGTTGAATTCACCTTATAAATTGATTGCAGCGGATGTTAATAATTCACAGTCAATTACTGCTAAAGATGTTTCGGATCTGAGACGATTGATTTTAGGAGTCACTACAGATTTTATAGATCATAAATCATGGAAATTTGTAAATGCGAGCCAAGTATTTGTTGACATCAATCATCCATGGCCATATAATGATAACAGTGCGATTAATCAGTTTAGTAATGATAAATTAGACAATAACTTTATCGCAGTTAAAATGGGGGATGTGAGTGGAAATGCTCGTACGAGTCAATTTGGTAATTCACAATCCAGAAATTCAAATGTTATGGAATTAGCGGTTCCTGATATAAGTTTCTCCATAAATGATTTGGTTCGTGTACCGGTGAAATTAAATGCAGCACATACCATTTATGGTATGCAATCTGAGTTCAATTTCGATCCTTCCAGTTTAAGTTTCGTAGATATTGAATCAGGTGCTGTTAAACTGGATGCATCTAATTTTATTAGCAATGGTTTTGCAAATGGTAAAATGCGGATGAGCTGGGAGCAGATTAACGGAATTGATGCTACACAAACGTTATTTACCTTGATTTTTAAAGCAAACCGAAAAGGAGAGCTTAGCAGAAGCATGACCTTAATGAATAACAATTTTAAAGCAGAAGCATATGGAGAAAACACCGAAGCATTTGATCTGTCTTTAAAATTCTACGATAACAATAATGTTTCGACCAATGGATTCTATTTATTTCAAAATCAACCGAATCCATTTAGTCAATCCACCAATATTTCTTTTCAGCTTCCACGCGACGGTGAAGTGCGATTGAAAGTAACAGATGTGGATGGACGGATCCTTATGAATCTAAGCCAATTCTATAAATCAGGTTTCCACACGGTGGAAATCGATAAGCGGGAACTTAACAGGGCTGGTGTACTTTATTACCAATTGGAAATGGAGGGACATCGAGCCATACGGAAGATGCTTCTTATTGAATAAAGAGATCGTTTTCTAATTATACTCCCGTTTTTACCCCCAAAGTTTTAATAATCAAAACTCATTATACCCTCAAAGAACCGTTTGAGGATCTCAAAAATTGTCATTCAAATTGTAAAAAGATAAATACTAAAACAAATAAATTATTCAAGATGAGCAAATTATTTTACCCAAAGCAATTATCGATCTGGAGTCAGGCTTTTAGCTTGTTTCAGATGAAGAAAATGATTGCAGTTTTGCTGTTAACATGGGCAGCCATGCAGCAAGCCGATGCTCAGTGTTTAGATTTGACGAAAACATTGATTGGTGTTGCACCAGCTTCCAGTGGTATTGTTGGGAACATTGATGTCACGTATCATTTGCATCTGAGAAACACGTGTCCGGTTACTACCAGTGTGGATGTTTATGATGAACCATCATTACCATCAAATTTGGGCATTGCCTTTATTCGTGTAGTTGGAACACCTCAAATTGTTTCAGCAACCGATCCGATGAATGCAGGCACCATTAATCCTGGATATACAGGCATCGCTCCAAACCATAATTTAACCGATGGTTCAGGAGTGTTTTTTAATATTCCTGTAGGATATTCAGAAGTGACTTACAGTGTTACTTATGAAGTCAATCCACGAATAGCAGGTGCTCCATCTCCTTTAAACAATCAATTCCGTGTTAGTCATGGTCCGATTGCACCTGAAACCATTATAAACTCAAACATTGTAAGCATTCCTGATTGTTGGACTAACTGTCAATTGGCTTGTAATAATCAGGTTCAAATTTCAGTAAACAGTGTTTGTGAAGCACAAATACTTGCTGCAATGATTTTGGAAGGGGAGTATGAAGATTGTGCTGATCTTGGATTTTTTGAAGTTACAATATATGATGGTACAAAAAAGGTTAATCTTCCTTTAGACCAGTCGTATTTAAATAAAAAATTAAAAGTTAATGTTCGCAACGTTGTTTGCAACAATAACTGTTGGGGCTACATGATTCTCGAGGATAAAACAGCTCCAGCATTAAACTGCCGGGTACGTGATACTACAGTAAGTTGTTCAGCTAATATAACACCCCAAGCATTGGGCTTTCCGGTCAATAAATCTTTTGTTGATCAAAGTGTATATCCTTACATAGTTCGTCACATAGATTCATGTGGTATTGTTTACTTAACATATCAGGATAGCCTGGTAAAATATGATTGCACCAATGATTCACTGAGTGCAACCATTTATCGTAAATGGTGTGCAAGAGATCCAGGAGGCTTTACAGCTTGTTGTTATGATACCATTAATTTACGCAGAGGTACACTAGCTGATATTACCTTGCCAAGACATTATGATGGTCAACCAGGTAATTTGCCAATGTTAAAATGCGATGGTAATTGGACAAAATTAAGCAATGGATTCCCGGATACCTCTCCTTCAGGAACAGGAAGTCCTTCTGGTGTATTTTGTGGAAACATTCAATATGATTTTACGGATGATACCTTACAAGTTTGTAAGGGAACTTATAAATTATTACGCAGATGGATAATTTTAGATTGGTGTAATCCGGCATTTAGAATAGACTGGATTCAACAAATAAAAGTTGTTGATGATCAACCACCTTTAGTAACCTGTCCTAAAAATTATACGGTTAATACCAATCCTTGGTCATGTACAGGATCTTTAATTTTACCAGTACCGATCGATTGGACGCCTACAACTGCGATCGATTCCAATACCATTCCTTTGGTTATTGAAAATTGTTCTGGTTGGACCTATTATGTTAAACATTTACCTGCAACAAATCCATCGGATTGTACGCCAATCCCTGGACAGGGAGATACAAAAAATATTACAAAACTTGCTGATGGTAGATACCGTGTAGATAATATGCCATTAGGTTGTAATTGGATTTATTATATAATTACGGACGGTTGCGGTAATTCTACAGCTTGTCAATTTGATATCGTAGTAACAGATCATACGCCACCGGTTGCGGTTTGCCAGCAAAAAACAGTCATTTCATTAGGTTCAAATGGAAAAGCAATAGTTCCTGCTGCAGTGTTTAATGATCGCAGTCATGATAATTGTGGACCAGTTCATTTTGAAGTTAGAAGAATGGATCCTGGACCTTGCGGAACAACTACGTTTAAAACTGAACAAGAATTTTGTTGTGCAGATGTATCTGCAACGGTTCCAGTAAGAGTTGTTTTACGAGTCATTGATGCTGCAGGAAATAGCAGCGAATGTATGATTGATGCTTTTATTCAGGATAAATTACCGCCTAAAATTACTTGCCCAAAAAATGTAGCAGTAATTTGCGGAACGGATTTGAGTAATTTGAATGTATTTGGTGTGCCAACCGCTACAGATAATTGCACGGTACGATTAGAAACCAGAGTTTCAAATAATTTGTCAAGTTGCAATGTTGGAACCATTGTAAGGGAGTTTGTTGCGATAGATAACGGAGGTTTAAGAGATTCCTGTACGCAAATCATTACAGTTTATGATAATAGTCCGTTTACAAGAAGCGACATTGTTTGGCCAGCAGATATACTGCTAACAGGATGTACGGATAGTCCGGATCCAAATATTACTGGCAAACCAACTTATAAAAATAGAGATGCATGCAATCAGCCAATTTCTTCACATTCTGATCTGGCGTTTAATTATGTTGAAGGAGTTTGTTATAAGATATTAAGGACCTGGACTGTAATAGACTGGTGTACTTATAATCCTGCTGCATTACCTAATCCTACTGGAGTATGGTATCATACCCAGGTTATTAAAATAAACAATACGGAAGCTCCGAATTTTACAAGTTCATGCGAAAACAAACAGTATTGCATAACAGCAGATTGTTCAATCAACGTATTGTTGGAAGCAACTGCTTCAGATAAATGCACACCACAGGATGAATTGCGTTGGAGCTATCAGTTTGATATCAATAATGATGGCAGAGGAATCATCACGGGCACGAACAATAAGTTTTATTATGATTTAGTACAAGGCGAACATAGAATTAGCTGGACAGTAGAAGATCAGTGTGGTAATAAATCGACTTGTAGTTATTTGATTTCAGTTGTTGATTGTAAGAAACCAACACCATACTGTTTGCCTGGCATTGTTACAGTGCTCATGCAAAACAATGGTACCGTAACGATTTGGGCAAATGACTTCAATGCAGGTTCATTTGATAATTGTACAGAAAAGCCAGAGTTAAGGTATTCTTTTTCAAGTGACGTTAATAATATTTCAAGAGTATTTACCTGTGCAGATCTTGCAAATGGCAAAGCAGACACCATTGAAGTTATGATGTTTGTTACAGATTTAGCAGGCAATCAAGATTTTTGCAGAACCAATATTATTCTTCAGGACAATCAGGATGCTTGTCCGGATGTACCCACTTTTGGAAACCTGGGTGGTGCAATCAGAGGATACAATCAGAATCCTTCGCCTGAAGTATTGGTAAATGTACAATCTGCTGGAAGCCCAATAACATCTGGAAATACAAATGGATCCGGAAGCTATGTGTTCAGCAATTTGAATATGCATAAAGATTATATGTTGATTCCTGAATTTGATAAAGATCCATTAAATGGAATTTCAACAAAAGATATTGTAAAAATACAAAGACACATTTTAGGATTGGAGATTCTTGATTCACCTTACAAATACATTGCTGCTGATGTTAACCGTTCAGGAAGTATTACAGCAAGAGATGTAAGCGAGTTGCGTAAATTGATATTAGGTATTGACAATAATTTTGAAAATAATAAATCCTGGAATTTTGTTGATGCGAATTGGGCAATTACTGCTGATAATTTCGCATCCTATAAAAATCACATTCAGTTGAATGATTTTAACCAGAATGCAATGAATTTTGATTTTATATCAATAAAAACAGGTGATGTTACTGGTGAAGCCAATACCGGTTTACAAAATCAACATCAGGCGAGTAGATCAAATCACAATTTAGTCCTTGAGGTTGGAGAAACAAATTTTGATAAAAATGAATTGATTAAAATACCAATTCGTAGTATTAATAATGACTTTAGTTTAAACGGACTGCAGTTTGCAATGCAATTTGATGCAAGAGCACTTGAATTTATTGCGATTGAAAGTGCTGGTTTGGAAATGGATCCATCAAATTACAATGTAATGGGTGATGGTACAATCAGACTGAGTTGGAATGGAAATCAACCAAAGTTGATCTCCAACATGGAATGTTTGTTCTATTTGGTTTGTCAAACAAAACAAGTTGGACAAATTAATTACAATTCATTGAGAGTAATTCAAGAAGACTACTCCGCAGAAGCCTATACCCTCGGTGGTGATTTTGAGATCGCAATGGTGTACCGCTCAAGCAATAACAAAGTCGATGAATCGTATGAGCTTTTCCAGAATATACCGAATCCATTTTATAGTGAAACGAATATTTACTTCAGAGTTCCTGAGGAAGAGCATGTGATGATTGGATTCTATGATATTTCTGGTAAGATGTTGAAATCTTATGAGATAGCAGCAAAAAAAGGAATCAATACGCTTAAAGTAAAAAGTGAAGAGTTCAACTCAAATGGAGTACTTTATTATAAGCTGGATGCGGACAGATTTAGTTCAACGCGAAAAATGATTATTTTAAAATAAACGGTTCTTGGGTAATTAGGCTGATTCCGGGGACAATCAAACGTTTCCGGATGAAAGCCAAATTCCAGATCTAAAATTAATTAAACAGATATAAAAATTTCTTAATCATGACCAAGAAGTTACCATTAAAAAATAGTATTATGAAAGAGATCTTCCAAACTCTTCAAGGGTTTTTACTTCTTACTGTGCTTGGTAAAAAAATGCGTTTACAATTAGCAATAGCTTTGCTTTTTGCTTTCGCAAACTTAAGCAATGCGCAGTATGTAAGCGGAGACACCAGTGTATGTCCTGGAACCACTGTAACTTATAATTTCAGTGGCGGACCGTGGACCATTCAATTAATTACCGGTGGCGGTACTTTAATATCACCAGTAGGCCCATTAAATAGTTTTACCATTGCATGGGGAACTTTTCCGGGAATTTATATCCTTAGATTGGATAACGGCATCGGTGGATTTTACAGCCAACATGTATATGTAGAGGGAGATTTTTCTCTCGCATGTGATGATCTTGTCAATGTTTCTTTAAATGGAAATTGTAAGGCATTAATTACACCAGACGTAATGTTGGAAGGTGAATTGTACCCTGATGATTCTTATTTGGTTACAGTTTATAATATCAACAACATCCCAATTCCTGGCAATGTAGTTGACTACAGTCATCTGGGTAAGACCTTAAAAGTACATGTACGTCATTTATGTTCCGGAGTAGCATGCTGGGGTCGGATTTATGTGGAAGATAAATTCATACCTGAATTAACATGCAATCCAAGTCCATATATCGTAGCTTGTAATAGAGATTATTCACCTGACACGATAGGATTTCCATTGCCAATGGGTGCAACACATACAGCACATCCAACGCATCAGCAATGTTATATTATCAAGAATTTTGACTTGTGTTGTGATGTTGAATTGTGTTATACCGATACATATATTAAAAATGGTTGTAACAATTACCCATATGCTCAGGTTGAGCGTAAATGGGTTGCTACAGACTGTAAAGGAAATAAAACAGATTGCACAGATTCGATTTATATTATTCAAGCTACCTTGGCAAATTTAGTTTGCCCTCCTAATTACGATGGTTTTCAAAGGCCGGCACTTCAGTGTGATAGTATCAAATATCCATTTGGTCCATATCCTGCTGGTTGGAATGCTTTAGATAATGGGAATCCTTCTCCATATGATTTTTACAAAGATGGAAAGTTGATCTGGAGAGGAACAGGGGTTCCAGCAGGAGTTAGTTGTGATCATATTGCGGTAACGTTTAGAGACATACGAATTCCTGTTTGCGGAAATTCATTTAAACTTTTACGCAATTGGAAAATATTTGATTGGTGTACAGGTACCTTGACGGAATGTGTTCAGTTTATTAAAGTAACAGACGATCGCGCACCAAAAGTTTCTTGCAGCCAAAACTACATAACATTCCCTACTGATTATTATGAATGTACCGGTACGGCTACGGTTCCTCCACCAGATATAATTGAGGATTGTTCGGCTACTAGTTTTACTGTTGAGTATAAGTTGGCAGGTCCTGATGGAAAACCGGAAGATGGGGATTACCGCACAGATAATATAACATACCAAGGTGGCAACGCAATCATTACAGGATTGCCAAAGGATACAACCTGGGTTCAGTATGTTGTTACTGATGCATGTGGAAACAGCACAAAATGCCGTGTTGAAGTTTTAATCGTAGACAATTTAGATCCGGTTGCAATTTGTGATCAACATACAGTAGTGTCGATCAATGATCAAGGTGTTGGTGAATTGTATGCCACTTCTGTAGATCAAGGCAGTTATGACAACTGTGATTTAGATTCAATGGCCATTCGTAGAATGAATGATTGGTGCGGAATTTCAAGCAATACAACCTTTGGACGCTATGTGACTTTCTGTTGCGAAGATTTAACTCGCAACCCCCATATGGTAGTTTTCCGTGTTTGGGATAAAAAAGGAAATTTTAATGATTGCATGGTTCAAGTTACTGTTCAAGAAAAAACACCACCTGCCATTGTTTGTCCAAATCCAATAACAGTTGATTGTGATGTAAATCTAGAAGATCTGAATCTTTTAGGTCGCGCAACTGCAACAAATATCTGTGCCAATACAACGATCACTAAATTGGATGATTATGTAACCTGGAAATGTGGAACTGGAATTATAAGAAGACGGTGGACAGCAACCACTGCCGGTGGAATTGCAACTTTTTGCGATCAATACATAACAGTTGTCAATCAACATCCAGTAACCATAGATTCCATTACATGGCCTGCGGATATTATTATTGATGGTTGTAAAGCTGCGGATGCACATCCTGATTTTGCAGGCAAACCAATACCGCCAGCAAAAAAGGCTTGTAGCAACTTGATCAGCGGATATACCGATGAGCGTTTTTACAGCATCGGTGGTTATTGTATCAAAATCATCCGTCACTGGAGAGTGATTGACTGGTGTTTGTATGATGTCAACAATCCAAGCAATGGAGGATTGTTCACAAGAGATCAATTAATTTACTTAAGAAATAAAGTAGCACCCACTTTAGAAAACAGTACCTGTTCAGCTAAGGAAGCTTGTGCAAATGATTTAACTTGTGATGGCCCGATCGAATTGATAGGTCGTGCAACAGATGATTGTACCGATGCCACTAAATTAATATGGTCTTATCGGGTAGATCTAAATAATGATGGTACCTATGGTGCATCAAATCCAGGAAATAATGCCAGCGGAACATACCCCGCAGGTACACATAAAATTGAATGGACGGTTGCGGATTCATGTGCAAATACTGCAACTTGTAACCAATTATTTACAATTAGGGATTGCAAAGCACCGACTCCAATATGTAAAGTAGGAGCTATTACTGTGGTAATGCCTTCAAATGGAACGATAACTGTTCCTGCAAGAACATTTGACCAAAAGAGTGTAGACAATTGTACGCCTCAAAATCTATTGCGATTTTCATATAGTATTGATCCTGCTGATTCTTTGCGCACCTTTACATGTGCCAATATTCGTAATGGAAAATTGGATTCTGTAACGATCCGAATGTATGTTACAGATTTGTTTGGTAGCCAGAGTTTCTGCGATTCGAAATTATTTTTACAAGATAATCCGTCTCAGAATTTACCAACTGGTGCTTGTCCAGATAAATTTACAAACGGAGGTATAATTTCCGGATTGGTTAGTACCAATAACAGTTCGGTATTGCAAAATGCTCATTTGGATTTATTGAAATCAGATGTAATGTTTGGTTCTATAAATTCAGAAAAAACCGGGTCATTTACATTTGTAGACATACCTGAAGGTGACAATTACAAATTGACACCCAACAAGAATGATGATGTTGCAAATGGAGTATCTACTGCTGACATTGTTTTAATGCAAAAACATATTTTAGGTGTTCAAAAATTTGCTTCTGTTTACCAGTACATTGCAGCGGATGTAAATAATTCTAAGTCGATTACAGCAGCGGATGTATCAGAATTGCGTAAATTAATTCTGGGTATTACAGATTCATTTAAGGATGGAGTCAATTCATGGACCTTTGTTAAGAACAGCATGACCTTTACAGATCAGGAGAATCCATGGTTAAATTATCCTTGGGATAATCAATATGAATTAAAAGATTTACAGGGTGTTAATAGCTCTATGGATTTTATGGGAATTAAAATGGGTGATGTCAATTACAGTGCAAAAACAACTGAATTATCAACTTCAGGAGAAAGTCGCTCAGGCGATCGCCTGGTAATTGGTTTGGATAAATCAAGTTTAACTCCAGCTGCATCCGTTCAAATTCCAGTATATGGAACCTGGAAATCGAATTTGAATGGATTTCAGTTCGCACTCCAATACAATGCTGATTATGGAAGTCTCATCCAGTTACGCTCTGGTGAACTTGAAATTAATGCAACCAATTACAAAATAATCGAAGGCCAAAATGCTCAGGTTTTAATAAGCTGGGACAGCAAATTACCTTTGAAAGCTACTGATAAGCCCTTGTTTTATATGGACTTTAAAATAATTAGCCCTTGCAATGCACTTCAATTGGTGGAATTAAATCCAACTATTTTGAAAGCAGAAGCCTATGATGATCAAATTCAAATTATGAATATTGCAATAGCTCAGCGTGGATTAGATCCTAACAAATTGGCTTGTGAACTCTATCAAAATCAGCCAAACCCATTTAATGAGCAGACTCAAATTGGATTTCAGGTTCCTGAAAAACAATTGGTGGTATTGAAAATATTTGATGCAAGAGGTCATGTCATGTTAAAAAAGGAGTTCATGGCAGAAAAGGGTAAAAACAAAGTAACATTACAACAACAAGAGATTGGACGTGCGGGTATTTATTATTACCAGCTTGAAACTGAGAACTTTGTTGGAACTCGTAAATTGCTTTTGACTAACTAGAGATTTTTTTATATCGGTTTAATAATTATAAGTGTCTTCTTCGGAGGACACTTTTTTTATTTTTACACCATGAGAGCTATACAACTTGTATCAGAAAATGAAGGATTGCAATTGGTAGATTGGCCATTGCCCGATCAGAAAGATTCTTGTAAGATCATTCGGGTCAGTCATGCCGCCATAAATCACAGGGATTTATGGATTAGTAAAGGCCGGTATGCCGGAATCAAGTATCCGGTTATCCTCGGTTCAGATCTGAGTGGATATGACGATGAGAACCGTCGGGTTCTAGTCAATCCAGGTTTTTATTGGGGAGATGATCCTCGCGTTCAAGCCAAATCATTTCAAATATTAGGCTTGCCTGAAAATGGATGCTTTGCAGAATATGTTTCAGTTCCTGAACCTTATATTTATATGGCTCCTGAGCATTTGAGTGACATTGAACTTGCTGCCTTGCCCTTAGCAGGGATTACTGCTTATAGAGCATTGGTATCAAAATGCAAACCACAACAAGGTGAAAATTTACTGATTACGGGAATTGGAGGAGGAGTCGCATTGCAAATTTTACAATTTGCATTGGCTTTGAAATTGAATGTTTATGTAAGCTCTTCTGATGATCTTAAAATTGACCAAGCTATCCAAATCGGTGCCCTCGGGGGTGTTAATTATACAAATTCTGAATGGGATTCAGAACTAATGGAATTAACTGGTGGATTTGATATGATAATTGACAGTGCAGGTGGGGACTCGTTTTCAAAATTTCCCCGATTATGTAAACCCGCAGCACGGATTACTTTATATGGTGGCACCAATGGGATTATTTCAAATTTGAGTCCACAACAATTGTTTTGGAAGCAGATTTCTATTTTTGGTTCAACCATGGGAAGTCAATCTGAGTTTTCAAATATGTTGGATTTTATTAATGAAAATAAAATTGTTCCAATCGTTGATAGTGTTTATAATAT
The DNA here is from genome assembly GCA_016712145.1 of Saprospiraceae bacterium. Taxonomy (NCBI): domain Bacteria; kingdom Pseudomonadati; phylum Bacteroidota; class Saprospiria; order Saprospirales; family Saprospiraceae; species Saprospiraceae bacterium. The sequence goes on from JADJRO010000001.1 coordinate 192,596, forward strand.
GGCAGATTTTAATTCCGCTTTTAAGCGCATGGAATCCAAACAACAATTTGGAAAGATCGTATTGAATATATCCAGATGAAGCAGATTGGCTTGCTTTCAGATACCCATTCTTTTTTGGATCCAAAAATTTTCAAATACTTTAAGGATTGTGATGAGATTTGGCATGCGGGTGACATTGGTTCAATTGATGTGTTGAATGAATTGATCCGATTCAAACCATTGCGTGCAGTATTTGGGAACATTGACGGTACCGAAATCAGGATGAATAGTTCTGAAATTCAATTGTTTGAAATTGAAAATTTCAACGTACTGATGATTCATATTGCAGGGCCTTTTTCAAAATACAAACCAGAACTACGGAATGAATTGAAATTGCATAAGCCTGATATATTAATATGTGGCCATTCACATATTCTAAAAATCGCAAATGATCCAGTATATCATACGCTTTATATTAATCCCGGTGCATGTGGGAAATCTGGGTTTCATAAAGTAAGAACGATTGTCCGATTTACATTAGACAATAAAAACATCCGCAATATGGAAGTTATTGAATTACACAACGATTAATGCCTGTTCAATATCTGCTAGGATATCATCGACATGCTCCAATCCAATGGAGAATCGAATCAATGAATCTTTGATATCGTATTTTAAACGTTGTTCAACAGGAATTTTAAGATGACTCATTGTTGCAGGATGTAAAATCATTGTATCCGTTTCCCCAAGAGAAGGCGCTATGGCGCAATGTTTTAAAGCATTGCAAAAACGAATGGCTTCTTCAAGTGTATCTCCAACTTCAAAACTTACAATGGCACCATAAGCCTTCATTTGTTTTGAAGCCAGAACGTGACTTTTATTAGAAGGTAAGCCCGGATAAAATACCCGTTTTATTTTTGGGAGTTGTTCCAGTTTTGTGGCTAATTGAAAAGCATTTTCAGATTGTTTTAACATTCGAAGACTCAATGTCTTTAATCCGATATTGATCATCCAGGCGTCAAAGGGATTTGAATTACTTCCTGTAAGTTTTAAAGTTTCCCAAATTTGTTTGTGCAAATTGCGATCTCTGGTAATGATAGCTCCCCCAGTAGATGTGCCATGTCCATGCAGGTATTTAGTGGTAGAATGTACAACTACATCCGCATGAAATCGCAAGGGTTGCTGAAGTATTGGTGTGGCAAAGGTATTGTCCACAACAAAATAATAGCCAAGGTTTTGACAGGCTTGACCAATTTCTTCCAAATTAAAACATTGGAGGGTCGGATTGGCAGGGGTTTCAATATAAACCAATGTGTTGCTTTTTGGATCTGTTGCTTTTAAATTCTGAAGTTCCTCCAGATTTGTAAAATCTGAAATAATTGTTTCGATTTGTTGTTTTCCAAAGATCTTTAAAAACAATTCCGTTGTGCCTCCGTATAAATTACCCTGTGTAATAATTCGATCGCCTGGATTTAACAGAGTTTGGATTGTTAAATTTATAGCAGCCATACCGCTACTCGTGAGCAATCCAAAAGCAGGCAGGTTTAATCCGAAGGCCTCTAAATCGGCAATTTTTTGAGCTACCGCTTCAACTGTGGGATTGCCATACCGGGTATACACATGTTCACCAGGTTGATTTTTAAAAATTTCTATTCCTTCTTCAATGGAATTGAATTTAAATGCCGAACTTGCAACAATTGGAATTTTGTGAGCTGGCGTGCTTGTTTGTATTTTTGCCTCTGAAGCGCAAAGGCTCTCTAAATGCTTGAAATTAATAGATTCCATAATTTTTACAAAGTTCAAATTTCTATATTATTGTTGAATTGATATGAGTGAAGTAACTGAAATATTTGAATTAAATGATGACGAAAGCCTGGATGAAATAACCATTGAAGTTGATAAGGGCCAATCCAGTATCCGTCTGGATCATTTTTTAGTAACCCGATTGCCAAAAGTATCCAGAAACCGCATTCAAAATGCCATCTCAGCCGGACTTGTTTTAATAAATGGAAAAATAATTAAGCCAAGTTATAAAATATCGGGTTCTGAATCCATATTATTAAGGATACCCAAAGTTCAGGATCATTCGGAAATCATTCCGGAAGATATTCCTCTCGATGTGATTTATGAAGATCCTGATTTGATGGTCATCAATAAGAAACCTGAAATGATCGTTCATCCAGCACAAGGAGTTTATAGCGGAACCCTGGTAAACGCATTGGCATATTATTTTCAGCAGCAAAAAGATCCGAATGCAGCTGTTGAGAAGGAACGATTTGGCTTGGTGCATCGAATTGATAAAGAAACTTCTGGATTGTTGGTAGTTGCAAAATCAGATTTTGTACATACGCATCTCGCAAAACAATTTTTTAATCATACCATTGAAAGGGAATATTTAGCACTGGTTTGGGGCGAACCCAATCCACCGCAGGGGAGAATTGAAGCCAACATTGGCCGCGACCCAGCTCACAGACAACGTCAATTTGTTTTTGCAGATGGATTGTCAGGTAAAGTAGCTTCGACAAATTACGAATTGGTGGAAGGATACTATTATACAAGTTTGGTAAAATGCAAACTGGAAACCGGGAGAACCCACCAGATTCGTGTACATATGAAGTACATAGGGCATCCTTTATTTAATGATGAGAAATACGGAGGCGATACTATTTTGAAAGGGACTGTATTCAATAAATATAAGCAATTTGTATTAAACTGTTACAAATTACTTCCAAGATTTCCATTGCATGCAAGAAGTCTGGGATTTATTCATCCAGTAACTTCAAAGAAAATGTTTTTTGAATTGGATCTTCCGGATGACTTTAAATTATTATTGGATAAATGGAGGAATTATACAAATTCCCGAAAAGAATTGGTAGAAGTTGATGAGTAATCCGAACCATTTAAATAAATTATGTTCTCTGGCAGTGTATTTAAATGACTATTTGCAGAGTTCAGATCTAAGTTTGGAACGCGCCAAATCTCAAGCTGGCATTGAAAATCCCTTTTTTACTTCTCGGGAAATCGATCGAATGATTGAAAGCATTCGAATGAATTATTTGGATGAAGACAAGATTCGAAATTGGTATCATTCATTTTCAGTTGAATTCCAAAGTTCAGAAACGCGAATTGGAATTATAGGGGCGGGCAATATTCCTTACGTAAGTTTTCATGATATCTGGTGTTGTTTAGCAGCTGGTTTTAGAATTGCTTTGAAACCTTCTTCAAAGGATCGTGCACTTATTGTAAACCTTGTTCAAAAAATTAATGAATTTTTAAATCATGAGAATCATCCCATTGAGATTGTGGAAACACTGACTCAGTTTGATGCCGTGATTACTACAGGTGGCCATCAGGCGAGCCAAGTTTTTAAATCCTATTTTGAAAAATATCCTTCATTGATCAGAGGTCATCGCAATTCTATTGCGATTTTATCAGGCAATGAATCAGAAGATGACTTTTTTAATCTAGGTAAAGATGTATTTTCATATTATGGACTTGGGTGCAGAAATGTGCATCATTTATTGGTCCCTGCTGGTTATAACTTTGATAAATTATTGGATCGTTTTGATTTGAACTTTATTTATGTAAAGGAATGTAATAAGTATTGCAATAATTACGACTATTATTTAGCATCCCAATTATTGAGTCGATCTCATTTTTTGCAAGCTGAAAGTATTTTATTGATTGAAAGCAACAAATTAAATCCACCAATTGCTTGTTTGTGTTTTTCATATTACAAAGATGAAGATCAATTAAATGAAATAATTACTTCCTGGATGGGTCGTCTGCAATGTATCTGTAGCAATATAAACTCCTTAGCCTTCCCAGTAATTCCATTTGGCAAGAGTCAATATCCTGAATTAGATAGTTACCAGGATAATTTGGATACCATTTCATTTTTAGCAAATTTGTGACATGCCAAGAATTTCAGCCAAAGAAAAAGCCAATCAAATTCAATCAATTTTGGATGAATTGTTTCCACATCCTGAAATTCCATTAGTACATCAAGACGCTTATACTTTATTGATCGCGGTGTTGCTTTCTGCTCAATGTACCGATTTGCGAGTCAATATGGTAACGCCAGAACTCTTCAAGCTTGCAGATAATCCATATACAATGGCAAAAATTCCTGTTGAAGTAATTCAGGATATTGTAAGACCTTGTGGTTTATCAGCTGCAAAATCCAAAGCGATTTCCAGTTTATCTAATATTTTAATAAAGGATTATTCAGGAAAGGTGCCGACTTCCTTTGAACAGTTAGAAGCATTGCCTGGAGTGGGGCACAAAACAGCTTCAGTAGTTATGTGCCAAGCATTTGGGATTCCTGCTTTTCCGGTTGATACACACATTCACCGACTGGCTAAGCGCTGGGGTCTTAGTAGTGGTAAGAATGTCAACCAAACTGAAATGGATTTAAAAAAATGCTTTCCAATGGATGTCTGGAATAAAATTCATTTACAAATGATTTATTATGGACGAACTTATTGCCCGGCGCGTGGACATTTACTGGAAAATTGTAAAATTTGCAAATTGTTTAATCCCCTTGGTAAAAATTAAAAAGGATAATCTAATGCAATGTGAATTGCATAGTTTTCAAATAAATTATCCAGGCTTACAGGATAGGTACTTGAAAAAATCCAGTGCCTGTTTTCATTGTTTAAATAGGGATTGCGAAGTTTAAATCCAATATCCACTCTAAATAAGAAATAGCTTAAGTCAAATCGCAAGCCAAAACCGGTGCCTACAGCTATTTGATCTAAAAAATTAGTACTTAAAAATCCATCTCCTTTTTGAGTGCTCGTTTTAGGAAGAAGCCAAATATTCCCAACATCCAAAAACAAGGCAGCTTTAAGTCGCCAGATCACATCAAAACGATATTCAACACTGCTCTCTAGTTTAAAATCACCGGCAGCATAATATGTTTGTCGATTTTCAAGAGAGTCGCTGAGATTTAAATTGCCGGGACCTAATTCCCTAATATTCCACGCACGAAGACTTTGAGGGCCACCGACATAAAATTGTTTGATATAGGGTACTGCCGAACTATTTCCAAAGGGCGTTACTAGTCCAATTGAAAATCGTGCGGCCAATTTACTTTTGCTATTTAGTGAATAGTAAGCACGATAATCAAATTCGGTTTTATAAAATTTAGAAAATTCATATTCTCCAAACGAAAACGTGTCTTTTCTTGATTTTGAAATATTATAAAGTTGATTTGCTAAATTTATTTCAAATCCAGAAATATTTGTGCTGGCAATAAATGAATTTTGGAATTTATTTTTGATTTTACCCTGATAGTAAAATGTAAGATTATCAAGCAGAAAAGAAGTAAATAAACGCCTTCCGATAAAACTATTTTTTAGGAATTTATTAGAATCTAGAATTTCATTAAAGTAAGGAGTTGTTTTTGGCAGGTATAACGAAAAACCTATAGTATTCAATGAAATTCGCTTGCGACGTTTTATTTGCCAGTCATAACTTACATTGGTGTTGAATGATAAATATTGATACAATTGTACCAGATTTTCATAATCCAATCCGGCAACGATATTTGTACGACTGTCAGGTTTGTTTTTAAAATGAATGAATGGTCGAGCCAACCAAGACGCCAAATGCATACTTCCTGTAAGATCATAAAAACTTGGAAATGACAATTCATTGCTATAATGAATATTCAATGAATTAAAATCGTTTAATTTAAATACATTTAATTCTGTGCCTACTTCAAAACGGGTTGTAAAACTTTCAGCGCCTTTAAATAAATTTCTGTTTTTTAAAAATGCAAATCCAGAAATTCCAAAAAGTGTTTTGCTGGCTGTTTTTATGGAAGTGTAATTTAGATCTGAACCATAATCAAAAACCCAAATTTTACTAGGAGTCAACTGGATGTTGTAATTTATTTTAGTTCGGTCAACGCTATCTATTTTTGCCTCAATATTTACAAAGCGGTAGGTGCCTAATTTGGAAAGTTGATTATACGTTTCATCAACCAATGATTTATTAGAAAGTTGTCCTGGCCGAAATAATATTTTCGCTGCGACGGCTTTTGGTCTTATGAAACGATGTTCTGGGTTAATTTGAAAAATTAGCGAATCGTACAGAATATTTAATGGAGGTATGGAATCACTGGGTGTAAAAGCAGGATTTATTGAAATATAATTAACGGAATATCTTGGATGGCTACTTTTTCCTTCAGGATTAATGATTTTTAAAATGATGTTTGCTTTTAGGTGTACCGTATCTGCATCTAAAGTTTGAATGTAAACAGGATTAAACTCGGCAAAACCATTGTTAAATAATAGATCGCTGATACGGGCTTTTTCATTTTGGAATAGACTATTGTCTAAGGGTTCTCCAGGCGTTAAAAAACTTGCATCTGAATTTTTAAGTAAGAGCTCCTGAATTGATTTATCCTCTGCAATAAATTTTACATCATTTATATAATAGCGCTGACCAGGATTTACTTTGTAAATTACATTTACTTTAAATTTATTTGTATCAATGGTGTAATAACTTTTGGCATTAAAGAAGCCTTGATTATACAGGTAGTTAAAAATATTTGATTGGGTAGCTCTGCATAGAGCAGTATCTAATACAGAAGGTTTTTCACTTTGTTTCGCTAAGGAATTGGTAATCCAGTTAGATTTTTTCTTTTTAATGACATATTTATAGTATAAATATTCTCGTGGAAACACTAAAAAAAAGTTGCGATTTGGCTTTTGTTTTATAAGGGTAACTAACTGTTGATTTAGGGTCAGTTTGTTTTCAATGGTTTGTTTGCCTTCTATCTGAATTTTATTTGCATGCAAAAGCTTTTCATCAGGTTTTAATACTTTACTGGTATTACAAGCACTTAGTAATAGACTGATTCCAGTTAATATGATAAATTTGTGAATGTTCATGCATGTACCCCGACAAAGATGCTAAGTAAATCAGAAAAATCACTAATAAATTCGTTAAAAGATAGAAAATCGAGACTGTCTGAGCAATTGTATTTGGCTGAAGGGAGTCGGCTGGCATTGGATTTGTTGGCTTCTGTACCGGATCAGGTTTACAAATTAATAGCGAGTCCAGAATGGATTCAAAGAAACAGTCGGTTATAGAAGTCAATCAGCGCACGAATTGTTGAATTGTCAGAAACTCATTTGCAAGCGGTTTCAACGCTTAAAACAACCACAGAAGTCGTAGTTGTGATGAAATGGCCGGATTTTAAACATTTACATCAATACAAAGAGCCATATATATTGTATTTGGATCGAATCAACGATCCTGGGAATTTGGGAACCATCATTCGGACGGCGGATTGGTTTGGTTTATACCGGATTTATTGTTCCCCGGATTCGGTTGATGTATTTAATAACAAATGTGTTCAGGCAAGTATGTCTGGAGTCAGTAGGGTAGAAGTCATTCAAAAATCATGGATAGAGTTGCTTGAATTGCATCCTGGGATTTTAAAGTATGCAGCAGTGCTGGATGGTGATCCATATACCCGTTTTGAAAAAGAAAATCTTCAATTAATTTGCATTGGAAATGAAGCCAATGGTCTTTCAGAAGAGATCATTAAATCGTGTGATTATAAGATCAGCATACCCAAAGCAAGTGATTCTAAATCGGAATCTTTAAATGCAGCCATCGCGGCTTCTATTTTAATGTCTTGGAAAAATGTATAAATCAATTGGGATTCCATCCGATTCCCAACAAATAGCTTAATTTAAATCACATCGAATTGCGGTCACTAATGTTAAATTCATTGATCGGCAATAGTACTAAAATAAAAAATCCTTGTATTAAAAAATACAAAATTTTATTTTTTAATACAAGGATTTAAAATTGTTTTTAAAACAGAAATTCTTGAATTTTATAATAAAGTTTAAAGCACTTTTAATATTTCTTCTTCAAGATTATCTCTTGGATTCACAGCAACGATTTTTCCATCTTTTCCAATGAGGAAGGTTTTAGGAATGGATTGCACACCATATATTTTAGCCGGATCGCTTTCCCATTTTTTCAAATCACTTACGTGAGTATCCCAAGTTAAATTATCTTTTTCGATAGCGGCTACCCAAGCTTCTTTGGCACGATTTGAAAATTCTTTAACCTGCGCTTCTGATCCTAATTGTTGTTTGGTTCTGCTGTCTACACCATCAAGCGATACACTAAACACGGTAAATCCTTTTGATTTATATTTATTATATATTTCAACAACATGTGGATTGGCTCTCCTGCAAGGTCCGCACCAACTAGCCCAAAAATCAAGCAAAACTACTTTGCCTTTTAAATCAGACAACTTATAAGATTTTCCTTTTGGTGATGGAAGATTGATGTCTGGTGCAGGCATTCCAACTTTTATTGATTCGGTAGCTTCTTGCGATGCCATCATTTGCTCGGATTGCTTTACAAAGGCATCGTATGTTTTTGTAAATTCGGAATCCGGATATTTTGATTGAAGATTTTTTAATATATCCTTGTGGGTTGCAAGAAAATCAGGTCTGAATCCTAAAAATTGAATTGCAACAAGGCCAGCTGCCAATGGACTTTTAATGGTCGTTATTTTATTTTTTTACACTTTCGGCAGTGGGTTGAGATCCTGTAAATTCTGCAATTGCATCAAACACCTCATCAGAAGCATCTGAACCTTTAACATTCACTTTGCCGGTTCCCAATTCATTAAAGTTGCCATTAAAATCAATAGTACTTTCTGTGCCGTCTAAAACAAAAATCAAATTTTGTTGCCCCATAGAAATTTTATAAAGACCTGGCTTTGGGCTTTCTTTTAGGCTGAATTTGAATTTGCCGCCTTTCATTTCACTCTTATCGATTGGAGTTCCAGAATTGTCTAAGCCAATCCGGTCCAGGCTAACAGTTAAATCGGGTGCATTATTAAAATCTCCGGTGATTTGTTTGCCCTGACTACAGGATAACAAAGCAAGCAATAAAAAAAGCAATGAAAAATGTTGTCCTCTCATTTTTGTAATAATTATATTCGGTTAAAACTGATTTGAAATGGATTTAGAGTATAGTTCAAAGTAATCCCGGGTAGCGCCAAAATTTTGCTCATTAATTACCAGGTCTCCTTTTGTAACTTCCCCTAAATAATGGAATTTTTGTCCATTTTGTTGCAAAAATAACTCAAATTCTGCTTTATTCTCAGGTTTTATACTCAAAACGGCCCGTCCTTGGTTTTCACCAAACAAGAAGATGTCCTTTCGGTTGGTTTCAGGAATTTCGATGAAAAAACCTTTTTGGTTTTCTGAAAAGCAAGATTCTGCCAAACAACAAAAGAGACCTCCTTCTGAAATATCATGAGCAGACTGAACCCAGGATTTGCGAATAAGCTGTTGAATCGTTTTGTGAAGTAAAAATTCTTCTTCTAAATCAAAATAGGGCGCCGGAGCATGCGTAATCCCATGAATGATGTGTAAATATTCTGAATAGCCAATGAAATTGCTCTGAACTCCTAAAACATAAATTAAGTCGCCTTCAGATTTAAATTCAAGCGTGGTAGCAAAGCGTTCGTCTTCCATAATTCCCAGCATTCCAATAGTTGGAGTTGGGAAAACAGGTTCTGTACGATCTTTAGTAACGGTTTGATTGTAAAAACTGACATTGCCCCCTGTAACCGGAGTATCGAATTTCAAACAAGCTTCTCCCATTCCTTTCAAGGCATGTTCAAATTGCCAATAAACCTCTGGATTGTAAGGGTTTCCAAAATTCAGGCAGTTTGTAATTGCAACCGGAATACCCCCGGAACAACTGATGTTGCGGGCACATTCACTTACTGCAATCATCCCACCTTTGTGCGGATCCAAATAAACATAGGCAGAATTACAATCTGTGGTCAGGCACAAAACCTGAGAATGCCCTTTAATTCGCACCAATGCAGCATCCGCTGATTGGACGGAAGTCATGGTGCCGGTACGCACCATTTTATCGTACTGTTCGTAAATCCAGTTTTTACTGGCTATATTTTCAGAAGCGATTAGCGTTTTAGCTACTGTGACTAAATCAACGGGTTCTTCAATCAAGGTATTTTCAAAAGCATCGATCAGCTCAAAATAAGCAGGTTTGACAGCCTCTCGAACATAGATGGGAGCGCCTCCTCCTAAAACCAGACTTTCAGCGGGCACATCCGCAATTTTAGCTCCATGCATAAAGTATTCGAGGCGTCCAGTGTCTGTGACTTCTCCTATTTGAACACATTCTAAGTCCCATTTATCAAATACCTCCAAGAGTTGTTTTTCACCGCCTTTTTTACATACTACCAACATCCGTTCTTGTGATTCTGATAAAAGGATTTCGAATGGCTGCATATTTTTTTGACGGGTAGGCACTAAATCTAAATTGATTCGCATGCCGGTCAAGCTTTTGGCTGACATTTCTGAAGTCGAACAGGTGATTCCAGCAGCCCCCATATCCTGCATGCCCACAATTTGCCCAGTGGCAATTACCTCTAAGCTGGCTTCAAGCAATAGTTTTTCTTGAAAGGGGTCACCCACCTGAACAGCAGGTAAATCGGAAGCCGAGTCTTCTGTTAAATCTGCTGATGCAAAGGTTGCACCATGAATTCCATCCTTTCCAGTGGCAGAGCCTACTATAAATACAGGATTTCCAGGTCCGTCAGCTCGTGCAGATACTGTTTTTCCTATTTCAACGATGCCAACAGACATTGCGTTGACCAATATATTTTGATTGTAACAATGATTGAAATAAACCTCTCCTCCAACAGTTGGAACTCCAAAAGAATTGCCGTAGTTGCCAATTCCTTTAACCACCCCTTTCATCAATTGTTTGGTGTGATTGTTATGCAAATTTCCAAATCGAAGGGAGTTTAAAGCGGCAATTGGACGTGCACCCATGGTAAAAATATCCCTATGGATACCACCAACCCCGGTTGCTGCCCCCTGGTAAGGTTCAATGGCAGAAGGATGGTTATGGGATTCAATTTTAAAAGCACAACCCAATCCATCGCCGATATCAACGAGTCCGGCGTTTTCTTCACCTGCTTCAACTAAAAGCCGCGAACCTTTACGAGGTAATTTTTTTAATTGTAAAATGGAATTTTTGTACGAACAATGTTCAGACCACATTACAGAATAAATACTCAATTCTGTAAAATTGGGTTCACGCCCTAGGACCTGAACAATTTTTTCGTATTCGGTATCGAGTAAGCCTAGCTTTTTTGCGGTTTCAAGTCCGGTTGAAGACATTCAAATAGATTTTGTTCAGAAACCGCAAAGATAGATGAATCGATCCAACTAGGCTCTAAAATATCACGAAATGCTTTAATATGTTTTAGCCAGTGCCTAAGCTTTCTTTTTTATGCTACAACCAACCGCTTTGGTTGTATTTGGATTTGGATCTTTCCCTGATTCTAAAGCTGAAATTGCATCTTCAACATAACGAATTTGAACCGCTGCTTCATCCTTTGCATTGTCATCAATTGCGCCAATATATTTGACCACTTTATTTTTATCGAGTATAAAAACATGGGGTGTTCTCGTAGCTCCAAATTTTGGATATACTTTTTGTCCTTCGTCAAACAAATATGCAAATGGATATTTCTTTTTATTTGAAAGTTTCTGCATGCTTTCAAAATTATCTTCTGGCACTACCTCTGGGTCATTTGGATTAATTGCAATTACAGGATAACCTTTTTTTGAATATTTCTTATGAAGTTCGATGATTCTTTTTTCATACATCTGTGCAAACGGACAATGATTGCACGTGAAAACAACAATATACCCCTTGGCATTTTTATAATCTGAAAGGCTCACCATTTTGCCATCGACATTTTTTAAGCTAAAGTCTTCAGCCGCTTGGCCAATTTGATATGCCTGGGAATTTACAGACCCTATAAGAATGAATAAAGTAAAAACACTGAATACTAATGATCTCATGATTTAAAACGATTTATAAAATTTTGAATAAATTCTTGAAGTTGCTCAGTGGAATCAAAAGATGCCTCTTGAAACTGTTTTCTACCCTGAAAACTAAGCAAGGTAGCTGGAATAGAGCCTGACCAGCTGGTATCAATTTCACTAATCCAAACATTGGGATTCCCCCCATCAAATACGATTACTTCGGAATGGATGCCTTTGTTTTTAATGAATGGTACCAGTTTGCGTTTAATATTTTCAGGAAAATCAAGGCTAATCAAATACAGCTTTTGTTTTTTGGTGTTGTTCGTTGCATTCAGTTCTTCAAAATAAGGCAATTCTTGAACACAGGGTTTACACCAACTGGCCCAAAAGTTAAAAATTCGCAAAGTGTCATCTTGCTTATTAATCAATTTTTGAAGCACATCCCTACCAATTACAGCTTGTGAAGTAGCTTTATTAGAAAGGAAACTGATAGAAATTAAAAGAAAAAAGCACAGTCGCATGAAGAATAAAACGATTGCTTCTGGAAATAGTTTCTTCAAACTAAAAACAAAAGCCTTAAAATCAGTGATTTTAAGGCTTTTTTAACGATTGAGTCTTTTGTTCATTTAGAAAAAAATAAAATAATATCATCCTATTAGAATAAAAGCTGAAACATTAAGGTAAATAAAAAAATGGACAGCATTAGAACATTACCTTCAACAGCATATAATCTAGTGGTTTTGCCTTGTCTGAAATCACCCTAAGCGCTGGCAATTTAGCAGCCTACAATCCATTTAGCAACCATAAAGCTTAAAACAAAAAGCCTTTTTAGAAAATCTACCAGGGCCAGTAAGGTCAAGCTAAAAACAAACCATAAATCAAGCAGCTTGGCCAGCTTCAATCTGGCAACCGGCTTTGTGAAGATCTCGCAAAAACTCAATGATTTTGCGGTGCGCAAACACCAGCTCACCCGGGGTTGAGGTAGAAAGCTCGGTGTAATCCGGACTAGACAGCGCTGTGAAAAAAATCTCCTCCAACTCTGTAGCCATAATGTCCGGACTAGAAACATCGCAAAGCCGCTCAATGAGCTGCAATGCAACATCCGGCCCGAGGTTTGCTGGTTTAAAATTCAATTGTGTGTCGAGCATAAAAACATAATTAAAAAGTTATCAATACCGGAAGTGACTGACACTTCCTGCATGAGCAAGAAATCGCCGGACCTTACGGTTTCAAGCCTTCCGGTGTATCATAATATTTATTTCTTGATTATGTTCATTTAGATAGAAAGTAACAGTCGGTACATATTTACTACGTGGGAGTTGAAATGAAAAGTTAAAATTTTGTGGGATGTGGTGGTGTGTGATATGGTAGGATTCTGAGATTTTCACTAAGGGTTTACCCTGATTTTTATCAGGGTAAACCCTGAATTTTGAGGTAAAAACTTGACATTGGATAAGAATTATACTATTTGAATATTGATTTTAATATTCTCCTATCAAGCATAAAGGGACATCTGGGTTACAAGAATTTATTGAGCTAAATTAAGGCTCAACATAAAATGATTCCCATTGAGTTATTCCCCATTGAAGGACTTCATCAAAAGGATAATACCTAGAAGCCGGTGGATCAAATTTCAAAGAATCGATAAGTTGATTTGAATTCAAATCTAAATCAAATAATTTATAGGTAAGTTGATCTTTGCCAGGTTGAGCAACTATTTCACTATCTATTTGAAAAGTAATGGGAGCGGCAACTATGTTCATATACTGGCTAATATTTGAATTGTATTTTTTAATTCCATTTAAATAAACTTCAAAATACAAATCAGGGCCATCTAATGAATCCCAGGGTTCGCCTCCATTAGTCATTGGGAAATCATGTATTCTTACTTGCTTAAGCTTAACTTTTTTATAAGTAAGATCATCATTACATCCAGAAAAACAAATTTGAATTAAAGTTAAGCTAAATAGCACTAAGGCATGGAGCGAATTTGTGTTCATATGAAGTGATTTATAATTAATTCAAATATATGTATTCTTTGTTAAACTGCAGTTTTTTAAACAATATTTTGTAACGTTTTAAATTTTCTTATTATGAAAAAATTATTAGTTTTGACAACTCTATTATGGATTTTACAATTTGGCTGTAACAAGACGGAAACCATTATGCAGAACAAAGAAAGGGATTTAACCCAAAGAACTGACACTATTACAGAGGTTTATGTATATGACGATATTACATATACTTTGTATTTTGACTCAGAAGATGATTCTGGAGATCCCTTAAACACAGATGTTGAGGATGAATTGATTGATGCCATTGGTAGCAATGAATTTTTTACAACTTATATATATGAAAGCGGAGATACCGTTTTTATAACAAATGTTGATGATGCATTAGAAGAAGAAGATAGCACATGGACATCTGCTGTTATGAGCCCTCCAGTTTTAGCTACATATTATGAGGATGTTAATTTTGGTGGAAGTAGTTTTAATTTAACTCCAAATTATCCGTCATTGAGGAATTATACAAACGGAAACACTTGTAATGACGAATACATGATCCCGGATTTACGTGAATTGTATGTAAGTTATCCCTCTACTACATGGGATGATAGAATATCTTCTTTTAAAATGCACCAATCTTACGATGCAAAGTACTTTTATGACACAAACGGTTGGTCTGGTAATGGAGCGGTGATACAATTTGTATTGTTTAGAAACCCAGGAAGGTATCAATTTAACACAAGTGGGCATTATATGCAAATTTGGGAAATGAGAACCGCATATGGTGTTAATCAACCAGATTGGACAGTATCAAATTTAAGGAAGGAAAGATGGGCTTGGTTGTGGCCTACAAATATGAATGATTGTGTATCAGCAGTCACTGCTAGAGTATGTAAGAAGAACAATTCATGTAGTGGAGGCTGTACAATGTATTTAGATTTAATCAGATAAAAATTATGAATAAACATCTATTAATTATATTTTTATTTTCACAATTCAGTTTATTCAGTCAAATTTCAATTTACTTGAATTTTGGAATGAATTACGGCAATTATGATACTCGCTATAGCGGCTCATTTGCACCTTATTACAATATGTTTAGTTATAAAGGTGGAATTGATATTCGTTATAAATTTTCGGAAAATTATTTTATTAAATCAGGATTGCTTTATTCTCAAAGGGGAGGTAGTGTAGATAATCCATTTGTTGAAAGGCGAGATAAATTAATTGCTGAATTTCTTGAAATGCCTATTATAATTAATAGAGTTTATAAAGATAGATATTCATTTGGAATAGGATTAGTTGTTTCGCATCTTGGCCATCCAGTGGTCCACAGGATTGAGGAACGAAAGTATGATATTGATTTTACGACGACAATTGGATTTAAATTCTATAATAGATTTAGCCTAGATGCCTCCTATTTGTTTGGCGGTTTGTTGTCGTATTTTAATAAAAATGATGCTTATCTGTATTCAGTTGGAAATCTGTCCTTATCATATAGA
The DNA here is from genome assembly GCA_016712145.1 of Saprospiraceae bacterium. Taxonomy (NCBI): domain Bacteria; kingdom Pseudomonadati; phylum Bacteroidota; class Saprospiria; order Saprospirales; family Saprospiraceae; species Saprospiraceae bacterium. The sequence continues at coordinate 207,944 of JADJRO010000001.1, forward strand.
TTATTTCAATTTAAGTAATTCCACAAATGTGTTCATAGAAGCAAGTGAGTCTATTTACTACTAATGGCTCACTTGTTTTTTTTAGAAAATGAATACATCCAAAATCTTCCATAACATACACTTTGCTTTTGGTGAAAAACAAAGACTCCTGTTCGATGTGAATAATTTGCGCAAAAGGCATGTCACCGGATGTAAGATGGTTAGCGTAAACCAATGCACAAGTTCCATATTTATGAACTGCAGAAAAGGGACAGTAATGATTACAATTCTTACACCTACCCATTAATCCAGAACAATCTTTGTGATCCATTTTTACTTACATTAATAGTTAAAATATGACGCTGCCGGCAACGATTGCAACGACGTTGCATTCTTATCATCCGGCCACGGCCTTCTGATAGGTTTTCAATTTTCCAGATATGGTCAAAAAGACATTTCCATTTTGAACTGGTACAGATTTGATTTTGCTTGTTCACTTAAATGATTAAAAGCATTGCGCATGCTTGATGTTCAAGGATGTATTTTAATTACAAAAAACACATAGATAATATTTTGTAAATATGAGATTATACATTTATAAATTACAAAAATATTTGTATTAGCGAATAATAATATTTTGATTAGCCCTTTAATGCAAATATATATTGTAATTGAATGCAAACAACTTGGTGGCTATAGCTATAATATTTGAACTTTATAAAAGCGCAAATTCTTGGTTTTATTCGTTACCTTCATGAGCTATTTATTATGAGAAAAATATACTGTATTCTATTCACCCTGATTCTTTTTTCAAAAGAATCCTTCTCCCAGATTTTTGAGCCTAAACAGGTTCCATTTGAATCTATGGATGGCAAGGTCTTAGACTTTGCTCATGTGGGAGGAATTGATAATGTACAAGTTAATGAATTTGATTTGGACATGGATGGGACCAAGGATCTTATTCTGTTTGATCGTGCTGGAGATATCCTTTTGCCTTTCAGATTTGATCTGCAATCTGGAACCTATCAATACAGTCCGAAATTCAAGCGTATGTTTCCAAAAATGAAAGATTGGCTAATTACCCGGGATTATAACCTGGATGGAACGATGGATCTTTTTGGGAGTTGTTTTAATACAGAAGGAATACCGGGCATCGAAGTTTACAAAGCAATTAACGATCAAGGTCAATATCGCTTTGATAAATTTGACATGAAGAAACAATTTAAAGCACTTTATTTTCCGATCGGGAATAGCAATGTACAAATACCGGTAGATTATTCTGACCTTCCTGCTTTTGATGATGTAGATGGAGATGGGGATTTGGATATTGTGTTGTATGAACCGGGTAATAACAAAGTGACCTGGTTTCAAAATGTCGTAAAAGAACGTGGATTTTCAATGGATACGCTGGCCTACGTTTATTCTGATAATTGTTACGGTCGCTTTGTTGAAAGTGGATTTACTTCTGAAATTAAATTGAGTGGCTCTTCGGATACTTGTGCCAGTTTATTTGCTCCGGTTATTACTTCACGGCATGCGGGATCTACTATTTTGAGTCTTGATTTAAATGGAGATGCATTGCGGGATGTGTTGATTGGGGATCTTACCAATACTGGAGTAATAGCTTTGTACAATGGAGGAAATAAGAATCAAGCCTGGCTGACACAACACCTAACGCACTGGCCTGCTAAACAAGATTCTGTGAATATGGCAATTTTTTTAGGAGCATTTGACGTGGATGTAAACCATGATGGATTAAGAGATGTGTTGATTGCACCAAACCAACGTGGAATTTCAGATAATGTAACTAATTTGTGGTATTATAAAAATACGGGTACAAGCAATCAACCAATCTTTCAATTACAAACAAAGGATTTATTTGGCGAACAAATGGTAGATGTTGGTTCAGGATCCGATCCTTGTTTTGTTGATTACAATCAGGATGGTTTGATGGATCTTGTGATTGGATCGGAAGGGATTTTTGTGCGTGGGACAAATTTAAGAGATGCTCGTTTGTTTTTATTTGAGAACATTGGAACACAAAACAATCCAAAATTTAAACTGGTTGATTCAAATTATCTGGAATTTAACCAATTTTCATTGAATGCAGATGCACATCATAGTTTTACGCCTTCCTTTGGTGATTTGGATGGTGATGGCGATTTAGATTTGTTGGTTGGTGAAAATCAAGGTCAGTTTTTTTATTGTGAAAATACTGCAGGACCTAAAACAAAATTTAAATTTAAAAAACCGATTTACCCATACAAAGACTTAAGTGTTAAAAGTAATAGTTCACCATTCTTAGTAGATCTAAATCGAGATGGCTTGATTGATATTGTCAGTGGTACCAAAGTAAATACCAACAATGCAAACAATCAGGCTTGTGGAAGTTTCTACTATTTTCAAAATCAAGGAATTTTAAATGCTCCGGTCTTTGATCCGGATTATTATAAATCACCCAATACCAATTGTCTTGGAAAAATTATTGTCAATTCAATTTCTTCCAAATCCTATACTTGTCCTGAAATTATTGACTTCAATGGAAACTATCGTTTATTCAGTGGAAATATTTATGGTGAATTAAAAATGATTGGAGGTATTGATGGCAATCTGGATGGCACGTTTAGTATGTTAAACCCACATTATGGTCAAATACTGGAAGGAGAACGTTTGACTGTAAGTTTGGCAGATATTGATAACGATGGAATCCTGGATATAGCCACTGGAAATTCACGAGGAGGCATTGCAATTTATGGGAGCAATCTAAAAACCGATGGAACCGTTTCAACCCATGTTCTTTCAAAGGATGAAATCATATTAAGTCCAAATCCATCTCATGGCCTTTTGGAGTTAACTTCCACAGATGGGATTCATGGAAGTATGGAATTAGTTGACATGCAGGGCAAACAGGTATTTAATACAAAATTGAATTTCGATCGTGAAATTCGCTTTAATTTCGAAGAACTTGAAAATGGAATTTATTTGGTCAACTAATAAATGGTAACAAATTAACTTGTTACAAATGGATTAAAATTTAAATTATGAATCTGAAAATTTCGCTTCTGTTTACATGTTTCTGTGGCCTAATGCATGCTCAGAGTTTGTTGAAAATTACGGCTGATTCAAGCAGTCCCATTCAATTCTTAGAAATTGCAAGCAGCAGTTCATTTGGTAGTTTAGGATCCGTACCAGCGTCTAAAATTTATGCAGTTAATGTTTTGAATACCCAGAAAAATTTAACGGAGGCCCTAATACTAAATTTTCAAAATGCAGGAGATCTTAAATCAGGACATCTCATTGGACAAAAATCAGGAAGCATTCAGATAAAGAAAATTGTAGCAACAGGTGCGGATGAAGTTTTTTTTATTGGAAATTATTTGGTTACAGGAGGTGGAAATTATCTGATTATAGGTTTGTTTAATTTTAAAATAAACGCATTGAAGTATGTGAAAATAATTTCAGACTTAATTGAACCAAGCCGAACATTAAATCCAGTAGATGTAATCAATATCAGAGGGATATACTATTTGTTGGTCGAGACTGAATTAAATTATCTTGGAGCACAAAACAATAAAATCGTTTTAATGGCTTTTGATGGGTCGCAAATTATTTGGTCCCGAATTTACAACAGCCTGGCACCCATACACGCTGAATCTCCTGCTTCCTTAGCTTTGGGTCCCAATGACGATTTGTTGATATCCGGAACCATCAGACCGGTAGGGGATAATTTTTTTCGAATGATGTTGGCCGAAGTCTCTACAGAAGGAGAACCGGTAGCATTAAAAATGGTAGAACTCTTTAGTGCGGATGGGTTATATAACCATCGTTTTGGATTTACATCTATCGAACCAAAAGGTGCCAATATATTTATGTTTTCGCAATCCGTTGTAGGTCGTTCTGAACCAGGGCCAGTATTGATTTCTTGGTTTGATGCTGCATTGACGCTTAGAACCTGGAGAAATTATACCGCACCAATCCGAGTAGAAGCAATTAATACTGATGGATTTTATTTTTATATCGGAGGTCAGGCGCCAGTTGAAAATGGCTTTCAGGGGTATACATTAATGAAAATCAATTCTACCAATGCGATCATCGAGAAATATAAATATTTTAAAGAGAGTTTACAAAACTCAAGCATTGCAACCTCGTCTTCAATTAATTACGATCGTGGAAATGACAAAACATGGTCTTTGATAAAACCCAATGGCAGCATGGAAAATTATTTGGTTTTATTGGAGAATAGTGGTTTGATGGATCATGATTGCAGTGAAGACCTTAGCTATACTGTTGCTAAGGACCCAATCAAGATAACAGATATTGTTTTTAATTCAAAAGCATTGGACTTGCAATTAGCAGATCTTGATTGCAGTTTAAATGATTTGGAATTAAACCAACAGGATAAATGTCGTGTAACAAGTATTTCAAACAATGCGATTGAATTGGCCAATGTTTACCCAAATCCTTCAAGCGGACTTATTCGCATAACGTCAAAAGACAAAATGGAATTAATTCAATTGCTGGATCTAAATGGAATTATTTTATCAGATTTTAAGTCCGGGAAAAATCAGGAAAATTTAGACCTGTACCTGAATTCCGGAATCTATTATTTAAAAATAATTCTTGAGGGTAATAAATCTTTTATCAGTAAATTAGTGATCGTAAATTAATTAAATAATTTACTGCCAATTCGTACCATAGTGGAACCCTCTTCCAATGCGATTTTGTAATCTGAAGACATCCCCATGGAGAGTTCTTTGAATGCGGTATATTCAGGATGCAATTTCTTTATTGATTCAAAATACAGTTTGAGTTTTCTGAACTCACTTTGAATTTGATGGGAGTTTTCTGTAAAGCTTGCCATTCCCATCAATCCTGAAATTTGTATTCCAGATAAATTTATCCACGGATCAGTGCTTAAAGAGGCCAGGAGGTTCGTGTATTCAAAACCTTGTTTTTCGGATTCAGTTCCAATTTTAATTTCAAGTAAAATGGGAATCACCCGATTGTATTGGATAGCAGCTTTGTGAATCGTTTCTGCTAATTCAAAAGAATCAACGGAATGAATCATGCTGATCCATTCAACTATTTTTTTTACTTTATTCTTTTGGAGACTTCCAATTAAATGCCATTCAATATCCGATGGCAATTCTGTTTTACGTGCTAATAACATTTGTACCCTGTTTTCTGCAAAGATTCTTTGACCAGCTTCATATAAACTAAGAATTGCCTCGGTACTCTGATTTTTGCTTACAGCAATTAATTGTGCATGGTATGGCTTAAGTGTTTCTAAAATCTGATTATAGTTGGTTAGATCCATGGTTTATTGAGACTTAAGAAATTAAATCCATTGAATATTCAGTAGTTGAATCCAATGGATTCATCGCATTTAGCAATTTGAATTTTTTAAACAAAGGCAAATGTTTCGATTGTATTGCTTCTTCATGAATTTTCCAGTCTGCTATTAAAGAAGCACGCATGGTGCCTTTAAGCAAAGGATCAATCGGAGTAAGCCATCGATAGCCATCGTAGAATGCCAGATTACTTAAACTTGAATCCGTCAGGTAATCATTTTTAACAATAAGGATCTGGTGGTCTGATGGAATGGTTCTAAGATATTGATCAAAACACATTCTGTCAATGTATTTGTAGTTATAGCTTATTTGATTGTCATGTATGAGGTGAAATTTCTTATAGGTTTTTGGATTATAGGCCAGACAAAAAAACTGATGGGATGTTTCATTGTAGCTGAATTTGCATTTCACAAGAGGAAATCGAACTTGAACATTTTTAGAAATCAGGTATTCCAGATGTGGGGTTTCCAGTTTCGGATAAAATTGTTTAAATGTATGATCAATTCGCAATTGGTGATAATACAAATTTTGGGGAACTCCATCCAGGATGGAAATGCTTTCAAAAAATCGGTACATAGACTTTGTGAATTAATTCTTGGTATTCTTGCAGGGAATCAGAATGAAATGTGATGCCACCCCCGCTTTTAAATTCAAGTCCATCATTGGTTTTTTCTATAAATCGGATCATCACAGCACTTTGCAAATTGGTGCCATTGTAAACGCCAAACACTCCTGTATAAAATCCCCGATTGTAATTTTCAGTTTTAGAAATGAGTTCCAGTGTTTTCTCTTTAGGTGCGCCACAAATGGATCCTGCCGGACAAATTTTATCAAATAAGAATCCTGGATGATCTAAATAATAATTTTGTAAGGTTCCACTGATTTCTGAACTCATTTGCCATAATTCGTCATTGTGTGTTTTCACCTTAAGCAGAAATTTATAACGTTTGATGGCAACATGATCAGAAACCATGCTCAAATCATTTCGCAATAAGTCAACAATGGTATTGTGTTCGGCCGTTTCTTTGAGATCATTCAATAAATGAAAACCATCCGGATCGTCTACAACCCTTTTAGTGCCTTTCATTGGAAAGGTATTTATTTGACTCCCATTGATTGTTACAAAAGATTCGGGCGAAAATACTACAAAAGTATCTTTTATATAAAGTTTGTAAGCGGCATTCGTGCATTGGAAGATGTCATTCAAACTCAAATTGGTCTCCAGTTTAGTTGCTTGAGTTAAATTGCACAAATAACTGTCCCCATTTTGAATGGCTTGATAAACCAAATCAAATTTGATTTTGTAAGAATTATAGGATACGGGAAGAGGCTTAAACCTAAAGGAGTGATTTAATTTTTCGACTGGTTTTTCATTGCAAATAGAATATTTTATTTGTTCATCATTCAGTTCATCGAGTGGTTCACAAATACCACAAGTTTTCAAATAGTCAATCACAAACAGAAAAGGCCGCTCATCCTGTTTAAATGAATTCATACGCTCAATAACTGAAGAATGCGCTCTAAATGGCTTTTGCAATCGAATCTTTGTCTATTTTCGTCCGAAAGTTATTAGCTTTTATTGTGTATTCAAATAAAGAGATCTTACTTCTTGATAACAGGGATTCATTTACCTACAATTTAGTTCATTTATTGAAGAGCTTGCATGCAAAGCCGAGGATCCTGGATTCCTTGAAATATCTTGATAATGAAGTAGTTAAGTTTGAGAAAATTCTATTTTCACCGGGGCCGGGCATACCAGATCATTTTCCTGCCATGAAATCTATTTTGTCAAATTATCAAAGCAAGCAACGTATTTTGGGAATTTGTCTTGGGCACCAAGCCATCGCAGAATTTTATGGGGCAAAATTATTTAAACAAGTTGTGGTGCAACACGGTCAGGTAAAACAAGTCATTAACAAGGCTACGCATTTAAATTCTATAATAAGCACCATGCCTGCAGTATTTGACGTTGGATTGTATCATTCCTGGGCAATTGATGCAGAAAGCATGCCTGATTCATTACATGTTACCTGCATATCTGAAGATCAGATCATTATGGGTATAAAACACAAAACATACAATATTGAAGGAATTCAATTTCACCCGGAATCATTTTTAACAAAACTTGGCAAAGAACTGCTGGAAAATTGGTTGGCAACATGAAGATTTTGTTCGTTGTATTTTGTTGGTTTGCTTTTTTGAATAGTTCATTTACCCAATTGAAAGGAACAATTTCGGATCCTGAAGGAAATCCATTAGCCTTTGCTTCAATTTATATTAAATACACAACAAAAGGAAGTATCAGCAATAAAGACGGATCCTATACCTTGGAATTGCCTGTTGGCAAGAATATCGTTGTGTTTCATTATTTAGGATATCAACTTGAGGAGCGAGAAATAGATTATCTATCCGGTCCCTTGCTCTTGAATATTCAATTAAAACCTTCAACATATAATTTAAACGAAATTGTTATTTCTTCGGATCAGGAAGACCCGGCCTATGCAATCATTCGAAAAGCTATTGCAAAGCGAAATTTATATTATTCCGGAAAATTAGATTTTCAATGCAATGCATATACAAAAGGGTCAATTAAAATTCTGGATATCCCAAAAAAAATATTGGGAAAAGAAATTGGCAATTTGGATGGCAATCTGGATTCAAATAGAAAAGGGATCATTTATTTGTCTGAGACCGTGTCTAAACTTAATTTTAAGAAACCAGATCATTTTTATGAAGAAATGATATCTTCGAGAATCTCAGGTCGGGATAATGGTTTTTCATTTAATAGAGCTTCTTCAGCTTTGTTTAATTTGTATGAAAATACAAATGAATTTGGAAGGGCCATTGTTTCACCGATTGCAGATTTTGCGTTGGATTACTATAAATACAATTTATTAAGTACAGACACACTTCAGACGGATCAGGTAATCTTACATAGGATTCGGATCATTCCAAAAAACAACAGCCTTCCAGCCTGGTCGGGTGTCATTACGATACAAGAAAACTCCTGGAATTTGTATGAATTAAATCTGCATATTTCAGGCAAACAGGTGCAACAGGAATTGTTTGATAGCATTTATCTCAGCCAGGTATTTATCCCTGTGACAGGATCCGATCGTTTTGAATTGCAATCGCAGGTTTTTGGATTTAAAGCCGCATTGTTTGTTATAAAATTAGAAGGCAAATTTGCTGTAGTGTTTTCAGATTATGATTTTGAAAAAGTTTCAGAGCCACAAGATGAAAGGGTGCTGTTGCGAATTCAGGATGGAGCCAATACAAAGGAAGTCCTTTATTGGGATTCAATCCGACCGGTTCCATTAACAACTGAAGAAATCACCGACTATCAATCCAAGGATAGTTTGAAAATAATCCGAGATTCTAAAGTTTATAAAGATTCAGTAGACCAACAACGGAATGAGTTTAAAACCATCCATTTTCTTACTGGCTATACGTTTCACAACACCTATAAGAAGCGTTCATATTCCATTGCCTCCCCTTTGGAAATTATCCATTTTAATCCAGTGCAAGGTTGGAGTTTAGGAACCATTCTTCGGTTTAATCAACAACAACATTTAAAAAATGAATACAACGAATACCGTATCGAATCTAAACTGGATTATGGTTTTGCAGAGAAGGTTTTCAGGCCAACCTTTAGTTATATGCAACGATTTAATGAATTTAGAAAAGCTGAGTTTTCAGTTAGGACAGGCATCGAATTGGAAGCCTATGATCATAACCCCGGTTCTCTTATAATTCAGGAAATTGCAAATTTGTGGCTTAAGAAAAACTACAACAAATTTTATGAGAATCGAATGATCGGTTTAAATTATAAACAGTATATAGCCTATGACTTTTTATGGTTTGGCGAGTGGAATTACAATGCCAGGTTTAATTTGACAAATCATTCAAATTACAGCATTGCTAAAAAAGATCGATTGTATGCTCCAAATAGCAGCAGTGATGATTTCAATGATAGTTTGAAGATCAATCATAAAGAATACATCAGTTTTACCAATCGGATTCGGTGGCGTCGGGGAACTAAAGTGTGGTTAGCCCCAAATGCAACGGATTATCTTGAGAGTGAATGGCCGGTAGTAAGGTTGCGACATACTTGGGGTGTTTATCCAAATTCAAAAGAACAGTTTCATGTAATTGGCACCAGTATTTATAATGACCAGTCCTTGCAGAATTGGGGCCAACTAAGCTATTTAGTGAAGGCGACAAAAATTTTCCATAAAAAACCATTGGATCCATCTGAATGGATTTTTCAAAAAGGGAATCCTTATATTTTTTACAACAAACCGAATGATCCGGATGTATTTTTAAGTTTAAATCCATATGCACACAGTACGAATAAACATGCAGTGTCCTGGTTTCTTGAATGGGATTTACAAGGAAAGTTATTAGACCGGATTCCTTTAATTAATAAATTGGGTTTAAAAGAATTGATACGTTGTTCATCAGTTATCAATGACAGAAATAAGCCGTATTCAGAATATTCAATTGGATTTGGAAATATAGGTTATAAAGTATTTAGAGTCTTTCGCCTGGATTGGGTTCATGCATTTGAAGGTTCGGACTATCAAAAGTCAAGCATTCGATTGGCCTTATTAAGTAATATAGGCGGAGGAAAATAAGATACTCATAATTTTAAATGCAAAAGGAAAATAAGATTCGTTAGTTATAAAAAGAATCTGAATGATTATCTTCCAAGAATGTCTGCTAATTTGATAAGTTCTTCGTCCGGAGCGTTTTGATGTTGAACGGCTTGATCGAAATCAGTAAAAACTATTTTATCATTGACAATGCCTGCCATGCAATTGTGTTTCCCTTTTAATAAAGCCTCGACGGCACCATGTCCCAGTCGGCTGGAAAGTATTCGATCTGCAACACTGGGTGATCCACCACGTTGAATGTGTCCAATGATAGCCATTTTAATTTCATATTCCTTAACCCGTTCTTTTAGCAATTCGGCAATAACAGGGGTTGGGCCAATTTTATTTCCTTCCGCAACAATGACTAAGCTGAATAACTTTTTTACGCTTAAGGGTTTTTTTAATCTCAGCAACCAATTGATCAATGTTTTCATCATGTTCTGGAATTAATAGGGCACTGGCGCCAGAAGCAATGGCAGTAAAGAGTGCAATATAACCTGAATGCCTTCCCATAACTTCAATCAAAAACAAACGATCATGAGAATCTGCAGTGTCGCGTATTTTATCCACTGCTTCAATTGCAGTATTTACCGCAGTATCAAAACCAATCGTAAAATCGGTTCCATATAAATCATTGTCGATGGTTCCAGGCAAGCCGATCATGGGAAATTCGGTTTCTTTGAAAAAGACAGAAGCCCCTGTAAACGTACCGTTGCCACCAATTGCAACAACTGCATCAATATCATTTGCTTGCAAATTTTCAAATGCTTTTTGGCGATTGGCAGTTTCTAAAAAACGGCTGCTCCGTGCGGTTTTTAATATGGTACCTCCCTGATGAATGATGTTGCTGACATCGGTAGTTTCCAAACGGCTTATTTCTCCATCGATCATTCCTTCAAAACCTCTATAGATTCCATAAACGTGTAGATCATAATAATTTGCCGTACGGGTTATCGCCCGAATTGCTGCATTCATTCCAGGAGCATCTCCTCCGGATGTAAAAATACCAATGCGTTTAATGGGTTTCATATTTTAAATGGTAGGCCAATAAATGTTGAATTAATTTCTGACTGCAATTTCCAAAGTGTAAACCATAATTATTCAAACTTGTTCTAAATTCATCTCGCAGGTAATATCCGATCGAGCCACATAGATGTACCGGTAACTGGAGTGGTTTGTAAATTAAAATTCTGTTTTCAATAAATTCTTCAATTCCAAATTTAATGATTGGTTTTAATGATTCTGCATTTTTATGTTGAATTGCAAATCGAGCAAAGTCTGCTAATTTGGAAGCCGGTTTTTGGGAATGATATAATTGAAAAATAAAATCATGATTTAATGTCGGGTACTGATTTTCAAAATGCTGTCTTAATTGGGCATCCATTTTGTTTAAAAAATAAAGCTGGAGCAGTTTTTTCCCAAAATAGTTACCGGATGCTTCGTCACCAAGAAGATAACCAAGAGAAGGAAGTTGGTGGACAATCGCATGGCCATCACAATGTGCTGCATGGCTGCCAGTTCCTAAAATTGCAACGATGCCTTCCGCTCCTTCACAAAGCCCCCGACCACTCGCTAAAATGTCTGACTGAATCGTCAGATGTACATTCGGAAAGTGCTTTTCAAACAAAAGAGTAAGTATATCTTTAGCCGATTGTGAATTGCATCCTGCGCCATAAAAAATAATGTCAGCGGGCAGATCCGGACAATTGAATTTGGTTTTTTCTAAAATGGTATCCAAATAACTTGGATCTTGCGTTGTTGGATTGATGCCATCGGTTTCAAAATGGGTACTCTGTTTTGCACCAAAAAACACCCAATCTGTCTTGCTTGATCCAGCATCAGCAACTAATTTATATGCCATAGGATTGCAAGATAGGATTTATATTTTTACTCTACAATTTGTTAAATACTGCTCAAAGCTTAGCTTTGCGCGCAATATTCAAAAAAAATCATGAAAAATATTACAGTTATCGGAGCAGGAACCATGGGAAGTGGCATCGCTCATGTATTTGCACAATATGGTTATCAGGTTGTCTTAAATGATATTTCAGCACCGGCATTGGAAAAAGCCTTGGCTTCGATTACTAAAAATCTGGATCGCATGGTAGAAAAAGCCAAATTAACCGGAGAGGATAAAATCAATACCTTAAATCGGCTCACCTTAAATTCAGATCTGGAATCTGCTGTTGAAAATGCTGAATTGGTGATTGAAGCTGCAACCGAAAACGAGTCTCTTAAGTTAAAAATATTTACAGATCTCGAGCGAATGTGTGCACCAAATACGATTTTAGCCAGCAACACTTCCGCCATTTCATTGACAAAAATTGCATCTATTACCAAAAGACCGGATAAAGTCATTGGAATGCACTTTATGAATCCGGCGCCTATAATGAAATTGGTTGAAATCATTCGTGGGTATAATACATCTGATGAAGTGTGTGAAACCATTATGAATCTTACCAGAGCACTTGATAAAGTTCCTGTTGAAGTCAATGATTATCCTGGATTTGTTTCCAATCGTATTTTGATTCCTATGATAAATGAAGCCGTTCATTGTTTATATGAAGGAGTGGCCGGTGTAGAAGAAATAGATACCGTCATGAAATTGGGAATGGCGCATCCTATGGGTCCTCTGCAATTGGCAGATTTTATTGGTCTGGATGTTTGTTTAGCCATATTGCGAGTCTTGGAAGATGGTTTTGGAAATCCTAAATACGCACCTTGTCCATTATTGGTTAAAATGGTAACTGCCAATAAATTGGGCGTTAAATCCGGTGAAGGATTTTATAGCTATACTCCCGGTTCTAAAGAATTGGTCGTTGCTCCAAAATTCAGTCGGTTTCCAGCGACCCTGAGCAATCTAAGTTAGCCACAACTAATCTTTTCCTTCCACATGAATTATGTGGAAAAATCGGTGGATGATTGGAGCAAAAACAATGGTTACACTTGAAAGAAAAATGATGCCGCTATACATGGCATAAAAGGAGGCAAATAATTTAAGTTCATCACATGGTTTTTCCACATCCGGACCCATGCCGGTTAAAATCATGCTGGCATTGTATAAGCCATCGATCCAATTTAAATTTCCAAAATGCATATAGCCAAGGGTACCTAGAACAAGTGAAATAGAAATCATAAGAGTGCCAAGTATCCAAAATTTCAATAACCTTCTGTAAAAGATTTGAGATTTAACGACCGCTTTAGATTTATTTTCGAACATATTTATTAGATAACAATATTAATCATGCGATTGGGAACAATAATAATTTTTTTTATTTCTTGTCCTTCCAACCATTTATTTATTTCATCCAATTCAACAACTTGTTGCAGTAGCTCATCCTGGCTTAATGTTTTAGCAACAATCCATTCAAACCGTTTTTTACCATTGATGCTGACAGGATAATTTACTTCATTTTTTATTAAATGATTTTCATCAGCCATTGGATAGGTACAATGGTGGATGCTTCCGGTATTTCCTGCGGCATGCCAGATTTCTTCTGTGATAAATGGGGCAAATGGAGCGAGTAATTGCGCTAATGGCATTAGTACGTCTCTTTTTGCACAACCGATTCGTTTCAATTCATTAACACAAATCATAAATGCACTGACAGACGTATTAAATGATAATTGCTCGATGTCCTGATTTACTTTTTTGATGCAGGTATGCAATATTTTTAGTTCGTCTGCATTCGCTGGTTCATCCGTAAGATTAAACTGATCGGTTGCATTGTAAAACAGATTGTAAAACTTTCTTAAAAATTTACTAACGCCATCAATTCCTTTGGTATCCCAGGGTTTAGCTTGATCAATCGGTCCTAAAAACATTTCATACATCCGGAAGCAATCTGCACCATACTCCGCAATCACATCATCTGGATTTACCACATTGTGATAACGCTTGGACATTTTACCGGTTTCAGAAAGTGTATGTATTTTAAAATCATCAGAAATCTCATTTAACAAATAAGTGATTTCTTCATTTTTAAATAAACTTCCTGCAAATTCTGGCCTCCATTTTACAAATTGCAAAATACCAGCTTTGGAAAGATGGGAATGATCTGTATTGTAATCGCTAACATAATCAATATGAACCGGAATGCGCGCTAATTGATCGTCTGTGTAGTTTGTTTTTAAATTTACGTCTATAAATAGGGGAGGATGACTGTCTTTGACAAAAAGCAAAGATTCAATTATTCCCTGGATCATCCCTTGATTAACTAATTTCTTAAAAGGTTCGTTGGTATTTACAAAATCGCAATCGTATAAAAATTTATGCCAAAACCGAGAGTACATCAAATGTCCAACTGCATGTTCAGTGCCGCCTATATACAAGTCAACTTCTTTCCAATAATTCAATGCTTCTTTTGAAGCAAATTCATTGGGATTGTTAGGGTCCATATATCGTAGAAAATACCAGGAAGAACCTGCATATCCAGGCATGGTATCTGTTTCACGTGTAAAACCTTGCCAGTTTACCCATTCGGTTGCTGCAGCCAAAGGAGATTTTGCTGATTTGCCAGGTTCGATTTGTTCGATATGCGGCAATTCAAGTGGTAAATCTGATTCATCTAACTGATACGTATGTCCTTGAGCATCGTAATAAATTGGAAAGGGTTCTCCCCAATAGCGCTGCCTGCTAAAATTGGCATCGCGCAATTTGTATTGAATTCTTGTTTTGCCGATTCCTCTGGATTCCAATACATTTAAAATTTCAGTGATTGCTTGCTCAACAGATTTTCCATTTAAGAAATCAGAATTAATCAACATGCCCACTTTATCTTCCAAATCGGCATTTGGGAATTCAGTTTGATCTATAACTTGTTGGAAGGGTAAATTGAAATGTTTTGCAAAAACCCGATCTCTTTTATCATTGCTGGGTACTGCCATGATGGCGCCGGTGCCGTATTCAATTAAAACATAATCAGCAATCCAGATAGGTATTTTATCATTGGTTAATGGATGAACGGCATATGCTCCGGTAAATACACCCGAAACCGATTTGTTATCAGCTTGCCGTTCCCGTTCTGTTTTCAAATTGCTGTGGTTGATGTATTGTTCAACTGCGTCTTTTTGTGATTGAATAGTGATAGATGATACTAAAGGATGTTCAGGAGCAAGCACTATAAAGCTGGCACCAAAAATTGTATCTGGACGCGTGGTGAATATTTCTATGGAATCTGGATGATGTTCTATATTAAAAAAGATTTGAGCGCCCAATGATTTTCCAATCCAATTGCTTTGCATAATTTTTAATGAATCGGACCATTCCAAATTTTCCATATCCTTCAGCAAGCGTTCGGCATATGCAGTGATCCGTAAAGCCCATTGCAACATGGCTTTTTTCTCAACGGGATGCCCGCCGCGTTCGGATACCCCATCTTTGATTTCGTCATTAGCCAATACCGTACCCAAAGCTTCACACCAATTGACATAAGCTGTTTTGCGAAAGGCCAGGCGATAATTCATTAAGATGCGTTCTTGTTCGATGCGACTTTTTGCACTCCATTCAGCAGCATCAAACACAGTATCTTCTGTATGATGCGCTGGAATTGAATTGTTTCCAAAGCGCTCAAATAACTGAATCAGTTCATCAATAGGTTTTGCTTTTTGTTCGCTGGTATTGTAATAGGAATTGAATAATTTTAAAAAGATCCATTGGGTCCATTTATAATATGAAGGATCGCAAGTAATCACTTCACGGGACCAATCGTAATTAAATCCGATGTTGTCAAGTTGTTCGCGATAGCGTTGTATGTTCTGTGCTGTAGAAACAGATGGATGAATTCCTGTTTGTATTGCATATTGTTCAGCAGGCAATCCAAATGCATCAAATCCCATTGGATGCAACACATTGAAACCAGACATGCGTTTGTGACGTGCCACAATATCAGAGGCAATATAACCCAGCGGATGCCCCACATGTAAACCTGCTCCTGAAGGATAAGGAAACATGTCAAGCACATAAAATTTTGGTTTACTAAAATCATCGGTTATTCTATAAACCTGATTTTCATTCCAGTATCGCTTCCATTTTTCTTCAATTTCCCTATGTGAAAATTCCATGCCCTTATTTTGTGCAAAGTTAAGGGAATGTTTTACAGATTCAATGCTTCCGACCCTCCAAGACAAAATGATTTGTTAATAGTACCAATGAATTTAAGGGCTAATTTTAATTTTTGTCATTAAATTTTAATTATTTTTACTCTATATTTAATTGAAAACACCTAAAAAAAATAATTATGGAAATGCAAGTAAGCTTTGAAGAAATCAAACAATTGTTGAAGGATTTAGTCATTAGCCAAAAGGAGACCGATCTAAAATTTAAAGAGACAGAACTCCAGTTTAAGGAAACCGATCGGAAATTAAATAAAATGATTCACCAATTTGAAAGCCAATGGGGAAAATTTGTTGAAAGTCTGGTCAGTGGAAATTTAATTCAATTGCTTCGTGGCAAAGGAATTGATGTGCATGACACTTCACAGCGTCGGACTGGTATTCACATGGGTCGTCAATTTGAATTTGACATCGTTGCGAAGAATGGCAATGAATTGGTTATTGTCGAAGTCAAGTCTAATTTAAATATTAAAGCTATAAAAGATTTTTTAGAAGAATTAAGTCATGCAAAAGAATGGTTGGATGAATATGCCAGCTATAAAATTTACGGTGCAGTTGCCTATTTACATGCCAGCGAAGAAAGTCCAATCTATGCTGAACGTAATGGTTTGTTTGTAATTCGCGCAACGGGCGATTCTGCAATAATTACAAATTCGGAAAGTTTTGTTCCAACATGTTGGTAGTGTTGGTGGAGGGGGGAATAGCTGTTAAGCTGACAAGCTAAAAAGCTAACAAGCAAAAACTGCTAACAAATTTTAACAGCTTAACAGCTTAACAGCTTAACAGCTTAACAGCTTAACAGCTTAACAGCTTAACAGCTTAACAGCTTAACAGCTTAACAGCTTAACAGCTTAACAGCTTAACAGCTTAACAGCATTAAACTATTTGAAGCCGGGATTGTTTGCCTTACTTAAGCCCGTTCCATGACAACCATTCCACAATCCAGACATCGCATTCGATTTAAGGATTGCGATCCATTAGGCCATTTATACAATACGCGATTTATTGAGTATATGTTGGAAGCACGAGAAGATCAAATTCTTGAGCATTACCAATTAAACTTAATGGATTATGCTGAGCAAAATAAAAAGTCCTGGGTATTGGTTAAGCATGAAATAGCTTATTTGCAGGAAGCAAAACGAAATGAATGGGTGTGGATTCGTTCTCTGATCATTCGATGTTCAGAGAAAGATATTCTTGTGGAATACCAAATGTGGAATGATGAACAAACAAAGCTTAAGGCCTTATTGTGGTCCAGATTTTTGCACATTGATTTAGTATTAAAAAAGACAACAGCCCATCCACCAGAAATCCAAACGATGTTAGAAGACAATCTTGTTCAAATAGAAAAAACAGGATTTGATGATCGGGTTAAGTATTTAAGTCAAAAGGAAAGTTAGAATTCATATTTTTTAAGAGGCTATTTCATTTCTCGCTCAACCGATTGAGTTTTATGTAATAAAAAATTAAACACTTGCTAGATCGGTTAGGCTCATTCTGGCAATCTGGATGCATCTACAACTTGTTATTTATTCTGAAATAAAATGTAAAGAGCCGTTTTGAACTTATAGTTGTAATCCATTTTTATTTTGATTTGGCATCTAAAATAGTCTTTGTTTTGATCCTGTGTGTACGATAGAATCATTTTGAAATTGGAACTTTCTGTTGTTTTTCGTGTTTTATTTCTCGTAATTAATACGCTTAATCTATGGGCTTTTTAATCCCAATTTTATTGATATTGGCTATCGACTTTTATGCCTTCCAAGGTTTAAAGACCCTGTTGTCGAGTAGCGTGCAGCATGCAAATTATATTTACCTGAGTTATTGGTTGATTTCGATCGTGCTTCCGGCTTTGTTTGTATTTGGTATGATTGAGATGCGTCGTAACCATCAAATGCCAGTCATTTGGGTTACTCTGGGTAATATTTGGTTTATACTCTTGATGACCAAGTTGGTCTTTATTTTAGTCTTGTTTGGAGAAGACATCTATCGGTTTTTTGAGGCGATTTATTTTAAGCTAAGCAACTATTTTAGTAACGAACTAACAGAACAAAGTCCATCCATGGCCTCCCGGCGTAAATTTGTAAGCCAAGGTGCCTTGTTTTTAGCCTCCATCCCTTTTATGTCACTTACCTATGGTTTGTTGCGAGGCCGATATCAATACAAAATTCACAAGCAAACAGTTTATTATAAAGATTTGCCAGAGGCATTTGACGGATTCCGAATCTGCCAGATATCGGATATTCACAGTGGCAGTTTTGAAGATCGTGAAGGGGTGATCAAAGGGCTTGATTTGATTAAATCTTTGAACAGCGACCTGATTGTTTTTACAGGAGATCTGGTCAATACATTTTCCACTGAATTTGATCCTTGGGTGGCAGATTTTAAAAATTTAAAAGCTCCTTATGGACAATATTCTATACTAGGGAATCATGATTATGGAGAATATACCCAATGGGAAACAGAAGCAGCCAAACAACAAAATTTTGAAGCTATAAAAGCACACCACTCGGATATGGATTTTCGCTTGCTTTTAGATGAATCAATAAAAATCGAAAAAAACAATCAATCGATTCGATTGCTTGGAGTAGAAAATTGGGGTGTTGGATTTGGAAAAAGAGGAAATCTGGAAAAAGCATTGAGTCAAGTATCTGAATCAGAATTTAAAGTCTTGCTATCCCACGATCCAACCCATTGGGAAAATGAAGTTAAGATGCACCCACAACACATTCATTTAACACTCAGCGGACATACACACGGCATGCAGATGGGAATCGAAATACCGGGATTTAAATGGAGTCCTATCCAATACCGATACCCGAAATGGGCCGGCCTTTACCAGGAAGCAGGCCGCAACTTGTACATCAACAGAGGCTTTGGGGTATTAGGATTTAGAGGTAGGGTAGGAATATGGCCAGAGATTACAGAAATCACCTTGAAGAGAGGAGATGAGTCCGTTTAGAAAATGTTACAATTCTACAATTCTAAAATGCTGCAAACCAATTTAGTTAATTAATATAATCTGGAAATTATATATATGTCTATAAAGTCTATAGCCTTTTAGTCTGTAGATTTAAATTGAATTATAATTTCAAAATTTCCAATTGATTTAGTCTGATCTATCACACTCATTCTTTGACGACTTTCAATGGGCCTAATTTTCCTGCATCGAACAAGTAATTTCCGGTGATGTAACCATCGATGCTGGATGAATCTTCTGAGTTTGTAGAATAGTTAAAAGGAATTTGAATTTCAACACCCAGTTGCTTGTCCAGTGCGCTGTATTGAGCTTGTGAAAGCAGTTGATGTGGTTTTTTTAAGTGGTCTTTTGCCCATGCCGCTGCATGGATACGGGATTGTTCAATCCATTCCAACAGGCGGTCTGATTCCGTGTTAAACTGCCATTCTTGGTTAATTGTTTTGACATTTACAGGGTAAGCAACTTCTGATCGAAGGTACAGTATAGAATTTCTTAATTGCCAGCGGTCTCCACGTTCCCAATGAGCTAAGGGGACAATGTCTCCAAATTCAGTGTTTAATGTTTTGGGTTCCATGAAATCGATGGCCAAACCATAATCTTTCGCCTGTGGCCAATTTTGGAGTGCGGGAGCTATTTTCTCAAGACGTTGTAAACGGATTTCAGGAGTTGGTTCTTCAAAAATTAGGATTCGAATATACCCATTGCGGATGCTGCAGCTGAATGAAGTCAAACCCGTTTCTTTAATGAGCTTTAACAAAGCACGAGCATCTGCAAGTTCGGTTTCGGCTTTTGCCAAAGAATTTTTTACTTCTTCAAGCGATATTCCTAAGTCAGCTTGTCGTTTGTCCCAACGAATGTAGATCTGTAACAAACTGTCATCCTTATGGGCCACTACCGTGTTTTTAACCTTAAAACTTAAATGGCGAATCGGATCTGCAGTTTGCGTGGTTACAATATACAATTGATCATTAAAATGCGTATCTAACCAGGCTTCTAATCCTTCGGCCTTTTTCTTTTTTCCAAAACAGCTGTAGAAAAAACTAGCAATTGCAAGGACAATTAAAATTTTTATTATAAGGGACCATTCCATGGGCTAGATTTCATTCATATGTTATCACTATTTTGCTTGGCTTACAATATAAATCAATCAAATATCGGATTTATTAAGGATTGAATAAAAAATAGTTTATTTAAACTAATTGTTGATCTAATAATTAGTTGAAAAAATTCCACTCTCAAACATTGCATTTGGAATTGCTGAAAATTATTGAATCAAATTTGTCATTAAAGCGATTGCACCCTGGGTTGAATAAACCATAAACCAATTGCAGAAATTAAAAATAAAAACAATGTTGAATAATAATCAGAGAATTTTGCTTCACGTTTCAATTCAGCACTTACCAAGGTTTTTGATGTAATGAGAACAGCAATCAGATAAGATAGTACAAATAAAACTGGAAAGTACCAAGGTGTTAACCTATGAATTTGAAAGCCATTCGAACTGGTAATTTTATCAGTTGTAAAAATAAGTACAAGCAAATAGCTAAGTACAACAGAAATAATACTAAAATTGAAATACTTAAATAGAGGTGAAGCAATACCTTGCGATTCAAGCTTTTCATTTGCTTTGTGCCCAATAGCAACGATCCAGGCTAATAGGAAGAGTCCTCCCAGGCTGGCTAGAACAGGGTATGTTCTAATATATTCAACGGATGTAGCTGTATAGAGTCCAATACTTATAGGAGATGCGATCAGCAGGAGCAAGGTAATTCGATTGAGGGTAAGTAAACGGGAACAAAGTTGACTTAGTTGGTTGATCATATCATTGCTTTTTATTTGTAACATATATAGGCAAAAAAGGATAACTTCTCAATCCTAGCTCCAACTAAGGTAATTGTTTGTTATTAATTTTTAAAATCTCCTTCAAAAACAATTACCGCTTCACCATATATGAAGACCTTGTCTTCAATTAAGGCTGTCGACATGGTTCCGCTTCTTTGTGAAGATTGATAAACCTGCAGCTCCGTTTTGTGTAGTTTGGTTGCCCAATATTTTGTAAGAAAGGTTTGGACACCTCCTGTCACTGGATCTTCGTTGGTTCCTGCCCAGGGCCAAAAATAGCGGTAGTGGAAATCGTAATCCGGAGTTGCGGAAACAGAAGTTACCAAAACTCCGTTAATGCCTGAATGAGATTTTAACAAGGCTGAATAGTCCGGATTTAGTTTTGCCAAAACGTTTGAATCTTCAATTTCAATTAAGATAATTTTAGTCTTTTCGTTATAAAAACTGGTTGTTATGTTTTGTATACCAAGAGCATCCAACACGGATTGGGGAACATTTATAGGTCCTAAATCATATACTGGAAATTGCATGACGATTTTACCTTCGTATTTGCTGATTGGAAGTTCAATGTTTTCGCAATTAATAAAAACGATTGTTTCAAATGAATTGTATTCAAAAATTATTTTAGATGCTGCCAGGGTGGCATGCCCACACAAAGGAATCTCTTGTTTGGGTGTAAAGAATCGGATGCCGTAAGTATTCCCCTGCAGCTGTTTAATAAAAGCAGTTTCTGAAAATCCAATCTCGGTTGCAATGTTTTGCATTAAACCGGGCTCTAAATCATGCTCGCATAAACAAACCGCTGCAGGATTTCCTTTGAATTTTTGATTGGTAAATGAATCTACAAAATAGGTTTTCATAAATAGAGCTGTTGGGTTTTAATTGAAAAGGTTTCGAATCAAAATTTTAAAATTATATACTATTGACTTTTTGTGTTTAAAAGGATTCTGATGCCCGCTAAATGTGAAAATAACACCATCGGTACCACACAGGTTGGCAACCAATTAAAAGGAAAATACAATACAGCCACATTGGCTTGTTCAAATGCCAATTGTTGAAATGGAAAAGGTGCCGCTAAAACCGCATGCATCACAATATTCAAGAGAAGTCCAAGGCAGATGAAATTCCAGATTAAAATAATTTTAGTACTTAATTTCTTTTGGATAAATCCAAAGTAAAAGACAAAGCCAGCTGTAATTCCAGAAAGGATGTCATAGTTGCTTCCAGCAAAGGTCATGAGCTCAGGAACTTTTTTATAAACAAACAATCCATACAAGACCATTTCAATTGGAATTCGAAGGGTGTGCAACAAGGTCAAGGTTTTAAGGTCCAGGCGATCGATAAATTGTCTTCCGGTGGTAGTTGCAAAAAGTCCAAAGATTAACAAAAGTGTGGGTAAAACGGCAAGCAGTAACCGGGGTGGCATTGCATCTGTTTTAAGAAAACATCCAGAGAGGCCAAGAATGGATTGGATTATGAGCCAGCTAATCAACAACAACAAAGTAGATTTAGAATAGTGACTTGCTTTGTAGAATAGACCCACCAGACAGAAAGTGATCAATCCGAAGACCAGACTTATAGAGAGTGGTAAATTTTCCAATCTTTTATATTTATAATTAGAGGAGCTTTAGAGGAAACTAAACTGCTTGTTTTATGTTGTTGCTTCTGATTTTAATGCAAATGCCGTCCACGTAGCACCCAATCCATCAACAATTGCCAGCATTAGTAAACTCAAAGGCATTTGACCCGCACTAATTAATATGAGACATCCAACGAAAAAACCAAATCGCAAATAAACAGAGGCTTTGATATAAAGTTTGATATCATACTTGCCACATAACAGATCGTATAAACCGATCACCAACACCAACAGACCTAAAAACCGCGCCCAACCATTTGGTATCGCAGGCAATTGCATCATATTAATAAGTGTTTCAGGAATTAGAAGAAAGAGGATTCCTGCTGTAGCGGTATAAATTCCAAAGTAAAAGAGCGATTTTCCTGATTGGGTCATAAGATCATGTATTTTATTTTTCAGTAATTTTTAATAAATCGTTTAAGTTTTCAATTTGATCATTGGGCATGAAGATGATTTAACCCTTTGAAGGATTTTGACTGATTGCTGCATGCATCCAAAACAGTACCCATGTCATTGACAAATGTAAAGAAGAATCCAATTCAAACCTATTGAGCTCCTGAAATAAAATCAGGAGTGCATCGTATTGTCAGGGAAATGTTATTGTACTAAATTTCCAATTAACATTCGCAATTCTGTTTCTGCGGTCTTTGCATCAAATAAGCTGTTGGCCAATCGGGTGGTAGCGGCTTCATTGAGTTGTTGAGCGTCTTTCAATTCCAGAATGGTAGCTTCAGCCAGTTTAAATCGCTGTGCCATGATGTTTAGATTTTCAGCAGCCAGTTTGAAATTTTCTTGTTCTGATTTTGCCAATGAAATGGCATCCTGGTAACGCTGCCAGGCATTGATTACAGTTGACTGCAAATTTATTTTCGTTTCAACATAAGCCAGTCGCACATTCTCTTTTAAAAGCTTGCTGTTTTGCACTTGCTTGCGTTGGATTCCATTGTATAAATTCCAGTTCAGGGTCAGTCCTACCAAGGGACCCCGACTT
This sequence comes from Saprospiraceae bacterium, assembly GCA_016712145.1. Lineage (NCBI taxonomy): Bacteria > Pseudomonadati > Bacteroidota > Saprospiria > Saprospirales > Saprospiraceae > Saprospiraceae bacterium. Next base: position 231,495 of record JADJRO010000001.1, read on the forward strand.
TGGTTTACTAAAAATAATCCCTGAGTAGACGAACTGCTCACAAAATTATAACCTGCATTGAGATTGATTCTTGGATAGGCATACGATTGCTGTTCCTTAATTTCATGCTGCCGTTGTTTTTCCAATAACTGCAATAGTTTTAACTGGATATTTCCAGATTCCAGTTTTGCAAGTGCTTGCTCTAAATTTATAGTTTCATCAATCTGAAGACTATCGCTTACTTCAAATTCACTGTTCAGCGATCGCATCATTAAGGTATTCAAATTTAACTTGGCGATTTTTAATTGGGAGCTTTGTTTTACAAGATTATTTTTTTGAATATTCAGATCTAAAGAGGCCTGTAAAAATTCAGAGCGGGCCGATTTTCCAATCTTCAATTTTGTGTCAGCTAATTTAACCCGTTCTTCATAGAGCGATAAATTGCTTAAGGTACTTTTTAATAAGATGTTTTGTTTTACAATTTCAGCATAAGCATTAATCACGTTGGAAATAAGCGATTCCGTATTCAACAACACGTTGAGTTCGCCCATATCTTTTAGGGTCTGAAGTTTTTTATAAGTTGCAAACATTTTGGTTCCGTCAAACAAGACCCAATTCAATACCAATTGTCCATTGATTGATTTAGTAGCTACACCCGTTTTATTAATTTCGGAGCCTGTATTAAATTCTTGCGTGAGATTGTTGTTGGAGTAATTGGTACCTGCATTCAGATCCAAACTTGGAATCATACCTGCTTGAGCTCTGCTTAAATTATTGGATGCGATGCGGGCTTCGTTTTTACGAATAATTAATCCAAGGTTATTAAACAAAGCCGTATCGATGGCTGATTGCAAACGGAGTTGAACTTGTGCACCCGCTGTGAAACTGCAACTTATAAGTATCAGCAATAAAATTGTTTGTAAGCCGTTTTTCATAATCTTTTTAATAGCTGTTTCAAATTGAGATCAATCATAATTTACTGAACCAACAATTCTGCATGATCTGTTTTTGTGGAATGTTTTTTCTTTGAGATGTAACTATACATCGAAGGAATGACAAACAAAGTCAAGAGCAATGAAAACATCAAACCTCCAATAACTACGATTCCCATTCCCATCCGGCTTTGAGATGCCGCACCAAAAGAAATTGCAATGGGAAGTGCACCCAAAGAAGTTGCAAGACTGGTCATTAAAATAGGACGTAAACGACCAACAGAAGCCTGGAGGATTGCTTCTGATTTTGCCATTCCTTTTTCCTGAAGTTTGTTTGCAAATTCAACGATCAGGATTCCGTTTTTTGTAACCAGCCCGATTAACATGATAATTCCAATTTGACTAAATATATTCAAGGTTTGATTAAAATACCAAAGCGAAAACACCGCTCCGGCAATTGCCAATGGAACGGTTATCATAATAATGAGTGGGTCGCGAAAGCTTTCAAACTGTGCAGATAAAATAAGGTATACCAACAACAAAGCCAAGCCAAAAGCAAATGCCAGACTCGATGAACTCTCAGCAAAATCTCGGGAAGCTCCGCTTAAAGCCGTAGTAAACGAATCGTCCAATGTTTTAGCTGCAATTTCCTCCATCGCGGCGATGCCTTCTCCAATTGTTTTTCCTGGAGCTAATTGGGCACTTACCGTTGCAGACATGTATCGGTTAAAATGATACAGCTGGGGTGGACTGCTGCTTTCTTTGGTCGAAACAATATTATCCAATTGGATAAGTTGTCCGACGTTGTTTCGAACATAAATTGATTTAAGATCAATCGGTTTATCCCGGGATGCTCGTTCAAATTGGCCGATGACTTGATATTGTTTGCCAAGCATATTAAAATAAGCCAGGCGTTGCGGACTAAAAGCCAATTGCAAGGTTTGTGCAATGTCTTGTACAGATACTCCCAGGTCGCGCGCTTTGTCCCGATTTACTGAAACGTTCAATTCAGGTTTGTTGAATTTTAAATTGGCATCTACCACCTTGAAGGTTTTATTTTTTGAAGCTTCTTCCATAAAGACAGGAAGTTTTTCTTTCAAGCGTTCGAAGTCGGGAGCTTGTAAAACAAATTGGATCGGCAATCCACCAAATCCTCCGGTTGAAATGGTTTGTTGTTCAACTACCGAAATTTTAGCTTCAGGAATTAAGGAGGATTTTTGAATAATGTATTGTGCAATTTCTTTTTGACTGCGTTTGCGTTCATCCGGATCTTTCAATGCCAATCGAACAAATGCAGAATTAGGCGAACCTGTGCCTGCAAAATTTGGTGCAGTAACTGTTAAACACACTCTTTTTTCCTTTATTGAATCCTGAATAAATTGTGTCATTTTATCCACAACGGCATCTGTGTATTCAAAGGTTGCGCCTTCAGGGGTGCTCATTAGAATTCGCATCCAACTTCTGTCTTCGACCGGGGCAAGTTCTGATTTTAATCCGGAACCAAAAAACCAAATCATAAACCCGCAGACTGCAATCAAAATAAAAGCCATCCAACGAAATGACAGAAACTGATTCAACGCATGTTGATACCCGGAATTGAGTTTTTCAAAATACGGTTCTGTTAATTGATAGAATTTACTTTTTGTATTCGACTTGCGCACCAATTTGGCATTTAACATAGGAGTCAATGTCAAGGATACAAAAGCCGATATTAAAACGGACCCAGCCAACACAACGCCAAATTCCTGAAACAGTCTTCCAACAAAACCTTGCATAAAAATGACGGGTAAAAAAACAGAAGCCAGCGTGACCGATGTAGAAAGTACTGCAAATAAAATTTCATTAGACCCCTTTTTTGCAGCTTCTATTGGCGACATGCCGTCTTCAATTTTTTTGAAAATATTTTCTGTAACGACAATGCCATCGTCAACGACCAATCCGGTAGCTAATACTATGGCCAATAAGGTTAATACATTGATGGAGTAATCCATCATATACATGATAAAAAAAGCGCCAATCAGGGATACTGGAATATCAATCAAGGGTCGAAAGGCTACGATCCAATCCCGAAAAAAGAGGAATATGATTAAGATCACCAAAAGGATAGCAATCAACAAGGTTTCGGCCACTTCATTTACTGCCTTTTTTACAAACTTGGTATTGTCAAGCGCTATATTAATCGAAAAGTCTTTGGGCAACTCTTTTTTTAGTTGTTCAAATCGTTTGTAAAATTCATTTGAGATATCTATATAATTCGCACCGGGTTGCGGCACCAGTGCAAGCCCTATCATAGGGACCCCCGATTCTTTTAAGACCGTTTCTTCTGCTTCAGAACCTAAGCTAGCTTTGCCAATATCACGAAGTCTTACGATCGTACCATTTGTATTTTTTATGATGAGATTATTAAAATCATCTTCACTGCTTAATTTTCCTTTTGTATTAATTGTAAGTTCGGTATTGTCACCTGCAATTTTTCCACTTGGCAATTCAACATTTTCACGATCCAATGCTTGTTTTACATCCAGGGGAGTTAAACCAGCTGCTGAAAGTTTTGCAGGATCAAACCAAATACGCATGGCATATTTTTTCTGACCCCAAATTTGAATGTTGCTGACTCCGGGAATGGTTTGCAATCGTTCGGCGACTACATTTTCTGCATAATCGCTAACTTCCAGATGGCTCAGATTTTTACTCTGAAACGTCATGGAAATGATTGCATCTGCATTGGCATCTGATTTTGTCACCGTGGGCAATGCATCAATGTCTAATGGAAGTTGTCTGACCGATTGCGATACTTTATCGCGCACATCATTGGCCGCCGCTTCCATATTGATGCTGATATCAAATTCAACGGTGATCACACTGGATCCCTGGTTGCTGCTGGATGAAATGGATTTAATTCCGGCGATGCCATTCAATCCTTTTTCAAGGGGTTCTGTGATTTGACTTTCAATGATGTCAGCATTGGCACCGGAATAATTGGTGCGCACGGTAATAACCGGCGGGTCTATGCTTGGATATTCCCGCACGCCTAAATACTTAAAGCCGATTACCCCAAAAAGGATAATCAGCAGATTCATCACAATCGTGAGTACGGGTCTGTTAATGCTGGTAGTCGATAAACTCACGGTATGTTATTTAATGATTCTTAAATCAGTTCCTGGACGCAAGCCCATGATGCCTGTTATGATGATACTATCTCCAGCTTGAAGGCCTGAAAGAATTTCTACTTTGGTCTCGGTACGCAATCCGGCTTCAACCGGAACGGCTACTGCTTTGTTATTTCGGCATACAAAAACCTGTTGTCCTTTTAAAATCGGTATAATCGCTTGACTGGGCACCATCAAGGCATCTTGTTTTTTGTTGAGTACCAATTCTATTTTTGCAAACGAACCAGGAAGTAATTTATTCCCTGGATTTTCAGCTTTTGCCCGAATTCGAAGGGCGCGGGTTGAGGCATCAATTCCTGGTTCAAACGCATAAACCGTTCCCCGATATTTTTTATCAGAACCTTCTGTACTAAAATTAATGGCATTGCCTGTTTTTATTAAACCGGCGTAACGTTCCGGAATCGAGAAATCGATTTTAACAGGATTGAGTTGTTGGATACTGGTCACAATTTGTTGCGGTGTGATATAGCTGCCTACACTGATGCTTCGCAATCCTAAAATGCCATCAAAAGGCGCAGTAATATTCGTACGACTGATTTGCACTTTCAAAACATCCGCATCTGCTTTTAGTGAACGTACTTGATTAGTAGCTTGGTCAAATTCTTCACGACTCAGTCCCTGGATGTCAACCAATTGTTTTGAACGAACTAACTTTTCTTCTGCCAAAACGATTTCAGCATTTATTTTTTTTAATTGTGCTTGTATGTCGGCATCATTGAGCTTTACCAATAATTTTCCTTTGGTGACCGGAGCGCCTTCATTGATATAAAGCCCAATCACTTTTCCGGAGATTTCAGGTTTTAGTTCAACCGTTTCATTTGCAAGCAGGGAGCCGCTCGCAAATAAATTATTATCCAAAGTTTCCGGTTGAAGCACAAATACGCTCACCGTTGCAGCTGGTGGCATTGGTTTAGCAGCGGGTTCGCCTGGTTTTGTTGCAGGTGAATTCTTATCATCCTTAGGCGCTGGGAAATAGTAAATTTTAATCAGCACTAAGGCGACAATAAGCAGGGCAATTGAAACAAGGCTTTTCATATAGTTTGTTTAGGATCTCTTAATATTCAATGATTGGAATTTCGTTTTGGATTTAATTTAATTTTATTTTCTTATTTCTTAAAATACGAATTCTGTGGATTCAAGCAATTAAAAATTTAGTTTATGCTTTTGATTTAGCTTTCTGAACAGGTTTCAATTGCATCATCATCGGCACACCCACCTCAGCATCCAGTTTCGTTGAAATTTTAGAAAGCGATTCAAAAAGGAGCTGTTTATTCGATTCACTAAGTTCTGAAAACATTTTTTTATTAATTTGGACGATGGCTTTTTTTATTTCTGGAATCAATTTAAGTGCTTTTGGCGTCAGTGAAATCAAATGGGCTCTCCGGTTCTTGCTGTTGAGTTTTTTACTGATCATGCCTTCTTTACTCAAGTGGTCCATGATCCGCACCATTTGAACTTTATCAATTAGAAAATAATCGGCAATGTATTGTTGCGATACAGCCCTGTTTTCGTGGTCTAATAAGAGCAATACCGAAAAATTACGATCCAACTCCAGGTGTTTTAAGGATTGGGAAAGCACACCAAAGTACTTTTTAGTAATCAGAGCCAGCGTGGTGCCCAAAGGCAGCCATTCGTTGCAGGTACTATTCATCTTACAATAGCAAACAGTTAACAATGTAAACTGTTTAAATAGAACTAGAATTTGTTTAAATCATTTGAGGGTAAGGATAATTGCTTTCAGCTTGCACATACATTTTGCGAAATTTCTAAAACCTGTTTGAAACCACATGAACGTCCAAATCATTTACTCAACCGGATCAAATATTTTAAGGGTTTCCGCCACTTAAATCCATGGTAAAAGATATCGTTTTGGCTATTGAGCAAATTACAGATACATTTAAAAAGGTATCAATTCTAAGTAGCAGCTATTTTTAATAGAATTCAATGGTTGTGAAATATATAAAATATTTCCTAAGGCATTTTCTTTGCGGAAGCAGCGTCTTTTTTTTCTAATTTTAATTGAACAAATAAAGAAGCACAAACCAAACTTGCGCCAAAAGCTTTTAAAAATTCGCACACATCTTTGGAGATTTCAAAGTAAGAATGAGTAATTAAATCAAAACTCATAAAAATGCTACCTGCAACAATCAACAGGATGGTCGGTCTTTTGATGCGATTAAATAATTTCATCTGGTTGCTTTAATTTATGTAAATATAGGTCTTTATTTTTAAAATCTTGATTCAATTTACCAATTTACCAATTTAAAAGCATTTAAAATTCTGTCCAATGAATTATTAGAAATTTACAATTTTAGTGGCCTGATTGGGATTCTGCAGTGCATGTATTTTATCAATGAATGCTCACAGATAAATTACCTTCCTGAATTCAAAGAAATTGAATAATGTACCAACTGATATACTGTAAAAGACAATAAACAGGAAATCAACATCCGGAATGCGGTAGTTGGCCAATTAAATTTAAATACTTTTTTAAGTGAAATAAAAAGAAAGACAACCAGTATCATCAAACTAAGCAGTAAAAGTACTCTCAAAAACAGAATACTGATGGACGAGAAGATCATTATTTCAGAAAGCATGATGGAATATATAACCAAGAAAAAGCAAGCGAAGTGTACAGAATAAATTATGGCATCATAATATAACAGTCCTTTTTTATAAAACATGACAAACAGGATGCCGGCATTAATCGGAATCATTATTAAAAAAAGCCATTTGAATATGCTAGAAACCATAAGACCTACTTCAGGAACCGTCATGTTGCGACTGATTCTGAGCTTTTTATTTGCTGCAAAAAAACGGGTAATGAGGTTGTTGTTGTAGCCAAATTTTGTCAACCAGTCTGCCAGCCGATTAGAATCTGTTTTTTTTAATTCCCTAAGATTGGAATTGCTGATTTCAGGATTTTTCATAAACCAGGAAAAAGGGGCTACTAAGATGACATCCTGTATGCTATCCGCGGATTGATCAAAGATTTCTCCTATGGTTAAGTTGTTTTCGATTGCCTCCGCAGCGTATGATCCGAAATAGCCTGATTTTGCAAGATTTTTCTCAAATACACCAATAACCAGGAAGGCGAATATTGAGATAAAAATAAAGAGTCGCAAAGGAGGCGTATAACGACCTCGGATGTTGTTGATGTAATCGAGAGAGATTTGCCCGGGTCGTACTAACAATACTTTAAAGGAATACCAGAATTTTGTGTCAAAATGGATTAAAGTTTCCAGCAACTCATATGCATAATGAATGAGTGGGAACCTTGGGTTGTGATTTTCCTGACCACAATTTGGACAATAATTAACGTGTTCGCCTTTAGCTGCAAATTCAAATAGGCAATTTGCACATGCATGTTGTTTTAATTTTTTTCGACTCATGATGATTTAGGCAGGTGGAAAATTAGTGTTCAAAATCGTTGAGAATTGGATTTGGATAAATAAACGAAAAGTCTGCATTGTGATGTGGTCATTGCAAATTTATAATTTTCCAGGAGAAAACAGGCCCCCCATTATGCTTCTGTGCTTCCAGTCGTTTAAAATTATCATAATATTTCAAACTTTCAGCTATGCAAATTAATGATATTTCTATCCTTTGTAACTTTTTGCATTTAGTTTTTTTCTTATTAAATCACCAAAGAAACCAATGCTGACGAAAATCAATCAATTAAAAAATTTCATTGACAACAATCTTACAGAGAGTTAACAACAAATTTCTAAACTATTCAAACTTATAGGCAATTTTAACGTTTCAATTTTAGTGAATGTATGTTTGCAGTTGCATTTAAAATTCATGAGGGAATTTGAGTAACGGATTGCAATAAATTCTAAGAGAAAGACATAAGTATTCAAGATTTAATATTAATTCTATAACAAATAATAAACGAACCATCTAAATGAGCGAAGAAAGCAAATGCCCTTTTTCAGGGGGAAAAATTAAACAAAGTGCAGGCAATGGCCCTGGCAACCGCGATTGGTGGCCAAATCAGTTAAAACTGAATATTCTACGGCAACATGCAGCTCAATCCAATCCAATGGATGCTGAATTCAATTATGCGGAAGCATTTAAGTCGCTGGATTTAAATCTTGTTAAAAAAGATATTTTTGAATTAATGACCAACTCGCAGTCCTGGTGGCCAGCAGATTATGGGCATTACGGACCTTTCTTTATCCGGATGGCCTGGCACAGTGCAGGTACTTACAGGATTTCTGACGGTCGTGGGGGAGCGGGTTCCGGCACCCAGCGCTTTGCACCACTCAATAGTTGGCCCGACAATGCCAATCTCGATAAAGCCCGATTGCTGTTATGGTCTATAAAACAGAAGTACGGTAAGAAAATTTCCTGGGCAGACTTGATGATTTTGGCTGGTAATTGTGCGCTTGAATCCATGGGATTTAAAACCTTTGGTTTTGGCGGTGGCCGGGAAGATGTTTGGGAACCCGAACAAGATATTTATTGGGGTTCAGAAGGGAAGTGGTTAGATGATAAGAGATATTCTGGAGAGCGAGAGCTTGAAAATCCATTGGCAGCTGTCCAAATGGGATTGATTTATGTCAACCCGGAAGGTCCTAATGGAAATCCGGATCCAATTGCTGCCGCCCGAGATATTCGCGAAACCTTTGCTCGGATGGCCATGAACGATGAAGAAACCGTTGCATTGATTGCCGGCGGACACACCTTCGGAAAAACCCACGGTGCTGCCGACCCGAGCCAATACGTCGGTCCGGAACCAGCCGCTGCTCCGATTGAAGAACAAGGTTTGGGATGGAGAAACAGCTTTGGAAATGGTTCGGGCGGAGATACCATCACCAGTGGATTGGAAGGTGCCTGGACAACCACACCAACCAAATGGAGCAATAACTTTTTTTGGAACCTGTTTGGTTATGAGTGGGAATTGACTAAAAGTCCGGCTGGTGCACACCAATGGAAACCAAAACATGGGATGGGTGCAGATTCGGTGCCAGATGCCCACGATTCGACCAAAAGACATGCTCCAACCATGTTGACAACCGATCTTTCACTTCGTATGGATCCTGCCTATGAAAAAATATCCAGACGATTCCACGAAAATCCGGATGCATTTGCAGATGCATTTGCACGGGCCTGGTTTAAATTGACCCACCGGGATATGGGTCCTATAGCGCGTTACCTTGGTCCGGAAGTTCCAAAAGAAGCGCTCATTTGGCAAGATCCCGTTCCTGCAGTTAGCTATCCACTCATTGATCATCATGATGAAGCCATTTTAAAAGAAAAGATTTTAGCATCGGGGCTCTCAATCTCCGAGTTGGTTTCAACGGCCTGGGCTTCCGCCTCAACATTTAGAGGATCAGACAAACGAGGAGGCGCAAACGGCGCACGGATCAGACTCTTGCCGCAAAAGAATTGGGAAGTCAATCAACCAGAACAATTAGCTAAAGTAATTCAGGTACTGGAGAAAATTCAAAATGAATTCAATAAAGCACAAAGCACAGGGAAGACGCTTTCAATGGCCGATTTGATCGTTTTAGCAGGAAATGCGGCTGTTGAAAAAGCTGCACACCAGGCAGGACACGAAGTAAAAGTACCATTTACAGCAGGACGCACCGATGCAATGCAGGAACAAACCGATATCGATTCCTTTGCAGTACTTGAACCGCTGGCTGATGGATTCCGAAATTATGCTAAAACAGCTTACCGTGCAGCAGCCGAAGAACTTTTAGTGGACCGCGCCCAATTGCTTAACTTGTCAGTACCCGAAATGACTGTGCTTATTGGAGGGATGCGCGTTCTCAAAACCAATTACGATCATTCCAAACACGGGGTGTTTACCAACCGTCCGGAAGCACTCACCAATGACTACTTTAGAAATTTACTTGACCTGAGTACAATTTGGAAGGCCATCAGTCCGACACAAGAATTATTTGAAGGAAGAGATCGCACCAGCGGACAAATTAAATGGACCGGAACCCGGGTTGATTTGATCTTTGGTTCTAATTCAGAATTACGTGCTCTTGCAGAAGTATATGCTTGCGATGATGCACAAGAGAAGTTTGTAAACGATTTTATTGCAGCATGGACGAAAGTGATGAATTTAGATCGATTTGATTTGATCTAATTTTTCGAGTCGACAGGTCTGTCTAACAGAAACGATTATGTTTTTAGTTGAACAGACCTGATGATTCTATTTTTCTTGGGTGTCCAAACAAAGGTTTTACCCAACTATTTTTGAGTATTAATATTTATATAAATTTATAATAGCAATATCGTATTGAATTATTTTCATGTCCAAGATGTTTCTTCCTTAAATGCATCCGGTATTAATAATTCATCATCTTCTAGTTTTCTCATCAATCTAAAGGCCTCATTCCAGTTAGTCCTTAACTTTTTGACAGGTTCGATGACAATACAATCATGCTCTAGTCGAATATTTGCGACATCATTAATTTTATATTTTTCAAGAATCTTCTTACTTAATCGAATTCCTTTAGAATTGCCTAATTGGATCACTTTGATTTTCATATTTACTAATTTTAAAATTTATTACATTGTAATTACATATTTGGCTTTTCTAATAATTATTGTCAATTTTCCTTTTCTGTAAACTATAAAATATTATTAATCAATGTAGAACATTACAATTATGAATTTTAACTTTTGAAGATATTCTTGCATTTGGATGCTCCTTTGTATTTAGAGCAAAAATAATCCATATTGAATTTAATGCTACGCTCTCGACGGAAATGGTCCTTTTGTGGATATAATAAATCGAGTATTAACAGCGGCTGATTTTAAATCGGGCAATGCGAAGGTCGTATTGCCATCGCCACCATAAAGTGTGCCGATCAATGCGAATAAAGCTTGATTGTTTATATTAAGCAACTGGCCTTCACAAAATTCCCAACCAATCGGCAATTTATCTCCAGAATATGGTATTATAATTCCAAGAAAATTTAAATTATCCAGAAAGCCGGATAGCGATATAATAAAACGAACACCTCCGTATCTTTTTTCTTCTTCCCTTAAATCTGGAACAGCAAACAAGGTTTTATCTTCATCAGCAGAAACTGAACCTAAGTTTGTGTACAAATCCGGAAACTGACGAATGGGCAAGAGTTGTCCTTTGCAAAAAGCCCAATTGTAAGGTTCAAAATTACCTGCAAATAACACGATGGGTTCATCAGACGCGATGTTTTTGTTAATCATAGAATGCTAGGTAATTAATTGGTTTCAGTTTTTTAATAAATTGCATCAAAAATTCCCAATATTCTAAAAGTCTAACAAGCTAAAAAGCTAACAAGCTGATAAGCTAAAAAGCTAACAGTCTAACAGCCTTGCAAACTTATTTATCCGGCTGCGGTACAATCCGCAAATACGGTTTGATGGTTTTCCATCCTTCGGGATATTTTAGTTTGGCTTCTTCATCAGAAACTGAAGTGACTATAATTACATCCTCGCCATCTTTCCAATTTACCGGTGTAGCTACTTTGTGTTTGCTGGTAAGTTGCATGGAATCAATCACGCGCAAGATTTCATCAAAATTGCGACCTGTAGTCATTGGGTAGGTCAACATCAATTTAATTTTCTTGTCCGGGCCTATTACAAACACAGAACGCACGGTTTGATTAGTAGCGGCCGTTCTTCCTTCAGATGTTCCAGGTTCTTCTGCAGGTAGCATGTCAAATAATTTTGCTATAGTAAGTTGAGGATCTCCAATCATTGGATAATTTACCGCGCAACCTTGGGTTTCTTCAATGTCTTTTTCCCATTTCAAATGACTTTCAACTGGGTCAACACTCAATCCGATAATCTTGCAATTGCGCTTTGCAAATTCCGGTCCGAGTTTAGCCATATATCCCAGTTCGGTAGTGCATACCGGTGTAAAATCTTTTGGATGGGAGAATAGGATTCCCCAACTGTCGCCCAACCATTCATGAAATTGAATACTGCCCTGGGTGGTATCAGCTTTAAAATCGGGTGCGGTTTCGTTTATGCGTAATGACATGTGTTTGTTTTTAAATTGTGATAGATAGGTTGTTTGTGTCGTAAATATAAATAAATTTGATTTTTGATATGCTAATTTCTCGATGGCATAAAAAGCATGTTAAGGAATGCATAGCATGTGCCTTGTTTCCGGACTATCCATCTATTAAAATCAATATCCCTGTTTTGTTTTTAAGAGGCTCGTTTGAATTATGCAATCAGGAAGTCTCAACCAGTTGCGACTCATAATACAGAATAATTGCACCGCAGCTAAATGATTTTGTTTTATAAAGTTTTAAAGGAATGCTATGCTGGATGTTTTTAAATAAGGACAATCCCGATCCTGCAATAATTGGATGTACAGCAATTTGGAATTCGTCAACCAATCCCATATTCGCAAGCGCTACTATTAAACTTGGACTGCCAGCATAACTATTTTTTGCTGTTTGATGCTTGAGATCTAAAATTTCTTCTCGATTGATTTCGTTTTTCAAGCTTGAATTTTTCCAAGCTACTTGTTGCAATGATCGTGAAAAAACAATTTTTGAAGCTCGATCCATTTCTACAGCAAATAGGTCCATTGCATTGTTGCCAGTAGGATTATTTACAACAGAGGGCCAATAACTTTCCATAAGTTGATACGTGATCCTTCCATACAAAAGTGCTCCCGCATCACGTAACAACTCAGCGTAATGTTGATGAATTTCATCATCTGCCATCATTGCTGTGTGGTCGCAATAACCATCGAGGGTCATATTCATGGTTGCAATCAGTTTACCCATGTGTTTACTTTTTATTTTTGTTAAGGAATTTTTCTATAATCGGAACCGCAAGATCTCGTTCATTGAAGTCAGAATCTATCGTAGTTACTTCACCGATATAGGTTCCATGTCCACCAGGGAGGATGGCCAATTCAGAGTCAGCAAGGAGTCTATGCACTTCCAGGGCATGTTCAGGAGTAATAACATCTTTGTCGCCGATTATAATCAGCGTGGGGGCTGTAATGGATTTAATTAGCTCATCCGGAATGTCTTTGAAATTTACCATTCTTTTTGCATCCCGGTCGTGCATGATTAGTAAGCCATTCGGATCAGCTGCAACTTTGTTATATCCATCTTTCAATGCTTCCGGCATATTCTCCAAACTCGCGTGTTCCATAAAACCCCAAAACCAATCCGGGACACCATTTCGTTTTGCAAGTGCAGATGCTAAAATAATTTTATCTACAAGTTCGGGGTGGCGGATCGCAATTTGTAAAGTGGTAGTTCCACCATTGCTAAACCCTAAAATAGCTGCTTTCCTAATGTTTAAGTTGTGGAGCAGTGTAGCAACATCGTCAGCATCTTGTTCAAATGAAAGGTCTGCATTTCGGTCGTTGGTTCGACCGTGCGCTTGCAATTCAAGAGCAATTACTTTTCTGTTTTTTGAAAGAAGTGGAATTATTTTTTCAAAATTAGTTTCAATGGTAGAACCACCTCCGTGTATCAGAACCAATGGTTTTCCTTGCCCATGAATTTCATAATACATATTTAGAGCGTTGACTTTTGAATAGCCGCTCTCATGCGTCGGGTTGCTGGGATTAGTTGGCTCCATCGATAGGGTGATTATTAAATTAGCTATTGCTGCTTAGACTTAATCTTAATGAAATAAACTGTGGAATTGGATTTGCTAAAAGCTATTAAGTTTATAAAAGTATAAACTAAAATCATTGATTTAAAGAAGCTATATCGTCACTCTTTAGATAAAGATTCATCTTAAAACTGCTTATTCAAATGCTGATATTCAATTTTAGCCATATAGGGGAAATACGGCAAGGATTCTATCAATGATATAGTTTGGGCCTCATCTGTATTTTTAAATAGCAGAACAGCATCTTTTTTTGTCACTGAAATAAAGAAACTTTCCAAGATACCTTCAAGCTTCCATTGATTGACAAATTCCATTTCTTTTTTTGGTAAGTCTGGATTGGATTTTATTGTTTCGATTCCTTGGTCCGAAAGTGTTATGAAAACCATTATCATATTCATGCCTATTAATTTGATTTTACCCTAATGCAAATCTAAAGCCAAATCTTATTCAATTGGTCTATTGATTCAAATTGCCAACAGTTCGATTGGCAAATTTTAATAATGTAGCTAAGACAAAAAATATGGCGACCGATTTATCAGCCGCCTTCTAAGGTGTAATTTAGTTCATGGAATGCAGGGCTATTTTATTTCCTTCGGTATCGACAATATGTGCCATAAAGCCATTTGGGCCGATGGAAGTTTTAGCTAATAGAATTTTTCCACCAGCAGCCTCAACTTTGGAAAGCGGAACACTTAAGTCCTCGCCACCGTTAAGATAAATTAAAGCACCGTTCATTGAAGGTTCAAAACCTTCTCCTTCCACAATGCCTCCTGTTACCCCATTTTGCATGTCGCCAGGCAGTATTCCATATTTATAAGCAGGGTGGGGCATTTCTTGAATTTCTGCACCCAGAAGTGCTGCGTAAAATACTTTAGCCCTTTCGAAATTTTTTACTGGAATTTCAAACCAGTTAATTGAATTTATCATGTGTATTAAATTTGAATTGATAATTAATGGGATTCAATATAAGACTTGAGACCCAGGAAGAATTTTTTAATCCCCTTGTCTGATTGCTTGCGGATCATAAGCAAGTCGAGTAATTTTCCGAATAATCCAAATTTAACGGAATAGTCCATCACTTGTTTTACTTTGGTTTGGTTGCCGTTTACTTCGAAGCTATAACGGTGGCTAAGTCTTGAAATTGGAAACGAGCAGTCGGTCAATTGAAAACTTAGTGCTTCATGTGGTTTGAATTCAGTAATATGTTCCTCAAACCAATTTTTACCATCTCCCATCTCTACCTTTCTTTTTGCACCGAGGCCTGTTTTTTCTCTGGAAATCAGGCTGGACTTTTTAACAGTTGGATCGTATTGTTCTAATCGTTCCAGGTCCGTAAGCAGCGTCCAAACCTTGTCGAGAGGCGCATTTACCAGGATTTCATTGTGCAGCGTAGCCATTTTGTTTTTGGATTTAAATGTTTAAACGCCTGCAAAGATAATTAACTACTTGTAAATTGCAAGTAGTTAAGTATCTTTGTATCGTGCTTGTACAAAAACGCAAATCAGACTGCCCTATAAATTTCGCTCTGGAAATCTTTGGCGACAGGTGGACTTTATTAATTATCAGGGATTTAATGTTTAAAGAGAAGAATTACTACGGCGAGTTTTTAGTGATGGAGGAAAAAATTGCAACCAACATACTTGCAGACAGGTTGGCTTTACTGGAATCGTGTGGGATCGTCACCCGAACCATTGATGAGCAGCATAATTCTAAAAAAATATACAAACTGAGTAAAAAGGGAATTGATCTGTTGCCAGTTTTAACAGAAATTATTTTGTGGTCTGCCAAATACGATCAGAACTCAGCCGTTGATAAAAAATTTGTTCGTCAAATTAAAAAGAATCGTGAAAAGATGTTTGGTGAAATTACAAATCATTTATTAGAGAGGAAGGCTAAGGGGGAATAGGCTAGAATCAAACATTTATTGCCTTCTAATTACTGACCATTATTTTAGGCTTTTCAGCTTAATAGCTTAAGCTGATTTGATAAGCTATTAAGCTAAAGTTTTCTCCTTAAACAATCAAGCAATCAGCCTCTAGCCTCCAGCTTCCCGCCTCTTCCTGCCACAAATCCTAATCTTTCACACAGCGAACAGACAATCCCTCGTTTGATAAGCTTTTTAATCTATAAACCAGCGTGTAGTTATAGTACAATTTGCGATTCCATATATAGCCTGGAGAACTTTCTGTGCCGCTCCACCAAATTCCATATTCCCCAAATAATGTAAAGGCTCCGGTGTATTCACGGTTGCCACCTGGATAACCGGAGAACCCGCTTGAATTGTTTCCATTTCCACTGCGGAACCAACCGTTGGCACTTTTCATTTTGCCACTTGCATAACCCGTTCCAAGTGTATTTGTAAGCGTGGTCCATTCTGCATCGGAAGGAATGTGCCATCCAGCTGGTGCAAGACCTCTTGCATCTTTAACGGCATACCAATTGTACAATTTGCCATTTTTTGTGCCGTTTGCTCCATCGTTGTTGTAATAACACCAAGCTGGTTGTTGGTTTTGACAAGCTGTATTCCATTCTACTTCTGTTTTGGCTTGAGGAATTGGGTCACCATTGCGGAATGTTGTTGCACCCAGGTTTTTAGACATCCAAATCTGGCTACCGATCGTTGTTTGTGTTTGAACATTCATCTGTAAAGGGGTAGACCATGCTTGTGTATTTGTTTTTGTACATTGTAAATAACAGCGATAATAGGTCTTAGAAAAAATTCCATCAGGAACCGCGTAAGTAGAATTTGTTGCACCGATAATGTTTGAATAGTTTGTGCCGTCTGTTGATGTTCGCCATTGGTAAGTAATTCCTGCACCTGCTTGTGCATTTGCAATTCCAAGGGTAAATCCGAAACCCGGTGCTATTGGCGAAGGAACGGTGCTGGTAGTCGCTCCGGGGTTAGGTGTTCCGGTACAATCCTGTCCTTTGAGTTGCGACACCCCAAAAATCAAGCTAAAGATCAAGGATACATTCTTGCTGAATTGTAAGAAAGAGCAAAATTGAAGATTTAGCTTAAGTAGCAATTCAAGAGCATTTTTTTGATTTGAGTAAGAAGAGTTCATTTTTAATAATTTTATTTAAAAACAAATGATTTAATACATAATATGTGCGATTAATTGTGTGAATATTGCATGCCTTGTTCCTATAAATAAAAGCAATTAACAGTCTCCCAGCTTTAAAATTCGTATTCAGATTGCAAACTAGCAAGCTAAATATAAGCAATGTACCAAAAGTATTAAATGATTATCAGAAGTTCAGAAAAAATTATTAAATGTTAATGGATTTTAGGTGATAGTTGATAGGAGTTAGTTGTTAGGAAGATTTAATTCATCCTTTCGAAATGCAGCGCGCGGCGAAATTTATTCAGAGCAGAATATGGGAAGGCTGAAGGCTAGAGGCTGAAGGGGAAGATTGTCTATGCCAAAAAATGCTTGACCATTATTATCACTGAATTTAATTGATTATTGAAAGCAGTTTTTATTTGCGTTCGAAATGCAGCGCGTGGCGAAAATTTTTCAGAGCAGAATAAGGGAAGGCTGAAGGCTAGAGGCTAAAGGCCAGAGGTTTGATTGCTGGATTAAATTCAATATCGTCTAATTTTTAAAATTGACTACTGATTTCTGACTTCTAACAACTGATTCGGTTTGCGCGGTGCCTTGCAGTCTAGCAATTTATGCAAGGGGTTACCAAATTATAAATCGAAGAGCAAGCCATGAATTTGTATCGATGTTCATTTTATAATGTGTTATATCGCATATTTTAGTTCCGCACCTACGGCGCTAAATTTTTGGATATGTTGCGTTATAAAGATTTCGCCCCTCTGGGGCTATAAGAGAATATTAATTTTGAGCTTCGTTTAAAGGAGAAGAAGGGAATAGGCGAAATGCTAGAGGGGGAAAATATCCATGCATGAATAGTGTTGAATGCTTTAAGCACTGAATTTAATTGATTATTGAAAGCATTTTTTATTTGCGTTCGAAATGCAGCGCGTGGCGAAAATTTTTCTCAACCAAATTTAACTAAGTTTTCTATAAATGGACATTCAGTTTAATTTCATCCAAAAACCAAAAGCGTGAGAAAAATTTGAGCTGAAGCCAGTGCATGGCTAGAGCGCCTTCATTTCGAACAAGCCTTTTGGTTCTTTTGGGCGAATGCAAAAGAACGGAGCAATTTGCGCGGTGCCTTGCAGTCTAGCAAATTATGCAAGGGGATACCAAATTATAAATCGAAGAGCAAACCATGGATCTAAAGACTTTTATGCAAATTCAATTTTAGCGCCGTCATTTTTGTTCTAATTTGATTCTTAGTTTAGACGGGTCTTGTCTAGTGTCCCAAATACTTAATATGTAAATCGTAGTATCATCTTCTTCAAATAGAATAAGGTAATCCTTCACAATTTTTACATATGCATTGCCATAATCAGTTTTTTTTCTCGGCATTGATATTTCAGCGAGAGAACTAACTGCTAATTTTAAAAGAATATTGAGTTTCTTGGGATAATCGGTTGACTTGTTTCTATTTAACCAATATTTTAAAATTTGCTTCTTTTCTTCCTTCGCGCCAATTGACCAGATTATTTGCTTAGCCATTCATCAATCTCTTTATTGACTTCATCGTCTGTTAAAGAATTGCCAGCTTTGATTTGTTTGTGTGCTTCATCTATTTTTGATTTTTGGGCTTCAGACAACTTATACAAGCCTTCATTTGTTTCAAATTCAAGTAAGCTTAATACCTCTTCGAGCACATAATCCTCCACAAATTCTAACTTTTTAAATACTTTTTCTCTTAATTCTAAAGTAGACATAATAATTTAATTATACCGTAAATGTAACAGTTTCACTAATAAATTGGTTCCGTTTATTAAATTTATTCCATCGTAATTTTAATAAAATCTTTAATGGTAAAGTCTTGTGATTTTAATGAACTTGATTTACCGCTAATTCTTAAATATTTTGAAGATTTAATTTGAAATCATAATAATTCAATTCTACTTATTCATTAAACACAATAACTTTTTTAGATTTTAATTTTTTCCCATCTCTGATCGATTCTATAAAATACAATCCACTGGGTAAATCTCGGATGGTTAGTGCGTGGTGATCATCCATTTTATAACTTGAATAAACGGTACCCGTAAAATTTATAACATTAATTTGATCAATGGATTTTATTGAATTAATAAATAATGTTCCATTATTGGGATTCGGAGAAACGAACAATTCATTTTCAGTATTTAAATCTTCATTCGCCACTACATTTGGACAAATATCCTGATTGTCTTGGATGGTTATAAGTCTTCTGCACGTATCGGTATTTCTACCTTCGTCCTCCACCCACATTTCCACATTTACAAGAAGTTCATCATGTGCTTTGGCCATTTCAAAGTCCTTGCAGCAAATGGTAATGCTTGTTTTAGTGGGGTCTCCATCGAAGTAAAACTTTAAATCATCTGGAGTTGTGCAATTATCACTCGATTGCTGATCCAAATCTTTTGCCCAAATCGTTATACAACCTGTATGTGGCAATGGCACGGTGATCACACCGGTTAAGCATCTGGCATTGGGTTTTAGGCAATCAGTAATAGTAAACACAAATGCTTTAGTGCTTGTGTTTCCAAATTTATCAGTCAAAGTCCAAAGGATTTTATGCGTACCAATCGGATAACTTCCGCTTGCAGAAAATGGGAGTTTCCTATTATCCGCAAAAGGGTTGTTACTAAATTTAGCAGTGTCTCCATTTTGATTTTGTAGTTTAGACAGGGGCCCAACTTGAAAATCAAACCCACCATAAATACCATTTCCATCGTTGTTAAGGTCTATTTTATAAGACCAAATTAGTTGAACAGGCTCAGTACAAATATCCTGTACATCTGCGGCTAAGTTGATGTGGCCAACACAGAAATTAAATTTGGAATCAATTTTTGCAATGCCGCAAGTGTCTTTCATGGGATTAATTTCAGGTCCATCACATCCATTGGCCACGATGGTTTGAGTGGCAGTCCACCTCCCAAAATTTGGATCAATCAAGGAATCATATTGGCACCAATCCGTTATGATCCATTTTCTAAATACTTTTATAGTAGTATCTGCTTGGATGTGAATAATAGAATCAACATATTGTATGGAAATTAATGCACAATTGTCATCTGCATTATTTACAATGATTGGTTTACCCAGTTCTTTTACATCCGGACTTAGATCGCGGTAACTTCCGTCAAAAATTAGTTCAGATTGATTGCAAATCCCATTAGGCCAAATTACATCCGAATACGTTGAATCATTGCAATGCAAACTATCAATATAAAATGGATCACAATCGACCACCCAAATCGTTTGAATGGCTCTGTAGCTACCAGAACCAATGA
Organism: Saprospiraceae bacterium; assembly: GCA_016712145.1. Lineage (NCBI taxonomy): Bacteria > Pseudomonadati > Bacteroidota > Saprospiria > Saprospirales > Saprospiraceae > Saprospiraceae bacterium. The sequence goes on from JADJRO010000001.1 coordinate 251,543, forward strand.
TGCGTTCAATTTTACCTTGACCACATTCCCGCAAATCATTAATCGTTATATAAGGATTGGCGTTTCCGCAAGCATTGACAGCATAGCCATCTAAACCCCATTCCAATTCGTACAAACGTTCAACTTGTGTTGAATCAAAAAAGGCAGAAAAATAATTACAGGCTTTATTGGGTGCTGGTGGCGGAATTTGAGTACTGCTTACGTAACCCGGATAGCCCGTTTTCAAATTTTTTGCACAAAATTGAGGACATACTTTGTCTCGGGTAATTACTTTTTGTCTGCTGGAAGTATCGTTTAAAATTCTTCCAAAACTAGTGTCATTTGGGTCTAATAGTTTAGTATAATCTAAAGGATAGGCACAGCTCACAACCATATCAGGTGGAGCAACCACCTTTGGAACACTTTTATCTTGTACTAAAACTTCAGACAGGCAATCGTTGTATCTTCCATAGAACCTGCTGCCCGGAGTTCGCATAGTAACGGGTGCTATAGGACCTGTACCAGGATCTATATCAAACACTCTGAGTACAACTTTTATGGTACGTCCAACATCTGCGCAACAAAATCTGGTAAAATCGTCAAAGTAAACTTGATTATCTGCAAGCGCAGCATCATCATCACCATTTAGACCATTGCAGATGAGTGTATTGTTAGAATTGCTGCCGCTGGTAGTGCCAAGTAATTCATCCATTCTGATTGCCTTAAACCAAACTTTTTGTTGACAGTTATCAAAACTTCCTTCATCTAAGGACTCAGCAAACAATTTGGTCGAATTTCCTCCAGGGATTTGGTTCCCTGTAATTGAGACAGCGGTGCGTTGGACACATACTGCAGTAGCCGGAGTTGTATCTTCAACTTTTAAAACGACTGTTTTTCTTGCAACATTGCCAAAGGCATCGGTAATAATGATATCTGCAGTTTGAAAGCCAAGGGCGAGATTCGTAATGACATAACCGGTCGATTCATTTCCGATAACATCTCCATCTAAACTTCTAATTTTATAGGTAAAATTGGTATCACATCCTTGAATACCAGGTCGTGGAACTTGCCAGCGTCCTCTACAGATCCACGCTTCTGTGCCTACCTTAACGGTATCAGGAAAAAGTATCGTAGGTGCTATGGTATCGTACACCTGGCCACGACCCCAACAGGAATTTCCGGTGATCGGATCGAAAACTGTAAACTTAAAATCTTTTCCGAGGTCTGCTGTTTTTAATTGGACTCCAGGTTTTAAAGTATCTCTATCAATGACCGTATTAGTTATCCAGGATCTGGCTTCTACTTTGTAATGATCCCAACAATCATAAGGACCGGATCCAGACAGAATGAGGTCGGATGATATGTTTGTGCAACACATAGGATCTAAATAAACCCGGATATCATCAAAGCAAGACAAGGCTCTGGTGATAGCAGGATTGTAATTACAATCCACCACCCAAATGCTTTGTGTATCCAACAACACTTCATTGTTTGTGCCGATGAGTTTAAAAATTCTCAAGATAGATCCATAACTGGCTTTCTTATCCTGGGTTAAAACCCGCTTGTCAACGATAGAGATGGAAGGTACCTTATTACCGGCATTCAAATAATAGCCATCCAAACCCCAATCCAATACGTATTTTTTATCAGATTGGGCGGTATCATAAAATTGATTGAAATAATCACATGCAATGTTTGAAACAGGCTTCGGAACTGGATTGTTCGAAACAAATCCTTCATAACCAATGCATGGTAGCATCTTACAAAAATTGGCACAAACTAGATCGAGGGTTTGAATTTGGGTTCGTTCTGCTAGGGTATCCACCAGTTGTCCAAACGTTTTATTCGAGAGGTCATGTAACGCTGAAAAACTAAATTGAAACTCCCGCGAAACCACCACATCAGCCGGAGCCTCTAAGACCGTATTTTGCGCATTGGTTTCCCAGGAAATGCATGTGATAAAAAATAAACTACTAAGGATTGAAAAGAGGGTTTTCATATGATTTATTTTTAAGGGGAAGGAATTTACATTTTGATGGTGTTTGTTTATAAAGATAATTAATAAATTATTATTCCAGGCTTTTAGGGGGTTAAGACAGATATTCTAACGGACATCGAAGTGAATGAACCGGAACGGTTGGGCAGCAGAATGAGAGGATGGGCAATTGCACAAAGTCAAATTCTTAAAACCACCATCAAAATCCAGCGCTTAAAACAACGAGGCTACATTTCATTATTAGATCAATACCAAATGATCAATCTATAATTTTACGAACCGCCGTATTCGCGATCCGAACAGCTTGTCCCGTTTTGCGGGATACGGTGGTTTGAGAGGCGCGCCTTGTTAGAGTGATCTGACAGGGTTGTCTACTCGATTATGCGCGGCTATTCTGGTTGCTGGCCTTGAGTCCATAATAGTTTATCAGTGAATCTATTTTTTCTCAATTGTTCAAAATTAGTTAAGTCATTGTGAAATGTATTTTCTATTATTCCCAAATGCTTTGCAACACTTTTAATGCTTTGATTTATACTATCATTATGCTCTCTTTTAAAATTATCTATTTTATCTAAATATCCATTATACACATTTTGTTTATGCTGAACGGCAATTCTAGCCCATTTATCAATAGGTAATATTACCCAGGGGTTATTTAGCATTAAGACTTTTGAAGAAAGAACAGTAGCGGTATTACCGCGTGTTAATCCCTTTTTATTCAACTCTAAAGCGAATTTATCTACGTCATCGGGGAATTTTCCACTTACCCAATTGATTGTTACATCAAGAAGTTTAGGAGTATTGCCTTTAACGAAATTTCTAGTTATCCGGAAATCGATAAGAAATTTATAAAACATTCCTAGATCTTTTTTACAGAACTCGGATCTGCTTATTTTTCCTTTTTTGTATTTGTGAAAATTTGAAATGTAAGTTAAGTCTTCTCGATAAGTTGCTAGCAATTGCCCAATTGCTTCGATTTCTAAATACTCCATAATTGATTTTGTTTTAGTCGAGTATAACGAAGAAGGGATTAAAGAAGTTTTAAAAAGAAGGGATTAGAAGCACCACTGTTTGATTACCGAACAAAGCCCTTCTTTTTAAAATATCTTTAATCTTATGTGTGCGCCTTGAATGGCAAATTTACTGTTTAAAAGTAAACAGTTTAAATCTAGAGAGTGAAAATCTCTTATACGCCGAGTAACGATCGGAAGTATTAGCAAGCTGCAAGGTTGTATGAAGTGATTCATGAACTGAAGTAAGCAGGACTGCAAAGATTGGTACCGACGAACAGGAACTGTATATGAGGCTTATGATAAAGGGTTATGCAACACATCATGCAAACGCCCCATGAAGATTATCATGAGTAGATGCAGCGGGAATTGATCGAAAGATGTTTGCCTTACCGAGGGAGATCTCTGGAATCATTAGATGATATACCAGAGAAGTCAGCAGAAGTCATAGTAATCCAAGCAACGAGCCAGAAATGCTAAACCCATATTCGGGAAGTCTCACAGGATGAAGGACTGAACGTAAAGTTGTTTCAGATTTTACATGGAATGGGAAACCATAGCCAGTATTAGAAGAAACAAGAAAGAGAATTAGTATTGATGAAATGAAAACCAAAGATTATTGAACAAGTATTGCATCCAAGAAATCTTGAAAGGGCATTACAACAAGTAATATCTAACAAAGGCAGTGCTGGAATAGATGGCATGAAAATCAGTGAGCTCACTGAATACATGCGCAGGAATAAGGCACGGTTAATGCAAGAGATCAAAGAAGAAAAATACTTACCGACAATCATAAGAGGGAAAGAAATTCCTAAAGGAGGTGGAAAGACCAGACTTTTGGGAATACCAACCGTTGTGGACAGAGTGATTCAGCAAGCAGTATCACAAAGTATCATGTATCAATTCGACAAAGAATTCGCAGACACAAGTTATGGATTTCGACCAAACAAGAGCGCAAGGCAAGCCGTTGCGAAATCATTGGAATATATTCATGATGGTAAATGTCATATAATTGACATCGACCTAAAGAATTTCTTTGACGAAGTAGATCATTGCCTATTGTTAAATTTGATTTATCAGAAAGTCAAATGCCCGATAGTAATGCGCTTAATACGAAAATGGTTAAGAGTACCTATCGACGTTAAAGGCAAACTAACAAAACGAAAGAAAGGAGTACCGCAAGGAAGTCCAATCAGTCCTCTTTTATCAAACATCGTACTTCATGAAATGGATAAAGAATTGATAAAAAGAGGACATTCATTTGTTAGATATGCTGATGACTTTAGCATTTATGTAAAAACAAAAACGGAAGCGAAGAAAGTAGGGAATGCGATTTATCTATTTTTGAAAATCAAATTGCACTTACCAGTCAACCGAGAGAAAAGTGGACTGCGTAAACCAGTACAATTTTCAATACTCGGATTTCGATTTGTGCCGACATACATAAAAGGCGATACAAACAAATATCAATTAGCAGTATGTGACAAAGCATGGACAAAGCTTAAGCAAAAGCTGAAAGATATTACACGCAAGACTAAGCCGATTAAGTTGACAGAACGAATCAACAAGATCAAAGAAATCCAACGAGGCTGGCTCACTTATTTTCGAGGAGCAAGTATCATTGGAAAACTCCGTGAATTAGATGGATGGTTGCGTAATCGACTTCGCTACTGTATATGGCATGATTGGAAGAAACCGGAAAGGAAAAGAAAGAATCTAATCCAACTCGGTGTTGACAATTCAGATGCATATGCATGGAGTCGATCAAGAATGGGAGGATGGGCAATAGCACAAAGTCCAATTCTTAAAACCACCATCACAATCCAGCGCTTAAAACAACGAGGTTACATTTCATTATCAGATCAATACCTAATGATCAATCTATGATTTTACGAACCGCCGTATTCGCGACCCGAACAGCTTGTCCCGTTTTGCGGGATACGGTGGTGTGAGAGGCGCACCCTGTTAGAGTAATCTGGCAGGGCCGTCTACTCGATTAGGCGCTTTTTATTTTTCTAACTTATATTTAAAATATCCAATGTTATATTTTTCACAAAAAAGAATTTCCTTCTGTGTAAATTCCCAAGCTACAACAATTGATTTTACCAATTGAGATGATAGACTTAACCCCTTTTCAGAACATCGTAATGCTCTATATTTAATTGCCTGGTGGCATCCAGGTAATACAACATTTGTTTCAATCTCTATGGTATAATCTACATCTTCAGTTTCAATTAAAATATCGACAATATCATACGATGGAAACACGTGTTCAATATTAATTTTTTTAATATTACTAATTCCTAATAAATTTGCATTGTTTGCTATGTAGTTCTTTAGTTCTTTATGATTCTGCCCCTCTCCACCTCTGCCATACTTATTTAACAGCAACACTTTCTTTAATCGGTCTCCTGTTAAATTGGAATGAGGTCCATTTCTGATTGGTTTAATATCTGGTGCTTTGCCAAAAGCATATTTTAAAATATCAATTATTTTACTCTGAGTATCTTGATCTTTTACTGAAGTCGCTAAATCCGACAATATTGCTATAGTTGTATTATCATCTAAATAACGAAATAAGCCTGAACCCCAGTCAGCTTTATTATTACTGATTGAATAATAATCCCAGAAATATAAATTATTTACATCTTCAGAAGGAATCATAATAAAATAATCCTTATTAGCTTTTATTAGATTACTATCATCCGTAATAATATCAATAACGAAAATGCCAATTATTCTTCTTTCTATTTCTTTCTCCCTTGGGAATTTAGTTGTAAGAAACGCAATTTTGCCTTTACCTGTTCCTCTAATTTTGATAATCTTCCCATTTCGTTTGCCACTATGAAATGTACCACCGCCAAAGCATTGATCCCTGTTAAGCTTACTTTCCATACAAGGGAATTCTGGTTTATTACCTTGAAATCCATTATCATAATAAACTCTACAAGAGCATTTAAGATTGCTACACCAAACTCGTTTAGCTTCTATGTTAAATTTAATAATGTCTTCAGTGCAAGTTCCATTATAACCTATAGTTAGGTAATTTCCTCCGTTATTATAAGTACATTTGAATGCAATGTTATCCATAAAATTTCTTCATTTTGCGCATGTTACTTGCAGTTAAATATTTCTCATGTCTTTCCATTGTTTAGTAATATATGTATTCGCAAATTTACTTGTAATATCATCTATTGCTACCGCTGTATTATTAATTACAAAATCTGATAATTGCTCATTTAATAAATCTTTGATATCTTGGTTTTTTATTATTATTGCTTTATTAATTATGCCTTTTCCATTTAAATAATTTATACTTCTGATATAGCCATCTGATATTTCATCCTTTAGAAAGCTAACGTTGCTCTTCATTATTTTTATAGATTGACCATGGGTCAACCCATTACGCAATCTATATAAGTTCACAAGAAATTCCCAGCTATTGATTGCATTTTCTATATTTCTCTGCAAAGTGTTGCTTGTTTTTAATAATTCATACCAAGAAGAAGATTTAATTTTATTCACATACATTTCTTTAAGTTCTAGTTCTTTGTTGAATTTCTCCATTGATATTGCATTCTTATTTTTGAAGAAATTCCTAAATGTCCTAATTATACTTTTTTTATATTTAAACTCAGGAGGAATTGGTATTTCATTATACGAGGTCTGTATCAATTCAAAAAGACATTCTCTAAGTATTGATTCAATCGATATCCAACATGAAATTATGATTGCTGCCCTAAATCCAGGGTCTGTATCTTCATCTAATTCTTTTCCCATTGAAACTAGACTAAAATTCAATAATATTTTCCACATTGAATATGACTTCCCTTGAGAGCTTGGTTGAATTACACCCATATGAACTATTTAATAATTAATTGCAAGTAACGTTTTGCAGATTTGCGATGGGCGGGATTTTTACCACTGAACTTTATGCGGAGCACAAAACTTTCGGCTACCACTAAACTGTCTGCGGAGCACGAAACCCCGCCTATTGCAAATGTGCTGTTATGTGTAGTGCTTATTTCTTTCGTAATGGCGTTGGTAAAAAGTTATCAATTTCTTCGTCACTAAATGTCAATTCTTCGTTGATTTGCAATGCCTTTTGTGCTGTCATATACGCTTTGCTAAATGTCCTTGGTGAGCCTTTATATGTTTTTGATAGTTCGTCTTGTAATTCATCTCTTTTTTTAATTATGTCGTCAAGGCTAACCAACCTTGCTTTAAGGTCTGTTAACAAAGACAAATACTTTTCTCTTATTTCTAACAATTCTAATGCTGCTGTTGAGTGTTTTTGAATTGTCTCGCCCAAGTTATATTCTTTTAGATAACTTGTCATTGCAAACTGAATTGCTGATAAAATTGTACTAACTATTAAAGCCCACTCTTCACCTTTAAAAACACGAACTAATAGTCCAGTTGTTATAAGTCCCGAAAGTAATATTTGCAGGTTTTTTATACAATTATTTCTATCGTTTAATATGTCTGCACACTTCTCTTGTGTTTTATGTGAGTAAACTATTTTTCCATAGTTTTCTCTTAGTTGAGCTTCCAATAGCTCAAATCCATTATGATGGGAATTCGTATCCATATATTTCTCTCCATTTTTGTTTTGAACTCCATTCTTTATTGTCCTTTTGAAGTTGTATTGCTTCAATCGCTTTATTATATGCTAATTTAGCTTTATATTCAAAATTACCTTTCCTGTAAATTAGTTGATTGCTTCCTAATGCATACCAATATGCCTGCGTCTCATTTTGATTTTTAAGATATTCAAAAAAGTCTCTTACCATTAGGTCATAATATAAATAGCTTTCATTTCTATGAGGCCAATTTTTCAAGAAATTATAAGCTAAAGTGTCTATAAGAAGTCCTCCCATTGGCACAGAACAAAATCCTTTCCACGCTCTTGTCATTTTACACAGTCTTTTCAAGTTGTAATTTAGTTTCGGGTCTTCTTCGCTTATTTTATTTATTTCTGGATGTGGGTCTGTTTTTCTCCATGAACCCCCACCATTTGCATCGGGAAAAGTATATGATTTGTCGGAATTTTCAAAGGCTGGAACAACTTCAAAGTTTACACCATCTGTAAAAATTACAGATACAACTTGTCCGTTAGCACCAACTGTAGAAGTACTATATGTTTTTTGAATTGATTTACTTACAGCTTGTAGTAACGCTGATTGACCATTGTATGAGTAGTTGTCATATGTGGATTTCATGTGTGCAGGTAATACAAAAATCATATCAATATCGCTTTCATTCTTTATTGATGTATTTCTACCATACGAACCAACATATCTGCTAAATAATGTTTCACTTGGGTCGTTCCAAAAGTCAGTATTTAGTCTATTTGTAATTGCTTTATACCTTGTTGAAATGGTCGAACGTTTGTCTGGCACAATAATTAGGTTGTCGCAAAATTCTTTAAAATACTGTGCTTCACTCATGTCGTAATTTTTTTGTTGGTCGGTCTAGTAGCATTACTCATAACGGTTTAGTGCTGACGCAGTGCAGGGTGAATTAACGTCATGTTATGTCTTTCACCCTACATTGTCGTTCAGCACAGTGTTATCATCGGTATCAATTTTTCTCAAATAGATATACACTTTCAACTTTTATATTTGTATCTATCTTAGGAATCTGGTCATTGAATAATAACAGCTCTAATGGGTAGTAACAAAAACATTTGTGATTACAAGCTTGCTCTTGATTTAGACTATTGTAATCTGCAAAAATTGTATCAGGTTTATAATTTGAGTACTCAACATAAAAGGTTTTTATTTTAGAGTCTCCACTAATAATACCCATGTCAACAACTTCAATAACCCCTATATCATATGCTTTATAATCGCCGTTATTCTTTCCGCGCCTAAATTCTTTTAAATATTTCTTTTGATTATTATCAAAGTAACTTATTTTTAAAGAATTTAGCTCCATAGTATCTATCGTTATTCCATTCTTTAAGATTATAAAATTTAATGCATAAGGAATTTGGTAAGGTCCAAACTTACAGTCATTATTATCGCAACCCGAAATAAAGGGTAAGATAAATAAAAATAAATTATAGATTTTCATATTCAAGGATTAATATTGTGAAGTAATCCCTGACAATATTGATAATTTCTTGAGCCAGGATTCCATTGGTTGAAGTTATACCATCCATCATAAAATCCATCCCATCCCCAGTTCATGTGATACCAAACCTGACCATTGTAACAAGCATTCCAAGTACGCATATACCCATCACAAACCCATGCATGGCAGCTTGAATAGGTGTAAATCCAGCATAAAAACCTATTAGTTCTGTTATTGCAGCCATCAAGGATTGCTGGTCTATAAAACCTTCGTTTAGCCACAACCAGTTGCCTGGCTAAGCGAAGCTTAATATTTTTTATATGTATTTAAGAATAACCTAAATTCATTCCAAATAAATACGGCTTCGCCGCAACCACCCACAAAATCAATAGAAATGGTTGAATTATATTTTAGGTAATTTCTGCAACTCAGGCAATCTGCAAATCCTCCAGAGGCATTTCTATAAGAAAGCCCAGAGAGATTTGTTCTAATTTTAGCTGCACCGTTTTCTTGCCTAAAAAATCTACTAACAAACCGCTGCGGCCGGCAAGAATTCCGGAGCGGATTTTTATTAATTGTCCTTTAAGTTTTTGTAGAGGTTGAAAAGACGATGGGATGAGTTGGGATTCACTGGCTCGAAGTAAGTTGATGTCTTCTTCTTTTAACTGGGCATCTTTTTGGTCATGCCGCACATAATGCAATACCCCTTTTACTTGAAACACGGCATTGCGGTCTTTGGGCTCTATGCAAACAAACAAATAACTCGGAAAGGCTGGAACCAACATTTTTTTAACCCGGTCCGACCAATTCTTACGCACCTGAATCTTAGGCAAAAAATGCCGGATGCCGAGCTTCTGTAATTGCTGCTCGACTTTAAATTCATACCTGCTTTGGATGTATAAAACGCTCCAGGTGGGCATAGTCGGTTGGTTGAATAGGCAAGTTAGTAATTTTTAGAATTTCAATTTAATATTTTGGAAAAAATTTGTTGGATGGGGGATTAGGCTAGAGGCCAGAGGCTAGAGGCCAGAGGTTTTTGACTCCTGACTACTAATTGCTGACTACTGATTTGGGCTAGAGGCTAGGGAGGAAGGCTAAAGGCTAGAGGGGTTTAGGCTAGAGGCCAGAGGTGGCTAAATCTTAATAGCTTAACAGAAATTTTGACTATTAACTACTAATTGCTGACTACTGATTTGGGCTAGAGGCTAGAGGCTGAAGGCAGGAGGTCCACAATGAAGAAGATGTTAAGCCAGGATTTCTTGTAAAATCACAGACTTTTTCTCCCCTTAATTGCTTAAACATTGCTTGATACGCGTCGATTCCCGTGTACTTGTCGAAAATTGATACTATTTCAAGCAAGTATCTAAGGGGTATCTAGGGAGTATCTACGGAGTATCTATTCGGTGTTCACAAAATACCATGTTTTAACAGCATATTTTAGTTCCGCACCTACGGCGCTAAATTTTTTGACATGGGGTGTTGTATAGATGTCGCCCCTCTGGGGCTATAGGAGGCAAAATACCACCTACAAGCAATCAAGAACAGATAAATTATGTGTCATTTAAACTTCATTCATACCTCTGCAGGGACTCCTTCGGTAAAATTTTTATTGACATATCAAATCTCCATAATCCCAAAATATTTATAAAAATCTCCTCAACCCTAAAATCCTGATTCTGACAAAGGAAGGAATGCTTCTATCAACTTACAAGTAACCTGGTAGTAACGTCTCAGTAACTATATCCCTTCTATATCCCTTCTATATCCCTTCTTTATCCCTTCTTTATCTATTCTTTATCTATTCTCCATCTATTCTTTATCTATTTTTATGACACCTCCTAAACCAAACTACCAGCAGCCAATGTTATTGAATTTCTTCATTAAAACTTCCAGGTTGGCATTTTGGATATTGGCTGGCATAAACCACCAGTCTTATAAAATAATCGCATGGTGAGGAAATTTAATGCTACAATGCTACAATGTTCCAATCTTGCAATCAAAATGTTTTATTATCAATAAAATTATTTCAAGAATGGAAAATTTTGCATTCCTCCCAAACTCAGGGTTTTAACCCCGAGTTTGGGAGGAATTGAAATGTCTCCATTAATTAATTCTATGATCTGCACCATTGTCCGATTGTAGCATTGCAAGATTGTAGCATTGCAGGATTGCAGGATTGTCCCATTGTAGCATTGCAAGATTGTAGCATTGCAGGATTGCAGGATTGTCCCATTGTAGCATTGCAAGATTGTAGCATTGCAGGATTGCAGGATTGTCCCATTGTAGCATTGTAAGATTGTAGCATTGCAGGATTGCAGGATTGTCCCATTGTAGCATTGCAAGATTGTAGCATTGCAGGATTGCAGGATTGTACCATTGTAGCATTGCAAGATTGTAGCATTGCAGGATTGTCCCATTGTAGCATTGCAGGATTGTACCATTGCAGCATTAAACCATTGTAGCATTTCCTCTCCTCTTTTTCCCTATCTTGCCGCAAATATTCAATTCGTGCACGAGTTTTGGTTTAATGTAAAGCATGTATTCCGGCTTTCCTTACCGATGATGATCGGAAGCGCTGCCCAAAATATCATCGCATTGACCGATAGCCTTTTTCTCTATTATTACGATGTACACGATTTTGCCGCTGCAGGATTTGTTTCCGTTTTTTATTTGGTCGTGGCTGCTATTGCTTTTGGTTTTAGTAAAGGGGGGCAGATATTAATAGCACGTAAGTTTGGGGAGAAGAATTACGACTTTGTCCGCAAGTACTTTTATGCCATCCTCATTTACGAACTTCTCCTTGGGGTCATCGTTTTTAGTTTGCTGTACTTTGCTGCAAGACCCATACTTTCGGTGTTTGTGCAATCTGAAGTCATACTCAATAAATCTATCTTATTCCTGGATCAACGCATTATCGGACTCATTTTTGCATACGTCGGATTGGCACTCGTTTCACTGTACATTGGCATCAAACGGCCTAAATTTATCTTGATCGATACGGTAATATTGTGCAGTCTCAATATCGTCCTGGGTTATTTGTTGGTATTTGGCAAACATGGTTTTCCGGAAATGGGCATCGCCGGGGCTGGATTAGCGAGCGCGATCTCTGAGATCGTAGCTTTTGTGGTTTTTCTGACTTACATGATTTTTGATAAGGAACTCCACAAATTCCAACTCTGGAAAATCCCGCATTTCGAATTTTCCTGGATCAAAACCATCAACTCCATCAGCTTTACCATATTGCTTCAATCTTTATTGGCTATTGGTTCGTGGTTTTTGTTTTTCTCCTTCATTGAAAAACTAGGGGAGCGGCAATTGGCTATTTCCAATTTATTGCGAATTGCCTACCTGGTATTGGCCATTCCTTGCTGGGGTTATTCCACCGGAATCAATACGCTGGTTAGCAATACCATTGGCAAAAAACGACATCAAAGGGTTCTCAAATTGGTATTCCATTCTTCCATGGTGGCCTTTGCAACTACTGCGGCTATTTCCATTCCGTTTCTCTTATTTCCTTTGACCTTCATGGCGCCGTTATTGGGCCATCACGATATTTCTTTAATACAGGATGCAGTACCTTATTTTCGAATCTTATTGTGCATCCTATTGGTTTACAGCATCACCACCATGTACTGCAACGGCGTCAGCGGGACCGGAGAGACCCTCAAAGGGCTCACCATCCAGGCAATCGCCTGCGCAACCTATCTGACCATCGCCTTTTTTGCAGTCAAAGATCCCGTCAACGGACTCGCACTGGCTTGGTCTGCCGAAATAGCCTACTGGCTGATCCAGGGATTTTTATCTTATAGGGTTATTACCTCGGGGCATTGGAATTTTTTGAAAATTTGAGGGGAGGGGAGAAGGCTAGAGGCTGTAGGCCAGAGGCTAGAGGCTAGAGGCTAGAGGTTGATTGTTTTAAGGGGCATACTTAAGCTTTACAGCTTATTAGCTTTACAGCTTTTATTAAATTTTCATTTTCACAACCAAAGAACCTAAAATTTTCTCTGCTTCAATGAATTTACTATCTAAGATATTGAATTCCGTTTCAGATTTATATTCAAGCCTTACAGCTAAATTGCATTGATAATGTGATTCTCTTAAAGAACCGTAAGCAATTTCTAAAAAACGACAATATTCTTTTTGACTAATTCTCGAGCATCCCTCAACAATATTTGAAGGAACTGAAATAATTGCCCTTCTTATTTGTGAAGTCAAACCATAAATTTCATCCTTCGGAAAAGTTTGAGTAAAGTGGTAAACATCCAATACTAATTCATCAGCAATTCTAAATGCTAACAAACGGTTAGGTTCTCTCATAGTTAATTTTTTTAGGGTTATTAAAAAGCGATCAAACTTAATAAAAAACTATAAATTTTGAAAAAAATCCAATCCTCCCGCCTCCCACCTCTAGCCTCTAGCCTCCCGCCTCTAGCCTTTAGCCTCCCGCCTCTAGCCTCTAGCCTTTAGCCTCCCGCCTCTAGCCTCTAGCCTCTAGCCTTTAGCCTCTAGCCTCTAGCCTCTAGCCTCTAGCCTTTAGCCTCTAGCCTTTAGCCTCTAGTCTCTAGCCTTTAGCCTCTAGCCTCAAGCCTCTAGCCTACAGCCTCTAGCCTCTAGCCTCTAGCCTCCCGCCTCTAGCCTCCCGCCTCCCGCCTCTAGCCTCTAGCCTCTAGCCTCCCGCCTCTTCCCCCCCCAAAATTTATCACATTTTTTTTACATATTCATAACCCCTTGATAGTGGCTGTCCAAAATAGTACAAATAATTATATGTAACTGAAATTCAGGCAATTGCAATGACACCCGCCTCACATATAGAAATTATTTATATTAAATTAATCTATATTTTTGCGGCATGAGATTGAAAAACCTCACCATAAAAGGGTTTAAAAGTTTTGCTGATGAGACGGTCATTCACTTCAATGAATCCGTTACGGGGATCGTAGGTCCCAATGGTTCAGGCAAATCCAATATCGTGGATGCCATCCGTTGGGTATTGGGCGAACAGAAAGGCCGTGAACTGCGTCTGGAGCAGATGTCGGATGTTATTTTTAATGGAACCAAAAAGCGGAAAGAAGCACCTTTGGCTTCGGTTTCGCTGAATTTTGAGAATACGCGTAACCTCCTTCCTACAGAGTATCAAAACATCGAAATCGCTCGTTTGCTCTACCGCAGTGGCGATAGCGAATATCGACTTAACGGAGTGACCTGCCGTCTAAAAGACATTACCGGTCTGTTTTTGGATACGGGAATTGGTTCAGACTCCTATGCCATCATCGCATTAAACATGGTGGAAGATCTGCTTTCCAATAAAGAAAGCGCCCGTCGTAAAATGTTTGAACAAGCTGCAGGTATTTCAAAATACAAAGCGCGCAAACGCGAAACCCTCAACAAACTGAAATCTACCAAAGAGGATCTGGCACGGATTGAAGACTTACTTTTTGAGATCAATACCAACCTGGTCGAACTTGAAAAACAAGCTAAACGAACGCGTAAATTCAACGAACTCAAAGAAAAATACAAATCGGCCGGATTGCTCGCACAGTTTCTTTCGGTAAAAACCTTGAAAGAAAAACTGGAAGTTCTTGAAACCTCCATCCAGGAAGAAATTTTAAAATTGCAGGACGAAGAGGTGAGTCTCAATGCCATCGAAGCAAGCATTGAAGCACAGAAAAAAGCACAACTGGATCAGGAAAAAAACTTGTCCGAGTTTCAAAAGAAAGTGAACGAGGTCCTGGATACCATTCGTCACTTGGAAAGCAATATTCAGATTAGCCAACAGAAAAAACAATTTCAATCGACCCAGCTGGAAACCATCCGTCAAAATCTAAGTCAGGCTGTTGGCCGTTTAGATCAATTGAAATTGGATGTCGCTGCAATTCAAAGCGAACAATCTCAAGTGGAATTGGGTTTGCTGGAAGCCGATCAGGCAGTAGTTAATCATGAAGAAATTTTTAACAGCAAACAAGCTGAATTTAATTTATTGAAATCCGGAGTGGATCAGTTTCAACTGGACAAGCAGGAAAATGAAACGGCTATCTACGAACTTGAAAAAGAATTAGCCATTCAACACAACCGGATCGAAAACTTGCATGCAGATTCTAAGCGTTGCGAAGAGGAAATAGATTCGAAGTTTAACGAACACCAGAATAAAGAAAATCAACACAAAGAACTCTCTGTAAAATTGAAAGACGTTCTTTCAGAAATAGATCAGGTCAAAGTTGCCGAAGAAAATCGTTTGTTGGGATTAGAACAAGTTCAGATAGAATTGGAAGCGTGTACACAAAAAGTTTCTACCATTCACCGCCAACGCGATGCCAAGCAAAATGAATTTGATTTGCTAAAGAGCATGGTAGAGAAAATGGAAGGCTTTCCGGAATCCATTAAGTTCTTAAATCAAAATTGGCGCAAGGATGTACCGGTATTGTCTGACATCATTTACACACCGGAAAAATACCGTTCAGCCATCGAGTTGTATCTCGAAAACTACTTAAATTATTATGTAGCCAATACGGAAGATGATGCAGTGAAAGCCATCCGCTTGTTGTTTAATAATTCAAAAGGCAAAGCCAACTTTTTTATTCTCGATAAATTCAGAGACAGCAAAACATCTGAACGCAGCATTCCGGGTTGCATTCCGGCGCTATCTATAATGGAAGTGACCGACATGTACAAACCGTTGGTTCATGATTTATTAAAGGATGTTTATATTTTGGAGAATGACAACCACCTGGAAGACGTCATTCATTTTCCGGATGATGTCTCAGTCATATCTGTAAGCGGTTCGATTCTGAAAGCCAATAAAATCATTACCGGTGGTTCGGTAGGTTTGTTTGAAGGAAAGAAATTGGGGCGCAAGAAAAATTTAGAAAAACTGGAGGCCGAAATCAAAGAACTGGAATCACAGGCCATTCTAAATGAAAAAGAACTTGCGGAATTAAAAAATAAAATTCGAACCTTTGAATTAAACAATCGCCAGAAAGAACTTGAGCAACTGCGCAAGAAAGAATCTGAAGAATTGCAACAGCTTGCCCAGATCCAAACACACCTCAGTCATTATCTGGATTTGAAAGCTGATTTAGAGCGCAGAATTGCAGCCAATAAGGAACAAGCGGCAAACATTTCTCAGGAATTGCACAACAAAGAAGCTCGCATTGTAGAATTAAAAAACAAACAACAACAACTGGTTCAATCGCTGCACAGTTCGGATGAAGTGTACAATCGGGTCTCCATCGAACTTTCAGAAATTACAGGAATTTACAACCAGGCTAAATTGGAATTGCTTAAATGGCAAAATCGATTTGAGAATATCAACAAAGACCTGGATTATAAAAACAAACAAAGTGAAGAACTACAGACGCAAACCATCAACGACGAATTAAAACAAACCGAGTTGATTGAATCGCTTAGCGAACTGGAATCTTCACTGGCACAATACGAAAGCGAGTTGCTTGAAGTTCTGGAATTCAGAAAAAATATGGATTCTAATTTGACGACACTGGAGCGCGATTACTACGAAGCCCGCAACCGGATTTCAGAAGATGAGGCGAAAGCCAAACAGCACCAGCGTTCCATTCACGAGTTGCAATCTGCTATTAACGGGATCAAAGATCAAAAAGCAGAATTCAAATTCCGGATTCAATCTGCTTACGAAAAAGCCGAGTTGGAATTTATGGCAAAACTGGATGAGTTTGTTGCAAGTGAAGAAGACGAAGGCTTGGATTTAGAAGCACTGATTTCAAAATCACAGTATTACAAAACCAGGATCGATAATTACGGAGAAGTAAATCCGCTGGCATTGGAGGCTTATGAAGAAATGAAAGCCAGGTTGGATAAGATCACGGAGCAGCGCGATGATATTTTAAAAGCGCAGGATAGTTTGTTGGAAACCATCAAAGAAATTGAAGAGACGGCTACTCAAGGATTTATGCAAGCCTTTAACCAGGTGCGTGTGCATTTTCAGGTGGTATTTAGAAGTCTGTTTACCGATGACGACGACTGCGATCTGGTGTTAGTAGATGAAAACGATCCGCTCGAATGCGACATCGACATCATCGCCAAGCCGAAAGGAAAACGACCTAAATCAATTTCCCAGTTGAGTGGGGGAGAGAAAACGCTTACAGCCATTGCGCTCTTGTTTTCATTGTATCTTCTTAAACCGGCCCCATTCTGTATTTTTGATGAGGTGGATGCGCCATTGGATGACATCAACATTGAGAAATTCAACCACATCATTCGGAAGTTTTCGAAAGAATCCCAATTCATCATAATTACCCATAATAAATTGACCATGGCCGATGTCGATGTATTGTATGGAGTTTATATGGAAGACCAGGGAGTTTCATCAGTGACAGCCGTGGATTTCAGGAAATACAGCCATGAAATCGAATTAGAAGAAATGGCAAATTAAATAAAAGCAAATTTATAAAGCTTTAATAAAAGGGGAGAATCCCCCGATAGGATTGCCTTTGATTCGGTGCAAGCCAATTTATAACACATATTGACAAAAAATATATAAGAATCTGGTTCAGAAACTTGATTTTGCAAGATCTATTTTCAGATATTGTGCCTCGAATCAAGCTTACGTCAAACCAAAGGATTTTTAAATGTTTATTGTCTGTATCACTACAGCCGTATTAATTATGAGTACGGCGATAATGCTTTGGCAACGAAAAGGATCCGGCTTTAGGAGGATTTAATTCTTGCCTTATAACCAAAACTCTTCTCAACATTCACCCAAGGACCGTTGTTTTGAGTCTGAGGTTTAACAATGAATGTATTGATGAGTCAATCAACAGAAGCTTTTTTGCCGACTATCGGCGGACCTTTTGATATCCGTAGTTTTCCAAATAAGGAAAATCCATATGCGCCGGCGCTCGTATTAATTTCCGGCGATCCTGAAAAATTTCAAACACCCTTAATTCGAATTCACTCTGAATGTTTAACTGGCGATGTATTTGGTTCCCTTCGTTGTGATTGTGGCTATCAACTCCATAAATCCATGCAACTGATTGCGGATGAAGGCGGATTGATCATTTACCTTAGACAAGAAGGCCGCGGGATCGGCCTCCATCATAAAATCGAAGCCTACCAAAAACAAGATTTGGGAATGGACACCGTCGAAGCCAATGAAGCCCTGGGTTTTGGTCCCGACCTACGGAATTATGATGAAGCCATAGAAATTCTTCGCAGTTTTAATCTTACAAAAATCCGATTGCTCACCAACAATCCGGCAAAAGTCAATGCCCTTGAAAAAGTAGGCATCCACGTGAAAGATCGTATTCCATTATTGGCCTTGCCCAATGAGTTCAATAAAGCCTATCTGGATACCAAACGCGAAAAAATGGGGCATTTATTTCCGTGAAGGAGTCAAAAAAGCTGTTAAGCTAATAAGCTAATAAGCTAGGAAGTAAATAAGCCTCTAGCCTCCCGCCTCTAGCCTCTAGCCTCTAGCCTCTAGCCCAAATCAGTAGTTAGCAATTAGTAGTCAGGAGTCAAATCAGCTAGACCTTTAGTTCAATCGAAGATGAAACCAAGTTAAGCCAAAATAAAACGTGAACATCATATAGGCTTAGCCTATATGGAGTGACATGATTTAATTTAAATAAGATTTTTCTATTAAGCATGTATCATTCCTACATAGGTTCAACATATGCATGTCTCCTTTACAATTAAAATTTATTGGATTTTTTTAGTTCAAATTAATGGCCCAATTGCAGCATTGGACCATTTCAAGATTGCAGCATTCTCCAACCTCTAGCCTTTAGTCTGTAGACTGAATCGATGTTCACTAATTACTTTGCTTTAATAGCATAATTAAGTATCGCACCTACGGCGCTAAATTATTTGATTTGTAGCGTTATAAAGATTTCGCCCCTCTGGGGCGATAATATATTATTGTTTGTATGCTACCGGGAAAAGGCTAGAGGAGGATGGAAATCATTAATCCAACCGCCAAGCTCTAGCCTTCAGCCTTTAGCCTTTAGCCTTCCTCCTATCCAACCTCTATCCTCTGGCCTTCCTCCCCTCCAACCTCTAGCCTTTAGCCTTTAGTCTGAATCGATTTCCTCTAGCCCAATTGCAGCATTGAACCATTTCAAGATTGCAGCATTCTCCAACCTCTAGCCTCTAGCCTCTAGCCTTTAGCCTTTAGCCTTCCACCTCATAAATTGTCTTATTTTGTGAACTAAATCCAAGCATGTCCGAACTCGCAAACGCATTTCTAAAATTGGTGAACATCATGGACGACCTTCGGGAACAATGTCCCTGGGATAAAAAACAAACCATTCATACCCTCCGTTCGCTCACCATTGAAGAAACCTACGAACTAGCAGATGCAATTATTCAGGAAGATTACAAAGGCATCAAAGAAGAATTGGGAGACCTGCTCTTGCATATTTTGTTTTATTCAAAAATTGGAACCGAAAAACAAGCCTTCACCTTACAAGAAGTAATTGAAACCATTTCCGAAAAACTCATTCACCGCCACCCACATATTTACGGAGATGTAAAAGTTGAAAATGAAGAAGAGGTAAAACAGAATTGGGAAAAATTAAAACGACAAGAAGGAAAAAAGAGTTTACTGGAAGGCGTACCAAACTCCTTGCCGGCTATGGTAAAAGCATTGCGCATGCAAGACAAAACCCGCCAGGTCGGTTTTGAATGGAAACACATTGACCAGGTTTGGGATAAAGTTGAAGAAGAAATGGGCGAATTAAAAGTTGCAGTGGATTCACAAGCAGCTATTGAAGAAATCGAATTGGAATTAGGCGATGTATTTTTTGCCCTGATCAATTACGCTAGATTTTTAAAATTGGATCCTGAAACGGCATTGGAAAAAGTAAACCAAAAATTTAAAAACCGATTTCAATATATCGAACAACATGCCGGCAA
This sequence comes from Saprospiraceae bacterium, assembly GCA_016712145.1. Lineage (NCBI taxonomy): Bacteria > Pseudomonadati > Bacteroidota > Saprospiria > Saprospirales > Saprospiraceae > Saprospiraceae bacterium. Next base: position 271,493 of record JADJRO010000001.1, read on the forward strand.
ACCATTAGAAGAAATGAGTTTAGAAGAAATGGATGTGTTGTGGAATGAAGCGAAAACCAGAACTTATTAAGAATTAAGAATTAAAAATTAAGAATTAAGAATTATGGGAGCGTAGCGGAAAGCTTAAGTATCAGCGAGATGAATTGTATTCGTGAATCAATTCGTATTTATTTAAGTAAAATTGCTCATACAATTCTTAATTCTTAATTTTTAATTTTTTACATACATTTGGTTCCAAGTTTTCAATCCATTCAACACAAGCACATTGAAAAACACACGTATAAAGTCATTCGCAATCACAATCTGCATTTTTGTAAGCATCGGTTTATTTGCACAGGATAAACCGGAACAGGAATATCATGAGACCAAGCAAGATGCCTATATGCCCATGTTGGAAAGCGAAAAAAAAACCAGCCCGGCTTATTATTACGCGTCTCCTCAAATTACAACTCGACAAGTAAACGTCGATGCCAATGGAAGAAACATCCTAAGCGATGCAGCCAATGAGCCCAGCATAGCAATCGATCCAAAGAATCCCAACAGAATGGCCATGGGTTGGAGGCAGTTTGACAATGTATTGAGTAATTTCCGCCAGGCAGGAATCGGAGTGAGTGAAGACAATGGAATGACTTGGAAAAAGTTGATGCCGCTGGATGCAGGTGTATTTAGATCCGATCCCGTTTTATGTGCCGACAATCGTGGAAATTTTTATTACAATGCATTGGCAGGAAATTTTACCTGTGATGTTTACAAAACAAATAACCTGGATAAATGGGTCAATAGAACTTATGCTTACGGAGGAGATAAACAATGGATGACTGTAGACAATACAAATCAGACTTCAGATGGGAATCTTTATGTTTATTGGAATCACGATTACTCGAGTTGTACAGATTATAATTTTACACGATCTACAGATAAAGCAAATAGTTTTGAAAATTGCAGCGTAATACCAACGTATTTAACCAGAGGAACAGTGACCGTAGCACCGGATGGATCACTTTACGCAGCAGGTTCGCGATTTGGCCAATTTTATATCAATCGTTCTGTGAATGCCAAAGTTCCGGGACTTGATGTGGAATGGGATTTAAGCAATGTGGTTGATTTATTGGGTTATTTGCCTAGCTATTACGAACCAAATCCTGGAGGCTTATTAGGACAAGTTTGGATAGCCAGTGACCATTCGTTGAAAAGCAGCCGCGGTAATTTATATCTTCTGAGCACCGTTTTCAGGCAAGACATTGGTGACTATGCCGATATCATGTTTAGCAAAAGTGAAGACCGTGGTGAAACCTGGTCCGCACCCATTGCAATCAATAAAGACCAAACGAATTTAAATTATCAATGGTTTGGCACAATGAGTGTCGCTCCCAATGGACGCATTGATGTCATTTGGCTTGATACACGAGATCATCCCGGCACGTATTTGTCTAGCTTGTATTATTCTTATTCAAACGATGCCGGACAGCATTGGACTCCCGATCAAAAACTATCCGATTCATTTGATCCTCAGATCGGATATCCAAACCAAAATAAAATAGGGGATTACTTGCACATGATTTCGGATAATGATGGAGCACACCTCGCATGGGCCGCCACCTTCAACGGCGAACAAGATGTTTATTACAGTTACATCAAACCAGATACCATCACAACAAATACCAATGAAGTAAGCAGTAAAAACTCCTTATACATCTACCCAAATCCGATAACAGCCAATAGCACAATTCAATTTAACAGTTCAGAAAATCAACAAATAAAAATTATAATCTATAACAGTTTTGGAAACAAATTATCCACTATTACAAGAGAAGCTTCAAACGGCAACAATAAAATAAATATGAATCAAATGCTAACAACATTTCCTTCCGGCATCTACAGTTTGCAAATTCAAAACCAACACGGAGTCCTGTTAGCAAGCAATAAATTTGTTGTAAAATAATTCAAAAATTAATTTCGCAATTCCCAATTCGTAATCCGTAATCCGTAATTCGTAATCCGTAATTCGTAATCCGTAATTCGTAATCCGTAATCCGTAATTCGTAATCCGTAATTCGTAATCCGTAATTCGCAATTCCCAATTCGTAATCCGTAATTCGTAATCCGTAATTCGCAATTCCCAATTCGTAATTCGTAATCCGTAATTCGTAATTGATTCTATTCTCCTCCAACTCTTCCCGCCTCATCCTCTGAGCCAACAGTCCGTTTGCGACTTTTTACTTTATCATTTCCAAAGCGATAACTCATATTTACATTGATGCGGCGACTGTCCCAGCGACCATTTCCAAAGGATTCGAGTCCATCGAAAACGGAGACGCCTTCCCATCCAGATTCATAGAATATATCGCTGAATGATAATTTAAGATTGAGTTTATCCTGGATGAATTTTTTCTGAATACCTGCATCTAAATTCCAACTGCTTTCATATACAAATACTCCTCCCCAGATGCCGGGACCTGAATAATATCCAGAAACTTCTGCTTTTAAACCATAGGGTAGGCTGAAGCTATGTTGTTGAAAAATGGAATAGGTATATGCTTGCAAATCGACCACTGCACCATTTCCATAATCTGCCTGGTTGTCCAAATGCGATCCACTCAAATTGAAATAGGCTTCCCATATTTTTGTTATTTGAAAAGGTAAGCTTGCATTAAAGCTCCAAATTTTTTGAGTTGCTAAATTATCCCAATTAATAAAACTCGCGCGGGGGTCCACATCATCCGGTCCAATCAATCGTGTGATTTGATCGGTTGTTAAGGAGTATCCCAATTTAAAATTAAAGCGATAGGCCAGTGTATAATTTAATTCCAGATTATTTACAATTTCAGGAGATAAGTACGGATTTCCTTTTTCATAAGACAACTGACTCAATTGATTGTTAAATGGATTCAATACATTGTAATCCGGACGATTGATCCGTCGGCTGTAATTTAAACCCAGACTATTTTGAGGAGACATTTTATAATTTAATCCGGCACTTGGAAACCAGCTTAAGTAATTTAGAATCACAGGAGGTTCTTGCAATTCGGGAAGCAGGGCGATTAAATCTCCGGTAGCTTCTGTTTGTTCTGCACGCAATCCCATATTCATAGACCATTGTTTGCCCAACAAGCGGTTGTAACTGACGTAAGCTGCATAAACATTTTCATCGTAATTAAAACGATTAGAACGATATGGATTGATGGTACCGATATCCTTTTTACCATCATACACCTGATAGGTATTGTCTGTTACGACCCGGCTTAATTTAGCGCCATAACCCAATTTGCCTTTAAATGCAGCGTGTTCATAATCCAGTTTTAATGTGAGGATATCAATTTCAGAAGGCGTATTGAAGTAATTGAAATGTTCGGATAATTTATCGCGATCTTCTCCACTGGAATACGTATTTACCTGATCCCGTTTGTTGGTATTATTGTAAAATGCATAATCCAAATCGAAATTCAAACTCTTGTTTTTCTTGTCATCAAAACGGTAATTTAAATTGAAGCTTTGATTGTTTCGGGGATTTTTTGAAACCGTTTTTGCAATTAATATGCTGTCGACCAATTCGGGTGTATTTTCAGAGCCAATGGTGACTTCATTGGTGCCCCAGTTTTTGCCATCATTGTAAAAACCGTTGATTAAGACCCCGATGGTTTGATTTTTAGTCAAAAAATAATCCGTGCCCAAACGGTAGTTATAATTTTTACGATTCGGACGGGATTCATTGTATTCTTCGAGATACAATCCATTTTGAAAACTTTGGAATTTCATAATGTTGAATCCGACCCATTGACCGGCTCCCAGTGTACCAAAAAGATTCAAGTTTTTATTTCTGTAATTGCCAGTACCAGAAGCACTGTATTTTGGATATTTTCCTTGAATGTATGAAGCATTTACGGTGCCATTGGTCCCCAGATTGCTGTCTTTTTTTAACCGAATGTCTATGATGCCAGCATTGCCCTGCGCTTCATATTTTGCTCCAGGATTGGTGATGATGTCAATGCGATCTATTTGTTCGGCTGGTAAGTTTTGCAAATAATTGCTCAAATCCTGGCCACTCATTGGGACTCGTTTACCATCCAGATAAACCAACACACCCGAACGACCCAATAAACTGATGTTGTCATTATTATCAACCGTCACGCTGGGGGCCTTTCGCAAAAGACTTAATGCGTCTGATCCGATGCTATTGATGGTGCCTTCCACATTAAACACCAATCGATCCGGTTTAACTTCCAGAATGCTCCGTTTGGCGCTCACGGTGGTTTCTTTTAGATTGATGGACGCGGTAGTCATTTTCAGGACTCCCAAATCCAAGGAAGCATTGTTTTGAAGGCTGATGCCACCGTGTTGAAAATCTTCCATGCCCACATAAGTCGATTTTAAATAATACGAACCATTTGCGAGGTCCTTAAATTCAAAATGACCCGCTTCATTGCTATTTGAAGCTTTAGCCAGGCTGCTGTCTGCCGAATGAAACAAGCCGATGTTGGCATAGATCAATGCAGCGCCCTGCTCATCTTTCAAGATGCCGGTAATTACAGCAGTTTGAGAGAAACTGGCAAAGCTAAACAAGCCCAGAAAGCAATAAATTAGAGATTTAAATAAAGGGTTCATCAGAAGATATTTTGAGTATTAACAGGCCTAAAGTTAATAAATACTTTGATATATACGAAGTCTTTCGTACATTAACAAATATTTAATACTTAAAGGGTTTTTAGAGATTCATATAAAGGTTCAATGATTTGATATTAAAATACCAGGATAATTGGACTTTGATTCAAGCTCGAATTCTATTTAAAAATACAAGCTCGTAATTAATTTTTTATTTCGTCGGAGATTTTACATTTATATACGTACTTGCAATTTAAGTCCAGTCGCTTTTCTATTATAAAACCTGATTTATTTAGTGCTTTTAGTAATTGCTTAGTTGAAATCGTATGCATTTTTGGATTTGTAAATTTATTGCAATCATGCATTTTCATGATAAACATATAGCCATTAGGTTTTAAAGCTTTTCTGGTTGCTTTAAACACAGTCTCTAAATTATTATTCTCTTGAAAGGGATAATTAAAAATTACCAAATCATATAAATCATTAAATACTGGTACGGTATAATGTGAAATTTTATTAAACTCAATATGAGAGCCATTCCTAAAGCTATTAAATTTGGTAATAAAATATTTACTATAAACATTTTCAAGATCTTTTGCAGTTAAGGACTGATAAACCGTAATGCTATCATAAATGCTGCATAAAATGGGTGCCAGGCACATCAGTCCCGGACCGTAATCTAGTATTTGGTAATTTTTTTGGATATTAAATAAATCAATTTCTAATTCAATTTCTTTGTTTTTTCTGATTTTAAATGGATAGGTTCTTTCGTAAAATCCATAGTTTATGGCTGATCTCAAATAATGGTTATCATTGTTGATTTGGTCAACATTTACATTGTTCTTAGAAAAAATATTTGTATTTTGAAAATAGCTAGAGTACTGATATGGATATTTTTCATCCCAGTCCATAAAATACAAATCAGGCCACATATAGTTGAAAATAATACTGGAGTTTGTTGATTCAGAAAATCGATTAGCTTCAACTGACAAAACTCCAAATGCGATTGCATTATTTGAGTCTGCCAACAATTCTTTTCTGAATTCAGCTAGACCTCGCACCATATTGATTTGTTGTACTGAGTCCATTTGTCTGTATAATGGGCAAGCTAAAAGAAAGTAAATCCCAATTGTTTTTAAGCAGCGCATCTAAAAGAAAATGTATCGTTTCAAATTTAAAAAGTAATTAATATAATTTTTATTTGGAATCTATTTTTTCACATTTATAGATTGTCTTTGACTCAAGAGTCAATGTCTCAACAATTTTTAAACCGGATTTACTTAATATTCTATTGAGTTTATTGGTAGAATACCTATAGGGTGGGGCATATTGATTATGCATCCAAATGGCGTACTGCGCAAAAAACAAGTTGCCATTCGAACGAACTAATTTACGTGCTTGTTTTAATATCTTAATCGGAGAGTCATAATATCCAATTGGGGAATTAAGAAAAAGTTTATTGTATTGTAATGAAGGTGTTTTATTCTTCTTTAAATGGGTCGAAGTAAATTCTGTGCGTGAACTATCTTTAAAACTATTAAAAGATCGTATAAAGTATTTTTCTTTATATTCTTCACTTTCAAAAAATGGAACAAATAGGTGAATAAGTAAATTGGGATAAATGCTACATAGCATTGGAGCAAAACAATAAAACCCTGAGTAATAATCAAGAATTGTATCTCCAGCTTGAATCTTATAAAATTCCAATTCATCAAACAAATCCAGCTTTTTTTTAATATTAAATGGATACGCATTTTCAACCAATCCATAATAATTAGCGCTGGCTAAATACCGGTTGTCATAATAAATTTTTTGAACATCAATATTCATTTGGGTGAGTATGCTATTATTTCCATAGCGATTTGCAAGACTCCGTCGATTGTATTCTGGAAAGTTGTATGACAAATCATCATTTACGTAAATGGTATGACGATAATTCAAACTATCCCAATTCAATTTGGCATTTTCATGCACAACCACTCCATAAGCAATCACATTGTTGGTGTCTTTTAATAATTCTGAACGAAATAAAGACAGGCTTTTAATAACATCAACTTTTGCAGCAGAATCCAACTGCCCAAATAAAGGGAATGAAACGAGTAACAGGAGGCAACTCAAAATTATCTGCCATCTCATACAAGGAAGGTATTGGTCCTACAAATATATAAAACCAGTCTTGTTTCGTCAATAAATACAGGATCTAGCAAATGGTATTAGCTAAATATAAATTGCCTTTAAAGTAAGTATAATTTGAAAAAAGGAAGTTAACCACCCAGCCAATCCATGATCGCAACATTGCAAGATTGCAGGATTGCAGAATTCCTCTAGCCTCCAGCCTCTAGCCTCTAGCCTCCAGCCTCTAGCCTCCAGCCTCTAGCCTCTAGCCTCCAGCCTCTAGCCTCCAGCCTCTAGCCTCTAGCCTCCAGCCTCTAGCCTCCAGCCTCCAGCCTCTAGCCTCCAGCCTCTAGCCTCCAGCCTCCAGCCTTTAGCCTCTAGCCTTTAGCCTCTAGCCTTTAGCCTCCAGCCTCTAGCCTCCTAGCCTCTAGCCTCCTAGCCTCTAGCCTCCAGCCTCCAGCCTCTAGCCTCTAGCCTCTAGCCTCCAGCCTCAATTCCTCCTAATTCACATCCTTCCTATCTTTCAACTTCTTAATCATTCCCTCTACATTGATTTTATTGGCTGGATCCGGTGCCAATTCTAAAGCTTGCCTAGCATAGGTCAATGCTTTATCATACTCCCCGGTGGCTGAAAGTCCACGAGTCATACCAACGAGAGTCGTAAACGTATTGGGATGTTTTTCATAATTCATTTTAAAAACATCCAATGCCTGTTTATATAATTTCAGTCCAATTAATTGTCGAGCATATTGGTGGACTTCAAAAATACCGGCGGTTGGTAGAATTTTTTGCATGGTGGAGAATGCTTCATCGCTTCTATTTAGTTTTTGAAGGATTTGTGATTTGGTAGTCCAGGCTTGAAAACTGTTTTGTCCGCCGAACGTAGCACTGGTGGCTGTGTCTGCCCAAACCAAAGCCTGGTCCAAATTGACATTATTTTGTACACACCATTGGGCAGCTTGATTCCATGCCTGCCAAATAAAACCCGCTCACTGCGCAACTCTTTGCGAAATGAATTCAGTTGATCTCTGATATAATCTGCTTCGACGGTAAAAGCAATTTGTAATTTCTCCCATTCTAATGAGACGGTAGCAGTATTGGATGTTTGATTTATAAAATTAAACTGCAACCATTCAATGCTTTGATCCAGTTTGCTAGGTTTTACTTTTATACGCAAAGCGTCTTCGCTTGGTTCGTAATAGAATGCACCCCACGAACTGTTATTTTTAGAGAAGATTAAAGTACAAAAAATGCTGTCGTAAATGATGAAAAAACCATACTTGCCAGCTACCAAATTCTGTCCATTTATTTTTACATCATTCGAAAAACTGATTGTAGTATTTTCATTGGCACCTGCACGCCAGGGAGCTTGCTTGGTATTTCCAAAGCCTAAATCACCCAATCCATAATGTACCAAATCACCCCAAATCTTTCCTTCACGTCCTTTAACACCCGGACGACTGTAATCAATGCGAACTTCCGTCAAGCCGATCCATTCCGAAACACTGGCTTTTTTGTTTCCACCATCCGGAACGGTTGTAAGTGGGATTTGAGCATTAAGCTGTGTTACAACAAACAAGCAGAATAGCAGGTATATTTTTTTCATAGGTACATGTTTCCACAAACCTACGAATATATTCGTAGATTAACATGTTTTTAAGTTAAATTGTTTTTTCGGGTAGGAGCTAAGGGCTATCTTGAAAATGTCATCGTTGCCAGTCCACCAAATACATCAAAAACAATTTTATTACAAGCATTTGATTTAACATCAAAATCTGATCCGATTGAAGCGGAGTTATCAATGGCAACTGCACGAAAAGTAACGCTTGCACTGTCAGCCGTATATTTTTTTATGGGAAGGGCTTTGCCGTTTAATTCTCCTTCAATGATCAAATCTTCAGGAACGGATGAAAAGGTACCATCTGCATTGAACGTACCGGAACCGGATTCACTAATGCCTAAACCTTTGATCTGGATATTCCATGTACCAATAATATTTGTGGGCACTGCCGTTGGTGTACAATTATCCTCATCATCCGAACAAGCAGACAGAATAGCAATGGTTAACACAAAGAATGCCAAATGGAAGAATTGATTTTTCATTTTGATTTGTATAATTTAAATAAAATTTTTTAATAGGAGTTTATGTGAATTTAATCATGCACTGCGACTGGCTTATCTGGTGAGAATTAGTTTAGTATCTGCATGATCCAGGCTTTTTAATTCGATATAATCACATTTATAACTGCTAAAAAGATAATCACTGTTTATTTGTTTTTTCTGGTCGCTGGTAATCCCGCTAAATCGAATTCCTGTAGAATCAATACTAAATTTCTGGCTGCTTAAAAAAGCACCAAAAAATTTATTCGGAATAATTAAATCTGCAGGATTACTTGTAAAAGTTCCGAAAGCTGAAAAACTCAGAGTGCCTTTCGTTGATTGACTGTTTATAAGTTCCGCATTCCATTCACCGTAAATGCTCAATGCCGGAATTTCTGAAAAGCAATCTTTTACAGGTTCCTTATGGCATGCCACCATGCACAACATCAAACCAAAAAAGATCAATTTGCCCATTTATTGTATGGATTCAATTAATAAAAGTACAAATAATTCAGAATATCGAAGAAAAAAAAGGAAAAGAGGAGAGAAGGAAAAAGAATACTTAAACTCATCAGCTTATCAGCTTAATAGCTTATCAACTAAACAGCTTTTTTTCACTCCTGATCACCGGATTTACCCCGTAGGAGAGCGATTTTATAGAAAATGGAGTATTTTTATCTAAAAACGCCCTGTTTCGGCTGTCGTCCTTTCCTACTTTCTACCAGTCCTCTCCTCCAGTCGTCCAGTCCTCCAGTCCTCCAGTCCTCCAGTCGTCCAGTCGTCCAGTCCTCCAGTCCTCCAGTCGTCCAGTCCTCCAGTCCTCCAGTCGTCCAGTCCTCCAGTCCTCCAGTCCTCCAGTCCTCCAGTCGTCCAGTCGTCCAGTCCTCCAGTCGTCCAGTCCTCCAGCCCCCAAAATCAGTAGTCAGCAATTAGGAGTCAGTAGTCAAAAATTCAAAAATGCTCAACATACCAATAACCCTCTTCCCTAACAGTCCAACAGTCTAGCAGTCTAATAGTCCTCCAGCCCTCCAGCCCCAAAATCAGTAGTCAGCAGTTAGGAGTCAGTAGTCAAAAATTCAAAAATGCTCAACATACCAATAACCCTCTTCCCTAACAGTCCAACAGTCTAGCAGTCTAATAGTCCTCCAGCCCTCCAGCCCCAAAATCAGTAGTCAGCAGTTAGGAGTCAGTAGTCAAAAATTCAAAAATGCTCAACATACCAATAACCCTCCTCCCTAACAGTCTAACAGTCTAACAGTCCAACAGTCCAACAGTCCAACAGTCCAACAGTCCAACAGTCCAACAGTCCAACAGTCCAACAGTCCAACAGTCCAACAGTCCAACAGTCTAACAGTCTAACAGTCTAACAGTCTAACAGCCCTCCAGCCCTTTTCCCACATTTATTTCCCTAGTTCAAACATTTATCCTATATTTGCGGCGCTAAAACTGATCTTAGTGATCACATTTGGTAACTTTTAATACAATTAAAATGGGTTCTTTCTTAACTAAAGAGGCTAAAGCAGGCATCTTTCAACAGTTTGGTGGTTCTGATAAAAACACCGGTAAAACAGAGTCTCAAATAGCACTTTTCACTGCTAGAATCAAAGGACTTTCCGACCATCTTCAAACCAATAAAAAAGATCACTCTTGCAGAAGGGCTTTACTCCATTTGGTAGGAAAACGGAAACAGTTACTTAACTATTTACACAGTAAAGATTTAGTTCGTTACAAAACAGTACTTGACCAATTAGGTCTGAGAAAATAAAACGAACCAGGATTTTCTGCTTCAACGGATCAGCCAGTTTATTTAGAGTACCAGGGGACTAAAGAGTAGCCCCATATTGATTAACATATTAAGATTTTATTTTATGGGTTTAAAAACGCCTTTCTCTACCTCATTTCAACTTCCCGATGGGCGTGAGGTCATCCTAGAAACCGGAAAATTAGGCACCCAGGCGCATGGCTCGGCCGTCGTCAAATTGGGCAATACGATGCTGTTTGCTTCTGTAGTTTCTAATAAGGAAGCTAAAGAAGGGCAGGATTTCTTCCCACTTTCCGTTGATTATCAGGAAAAATTTGCAGCCGCTGGTAAAATTCCCGGGAATTTCTTTAGAAGAGAATCCAAACTTTCAGATTATGAAGTGTTGATTTCCCGATTGGTAGATCGTGCAATTCGTCCTTTGTTTGCTGATACCTATCTTACAGAAACTCAGATTATTATAAACTTGATTTCAGGAGATGCTGAAACCATGCCCGATGCATTGGCTGGCTTGGCAGCTTCAACCGCTTTATCTTGTTCGGATATTCCTTGGGAAGGTCCAATTTCAGAAGTTCGGGTTGCTAAAATTGATGGCAAGTATGTAGTTAATCCAAATCGTACGGAATTGTCACGTGCCACTCTCGATATCATTGTAGCAGCCACATTAAAAAACCTCATGATGGTTGAAGGGGAAGCCAATGAGTGTCAGGAACATGAATTGATCGAAGCAATTAAAGTAGCACATGAAGCCATAAAGGTTCAATGTCGCGCCCAGTTGACGCTGGCAGATATGCTAGGGGAATCCATTGCTAAAAAAAGAGAAATCCCAGTAGTTGAAGAAGATCAGGAATTAACAGATTTCTTGCAAACCAATGCAGCAACTCAAATAAAAACAATTGCAGAATCCGCTTTGGAAAAGCATGCACGTAAAGATGGGTTCGATGCCATCCTTAAGTCTTGTGTAGAAATGTTGACCGCAACCAAAGGGGAAGAATATACTACTGAGAACAAACGGAAAATTGCAGGCTATTTCGATAAATTAAAGAAACATACCATCCGTCACATGGTACTCGATTCAGGCAAACGTTTGGATGGTAGGGCCAAAGACGAGGTTCGACCGATTTGGACAGAAATTGAATATTTGCCAGCTGCTCACGGATCTGCAATTTTCAATCGGGGAGAAACCCAGTCTTTAACATCGGTAACGCTGGGAACCAAAGACGATGAAATGCTGATTGACAATGCATTCAATCTTTACAACGAAAAGTTTATCCTTCATTATAATTTTCCTGCATTTTCAGTTGGGGAAGCAAGACCATCACGCGGTCCGGGACGTAGAGAAGTTGGTCACGCAAATTTAGCGGCGCGCTCTTTGCGTAAAATCATGCCAGATACATTCGCATATACCACACGGATTGTTTCTGATATCCTCGAATCAAATGGTTCGTCTTCCATGGCCACTGTGTGTGCAGCTTCTCTGGCTTTAATGGATGCAGGGGTTCCTGTAAAAAAACCAATTTCAGGGATTGCTATGGGTTTGATTTCTGAAGGGGGAAAAACGTCTATCCTTACCGACATCCTGGGTGATGAAGACGCCTTGGGCGATATGGATTTTAAAGTAACCGGAACGGCTCAGGGAATTTGTGGTACTCAAATGGATATGAAAATTGATGGCCTTTCTTATGAATTACTGGAAGAAGCATTGAACCAGGCGAAACAAGGTCGTATTCATATTTTAGATAAAATGGCAGAGACGATTTCAGTACCAAATCCGGATTTGAAACCGCATGCTCCACGGATTATTGAAATCATCATAGAGAAGAGCTTTATCGGTGCAGTGATTGGACCTGGTGGAAAAATTATCCAGGAAATGCAAGCCAAAACCGGTACTAAAATTAATATCGAGGAAGTAGGCGATAAAGGAATTATAAACGTAGCCGGAACCAATAAAGAAGGAATGGATCAAGCCATTGCCATGATTGAAAAAATTACCTTTTCACCTCAGATAGGAGATGTATACGATGCAACCGTTGCATCGATCTTTCCATTCGGAGTATTTGTTGACTTCAGAAATAAATCCGGTTTGTTGCATGTCAGCGAAATGTCTCACAGCCGCATCGACAACGTAGAAGATGTATTTAAAGTCGGAGATCATGTCAAAGTAAAACTGATTGGAGTGGATCCTAAGACTGGTAAACTGCGCTTATCCAGAAAAGCAATCATGCCAAAAGACGGAAGCTCCTCTTTTTAAGCTTCGCTTTGTTTGGGGTTCAATACTTTGAACCCATTTGATTTGTCAGAGTTCATCTACTTTGAATCCATTTGATTTGTCAGAGTTCATCTACTTTGAACCCATTTGATTTGTCAGAGTTCATCTACTTTGAATCCATTTGATTTGTCAGAGTTCATCTACTTTGAACCCATTTGATTTGTCAGAGTTCATCTACTTTGAACCCATTTGATTTGTCAGAGTTCATCTACTTTGAACCCATTTGATTTGTCAGAGTTCATCTACTTTGAACCCATTTGATTTGTCAGAGTTCATCTACTTTGAACCCATTTGATTTGTCAGAGTTCATCTACTTGAACCCATTTGATTCGTCGGCGTTCATCTCCTTGAACCCATTTGATTTTTCAGCGTTCAACCTCTTGAACCCATGCGATTTGTCCGGCTTCAACGCTTGAACCCAAATTATTCCGTAAGTTTGTTTGATTTTTTTCAGTCAGATGCGGCAATTAAAAATTTCACAAAAAATTACCAACAGGGAGAGCATTGCGCTCGAACGCTATCTGGCAGACATTGCAAGAATTGATACCATTGCCCCAGAGGAAGAAGTTGAGTTAGCCAAACGGATTAAATCAGGTGATCAAGATGCTTTAGATAAATTGGTACAAGCAAATTTGAGATTTGTAGTAAGTGTTGCCAAACAATATCAAAACAACGGACTCACATTAAACGATTTGATCAATGAAGGCAATGTCGGTTTATTAAAAGCTGCAAAGCGATTTGATGAAACCCGAGGCTTTAAATTTATAACGTTTGCAGTCTGGTGGATTCGACAATCCATTTTAACAGCCATCATTGAGAATTCAAGAATGATTCGCTTGCCTTACAACAAATTTCACAGTCAAAAACAAATCAATACCGCATATCAATCTTTTTTACAACAATTTGAAAGAGAACCAAGCCCAGAGGAAATTTCAGAGTTGTTTGGTATGAAACCAGAAGACGTTTACAACATTCTACAATCCAATAATAAAACCATCTCTTTAGACTCTCCGGTAGATGGTCAGGAAGGCAGCTTTGAATTCATTGACACCATCGGCGACGATTCCATTGCAGCACCTGATATGGGCTTGATGAAAGATTCAATGAAAGAAGAATTAAAATTTGCATTGATTCAGTTGTCACCCAGAGAGCGTGAAGTCATCACCTTACTGTATGGATTAGAAGGCACCATGCCCAAAGGATTGGATGAAGTTGCCGAATCCTTTGGCATTTCAGTAGAGCGTATGCGCCAGGTACGCGATCACGCATTTAAGAGACTGAAACGATTGTTTAAGCGCTATAATATGAAACCGCTAAATAACTAAGTGATTTAAAACAAATAACGTGCAATTGCGTTTTCTTTTCAGGTTTCAATAAACGGTTTTATCTTAGTGCCATGACAGTTAGAAATCAATTTCGCCTGATTGTTTATCGGTTCCATGAAAAGGGACTTGAAGTCCTGATGATGAATTCAAAAGACGAAGTCACCAACAACATCTTATTTGACGGGAAAGTGTTTTTAGATCAATTTGAACTCCAGATTCAAAAATACCAGGCTATTGAATTGGAAGGGCCTGAAGAAAACGGAATGAGGGCATTGGCAATTGAAGCCGATTGGCATGACCTGCCTAAAGTCAGACATTTGCTTGTCCAGGATTTGCACATGGTCAAAGACGTACTCTATACCAAATTGCCAGAAATGCAGGGTTCTTATGTTGCGGTAAAAGAAGCCTTTAAAAAATTACTGCCCCACGAATATAGTTTCTTAAAGGAATTAAAAGACATTTTGTTGGATCGCAATACGATTCGGAATATCTGAACGATGCCGCTTCCAAATTTATACTAGTTTATGTTGCCCGAACACATCGCCCTTTCAGGTACAGATTTTCATTTTAAAAATCAACAACAGGTTTACCGCGGAAAAGTGCGGGATGTCTATGATATTGGTGAAAAATTAATCATAATTACCACCGACCGGATTTCAGCCTTCGACCATATTTTGCCAAGACCGATTCCCTGGAAAGGACAAGTTTTAAATCAAATTGCAGCTCATTTTCTAGAGGCCGTTAAAGATATTTGTCCGGTTTGGCTCGAAGAATGTCCGGATCCCAATGTTTCCGTCGGAAAAAAATGTCAGGGAATTCCCATCGAAATGGTTGTTCGGGGATATTTAACCGGACATGCCTGGCGTACCTACGCATCTGGCGAACGGGTTTTATGTGGCGTTCAATTGGAGGAAGGAATGCGTGAAAATCAAAAATTCACAAGCCCCATGCTAACACCCACTACAAAAGCCAGCGAAGGACACGATGAAGATATTTCTGCTGATGCACTTATCAAAAGGGGAATTGTAAGCAAAGCCCTTTGGGAGGACATGGCAAGGCTTGCATTTCGATTATTTGAGCGTGGGACTTCAATTGCCGCAAAGCAAGGACTTATACTCGTAGATACTAAATATGAATTTGGACTCTTTGATGGGAATTTGATTTTAATGGATGAAATTCATACGCCCGACAGTTCGAGGTATTTTGAACGAGCAAATTATCTGGAACATTTCAACAACAATACGTCACCTACACAACTTTCCAAAGAATTTGTCCGTGAATGGTTGATGGCACATGGATTTCAAGGGAAAGATGGTCAGTTGATGCCGGAAATGCCCGATTTATTTGTTTGGACCATATCTGAACGTTACATCGATTTATACGAACGGATAACAGGAAAACCCTTTATAAAATCAGACTCCGAGATCCCTGTCAGACAACGGATTGCATCCAATCTTTCAAAATATTTGTAGTTTCTGGAACTTTCAAACTCCTGATATCGTTTTCTCATTACAATTTAAATGTAAATTGATTTCCTTACACAGCTATACAAGCACACATCATATTGGGGTTGTATTGGAATCGACAGGAAATGTAATGGTTTAGTAAGCATGTCGTAGGATGATAGCACGCTACGTAAAAAACGGGTATCGACTTTTAAATGGCAATACTTCTTTTGCTGTTGCAGCTTAATTCTAGTAGTTAATATGCATCTGTGTCCCGGAGTGGATGTCTGATAAATTCCGCATGACACATCATAAAACATCAGGCTGGATGCTTAATAGTCCCGCTTAATCATCGAGAAAGAGGGAATAAGGTTTGGTAAGCTCGTTTTCTAAGCTCCACCAAATCTGACAAGTAAATAGAAAACTAAACATGTAGAAAGTTAAATGATTCTTTCTCTGGACGCGGGTTCGAATCCCGCCAGCTCCACCAAATTCAATTAAGAATTAAAAATTAAGAATTACGAATTATGGGAGCGTAGCGTACATCCCGCGTACTCGCGGGACGAATTGCAGGCGCATTAGCCTTCTTGAGTATCGACAATTTTTTGAGATCAATATGCAATAGCATTAATTTGAGATCCTTTGTCTGGTAAATTCTGACTAATTTATCGAAAGTATATGCTTATATTTTTACAATTACTTTGCTTGAGTGTGAATGTGGCCAAAATAAATTGAGATAATAAATTCCTGATTTCAGCTTGCTAAGTTCGATGATGTTTTGATCTTTATCAAAACGGTCTTTTGTCCAAACGATTTCACCCAATGTATTGATCACTTGAATTTTTATAATTTGATCCAATGGTAAATCAGGGCTTTTGATTGAAATTGAATTAAGAAATGGATTTGGTTCAATGGAAAATTGTACTTTCTCATCAAGTTGATTTGTTTTTACCCAACCATTGAAACAATTAAACAAATTGTGATTGTAAAACAAAGATATTTTCGACGAGTACTCTTTTAAAAGTTTAATGGCACTTAAATGATTTCCTGTAAAATCTCTTGCATATGTAAAAGCAAAATTTGGACTAACAATTTCAGAGTTATTTATACGATCAAGTTTTATAATAACAATACTATGTTCTGAATTCATAGGTGAAATCCCTAATTGAGTCCAGCCGGTATCATAAGGATTGCCTGTAAAAGCATAATTTGTATAATCACTTCTTGGAGGATCGTAGCCATTTCCTCCTCTGGTTAGATGATATCCATCGCGCCAACTTGAATTCAACATTCTGTAATATTCTATGGCGGTTGTAGGTGTGCCGGTAGCAGCTGGGAAGTTGCCTTGATTTGAATTATAGTACATAAAAGAATGTACAGGATAATTTAAAAGTGTGCATCCTTGCACTGGTGGATTTACACCATAAACCAAATCGGTGTCGGATGAATTGTAAGAATATGCTAAGTTTTTATTTACATCAAAACCGATATAATCATCAAGGGAACTTCCAATTTTATAATCGGTAAATAACCCTATAAAAAAATCAAAATATTCTGATTTTGACCTATTGTAAAGATTAAATTTAACAAACACGGTTTGATTTAAAGTTGTATCGGATGAGTTTTTAAAAGCGTAAACCATTCCATGAATTTCAGCATCCAAGGGGTACCCATTGCTATTAGTGTGTATTGATTTTGCATCGTTGATGATATAATAAATGGCTTGATCACCACAGATAATAGGATAATCTCCTTTCTCAGGTTCATAGATTTTGTTTTTATTTAAATCTTCAAAGGGGGCTAATAATTGTGCTTCTCCATTTGCAGTGTTCCCATTGCCCGGCCAATCTTTTATTGAATTTGGTATTTGATATCCCGGAGTCATAAAATTTCTTACATGGTTGTTTATTTCTGTTTGATTAATTTTCCATGTTCGATTGTATCTTTTAATATAGCTACTGTCATTGTAATCGATTGCTGCAGGGCCATAAAAGAAATCGCTCTGATTTCGAATTGTGTTGGCCGCTATCTTTAAGTCGTGTTGAACGTCATATGCACCCAACCATAAATTGGCTTCACGTATGGTATTTCGCTTACTGCCTTTAGGGATTTCAAATCCATTTCTAAAGAGTCGGCCATCAGCACTTACTGAAGCTTTAATGTCGTTAATATCAAGGTATTCTATGGTTTGACTTTGACTTAAAGGATGGAAAAGTAAAATTAGGATTGAAACATTTAGCAACTGTAGCATACGAACTTCGTTTAGTATTTAAACGAGCAGAAATAGATTTTGTGAATATTGAGCTAGAACGATATTTATTGTGTAGCTGTCATTGACACAAATGAAAAAGCCCTCATCATTAGAATGATAAGGGCTTTTTTATTTTTATATTTATACAATTAACGACATCGGCCAATGCATGTTGTATAATTGCGAATGGCTTGTTGTATGCACCAGGTGTAGTTTTGTGGAGCTACGTGTTGGCAAATCGTTAGATGTCGGTTTAATTGTTTTCCACAATTGGATCGACACGATGCAGGTTGCGGAATTTGAAATGCTGCAAATGTTATGGAGGCTAAATTAAATGAATCATTCTGCAAGGCTACTGTATCCAATGCCTGGATATAGGCCAATTCACTCAATCCAGCAATTTGTGCATCTTTAATGGTGAGGGCTTTTTCAATTGCATCTAGACGGGGACCCCAGTTTTGAGGAGCTTCTTTTTTACATGAACACAAGAGGAATAGGAGGGAGGAACAAATTGCAATTAGATTTTTCATATTTTTTTTGTTTAGGAATTAGGAAATAATATTTTTAAAGGCAATGCAAAGTTGCGAGCCGATTCACTGCGAGTCAATCCGCCGAAAGGGCCATTTTTTCAATGGTTCTTTAGGGGTAATGGGCTCGTGTAAGTCTGCATACAGTAACTGCTTGAGAAGCTATGTATTGGCTATTTAAACTATACTGTGTATTATCGGCTTTTCAAACGATATTTTGTTATATCGGGTATTTATCCGATATTTGAGGATGGAGAGTTCCAAAATGCTTGCAGTACTTACAGGGGATGTTATTAATTCACAAAAAGGAGACGCTGCTTTCTGGATGCACCTGCTTAAGCGTTCCCTCCAATTATTTGGTAAGGAGCCGTCAGATTGGGAAATTTATCGGGGCGATAGCTTCCAAATGCTGCTACCAGCCAAGGAGGCACTTCATGCTGCACTAATCATCAAGGCGGGGTTAAAACAAATTCCCAAATTGGATGTCAGGATTGCCATTGGAATTGGGACCGTAAACTATATGACAGCTAAAATTACTGAATCCTCCGGCGATGCTTTTACAAGATCCGGCAGTTGTTTTGATGCTTTGAAAAAACAATCTTTGAGTATTTCTACAGAAGATGAAGCATTTAACGACTGCTTTAATCTGATGTTGGCCCTTGGACTTCTTACTATGAATTCCTGGAGTGTGATTGTTGCGCAAGCCATTCAAGCAGCCCTTGAACATCCAGATAAAAATCAAATGGAACTTGCTCAATTACTAAAGAAATCTCAAAGTTCAATCAGTGAAGCATTGACACGCGGTGGTTATGAAGAGGTCTTACGAATGGAACAGTATTTTCAACAACAAATACAAAAGCTATGATCGAATTGTTTCTGAAAATTCTTTTAGCGCATTTACTGGGTGATTTTGTATTCCAGCCTGAAAAATGGGTAGTAGATAAAATGGCTAAAAAGCAGCGTTCCGTTTTTTTATACTGGCATCTGATGGTGCATCTTTTGTTGCTTTTGACAATTCTGCAATTTGATAGGGATTATTGGCTTGGCATTGCAATTATTGTTATTTCACATGGACTCATTGATTTATTAAAATTGCATTTGCAATCCAAAATAGATAATCGCCTCAATTTTTTTCTGGACCAAATGGCTCATGTTTCCGTACTTGTTTGTGTCGCTTCCATGTATGTGCCCATTGAATTTTCAGCGACATGGATATTTAATTCCCCAAACCATCTTGTTTTTGGTTGCTGTTGTGTGTGTTAGCTATGTGTCTGCAATTATTATGAAAGTATTGATCAGCGCCTGGAAAATGGATGAAGAAAACGAATCAGACAGTTTAAAAAATGCAGGAAAATATATTGGAATTTTAGAAAGACTCCTGATTTTTGGTTTTATCATTTTAAATCAATGGGCATCCATCGGATTGTTGATTGCTGCAAAATCAGTGCTGCGGTTTAATGATTTATCGAGGTCTAAAGACAGGAAGTTGACAGAGTATATATTGATAGGGACTCTTTTGAGCATAGGCTTAGCTTTGGTGTTTAGTTTATTGTACCTCTACTTTTTAAAAAGTATCAGTTGATTAATTCTTAATACAATAATAAACTTCAAGGCGCCATCTATTCTTGGTGCTAACTATTTTAGTACGTAAATCTCTTATCGAGTTTATTTTTAGTTTGACTTTATTAAAGTAACGTGCATTGGAATTTGAATCTAGAACGCAATTTTCAACAATAAACTCTAATTAAATATTTCGCAATTCTTTTGCTATTAATTCCAAATTTGTATATTTGGAATTTAAATTGACTCTAAACCAAATAATTTATCCAGTGTTTCACGAATTAAATCATTAATTATGGCATCATTTTACAATAAAATACTTCTATGCTTAGCCTCGTTTTTTTTATTGGCTTTGGATGAATTAAAAAGTCAATCTTGCAATAATTTACAAACAAGTAATATTGAAACTGGATTTGATTGGGGTGCTTCTTTTGGGGTAAATGTGTCTGTAGAAAGACACCGTTACAGTGTATTGCGTCCAAGAATGACAGATATACGTTATCGTAAGGATGGTACGTCCAATTGGACAAATAGAAGTGCAGTGGGTCGGTTGGTTAGTAATTGGCCTGTGATTGAATACACTTACGATTGTTTGATTCAATTTGAATTGCCACCAGATGGCAGTTTGTATGAAATGCAAGCCAGGCTTGATTGTGATGTAGAAGGCACAGGGAATTGGGTTAATAAGAATTTTAGAATGCCATGCGCACCTGACAGGACCAATGATTTAGAGCAAGTGGATGGAAATACGATAATCATCGAAGATGATTATGCGGATGAAGGTTGGTTGAGTGATGATGAAGGCAGGACTTTTTTAGAAAGGTAAATTATCAAAATGGGCAAGTGGTATTTGCAGATTTATCTGAAAATTACAACTATCAATTTAAACAGAGAATTCGTTGTGACGACCAATCATGGTCAAATTTTTCACCAACTGTTACTGTAAAAACAGAATGCTATAAGCCAAGAAATAATGAATTGAGTTTTAACCTAAGACAAATGGATAGCCGAATCCAAATTGTATGTGCAAAGCCTGCAACATTGTTTGAATTTAAGTATCGTAAAAAGCCAAATGGACAATGGGAGACTTCAAGTGAAATCAACCGGTCTGAATTTACTATTCCTGATGGAATCAATCCTGGAGATACCTATGAAATACAATGTAAAGTAGCTTGCGGACAATGGTCGTACTGGACTGATTGGTCTAATATAATTGAATATACAGTACCTGTAGATTGCATAACACCAATTTCTGATTATGGTTCGAAGGACATTACAAATCATGATGCCACGCTTTATTGCAGAGGGGACCATCAGGGTGGTGTTGTAGAAAGTCATAAATTTCGATATAGAAAAACAGGAAATACAAACTGGAATGAAAGAGAATCACTTACGAATTCGTTTACAATTTCGAGTCTTGATCCTAATACGGAATATGAATTTGAAGTTCAACATCTGTGCGTTGCAAATTTCAATAGCAGGTGGTCGGATAAGAAAACCTTTGTTACTGAGCGCAATTGTGAGCCAAGCTCTGAAGTAATTGAAATATTAAATGTAGCTTATAGCACAGCTTTGTTGCGATGTATCCAAACCGAACGCGAAGGCTATGTATGGGAAGTGAAACGCGTATCTGATGGAAGGAGAATCATAACAACAAGTTTGCAGACATCAAATGAGTATCCATTGGACATGCTAGAACAGGGTGAAGAATATGAAGTACGTTTAAAAATATATTGCAATCCGGATTATTCAAATTATACCGATGCGGTTACTTTTACTACTTTGAGTTGTGCTACACCTGAATTAAATGAAATTGAAGTCGATGATATAAATAATACAAGTGCAAATTTTATATATCTTGGAAATATTCAGTCTGGTGTGGATTGGCAATATCGAAAACAAGGAAATTCAAACTGGAAGAAAAGCAGCAGCAGAGTAAGTACTACTTTGATAGATAGTCTCGTTGCAAATACAGACTATGAATTCAGATGCAGGAGCAAGTGCAATGAAAATCCGGCCGAATACAGTGAATGGTGCGCGATACAATATTTTAGAACAACTTGTGATGGCACCATTTCACATTTCTCTAATGTGAGCACCAATCAAATTACAGTTCATGCAAATAATTCTAAATCAGATGAATACAGTTTTAGATATCGGCTTAGTGGCGCTGGATTATGGACCCAATCACCAAATCTAACATCAAGGCAATTTACTGCAATGAACTTACTGGATGATTCCGAATATGAATTCCAGGTTCAAAGTATTTGCAATAATGTCTTTTCAGCATGGTCAGCCAGTGAGTTTATGATTACAGATGAAATCTTGGCTGAGCCTTGTTCGAGACCGGGCAGATTGAATGTTGGTGCAAGTAATATCATGAGTTCCAGTGCAAGACTTAATAATTACAGGACAAATGTAGATGCCTATTATTTTAGATATTTAGATGGAGTAAATTGGATAACTTCAGGAGAATTAAATGTAGCTTATTTTGATATCAATGGATTGACTCCGGATACCAGGTATTTATATCAGGCAAGAGTTAAATGTGGCAATACCTTAAGCGAGTGGTCTGATACCTTGCGATTCAGAACGCTTGCGAATGTTTTTTCAATTTCATCCGGTTGTTTTGTTCCATTTGTATCTCAATTATATCCTCTATTTATAGGAACAAATTCAGCATTACTTCTTTGTTATGAAAATGATGCAAATCAGTTTCAATTTAGATACAAAGATTCTAGTTCAGCGAGTTGGATAGAAACCAATGTGGAAGCTTCAAACAGGATTCTTGTAAATAATTTAATTACTAATACAGTATATGAGTTTCAAGTAAGGCTTAATTGCAATGCCGGTTTTGGATCCTACTCACAGTCCCGATATTTTAAAACTCAACCTATAGTTAAGTGCCAGGCACCAAGTACGGATAATTTTGCCATGGCACGGATTGGGACAGATCACGCACAAGTATATTCTTTTAATCTCAGTTTAAACTATCAATTCCGATACAGGGCATTGTTGGATTCAGTCTGGAGCTATCTTGATACCTCTTCAAATCCATTGCATACTTTGGTTGAATTAAAAGAAGGATCTGATTATGCGATCCAAATGAGGCATAGTTGTATCAATGGGGAGATGAGTGATTTTTCAAATGTTAAATTATTTTCTACTTTACCTTATTGTTATACTATTTTATTGTCAGATATATCTGTTAAGAATATTACAAAAAATTCTGCTGAATTGCATTGGAATTCAAATGCCGAAGCACATTTGGTAAGGTTCCGAAAACAAGGGGATACCATATGGACTAAAAAATTGATCTATTTAGAAAATTCTATAGATTTAAGTCTTTTGGTATCAAATACAGAATATGAATTCCAAATAGTAGCAATTTGCGATGAGAACAACATAGCAAATTGGTCTCCTTTAGTTAAGTTTAAAACTTTGGGGACGACGCTTGCTGAGGAAATAGGGCAAAATAAAATTTATCTTGCACCCAATCCTGTTGATAAATACTTGCGACTAATGGGGCCTAATGATTTAGCAGGAGGTCAGTATAGTATATTTAATCTATTTGGGAAGCCAGTTATGATAGATCAGTTGAATGAACAACATATTGTAAATATTGAAAATTTGAAATCTGGTTTGTATTTCTTGGAATTCCACTTCAAAGAAAATAAACAACAGATAAAATTTGTTAAATTGTAATATATTTTAACATTTTCTAAGTAAGTCTTATACGAGTAAACATATTTAGGAGTTTATTGGATCAGGATTTGGAGAGTTGTTTAAACATAAAAATTTAAATATTCGGACCACGAAGCAGTTTAAAACTGATTTCAAATCGGACGCTTTCTCTGCCAGCGTTTCCATTATACCGATAATCTAAATAATTAGTAAAAAAGAAATTACCTTCTATGGAGCCACTTGGTTGACTGTAATTGGTAATGGCAATTTGAATGTCTCTTGGGATGGCTGTTATAAATTCATCACCATTCGTATAGATTAACTGCAGGTCACCTGATTTTGCAACATTTGGATCGTTTGCAAAAACACTTAAGAATGTGCCGGTAACAGTATCACCTTTCCAGGCCCAATTGATAAAACTGTTTGTTTCTAAATTCATTCCCATGTCTTCCTGAATGGGTTGGATGAGCACTTTGTTAATTTCCTTAGATAAAAGAAATTGATGGTCATCCGTATGGTTTTCACTGATTAAATCAAAATTCCTTCCTGTGAACTTTCCAGATAGAATACTGATGCGAATTTCACTGGGTCCTTTAAATTGATCTGGATTAACAGGGTCGATTGTGCACGTACTCAGACTTAAAAAGACCATGCAAAGAATAAGAAATCTATAATTAAATGAATTAGCTGATTTCATGGGAACGAATTTTATAAGTTGCATTCATTGAATTAAATAATTGATAAACATCTTGAATCCAGGTTTCAGTAACAAGTTTGACCGCATCTTCAAAATTGGATAATTTATCGGTTTCTAAAAACTTATAGGTTTGTTCAAAGGGGCCAATTTCAAATTTGATAATTAATTTATTTCCCGATTTAAATACGGTGATCAATAATTCAGGATGTGGAATCTGTCCCAGAATTCTCATGCTTAAAGGTTTGTTCTATAATTTGTGAATATTTTTTATACAAGGACCGGTATTCAGGAAATTCTGAAACCAATAAACGAATGTGCTTTTCAATGGTTTGGACATCCCCTCGTTTTGCAGGACCGGTTTGCGCGTTTATTGGATCTAAACGGAACGCTTTGTCTACCGTTTCAAGCATTAAGCTGTGTAATACTTCAAAAGGAACTTGAGCGTTATCAAGGATTTTTTTAGCCGCAAGTAGATTGTAGTTTGAAAAATTATTGGCAAACACAGAAGCTAAATGCAAATGTGTACGGATTTGATCATTCATTTCCAATAAATGGCTGCTTAGTGATTGAGCAAGCGTGCGGAGCATGTTTATAGCGTCCGGGCTTCCTTCAATAAAAATTGGAATGTGAGTCCAATCCAATTCTTTAAATTTACTGAATGTTTGAAGAGGGTAAAATAAACTCCGATTAATAAAATAGGCATCAATCAGATCCGGACTGTTGACTCCTGAACTATGGGCAACGATGGCTTTTTTATCCAGTTTAGTTGACAACGATTTACTAAGCGTTTCAATCGCGTCATCTTTAATGCAGATTAAATAAATCTGAGCATTGCAGTTTATCTGATCAATTTGATTAATTGCTTGAGTTTGTAAAAGATCTGCTAATAGTTTAGCGCGTTCAAAATCTCTGGAATAAACTTGCGCGATTTTGTGGCCGCTAATTTTGAGCTTCTTTCCAAGTGCAGTTGCCAAATTGCCCGATCCGATCAATACAATTTCAAAGGGCATCGCGCTTGTTTTTACGTTTTGTATAGGATGCTAAGAGCATACCTGAAAGCATCAAGATGCTTCCAAACCATACCAGATTGATCCATGGAAATTCAATAACCTGAATTACAATAAAATCATTGCGCGCTGCATTTTCAGCCACCAAAATAGGCAATTTAAGCGTGTTCAGATTTGGATGAATGGAATATTCAAACCCCATTTCCTCTGTCTGTGGATTTATTTTTGAAAAGCGAAGCGTGATTCCAGGATGAATGGCACTGACCGGCATCGATACAATCTGATTTCCTTTTATCAAGTAAATAGGCTTCAATAATACCTGATTCGTTCCATCATGAAATTCAATTTCAGCAGAAACTGCGATCTCATCATCTTTTGGTACATAGATTTCAGGATCTATGTCTCTGCTGATCGTATTCAGCTTTAGAAATTTGCCTTCGCCGATTGGTGCTTGTTGGCCCTTTTTTAAACTGAGTTTTTCAAATTTAATATCCTCCCATTTAGGATTTACTAATTCGTAAACCGTATCTGGAATTTGAATACGAACCCGATACTCATCCAATTGAAATGGAAATTTATAAACCAGATTTTGTCTAAACAAAATTCCAGGACTGGCGGTTTTGGATTCCTTGTCTTCCAGGTTTTTGATTTTTAGCTGAAATTGTATTTTTTGGTCTCCTGATTTGAATTCAAAATCCTTGGCTGAAAAATCATTGAGAATACTATCCAATATAATAAAATGATTCTTTGTATAGATCGTATCCTTTAATTTGCAAAAATACAATTCATATTTTAAGCTGTCTTCTGCTTGTTTTGCAGCTTCTACATCCGTTTGTGTCTGCGGAATTTGTGCGATCAATGAAAATACATCGCGATTTAAGTAATGTTTTGTAGAGGGGTTGGCAGCAGCTACTTTTGTCAATTTATTATCGTACTGAACCTCAGGATGTAATTTGAACGCTTCTGTTTTATTGTTCAACGAATCTTCTTTCCAGAAATCCAGTTCGTAAATTCTGCTCTTATTTATAAAGGTATCGGAAGAATAATTTACCCAATACCCGTTCATAAACATTTTTTCGTTTTTGATTAAGGTTAGGTGTTTTGAAATATCATCTTCAGACCAATTTTCTAAAAGATCCCGTTGCGCAAATTCATTTGTTGAAATTATGCGTTTATTAATACCTGTAAATAAAACGCCAAG
This sequence comes from Saprospiraceae bacterium, assembly GCA_016712145.1. Classification (NCBI taxonomy): domain Bacteria; kingdom Pseudomonadati; phylum Bacteroidota; class Saprospiria; order Saprospirales; family Saprospiraceae; species Saprospiraceae bacterium. Next base: position 298,032 of record JADJRO010000001.1, read on the forward strand.
CAATAAAATCCCAAATCCACCATGAGAACAAACCAATGCAGATTGCATTGGATTAAATCGGATGCTGTGAATTAAATACAGGGCAGAACTGCAGATTGCAAACCAAGCAGCTACTAATAAAACTAAATGACTCCAGTGTAATTTTTCAAACGAATACAAACTGATCCAACTAAGGATAAAAGCGATCACAAGACTCAAGGAAACTCGAATCAAAAAGGGTTTACCTAATTTTAAACTTCGATCCCCTAAATAGCGCAAATAGATAGAAACTGAAGAAAGAACAGCAACTAAAACACCAATCCAAAGTTGGTATTGGTTGTGATGTGTAATGGGTTCAAGTGGAGGGCTTCTGTGCCAGGATTCCATTGAAATATTTAGTAATTTTCCAAATTGATCTAAAATTTTATTATAAACTGGAATGGAAGTCGTAAAACTTATAAGCAATGCGCTAAATAATAGAACCAAACTTCCAATAAACATCCAAAATTCACGGGAATGAAATTGTTCTTCGCTTTCTTTTTGAGGAATGAGTTTATAGCGAGAAATAAAGTAAGCCAATGGAATTATACTGACGATAGAACAAAAAATTACTAATTGCCATTCCAATCCCATTTGGGTAAAAGCATGAGCCGAACTGTCGCCTAATATTCCGCTTCGTGTTAAAAAAGAAGAATACACAACGAGGATAAAAGACAAAAAATACAAGCTCATAGTAGCGCCTACAGAAAAACCGGTAGATTTTGCTACCAAATTGGTGTGAATTCCTGCAACTAAAACGATCCAGGGCACCAATGACATATTTTCAACAGGATCCCAGGCCCAATAGCCACCGAAACTCAATGCTTCGTATGCCCAGGCACCGCCCATTAAAATTCCTGTTCCCAAAATAAAACCAGAAAAAAGTGCCCAGGGCAAAACAGGTTTTAGCCAATTTGTAAAATCTTTTTGCATAATCCCGCTAAGAGCATATGCAAATGGGATAATGGTTGAGGCAAACCCAAGAAACAACGTAGGAGGATGAATGATCATCCAATAATTTTGAAGCAAGGGATTTAAGCCATTGCCTTTATAAGTTGGGTGTATTCGGCATTATTGAAAAGTGGAATATCCATGATATGCCTGAGAAGTGCAAATGGACTGCTGCCGATGCGACTTTCACCAATATAAATACCTAGAAGCATGCTGGTTAAAATCACATTGACAGCCAGAATGATTGATAAGACACTGTGATCAAAACGTGATTTAAAATTAAAAAAGAACAAACCTAAAATGCAATTCCAAAACATCCAAAGTAAAAAACTTCCTTCCTGTCCTTCCCAAAAAGCTGATAGAATATAACGATTCGGAAGTTCATCAGAAACATGGGCCCAGACATAATTGTATTCGTAATAATGTTGTCCCATCATAAAAAAGATGAGCCCGATGATCGAAAATATACACACGATGTGCAACAAAAAGAGCCAACGCAATGCCTTCTTCCAACTTTCAGAAAATTGTTTTCGATTTAGAATAAATGCGGTAACTGCAAAGAGGGCAGAGAAAAAAGCAAGGCAAACTAAAAAATGGCCTGTGTAATGAATCCACAAATGTTCACCAACATATTGGATGGACTTCATAGGGCAGTAGTGGACTTAATATAAATTTCTTCGTCTTTATATTTTGAAGGACATTTAAGCAACATGGATTTTGCAATAAAAACATCGTCTTTCATGCTCCCGGTTAATACAACTTGTTCAGATAATTCAAAATCCTGTGGCTTGGGAGCATTGAGGATCACTTTTTTTGTCTCGCCATCTTTATCTGTGAGATAAAAGCTAAAATAATTTGCATCTTTCTCAGGCTGGTAATAAATCTCCTGGTCTTTTGCAAGGGTGCCTACCAATTTGACCTGATCTCCACTTTTTGCTGCTTTACTAAAGCTGGCGTAGGTGGAAAAATCTTTGGATACGGATATCAATAACACGATAGCTACTGCAATCAGGCTTAATGTAAATAGAAATGATTTTTTCATTGAATGCAAATTTAAGCGGAATACGATATTATCAAGGCTTCTTAACGTTGCTTTAATGATATTCTTCTATGTAACAACCAGATTAGTGCATCTTAGTTCGGAATCGGCTTGTACTTTTGCGGTTTATAACGCCATGCCAAAACACATAATTCAAGCCATTAATCTCAGTATTTCCTACCCGCAAAAGGATTTAATTACTGGCTTAAACTGGACAGTCGACGAACAAGAATGGATTGAATTTTCGGGTCCAAATGGAGCTGGGAAGACTTCACTATTGAATGCATTTTATGGAATGCCAATGAAATTAAGCGGACAGCTCAACGTACTCGATTTTTCCCTTAATCCCTTAAGCAAAGAAGATCTTGCGTCCTTAAGGCGAAAAATTGGATATGCGCGTCAAAACCTTCAATTGATACCTGAGAAAACGGTTCGAGCCAATTTACTAATGGCTTTACATGCAACCGACCGCGTCCAGGATTTTGATTTTGACGGTCAGGTGCTTTGGATACTTGAAGCACTTGGAATGTCTGAAAAGATTAAAACCCCGCTGGCGATGCTTTCACAAGGTGAGCAACATGTTATTGCCATTGCGAGAGCATTAATCCATAAACCTAAATTGGTATTTTTAGATCAAAGTCTTGATTATCTGGATGATACCAGTCGAAAAACTGTCATTCAATTCATTCAAAACGCCCGTGAATCAGACCGATTGACGATTCTATCCAGCGCGATTAAAACCTGGTCTCAGGAAATTACAAATTGCAAGTCTATTAAAATCGAGAACGGAATTCTGATTTAGAGTTAAAATCAAAGGACCCAATGTTTAGTGGCTTCGGATTCTAAAGCACCATGATTCTCACTTCTCGGTAGGCAATAAAGCCAAACAGCTATTGAGCTAATCCGCTATTGGATTATCTTTGCGCCATGTTTGAAAGTTTAAATGAACGATTGGAATCGGCCCTAAAAACCATCAAAGGGGAGGCCAGATTAACGGAGTTAAATATTGCAGAATTCATCAAAGAAATTCGAAGGGCATTGGTGGAAGCTGATGTGAATTACCGGATTGCCAAAGATTTTACGGATAAAATTAAGGATCAGGCACTGGGTACAAAAAATGTACTAAATGCGGTAAAACCAGGTGAATTGATGGTTAAAATTGTGATGGATGAGCTGGTAGAACTTATGGGAGGTCAGGCTGCGGGTTTGAATTTAAATGGGAATCCGGCAGTTGTTTTGATAGCAGGTCTTCAAGGATCTGGTAAAACCACATTTTCTGGAAAATTGGCCTTGTTTTTAAAATCAAAGAAAAACAAGAAAATCCTTTTGACAGCCTGTGATGTGTATCGCCCGGCAGCTATCGATCAATTGACTGTTTTAGCCGAACAGGTTGGCGTTGAAATATTTAAAGATCTTGAACAGAAGGATCCGGTTCTAATTGCTAAAAATGCGATTGAATATGCACGCAATCACAAGATTGATATTGTGATTGTGGACACTGCAGGTCGAACCTCCGTCGATGAAGAAATGATGGATGAAATCGAACGCATTAAACAAAGCATTCAACCATCAGAGACTTTATTTGTAGTGGACTCAATGACGGGGCAGGATGCCGTAAATACGGCTCAGGCATTTCATAACCGCATCCAATACGATGGGGTCGTGTTAACAAAAATGGATGGCGATACGCGTGGGGGTGCGGCACTTTCAATTAAATATACCATAGGCAAACCCATCAAGTTTGTTTCTATGGGGGAAAAGATGGAAACCCTCGATGTGTTTTATCCCGAAAGGATGGCCCAACGGATTTTGGGAATGGGGGATATTGTTAGCTTGGTTGAAAAAGCGCAGGAACAGTTTGATGAAACCGAAGCAAAAAAAATTGAAAAGAAAATCAAACAAAATAAATTTGATTTTAATGACTTCGTGATTCAACTTCAACAGATTAAAAAAATGGGAGATTTAAAAAGTCTCCTTGGAATGATACCCGGTGCTGGCAAAATGTTAAAGGATGTCAACATTGATGACAAAGCGTTTGGAAAAGTAGAAGCCATTATTCAGTCTATGACCCCACAAGAGCGAGCCAATCCCGAATTGTTAAACATGTCACGAAAAAATCGGATAGCTGCAGGTAGTGGTAAAACCATCCACGAAGTAAATGCCTTCATCAAGCAATTTGAGGAAATGCGAAAAATGATGTTTATGTTCTCAAAAGGCCAGGGAATGGGGAATATGATGAACCAAATGCGGAATATGAAGCGGTAGCGAAATTAAAATAAAATCTAAAAGATATTAAAAGGCAAATTCTCAATAGCTAAGCCTACATCCAGCGTAGGAGCAGAATAAATAAATCACAAATAATTTTAGAAAATTCAAAAAGAAGGCATGCTAGGCGTAGGCTTAGCCTACGTCAAACGACCATCACAATAAAGCTGTAAACAAATGAATTGAGATTGAGGAAAGGACGCAAACAGCTTAATACAAAATATTTTATATACTCAGAAAAACTCCCACCCTCAACTCTCAACTACCAACTATCCATACCAACTTTCAACAATTTCACTAACTTTACTAAAATTTCGTGTATGCAAAAGCTCCTCGTATTTGGTCTCTTGTTTTGTGTTTCGTTTACTTTAAAAGCGCAATTGCAGGAAGGAAGCACGGCTCCTGATTTTACAGTACAGGATATTAATGGAAATTCGTATAGTTTGTATGCAATGATGGGGTCTAATAAAGCAGCATGCCTCGATTTTTCAGCGACCTGGTGTGGACCCTGCTGGAGTTTTCATCAAAGCGGAGTACTGGAATCGGTTTACAATAATTTAAGTAATGAAACAACAGTGGTTTTCCTGGAATCAGATTGGGGAACCAATACCAATTGCTTATACGGTCCCAGTGGCTGTGTTGGCGGTACTCAAGGAAACTGGGTAAGTGGTACGCCATATCCAATTGCAGATCTTTCATTAAATAATGGTCCTGGGGTAAATAATGATTATGCTATTGCTTATTATCCTACCCTTTATGTAATATCTCCAGATAAACGGGCCTGGTTAATTAAAACCCGGACTTATAATGAATATGCAAATTGGATTACTAAAAGTTTTAAAATGACAGCAAGTGCTGTTGTAACAAATTCAACATGCGGGGATAATGGGAAAGTGGTTACTACAGTTACGAATGGTTTTGGCACCATCTCTTATAAATGGAGCAATGGAGCGACTACTAAAGATTTAACGAATATTCCGGGAGGGACTTACTCGGTTACGATTTCAGATTTAAATGGATATTACATTGAGAAAGGACCCTATGTGGTAAACGGTCCATCAAAAAGAGTCGATATAACCAATGCTACTCTAACTCACGTTAAATGCTTTAACGAACCCACTGGCAACATTGCGATACTGGTAGATTACGGTACTCCTCCATATACCTATAATTGGTCGAATGGAGATCGAACCGACAACCCTTTAAGTCTTAAAGCAGGTTCATATACCGTTACCGTTACAGATAATGCAGCTTGTACCAGAGTAAAAACGTATACTTTGACACAACCAACCGATGTTACCTTAAGCTCCGTTGCGGGTTTAGAAACCTGCGACAGTGGCAATGGATTTATTTCATGTAAAGCCTCCGGTGGAGTTCCGCCCTATCTGTTTGATATAGGCTTGGGAAATCAAGGAAGCAATTACTTTGCTGATTTGGAAGGAGATCAATATTATACCGTTACAGTTACTGATAATAATGGTTGTTTTGAAACTTCCAGATCTTTTGTTGGGGTCACCCATAAACCAATTGTAAATGCTGGACCTGATAAAAATTACGATTGTTTAAATGATGTCATTAGCCTTGATGGCTCTCAATCCAGTCAAGGTGCCAATTTAATTACTTTATGGACTACACGCAATGGTAAAATTTTTAGCGGACAAGAAAGTGTTACGCCAGAAATAAGTAAACCTGGAACCTATCTTTTAAAAATCACAGATGCTTCAAACGGTTGTTTGGATGTTGATTCAACCCAGGTTTTAGACAAACGGATTTATCCGAATGTAGTATTGGATCGCGATACGAGCCTGAATTGTGTTATGAAAGTCTATGAAGCGAAAGGCAGTAGCAAAGATTCACAAACTAAATTCAGTTGGAAAAAAGTTTACGATACCTTATTTTATAAGGAAGGTTCGAAGATTCTGGTAAGTGACACCGGAAATTATATTTTCATCGTAAAAGATACCATTAATTTGTGTGTTTCTAAAGATACCATTGAAATCAAAGTGGATCAGGAAAAACCGATTGCAGCTGCTCAGGCTGAAAAAGATGTTAGTTGTATCAATACTGAAGTCATTATCGATGCATCACAATCCTCACAAGGTGGAAATTTCATTTATCAATGGCAGTCTGTAACTGGAAATATAAAATCAGGGGCACAAACACTGTATCCTGTCGTAGATAAAGGAGGAGACTATCACTTAAATGTAAAGAATATTAAAAATTTATGCGAAAGTGATGCAACGGTTTTAGTTTACCAACAAACAGAACCAATAGCTCTTTTTGATCAAAGCATCGATGGATTAAAATTACAATTTAATGATCAGTCGAATGGCTTGCCTACTTCCTGGAATTGGAATTTTGGAGATGGAACTACAAGTATAATTCAAAATCCACAGCATGTATTTGCTAAGGAAGGTGAATTTGAAGTTTGTTTGACGGTAACTAATGATTGCGGCCAAAATATTAAATGCGCTAAATTATTAATAGGAATATCTGCTCCCCTTAGTTTAGCATCCTATGAAATTCAACATGTTAGTTGCTTTGAAGGAACAGATGGCAGTATTAAAATAAATATACAGGGTGGGGTTCCTCCTTATCGCTATTTATGGAACAACACCATGCAGACTAAGGATTTATTTCAACTACAAGCTGGAAATTATTCGGTAGAAGTGACCGATGCACAAGGAACAAAAATCACGAAAGGATTTTTAATAAAAGAGCCTCAGGCAATTACACTTAAAGATCTCACCATTATTCCAAGTGTTGCAGGACTCAATACGGGTTCTATTGAGTTGAAACTAGAAGGAGGAGTACCTCAATATACCTACAAGTGGTCAAATGGTCAAGACACAAATCCTTTGCAAAACTTAGCAGTAGGTGAATATTCTTGCAGTGTTACAGATGCAAACCAATGCGTTAAAACATTCGGGCCATTTGAAATTAAAGAGGTTACAGCAAATATTGAGAATCAATTAATCAAGCTGTTTAAAATTGAACCAAACCCAGTGTCGGAAGTATTTGCAATCCATGTTTCACTTACACAATCAACACCTTATCAACTTCGGATGATAAACAGTTACGGTACACAAGTTTGGCTTAATCGTCAAAATAACTCGAAGGCAATTTTTGAATTGGATGCAAACCAGTTTGCTAGTGGCATCTATTTTATTACTTTATCATCAGAAGATATTGCGCAAACGATAAAACTTGTAATCAGGTAACTATTTGCTATTTTATTGAGCTCCTTTTATTTGTTAGAGCTTCTTTTTTAATTCAATCAATTTCATCATACAATCGATGGGTGTCATGGTTTGTATGTCAAGTGATTTTAATATATCAACTAATTCTTTGTGCGAATTTGTAGGAGTTTCTTGAATTTGAATGCTTGACTTTCGTGTGTTTTCTGAAATCACTACATGTTCCTGATTGCCACGTTTTTCTTCCAGGTCGCTGAGAATTTCTTCAGCACGTTGTAAAACTGCTTGCGGCATACCGGCCATTTGAGCCACATGAATTCCAAATGAGTGTTCACTGCCACCTGGCATTAATTTTCGAAGAAAAATTACTTTTTTATTTAACTCTTGAGTGGCAACATGAAAATTTTTAATTCTTGGTAAATAAGCACTCAATTCATTTAATTCATGATAATGTGTGGCAAACAAGGTTTTAGCCTTTCGTTCTGGAATTTCATGCAAATACTCTGCTATTGCCCAGGCCAATGAAATGCCATCATACGTACTGGTGCCTCTGCCAATTTCATCCAGTAAGATGAGCGATCGGTTTGACAAATTATTTAAAATGGAAGAGGTTTCATTCATTTCTACCATAAAGGTGGATTCTCCGGAAGAAATATTGTCACTAGCACCTACCCGTGTAAAAACTCGATCGATATATCCCAAAGTAACTTCACGCGCAGGAACAAAGGAACCAATTTGAGCCATAAGAGCAATTAAAGCTGTTTGGCGCAAGATGGCAGACTTTCCTGACATGTTGGGACCGGTTATCATCAGAATTTGTTGTTGATCTGAATCCAGGTAAATATCATTTGGAATGTAACTTTCACCGCTTGTCATTTGCTTTTCAATGACCGGATGCCGGCCATCCTTAATATCTATAATTTGACTGTCATCTACCTGTGGTTTGCAATATGCATTTGCTTTCGCAGTTCTGGCAAATGAAAACAAGACATCCACTTCAGCAATAACATATGCGTTTTGTTGTAATGGAATTAAATACTCCTGCAACTGGTCCACTAATTTTTCAAATAATTCTTCCTCTAATTGAATAATCCGTTCTTCAGCACCAAGAATCTTTACTTCAAGTTTTTTTAATTCATCTGTGACATAGCGCTCCCCTGTGGACATGGTTTGCTTGCGAACCCAATGATCTGGTACGAGCCCTTGGTTTTTAAATTTATTTGTAACTTCCAGAAAATAACCAAATACCGAGTTGTAACCTATTTTTAAATTGGTAATGCCGGTATTGAGGATTTCTTTTTTCTGAATTTCTAAAAGTAAATCTTTGCTATGATGTAAAATGTATTTTAATTCATCCAGCTCTTTAGAAAAACCTTCAATAAAAATACCTCCTTTATTTATTTGATTGGGTGCATCTGGGTGCAATTGTACGGAAATAAGTTGTGCCAGGCTGGCACATTCTTGAATCTTTTCAGCAAGTAATTGCAAGCCTGTACTTTCATGTTGTTGCAAAATAGCACGAAGTGGCAAAAGTTTTAACAGACTTTTTAATATATGATTAATTTCTCTGGGATTAATTCGCCTAAGTGGAATTTTTGAAACCAATCTTTCTAAATCACCAAAATGATTTAAAGTTTGAAACAACTCATCTTCTAAATCGACTGCTTTTAAAAACGAATCAACCATTTGATGCCTTCTTTCAATTCGCTCTATTTGCAATAAGGGCATTACGATCCACTTTCTCATCAATCTGGAGCCCATAGGAGTGAGGCTATGATCCAATATATTTAATAAGCTCTTTCCCTCCGGATGAAGTGGATCAATCAGTTCAAGGTTTTTTATGGTAAACCGATCCATCCATACAAATTCGTCGCTGGCCAAACGACTTATGTGTGATAAATGATTTGGGTTTTTAGTTTCGGTCAATTCAAGATAATAAATGATTGCTCCTGCAGCTATTTGACCCGAAAGATATTCATCGACTCCAAAGCCTTTTAGGCTGCTTACATTAAAATGCCTTAATAGTTTTTCTCTTGAAAAATCTAGTTGAAATATCCAATCTTCTAATGGATAGGTATAGTAATGCTCATTAAAATTTGTATCAAAAAACCCTGTTTTTGATCTTGCTAGAATAATTTCAGAAGGCTGAAAGCTTTCCAGAAGCTTTTGTATATATTCTAAAGGTCCCTGGGATAAATAGAACTCTCCAGTTGAAACATCCGCTAGTGAAATGCCAATTCCATTGACATCAATATATAAAGCTGCAAGAAAATTATTTTTTCTGTGGTCGAGTAATTTATCATCATAGGTAATACCTGGAGTTATTACATCGGTGATTCCTCTTTTGACTATTTTTTTTCCTTTACTAGGCTTTTCTAATTGCTCGCAGATGGCAACCCGATACCCAGCTCGAACCAATTTAGGAAGATATGCATCCAAGGAATGGTAAGGAAAACCGGCCAGCTCAATATCAGATCCTCCATTGTTTCTTTTGGTTAGAACGATCCCCAGGACTTTGGATGTTGTAATCGCGTCTTCGCCAAATGTTTCATAAAAGTCGCCCACTCGATATAAAAGGATCGCATCTGGATGCTTTGCCTTCATCGTGTAATACTGCTCCATCAATGGAGTCATAGTATTGATTTCAAATAAGAGTGCTTCTCCTTTCAATTTGTGATTTGCCACAAATATAACGTGTATCTTTATACGACAAGAAGCCAGAAACTAATTAAAAAAAATTACATGGCTTCAAATTTCGTTTTAGATTTGTAATACGTTTTGTACCGATTTATCAAAAACTGATGTTATGATTTCAGCATTTAGAGCTCTAAAAGACGAGGAGTACCAAACTCTTATTGAAGCCATTCCACTTATTGCCATTTTAATTGCTGGGGCAGATAATGATATCGACCTGAATGAAAAAGCATGGGCTGAAAAAATTGTAAGAATAAGGAGCTATAGCAATCATTTTGATTTAAAACCTTACTATAAAGATGTGGATTCACAATATAGTGAGTTGTTTGATAAATTCTTAAGATCGCTTCCTAAGGATGCAGATTCAAGAAGTCGCGAAATTTCTAAAAAATTAGTGGCAATCAATGATATTTTCATCAAATTAAATATGCGTACAGCCAGTCAATTGTATTCATCTTTTATAGCATATGCTGAACAAATTGCAAGAGCTTCAGGAGGCATTTTAAGGATGATGTCTGTAAGTAAAGAAGAAAGCATGTTTATTGGCTTGCCTATGATTGATCCAATATTCTATGAAGAACTTGACGAAGAGGAATAGGCAATTAAACTGAGCGTTTAATAAGTTATCCAAAAATTAATTCTTATTACCTGGTCATCGCCAAAGTCAAACGCTTTTTTGAAAGTAATTATAAGCTAATCAAACTAGATTTATAGTTTGAAAAAAATCAAAAGCAAATTGGATATTACCTAATTATTTAATTACAATTTGCTGTGTTAGTAATTTTGAACCGTCGATCCACTGAATATAAAATAATCCGCCATTGCTTATCGTGTTCAAATCAATTGTATTCTTTGAATTATTATTGAATTGAATGATACGTCCCTGAGTATCCATTACTTTAATTTGTTCAATGGAATTGGATTTATTTGTTAATTGCCCACTGGTTGGATTTGGGAACCAATAATTTATAATCAAATCTTCCTGATGGCTTGCTGAAGCGCAGTCTTGTTCGGAGACAAGCGTTAAAATATACTCACCTGGAAAAGCAGGTCCGGGATATTCGGTTACATATGGAAAAGGGATGCCCAAATTAATCGTTAATGTCATTTTAATTATGGGTTTAAAATCTCCCGGTATATTATCTGTTGTTGCAGTTCCTCGTAAAACCAAACAACCTGAGGTATTTTTATTAAAAACACAATTGGGAGGATTGCATGCATAACTAATTCCTTTAGGCAATCCTGTTATTGCGTTTACTGTATCAATGGCTACTTTTTCAAGCGCAATTGGAGATGGAAATGCTGGAACAAGTACTGTATCCGGCACCACTACGGTAAATACAAATTCATAGGGTTTATTGATGCACGCTTTTTTGGTGATGCCTCCATTGGGATTTGTCGGACTTACAGGTTTAGGATAAACTCCTGCAGAAGAATCTCTATAAATCGAGTCAGGTAAACAATTTTGCGATTGTACGGAGCATACGATAAAGAAATTCAAGATGATCAGGTAAAAATGCTTCATATTTGACGAGGTATATTTTAATGCAAGTTAAGAATTTTAAATGACAAAGAAAATACTTTATTCCGGATTCATTGGTTTCCTGTTGTTAAACTTTTTGTCTGCACAATCACACACGTATACAGGAAAAATTGTAGATATTAGAAATGGAGCAGAATTGCAGGGGGTAACCGTTGCCACAAGCAAGTTGGCAGTATTTACTGACGAATTTGGAAAATTTGAAATTGAGTTGCCTGATAGTATCCGTACCGTATTAGTTAAAATGGTTGGTTATAAAGAATTTATACTGTCGCTTACAGAACCAAGCGATCTGATTATTGAATTGGAGCCGGAATCGTATCTGCTTAATACAACCGTGATCACATCTTCCCGATTCGAGAAACCTATAGAAGAATCACCGGTTTCTATTAACGTGATCAAAGCATCCTTGTCAGATCGCTTAAGCACAAACAGTTGTGCGCAATTGTTAGACCGGGTGCCGGGTGTTCAGATCATTGACGGTCAGGCAAATATTAGAGGAGGATCTGGGTATTCTTATGGGGCTGGAAGCAGGGTTTTGTTATTGTTGGATGACTTGCCTGTTTTAAATCCCGATGCAGGGTATCCCAACTGGGATGATCTGCCATTGGAAAATTTAGGGCAAATTGAAATTTTAAAAGGTGCCTCCTCATCCCTTTACGGGAGCTCCGCAATGAATGGGATTATTCATTTTAGAACCAATTTTCCTGGCTCGGACCCCTTTACAAGCATTTCATTTATTCCAAAAGTCTATTTAAATCCATCAAGCGGAAAGCAATGGTGGGGTAAAGACAGTGTGGTGGCAATTCCTTATGAAGGAATCGTAAATTTTGTACATCGTAAAAGATATAGCTGGGCTGATTTGTCTGCCAGTATGAGTTTTACAAGTAAAACAGGTTATAATAAAGATCATAATTCTAAAAATGGACGGATCCATTTATTAGTACGTAAACGAATTCATGATCGTTTTACCCTCAATTTAGGTTTAAATTACAATCAAGGTGAAAGTTCAAGTTTTTTCTACTGGAAAGACAATGGCTATTTTGAAGGAGCTCCGGGATCCTCCAGTTCGAGTAACAAAATAAGATTTACGATAGATCCTTCTGTAAATTATGAAAGCAAAAATGGCTTCCAGCATAAACTTAAAACCAGATTTTATCATGTTTTTAATGGTGCAGATAATAACCAGGAAAATAAAAGCAACAATATTTACACAGAATACCAAATCGGAAAATCGTTTAAAAAGCTTGGATTACAATGTTTAGCCGGTACGCTGTACACCCAATCCTGGACCATTGCAGAGCTTTATAGCGATACTCGATTTACACACAGAAATCTAGCTTTCTTTGGTCAGATTGAAAAAAGTCTTTTTAGTCGGCTCATTTTAAGTGGAGGCCTTCGATATGAGTCATATCAAATTAATGGACCTGAATCGCTATCAGGGGTATCTATTGATCCAAAAGTCACGGAAGACACTACCTTGTTTCGATTTGGTATCAACTACAGGGTATTTAAAGCAACTTATTTGCGGGGATCTTACGGTCAAGGATACCGATTCCCAACGATTGCCGAAAAATTTATAAGCACAAAAGCAGGAGGATTAAGCATTGTCCCAAATCCAAATCTGCATTCAGAACGAGGCTCAAGCTTTGAGCTTGGAATGAAGCAATTGCTAAAATTTGAAAATTTGGAAGGATTGATTGATTTTTCAATATTCCAATCGCGCTATTATGACATGATGGAATTTGTTTTGAATAACCAATTGCAATTTCAATCCAGAAATATTGGGGATACAGATATCAGAGGGTTTGAGTTAGAATTATTGGCTAGAATGCAAATGGGTGAGACAAAGCTTACTTTTGGAGGAGGATATACCTTCATCAATCCAAAGTATTTAGAATTTGATCTGGCAGGCAAACAATTGCCTATAAATGGACGGGATACGGCATCCAGGGCCAAACAAAATGCAGCCAATTCATCTTCCGATGAAAATATCCTTAAATATAGGTCTAAGCATCTCTTTCGATCGGATCTCCAAGTGGACTATAAGTCCTTTTATATGGGCATGGCATTTAATTATGCATCCCATATGCATGCCGTTGATTGGTTGTTTGAATTGAATGTATTTATTAAAGGGATAAAGGATTATCGAACAACCCACAACCATGGATATCGGGTTTATGACTTTAGAATGGGGTACCATTTTGCACATTTGGACTTCCAGATAAATGTGGATAATTTGTTCAATGAAGACTACAGTATCAGACCTGGAATTCTGAATGCCCCTAGAAATTTAACCCTCCGTGGAACATATACGTTTTAAAAATTTATATAAGATCTTATAAATTAAGTACATAATAATAATAAGCTTTAAAATAAACCTTAGGAAAATCCTGAAAATCAATCTCAATTCGCTTGGAAGCACTATATTTGCGACGTTTTCCAAAAATTTAAGAATTTTTACATATGTCTGAGAAAGGAATTGTGAAGTGGCTTTTATTCGCCATCATATTTGTTTGTGTTTTGCAATTTGTTTATTACCTGCCAACAAACAGGGTAGAGCGGGATGCGGAGCAGTATGCTGAAGAACAAAGTGCTTCAATTACGGATGATCTCGCCAAACAAACTGCTATAAAGGCAAATCGGATTAAATACCTGGATTCACTTTCAAGTGAGAAGATTTTCAGGATTCCACTTATTAAGGAATATACGTATTCCGATTTAAAAAAGCAGCAACTGGCTTTGGGTCTTGATTTGAAAGGGGGCATGAGCTCCATACTTCAAATTGATTTAAGTGAATTGTTGATATCCTTATCCAATAACAATCCGGATCCCGCTTTTAAAACAGCAATTCACAACGCTGGGGAGCGTATGAAAACGAGCCAAACGGATTTTATTACCCTTTTTGTTCAGGAATACCAAAAGGAATCAGGTGGAAAGAAACTAGCTGTTCTATTTTCCCGCAGTTCTACCATGAAAGATAGGATCAACTTTGAATCTTCGGATATTGATGTGGCCCGAATTCTTCGCCAAATTGCCGACGAAACCGTTGATTTAACTTTTAAACGTCTTAAAGACCGGATTGATAAATTAGGAGTTACTCAGCCCAACGTTTCTTTGGATAAAGCCAGAGATATGATTGTTGTTGAATTACCTGGCATCGATAATCCTGAACGTGCCAGAAAATACCTCCAGGCAAGTGCAAAATTGGAGTTTTGGGAAGTTTATAGAAACATTGATCCAGGTGTATATGAAGCCATTATTAATGTAGATAAAAAACTGAAAGCCCTTGCAAAAGGGGATACTTCAACTGTAATTAAAGATGAATATACTTTAAAGGATAAATACGAATACACACGTGATTCTTTAGGGAATCGTTTGGATTCAACCTTAGTGGGTACAGATACAATCCGCGCGGTGGATCCATTATCTGAAAAGGGTCCATTGCTCAGTATTTTCACACCTTCAGGAGGTGCAGCTGGCGCTTATTCTATCATTGGAACTGTTGAAAAATCAAATAGAAGTCGATTTTTAGAATTGGTAAATAAGCAAGAAGTTCAACCCTTTTTACCATCAGATATGGAATTTAGGTTGGATCATAAGCCAATAAAAAACACCACGGATAATACCACTTCTACTACCTATGCAGTTTATGCTATCAAAAAACGTCCGGGGGCATCTGCTGCTCCTTTAGATGGTGAGCATATTGCCAGAGCTTCAGCCAATCCGGATAACGTAACCGGTGAGGTCGTGGTAAGTTTGGCAATGGACAATAAGGGGTCAAAGATTTGGGGAGATATGACTACGAGAGCTGCCAATGATAATAAAAGAGAAATTGCCATTTTATTAGATGATGAAGTCGTATCCTGCCCAAGTGTTCGTGAACCAATTCTTGGAGGTAATTCTCAGATTTCAGGAAGTTTTACCATCGACGAAGCAAAAGATTTAGCTAATATTTTGCAAGTAGGAAAATTGCCTGCAAAAACTAAAATCGTTCAGGAGTCTTTGGTCGGTCCTTCCTTAGGAAAAGAAAATATTGTAAAATCATTGTGGTCGATTTTGGGTGGGTTTTTTCTCGTCCTGACTTTTATGGTGGTTTATTATACGGGCGGTGGATTTGTTTCCATTGTTGCAATGTTTTTAAACGTATTGTTTATATTAGCAACCCTGGCATCATTTGGAACTGTTTTAACCTTACCGGGAATTGCTGGTTTGGTTTTAACCATGGGTATTGCGGTGGATGCAAACGTAATTATCTATGAGCGTATAAAAGAAGAAATGGCAGCTGGCCGAACCTACTTAGAGGCCATTAAAAAAGGTTTTTATCATTCATATTCTGCAATCATAGATTCTCACGTCACTTCTTTGTTGACCTGTATCGTTTTATTTATCTACGGTCTGGGTCCAATTAAAGGATTTGCAATCGTGTTGATCATCGGTATTATCTTTTCATTATTTACTTCAGTGTTGGTGTCCAGACTTATAATTGATTGGTGGACTATCAATAAAGGAAAAGCTTTGAGTTTTTCAAGTAAAATAACGGAGACTGCGTTTAAACACATTAATGTGGATTGGGTTGGACATAGAAAGTACAACTACATCTTCTCTCTAACTTTGATCATAATTAGTTTCATTTCATTCTTTACAAGAGGTTTTGAATTAGGTGTCGAGTTTAAAGGTGGTTATTCTTATAATGTTTCTTTTGATAAAAATATTGATGTAGAAAAACTAAGAAACTCTTTAACCAAAAGCCTTGAGGGAAATCCAGTTGTAAAAAGTGTGGATTCTAAAAATACTTATAACATAACAACATCTTATTTAATCAATGAAACGGGTGAAGATGTGGTGGATCGAGTAAATCATAAATTACTCGAAGGGATCAATGAAGCAACTGGAGAAGATGTAAAGTATGAGGATTTTGTTAAAAACGAAAATTCTAGTACTCATATCACTTCTTTTAGTAAAGTAGGACCCATCATCGCAGATGATATAAAGGCAAGTGCTTATAAAGCTATTTTATTATCGCTTTTAGTAATATTTATATACATCCTGTTTAGGTTTTATAAATGGCAATACAGTCTGGGCTCTATTGTCGCTTTATTTCACGATACCGTTGTGGTTTTGGGAGCCTTTTCGTTATTTCATGGCCGATTGCCATTTGCAATGGAAGTTGACCAAACTTTGATTGCAGCGGTATTGACAATAATTGGTTATTCAATGAACGATACTGTTATTGTATTCGACAGGATCCGGGAATTTTTGAAAATGGACAGTGATAAGTCAGACAAGGAATTGGTGAATGCTGCCATTAACACAACGTTGTCGCGTACCATTAATACATCCTTGGCTACCATGTTGACAATTATATTGTTGTTTTTCTTTGGGGGTTCAAGTACAAAAGGATTTTGTTTCGCCATGATTATAGGTATTATTATTGGTACATATTCTTCGATATGTGTTGCCATGCCTATTGTTATTGACTTTACAAAAAATTTAAAATATACAATTAAAAAAGAAACCAGTAAGCTGACGAAACAAGTAGCTAAGGTTTAAATTTAATATTAGATATAAAGCGCCATTTAGTTAATTACTAAATGGCGCTTTTTTTTATAAATGAAATATCCTTTGCTTTATTGCTTCTTTTTTAAGAATTTGATCTGTATGAATCAGTTGAGAGTTGATGGAAAATATACATATGAGCTTAAAATAGCTATTGAAAGCTGAATTTCATCGATTGTATTTAATCAATTAGAATGGATGGATAAAATGGGCGAACAGTAAGTTGTCATACCCTGTTCAAATAAACACGAATAAATCTTGCATTTAGTTAACGAGGAGCGTTTCATATGAGTTTTCTGAATTAGTAATTTTTAAGAATATCTGTATAACTTTGAAACGATTAAAGCGTTATTATCTGGATGAATAAGTTTGGAATTCTGTTGACCTTGCTATTGGCAGCTTGCAGCTACCAAATTAAAATCAAAACAGGGGATCAGGCCTTTCAAAGCAAACAGTATGCAAATGCTATTGGTTTTTATAAGAATGAAATCGATCAAGTTTCAAGTCCAAAGGAAAAAGCATTCAAAGCATTTAAATTAGGCCAGAGTTATAAATATTTGAGTGATTACGACCAATCGCTTGGATGGTTCAAAAAGGCTTATGATTGGAATTATGGTTTGAAAGCATTGGAGGAATATGCAATCGCTTTGAAAAACACAGGAGATTATGAAGCTGCTATTTTAGCTTATCAGGAATTAATGCAAGAGCTAAAAGGTGGCATGGAGTATAAAAAGGATATTCAAATTTGTAAGCTAAATTTGGAGTGGATTAAACAAAGAACAGATTTCTATTATAAATTGACCAATTTTACTGCTGTTAACGATAAGGCGTCTGATTATTCAGCACTTTCTGTTGACAGTTCAAAACTATATTTTGTATCTGATAGACTTTCTGAGACAAGACATGATAATTCTAAGTTTGGCTGGACAGGAAGAAGCTTTTCGGATATATATTTATTTCAAAACGGTTTGGTCGTATCGTTGCCGGAACCGATCAACAGCCAGTCAAATGAAGGTTCATTTTGTTTTAATTCTACAGGAAATAAAATTTACTTTACAAGATGTGATGCAAATGATCAGCCCGAAGACTATTGTAAAATTTATGAATCTGAGTATATTAATGGAAGTTGGGGCGAGCCGGAACGATTAGATTTAGGATTTGACAATTCAAATGTTTATCATCCTGCATTATACAAATCGGATTCAATTTTAGTTTTTAGTTCAAATGCACCGGGAGGTATAGGGCAGTATGATTTGTATTTAAGTTATTTAGGAAATGAGGGTTGGACTGTTCCGGAGAATTTAGGAGAACCAATCAATTCAGCATATGATGAAAAATTTCCTGTTTGGTACAATGACACACTTTATTTTAGCAGCAATGGGCATCCTGGATTAGGCGGCTTGGACGTATTTAAAACATTTAAAATTTCGGATTCAAAATGGACTCCACCCATCAATTTGAAACCAGATATTAATTCGGAAGCAGATGATTTTGGATTTTTTATTGACAAAAGCTTCGTGGCGAATGATACTGTTTTTCAAAAAGCACTGTTGAGCTCAAACAGAAATTTCAATCGTCAAGATGAAATTTATTCAGTAGAATTAAGAAAACGCTCGCAGATTCCAAGTATCCAAGGTCCTAAAAAGTTTAAATGGGATGTACAGGCGAATATTCAATTTGTGACAGCAGAATCATATAAATCGCCAAAGCAAATTCCGGTGGATTCAGTCGATTTAATAGAAAAAATTTCTAAGAATTCTGTCAATTCAAAATCAAATTCACGGATTACACTCAAGCTGCTTCCAGGCGATTCATACACATTCTTGGCAAGTAAGAAGAATTATTTGAATAATGAATTTTCGTTCACCACGCCAGCGCAACCTGAATTGACTGCAGACAGTTTGTTTATATTAACACTAGTTGTAGAATTAATCCCGATTCGTTATGACGAAGAATTTGTAATTCCTGAATTGTACTATGATTTTGATAAATGGTATATAAGACAAGATGCTGTGGCTTCATTGGAAAAATTAAGAGGTTTGTTAAATACAAATCCGTTGATACGGATTCGTTTGGGTTCTCATACAGATTGCCGAGGCGATGAAAAATACAACCTTGAATTGTCCGAAAAAAGAGCGCATGCTGCAATGCAATGGTTAATAGCAAAGGGTATTGATTCCAATCGATTATTTCATACAGGGTATGGAGAAAACGATCCGGCTATTAATTGTTCTTGTGATTCCTGTTCAGAAGATGATCATCAAAAAAACAGGCGCACAACTTTTACGCTGATCAGATAAAATGACGAATCAACAGATACAAGCCACCGCTTAATAGAATGGTAGCCGGTAAAGTAAGGATCCAAGCCAACACGATGTTTTTAACTGTGCCTTTTTGAAGATTCTTTATTCCTTTAGATGCAACCATTGCACCCGCAACACCTGATGAGAGCACATGCGTAGTCGATACGGGTAGTCCCAAACCGGATGCTAGTCCTATGGTACTTGAGGCTACGAGTTCAGCCGAAGCCCCTTCAGCAAATGTCATGTGCCGTTTACCAATTTTTTCACCAATTGTTACAACAATTCGTTTCCAACCAATCATAGTGCCAATCCCCAAAGAAATAGAAATCAATAAAATGGTCCATGCCGGGACATAAGTAGTGTATTTATTCAATTTATGAATTCCATCTTTTAAGATTCGTTGATTAGATTTTTCAGTAATTAAATTGGGTTCTGACACGATTACTTTAAGCTCCTTTGAAAGTACACTCATTTGTTTGCGGGCAATCATCAGCTGGCGGCCTTGTTTGACATTTAAACTTTCAATGTATTTCTCAAAATGTTCCAATTTGTCTGCACTGGCACAAAGAGTACGTTCCATTTCATAGTTTAATGTAGATTCTCGATTTAAGGATTCTTTCATCAATTTTAAAGTATGAGCAAACTCATCTTTATTAAAATCCGGTGCCAATGCGTATTGCATGGGCATAAATGCCATAAGCACTATGAGCATCAGCCCAACCCCTTTTTGACCATCATTGCTACCATGAAAAAAACTAACCAATGTACAGGTTCCAATAAGGATAGCCCTTAACCAAAGTGGGGGAGCTTGGTCGTTTTCTGGTTCTTTAAAGATGGTTTTATCCTTTACAAAGGATTTTAGCATAAACATCAACACAATTGCCATTGAAAACCCAAAAAGAGGTGAAATCAAGAGGGAATTCATGATTTTATACGCTTCGCCCCAATTTACACCCACTTTGTCTCCACTTCCAGGTAATAATGAAAAAACAATTCCTACTCCCAATAAGGAACCGATCATCGTATGTGAACTTGAACAAGGTATGCCAAAGTACCAAGTACCTACATTCCAGATAATTGCACCAATTAATGCCGATACAATCATAGCGATGGCCTCAGAGAAATCACGAGTAAGCACAGATTCTAAGGGAATCAGTGCCGCTATTTTGCCGGCTACGGCCATTCCAAAGATGTAGGAACTGCAAATAACGCCTAAGAAATTCCAGATACCTGACCAGATTACAGCAGGTATTGGTTTTAGGCTTTTGGTGTATATCACGGTTGCAACGGCATTTGCAGTGTCATGAAAGCCATTGACAAACTCAAAAACACACACAGTAATAATGCAAAGCACACAAATAATTGCCATAGTGCCTTGCAAATCAATATTTATTTCAAACACTCCAATTAATTTTAGGCTTTGGGATTCGTAAATTTACACGGTTTGGCGGAATTGAAATGCGCAGTTTGACTTTTTATTAATAATTAGCAGCACCGGATATGAATATTTTTAAATTTATAATAAAACTAGTGATTTTAATCATTCTGATCGCTTTGCGCTATGGCTTAGGATCCGATTTTTTACAATCTTTTGTTGATAATTCTAATTTATTATATCCGCTATTTAGTTTTTTGATTTTCTGGACGTCCATCAATCTGGGAATCAGGTTAAGCCAATTTATCTATCGTAAACGCAAGAAATTTGGGCATAAATATTCGGATAATGTCATTATCGGACTTCAAAATATCTATTATATCTTATCTGGTATAGGGGTCGTGGTCATGATACTTGGCTTCTTTGGATTAAAACCCGAGGAGCTACTCACTTCACTTAGTATTGTCGCTGCTGCAATTGCGATTATATCTAAAGAACTGGTGACGGATATTATTTGTGGTTTCAATATAAGTTTCTCGCGTGATCTCGCAATTGGCGATTATGTGAGAATTGGAGATCAAAAGGGAAAAGTAATTGATATTAATATTCACAAAATTGTATTGCAAAATGATGATGACGATATTATTTATATTTCAAATACGAAGGCATATTTTAGTGATCTGGTAAATTTTACTCAGAAGGAAATTAGAAAGTACAATTTGGATTTTACTTTATCCCATAAAATAAAAATCAGTAAATTGGAATTAGAAAAGCAGATCGTATCTGTACTTGAAAGATTTATTCCCAATTATGAAAAATATTCTGCAAATTTTAAAATCGCAAACATTGGTAAAGATGACATTAGGTATAAATTGCAGTTTGCATTAATCAAAGTGGATCCCCTAATTGAACAGGAGATTAAGGCTACGATCCTCAATGAAATTCACACATTAATTCAAAAAGGAGAATTTATTGAATCTTCGGAATAAATTAAATACAATTAACTGTGCTTCGTTACAAGGTATACCCCGGTAAGAGTAACAATTGCACCAATCAGAATCCAAAAGTTAATTATTTCACCAAGCAACAAAGCGCCTAATAAAATAGCGATTATAGGATTAATATACGTATGGATGCTGACCAGCGTTACCGGTAAATGATTTAGGCTGTAAATAAAGCAAGAATAGGCAACCAATGAACCTAAAACAATGGCATAAGCCCAAATCAAAATATGATACGTTTCAATTTGGAAATTCCAAGGTTTTTCGGTAAATAAAGAAATAATTAAAACAGGGATTCCACCAAATAACATTTGAAATCCAGCAGACAAAAAGGGATTGTAATGGTGCTTCTTTATTTTACTATAAACAGATCCAAATGCCCAGGTAATAATTGATAGCATGGTAAATCCTATTCCAACGATAGAAGCTTTCCCTGGATGCATTCCGATTTTTTGTAAACAAATAATCAGGATTCCGAAGCAGCCTAAACCCAATCCCAGCCAGGTCCATTTTGAAATATGATGATCTTTTTGAAGGATGGATAATAAAAAAGCTATGAGTATAGGTGAAAATGTAGCAAGAATTGCAGAAATGCCGCTATCAATATATTGCAAGCCATATATACCCAAACCATTTCCACCACTGATTAATAATAATGCTAAAACCAATTGAAGTTTAATAAATGATCGATCGGGCCAAGCTAACTTCTTAATAAGAAACAAATACATTAATAACAGAATGGCAGCAGTCAATTGTCTTATGGAAGTAAAAAAAAGCGGTGGCATGCTGCTCACGCCAAGTTTATTGATGAGATAGGTGGTTCCCCAAATAATACAAACTGCGATTAATGCTGCAATTGCACGTCTATTTTCATATTGTTTAAACATTTATTGATCTGCTATTTCTATTATCAGTTGATCCAAATAATCTCCAACCGGAATTTGGCAGGATAAACGACTATTTGTTTGGCTGTTTACTAAACTGTCAAGCAATAATTCTTCAGCATCTTTCATTCCAGGCAAGATATTTTCAGAGTGCACGTATATATGACATGAAGCACATAAAGCCATGCCTCCACAGGTACCAAGGATTGGTAGTTCAGATGCTTTTAGCAATTCCATAAGGCTATAGGAAGCCTCGTTTGGGATCTGAATTGCATGATCTATCTGATTTTTATCTCGAATATATACGGTAAGCCATTCCATTGAATTCAATTTATATATCATTAATGGAATGTATCATAAATTGTTTATTCCTGTTACTGTTGTGTATTTAAAACTGGGTTTCTTTCCTTCATTAAGAATCTTGTATGCAGATTGCATCGTTAATGTTGCCTCATGAAAGCCACAAAGGATTAATTTTAATTTTCCAGGATAATTATTGATATCCCCGATTGCATAAATTCCAGGAATGTTGGTGCTATAATCCAATGTGTTTACATCGATTGCACTTTTTGAAATTTGAAGACCCCAATCTGCAATGGGTCCTAGTTTCGGGCTCAGCCCAAAAAGTGGAATTAAATATTCTGTTTCAATTTCCAATGGGCCTTGTTCAGTCATTACCACGATTCCTTCCAAATTCTGATTTCCTTTCAGGCTATTGAGTTCAGCATTTACTATTAGCTTGATTTTATTTGAATCACTGAGTCTTTTTAATTTTTCAACAGATTCTGGTGCAGCGCGGAATTCTGATCTTCTATGGATTAAATGAATAGATGCTGCGATGTCGGCTAAATAAATACACCAATCCAAAGCAGAATCCCCTCCACCTGCAATCACGATGTGTTTTCCTCGATATTTTTCTGGATCTTTAATAATATAATCAACACCATGATCTTCAAATTTAGTTAAATGCTCTAATTCTGGTTTTCTGGGTTCAAAACAACCAAGTCCACCAGCAATAACAATAACTTTTGATTTAATTCGTGTTCCGAGATGCGTTACAATTTCAAAGCCTTCGTGTCCATGATTTAATAATGTTTCGGCGCGTTCACCAAGTGTAAATCCAGGTTTAAAGGGTTCAATCTGTTTTAATAAATTAGTGACTAAATCACTCGCAAGGATTTCCGGATAACCGGGTATATCATAGATGGGCTTTTTTGGGTAGATTTCTGAGAGTTGTCCGCCGGCAATAGGCAAATAGTCAATGAGATGGCATCTCATTTTTAATAAACCGGCTTCAAAAACCGCAAACAACCCACAAGGACCAGCCCCAACTATAATTATATCGGTATTAATATCCATTTTGAACCGCAAAGCTAAAGAAAAACAACCCTTTACCTAATTACATCGTAGAGACTAATCGGATGCGTTCCATTAATTTAGTTAAATTTTTTCTAATCTTTGTTAAACGAATTCATATAATAAAAGTCTTAATTCATATCACTCCAATTAAAAAACACATAAAATTAATTTCTTATGGATCGAAGGACCACTTTCAAAAAATTTCTGGGGGTAGAAGCTGCTTCAACAGTGGGCAATCGCCAACAGGAAGATGCTTTACCTCTTGGTGGCGGGTTGACTCCCTATTCCGGGACTTGGAATTATGCGATAGCAGCCCATTTACTCAGGAGAGCCATGTTTGGGCCAACACACCAACAAATTTTAGACGCTGTACGTGATGGCATGGATAAGACTCTGGATAAATTGTTTACTCCGGTGCAATTACCAATGGACCCAGTCATATATAGCGATAACCCTATAGATCCAAATGTTATAAAAGGACAGCCTTGGGTTAAGACTCCATTAAATCCCAGCGTTCAGGGAAATGTGGCTTTTAAGGAAAATTCACTATTTGCCTGGATGATGGAGCAGATTTACAAAGAAGAAGTTTCTATTACTGAGAAAATGACATTATTCTGGCACAATCATTTTGTAGTTTCTGAGATTTTTGACCCTCGTATGAGTTTTGACTACATTCAATTATTAAGGTCAAATTGTCTGAAAAACTTTAAAGAACTCACCAAACAAATCACTGTAGATAAGGCCATGTTGTATTATCTAAATGGAAATCAAAATACGAATTTGGCTCCTAATGAAAACTATGCAAGAGAATTAATGGAGTTATTTACTTTAGGGAAAGGCGATCTAGCTGGCCCAGGTGATTATACTACATTTACAGAACAGGATGTGATGGAAGTTGCAAAAGCATTGACTGGTTGGTATGTTCCTGTGGACCGCAGAAATACTACCTATCAACCGTTAGCTGTTTTTGATTCCAATCTCCACGATAAATCTACGAAAACATTATCTCATCGTTTTAACAACACGAAAATTGTTAACGCAGGGGCAAATGAATACAAGCAAGTAATTGACGTGATTTTTCAAAAACGAGAAGCGGCCACCTTTATTAGTCGCAAACTATACCGCTATTTTATTTATTACAAAGTAAGCAGTGCCATTGAATCGGATATCGTGGATGGTTTGGCAGATACTTTGGTTGCAAATAATTTTGATATTGCTCCGGTAGTTAGAGAATTGCTTTCCAGTTCACACTTTTATACAGATGAATCTTTAGGAGCTTTGATAAGACCTCCGTATGAGTTTGTTTTCAACACCCTTAAGGCTATGAAATTTAATTCATCACAGGTTAGCTCAATTGAAGATACTTATAATCTATATCTGCATTTGTACCGAAGCACGAATGGACTTCAACAAGTTTATTTCGATGTTCCAAGTGTTGCAGGTTGGACACCTTATTATCAGGAGCCAAGTTTTCATGAAATTTGGGTAAATTCCGTAACCTTACCTTTGCGTACAGCATTAACCACAGGACTTGCAACCAAAACAATTAAAGTTAGGAATATAGCACAAAAATTATTTGGTTTGGAATTGACAAATTATGTAAGTGATTTTTCAGCTCCTGGAGATGCAACGCGTTTAATAAATGACATTGTTGCTCATTTACTGCCTAAGCCAATTTTCCAAAATCAGTTGGATTATTTAAAGTCCAAACTACTGGGTAATATGACAGAAGCTCAATGGAAAACAAATTGGGACGCTTTTGTTGCTTCACCAAATGATGCTCAAAAGAAAGCTGCGGTAGAGAATAGACTTAAATTGCTAATCTCCAATTTATTAACGATGCCTGAATATTATTTAAGCTAATTAAAATTCAATACAATGAAAAGAAGAAAATTTTTGCAAGTTAGTTCCCTGGCATCGGTGCCGATGTTAATCAATGGGATACCTGTAAGTGCGGTGGCCAGAAATTCATTTTTGGATTTTGTTAGTCCTGAAAATGATAAAGTGTTGGTGCTGATTCAATTGACCGGTGGTAATGACGGTTTAAACATGGTGCTGCCTTTGGACCAATATTCGAATCTCGATAAGGTTCGTAATAAAATAATGATTAAAGAAAGTTTGGCGATTAAACTTCGCACAGATCTTGGATTGCATCCATCGATGACAGGTTTAAAGTCTTTATATGATGCCAGTAAACTAAAATTGATTCAATCAGTAGGGTATCCTAATCAAAACCGTTCGCACTTCAGATCAACGGATATATGGACATCTGGTTCAAGTGCAGAACGCGTCGAAACGACAGGTTGGTTAGGCAGATATTATATGGAAAATCACCTCAGCTACCCAACCGGTTATCCAAATACAGACAATCCTGATCCTTTGGCAATAACTGTAGGATCGCTCGTGAGTCAAACGTGTCAAGGTTCGGTTGCCAATTTTAGCTTGGCGATTAATGATCCTGCTACACTAGCTCCTCTAAACGAGCCAGCTTTTCCTGCCACAATCCCAACAACCAATTATGGGAATGAACTGAAATATTTAATTGACACATTAAAGCAAACCAACGATTATACGGATGTAATTAAAGATGCATATAACGCGGCTGGTGGAACCATTGCTACAACTGGCAACAGATTGCTAGATCAATTGAATATTGTGGCTCAATTAATTAAAGGGGGCATGAAAACAAAAGTGTATGTAGTAAGTATAGGCACCTTTGATACCCATGCAAATCAATGTGATCCGGATGATCATGAAGTAGGAACCCATGCTGATTTATTGAAGCAATTATCTGATGCGATTGCAGGATTTCAAGCCGCAATTGACCAATCTGGGAATAGTAAACGCGTATTAGGAATGACTTTTTCTGAATTTGGAAGAAGAATTAAAGCCAATGATTCAACAGGGACTGATCATGGTTCAGCTGCACCTATGTTTTTATTCGGCAGTTGTGTAAATCCGGGGATACTCGGTAATAATCCAACGATCAATGCGAATGTTACCAATGATGAAGGAGTTGCTATGCAATATGATTTCAGGTCGATTTATGCTTCTATATTGATTGATTGGTTTCAGGTAGCGCCATCGGTTGTGAGTCAGTTACTATTCCAGGAATTCCAAAAGTTACCTGTAATTGAAGGCTGCTCCCCAACTTCCGTTCAGGATTATGATCGTGATTTTTCTTTAAATTTTGAAGCGTATCCAAATCCTGCACAAGAATCTTCTAAAATTAGTTTTGAATGTAAAGATGAGTTTATCAGAATAACTGTATTTAATTCTATTGGTTCTGAAATCCAAGTCTTGCATTCTGGCAGAATGAGTAGTGGAAAACATGAGCTAGATCTTAATCTAAAAGATTTGTCAAGCGGAAATTATTATGTACGTATAGCTTCTGAAAGTGCTCAAAAAACAAAAGCATTAATTAAGCTGTAAGTAATTGAAATTATTTTTTTTAGCCCGCATGGTGAATAAACATGTGGGCTTTTTTATTGCTTCAACTAGTGAATTTGCATTTAAGCATTTCCAGTAGTAATATTGCATTTAAATAATAAGTATGGAAAATCAAAAGCCAGTATTATTAATTTTAGCAGCTGGTATGGGGAGTCGTTATGGAGGCTTGAAGCAAATGGATGGATTTGGTCCATCTGGAGAAACGATTATTGATTATTCAATTTATGATGCGCTGAAAGTCGGATTTGAAAAAATAGTTTTTGTGATTCGTAATAGTTTCGCTAAAGAGTTTATTGATCGAGTCAATACCCATTGGGCTGGTAGGGCCGAACTTGTATTTGTAAATCAGGAACTGGATCATTTGCCTGAATCATTTATATGTCCACCCGATCGTGTAAAACCTTGGGGAACGGGTCATGCGGTTTGGGTTGCCAAAGATGCAATTAATGGGCCGTTTGGTGTAATTAACGCTGATGATTTTTATGGTAGGAATGCCATGCAATTGCTGTATGATTTTTCTCTCAAGTGGTTCTAAAAATTATGCGGTTGTTGCTTATCCATTAATAAATACCTTATCAGATCATGGAGCCGTAAACCGAGGGATTTGCAAAATAAGTGAAGAGAATAAATTGATTAGTATTCTTGAGTGTAAAAATATATATAAGCAACCTGAAATATATTTTGAGCATAATGATCACAAGCATTTTTTGAATCCAGATACACCTGTGTCAATGAATATGTGGGGCTTTCAAGCAAATTATTTTGTTTGGGCAAATTCATTTTTTTGTAATTTTCTACAAAAGAATCTGGCTAATTCTGGAGCAGAATTTTACATACCGGAATTAATCCAGGATTTGATAGACACTCACAAAACGGAGGTGCATGTATTGCATTCCAGTTCAAGCTGGATTGGCGTTACTTACAAAGAAGATAAACCAATGGTAGAGAAAGCATTTAATGATATGATTCAAGCAGGAATCTATCCTGAAAAATTGTAATCTAACATGGAAATTGGAAAACAAATAATCATATTGGGATCAGTTATATTGATTATTGGTATTTCTTATACTTATTTTAGACAATACATTTCTTGGTTTGGAAATTTACCTGGTGATATTAAATGGGTGGGATCTAACTATAGAATTTATTTTCCGATAATAAGTTTACTTCTGATAAGCGTGCTGTTGAATGCGATCTATTATATAGTACGCTATTTAAAGCAATAACTACCAGGCAATATTATCGTCGTTTTGATTTTTCGAACCTTCGGGGTTTTGTTGCTCCCATTCTTCATCTCTTTTGGCAAATGCATCGTAATCAAAATCTGGTAAGTAATTGGTTTTGATCTCGTTAATCACCTCCTGAAGATTTTCAACAAAACGATTAAAGTCTTCTTTATAGACAAAAATCTTATGGCGCTCATAGCCCTCGCCAGTAAATTTCCGGGTGCTTTCCGTTATGGATATAAAAAAATCATCGGATTTTGTTTTTCGGATATCAAAAAAATAGGTCCTGCGCTTACCGGCCCTTAGTTTTTTTGAAAAAATATTCTCGATATGCTTTTCATTTTCCACGGGACAAGAATTTTAATGCTATGTAAATATATGTTATTTTTCTTGAATATTGTTTTCAGCTTTTATTTCAATCTCATAAAGTTGTGAAAAAAGGCCTTTTTCTTTAACTAATGTTTCAAAATTTCCACTTTGAACCAATTTCCCATTGTCCAAAACCAGGATTTTATCCATATGGGCGGTTTGCTTTAATCTTTGTGTAATCAAAATCAATGTCTTCCCGAAAAGATAGGTGTCAAAGCTTTCCATAATGCGTTGTTCTGTTTGGGAGTCTACGGCAGACAAGCAGTCATCTAATACAATGATGGGTGAATCTTTGATAAAAGCCCTTGCCAGACTAATGCGCTGTTTTTGCCCTCCTGAAACATTGACTCCCCGCTCTCCTAATATACTGGTATAGCCTTCTGGAAATTCTTCAATTTCTGTTGACACTGAGGCATACGTGGCAGCTTGCTTAACTAGTAGAGGTTCTGGAGATTCTATTCCAAAAGCTATATTGTCTTCAATGCTTTCAGAAAACAAAAACACATCCTGTGGGACATAGGCAATTTGCTTTCGTAACAATTCAACTTGGATGTTTTTTAAATTTTGGCCGCCTAGTTTAATAGTACCTGAGCTGGGATCATACAAGCGCAGGAGTAATTCTGCAAGGGTTGTTTTTCCAGACGCCGTTTTCCCAACGATCGCAACACGAGACCCTTCCGGAATTGTGACTGAGAAATTTGTTAAAGCCTTAATTTTTGACCCTGGATATTGAAAATTAATGTTGTCAAATTCAATTTCAAATGAAGGACTTAGCAGTTTTTTAGGTCCATTTGATTCAATTTCTGTTTCCGTTTGTAAAAAATCGTTGATTCGTTTTTGGGATGCTTCTGCTTGTTGAATGATAGAAACACACCAACCAAGTGCTGAAACAGGCCAGGTTAGCATATTGACGTAGATTACAAACTCTGCGATGTTTCCCGGAGTAACTGTACCGTTATAAACATTTAGGCCACCTACAAATATGGTGATTAATGTACTTAATCCAATTAATAAAAGCATCGATGGAAAAAAAAGGGCATCGATTCGGGATAAGCCAAGGTATAAATCTTTGTATTGTTTTGCATTTTCACCTAAATCCCGTTTCCAATTGGCTTCCATGCCATAGGATTTAATTATCCGGATACCACTAAAAGATTCCTGGCTTACAGTAGTTAACCGAGCTAATTGCTGCTGTATTTTTTCACTTTTTTTATTGATCTTGTTGCTAACCCAATAAATTATAAATGAAAGAAATGGAAGAGGCAATAAAGTATATAATGAAAGCATGAAATTAACCTTGAACATTGTAATGATGACAATCAGTACCAAACTAATCAGGTTGATTCCATAAAGCATGGCTGGCCCCAGGTACATACGGACTTTATTCACATCTTCTGTTATCCTGGACATCAGGTCACCGGTTTTGTTTCGTTGATAAAAGGCAGTATCCAATTTTAAATAATGTTGAAAGATGTCTTTTCTTAAATCGTATTCAATTAATCGAGACATTACAATAATAGTTTGCCGCATCATGTACATAAAGAGTCCCATTAACAAAGCAAAGCCAAATATGTAAAATCCAAATTTCATCAATTCAGAATAAAGTTGCTCTTTTTGCATTTGGCCCTTGTCGCTTTGAATAAAATCTAATATCCGGTCAAGCGCTTCCCGAATGGCTTGAGGTTGCAAGACTCTGAAAATGTTTGAAAGAATTACAAAAAGAATCCCTAATAAAAGCTTTTTCTTGTATTTATTAAAATAGCGATTTAATGTAAATAGATGTTTCAATAATTAAGGTTTTCATCGCAAAGCTAAGCCTCTTTGTAGGAATTCCATCCTTAAATTTTAACTATATTGTGCCCAAAATTAGAGATGGGACGCAGAATAACATTGGACGAGTTTATAGTTGAAAATCAATTTCAACAAGATCAGGCATCTGGCGAGTTTTCAGGTTTACTAAGGCATATAGGAATTGCTGCTAAAATTGTAAATCGAATTGTAAATAAAGCCGGATTAATGGATATTCTCGGTGTAGATGGCAACGTGAATAGTTCCGGAGATACCGTTCAGAAATTGGATATTTATGCGAATGATTTGATGATAGAATACTTGAAAAATTCCGGACTTTGCGCGGGTGTCGCTTCTGAAGAATTGGATTCTTTTGTTCCATTTAGTGGCATGGCTAACAAAAACAATAAGTATGTGGTTGTAATCGATCCTTTGGATGGTTCTTCTAATATTGATGTTAATATTAGCGTCGGAACAATTTTTGGAATATACCAAAGAATCAGTCATGAAAATGAAGAATTACAATTAAGTGATTTTTTGCAAAAAGGGGTAAATCAAGTTGCTGCAGGTTATGTTCTGTATGGAACATCAACCATGTTGGTTTATACTACCGGACATGGTGTAAATGGTTTCACTTATGATCGAGGTATCGGCGAATTTTGTTTAAGTCATCCCATTATGAAAATTCCTGCTGCTGGAAATAACTATTCCATTAATCAGGGGTATTATAAACAATTTAGTACAGGAATTCAACGCTATTTGGACGATTGCGCTGACAAAAGTATGATCCAGCGTTACATTGGTTCTATGGTAGCAGATGTTCATAGAACGATTTGCTTAGGCGGTGTTTTTCTTTATCCGAATACAATAAAAAATCCTGAAGGAAAACTTCGAATGCTGTATGAATGCAGCCCCTTGAGTTTTGTAATAGAACAAGCAGGTGGTACAAGTATTAATGAAAATGGAACACGAATAATGGAAATAGATATCGTGGATTTGCATCAAAGGTCCTCCATTATCATAGGTTCAAATCAAAATGTGGAATCTGTTAGAAAATATTTGTAAATTCTTTTGTTTGATTTTTGTGAAACAATTGCATTTAGCGAGTTTGCATTTTAAGAAACTTTAAAAATTTTTCAAGCATTGCTTGTAATGTTTAAAACGTTGATTTTGCATTTGTAATACAGCTATATTAAATGTTGTAAATTTGCCTTTAGTTAAAACAGGATTTTCTTTAGTTAGGATCTAAATAGGCAAGAAGATTTTTATTTATTTCATTGCTTGTTGAAGGTAAATTGCTGAGTATTTCCTGATTGGATGCTTGTGGATGTAATTTCACATAAGCTGAAATTAATTTTGCCATTTTGTGCCCTATGTATGGATGTTTTTGCATTTCTGTAAAATTCATTTTTGATAGATTAAGTTTTAAAATTTGCTTGTTTAAAAGAATGTAATCTTTGATAATCAAGTATAATGAATCTGTTATCCCATAAACTTCTTTTAGCTGATCCGTTTTGTGGAAGCCTCCCAGCAAATCCCGGTATTTAATAATTCGAGCTGAAAGTCCTTCTCCGATTCCAGGAAGGGGTAAAAGCTCAGAAGCGGTGCATTCATTTATTTCAATTCTATTTAGTGATACCGGTAGGATGGATTTAGATTTTGTCTGGATTTGTTTTTCGTTTTGTATTTTAATATACGGGAGCAGCATGTTGTATTTTTCCATTGAAAGTCCATATATTTTGCCAAATTGCTCAGGTTTTTTAAAACGAGCACCTGTGTTTAAATAGTTTTGGATTCTTTTATAAACCAATGGCGATATCCCTAATTGAATTGCGGTTTTTTCATCAAGCTCGTTTGGATCAAATGCATTAAGTTTTACTGTGGTTTTGTCTTCGGATTTAATGATTTTAGGTGTCGCTAAGGTGTCATGTATTTCATTTGCTATTTCAAAATTCGAATCTGATAGAATTGTTGAATTGTTTATAGGGCTATATAAATTAGAACTTAAAGTTTCAGGTTGTGAAAATTTATAGGGTAAAATAATAAAACCTACAAATAGTAATAGTAAGAAATATAAGCCAAGTCGCTCATTTTTACTTAAAGTAAGCTTATCAAAGCTTGATTTTGTCATTTTTGAAGTTTAATGATTATTGGATTGTTTTGACTCATGTTTAAATAGGTTGATATTTTGTAATCCTCCCCTTGTATGCATTTAGCATTAGCTTCGGTAAGATTATTTAAATGAAGAATTTTAGTAGTGCCTTTTTGTTTGAGACAATACAGCTTCATTGAGCATTTTATAGGATGGATACTTACTTCCTCCTGAATTTTACTTGTTAGGGCAATTAGTTCGCTGAGTGTAATGGAATCCGTGTGATTGATTTTATTTAAGGATCGGTATTTTGAGAGCGTATTGGAATTTGGAGAACTTCCGATTGTATGATGCCCTTCACGCAATTCCATTTGGAATGCATTGTTGTATTTATATAATACTAATTCACGACTTTTTGAAATAGTGTATTCAGTGTAGTAAGTACTTAGGCATACCGAAACTGCAAATACAAGGCTTTTTATAAGCATACTTGAGTTTTGAGTAATAAAATAAAATTTTAAAAATATAAATGAGCAAAGGATAAGTATGGCTTGGACATCGTTTATCCAAATGTTGTCGAGAATAGAATAAGGCGCTTTTTGAATGCATTTCAAACAGCCTACTCCAAATTGAATGAGTTCTTCTGAAAAGATTCCTATAAGGCTTGCGAACTTTTGAGAAAATGCAAATAGAAATACTTGTATTGAGCCAAGTATCATGAGTAAAAAAGAAAGTGGAATCCAGATTAAATTCGAGATAAGGAAGTACAAAGGAAATTGTTGAAAATAGAAGATGCTAATTGGTGAGACCAATACCTGTACAGAACAGGAAATGGAAAATAAATCTCGAATCGGTAACAGTAATTTTGCTTTAGGAAGCCAAATCCTTTTAAAGTATGGATTGAACCAAATGATACTTAAAACAGCAGAAAATGAAAGTTGAAAACCTATATCAGATAGAATGCACGGGTTGTATGCTGCCATAAAGAATCCACATGCAAATAAGGTGTTGACCGAATCATTTTTTCGTTTCAGACAGTTTGAAGCCTGAATAAAACTAAACATAACTGCTGCTCTTAAAATGGATGAACCCAAACCAGTAATCAAGGCAAATGCCCATATTCCGGTAAGAATCAAGATTGATTCCATAAGTTTTGAGTTCTTGTTTTTTAATTTGCGTATTGGTTTGCAGACTAAGCTTAGAAGATAATAAACAAGTCCTAAATGCAAGCCAGATACAGCTAATATATGAGCTGTTCCAGTTGAAAGAAAGGCCTGTTTAGTATCTTTATTTAAATCGGTTTTATCACCTAGTATTAATGAAACTAATAAGTTGGCATTCTCTGGTTTGCTGCATGTTTGAATTAGAATGTTTTTAATTTGAGTAGCTAAATATTGGGTCATTTTGTAAAGCGAATTATTCGATGCACTTTGGAAGTGATCTATCTTTGACATAAAGCCCTCATAATATATGTGTTTATTTAGTAAATAATCAGGGTATGTATTAAAAGTTCTGGAACTGGAACCATTAATTTTAGTGAGGCATATACTTCCTGATATCATATCACCATATTGAAGCGGATAATTAATCGAACGATCCTGGAAGCTTATTTTGCATTGTACGTCTTTGTTATTGATATTTGCAATTGCTATGCAACTGTGTTTTTTATTTATAAAATTATCGCTGGTAATTTTAAATTCGATCTTTTGAAACTTGTGGGAATTGGAAGAAGGTCCTAAATCATGCACTTGATTGAGGTGAACGTATTCATTTAAACAAAAGAGAAAGATTGCAATTGTAACCAAGGCTATTGATTTCTTCTTTTTCAGAAGGACAATTAGAAGAATTGATGCGAAGAGTATAGAAACCAAGCTATTTGCCTGTGTATTTTCATAATACAAGGAATAGTATAAGTTAGTGGCTGCTATGCTAAGGCATAGTCCCAAAAACAAATAAATAAAAGGCCGGGCAAGGGTATACGCCAGCATAGTGTTTTAAGGTGCATGGCAAAACTATAAAAAAATTTAAATTTTTTTAGTAGGATCCCCAAAATCTTCTTAAGAACCATTCAAGTAGCAGGCAAAATCCTATGATAAAGAAAAGCCATTTTTGGTCAATTAAGGGATTGATCTCAAGGTTTTGTACCAAGATTGATCTGGATTTTTCATCTCCAAGCAATTCATTTTGTAAAGAATTCAATTCTGAAGGTACATAGGGCTTTCCTCCAGATTTAGATGCCAAAGATCGCAATAGATTAAAATCGGCTACCCGATTGGCGGTTTCTATATTTTGCTCCTGAATGGAAAATTTGCCGTTAGCGGTTAGTTGTTTGCGATTACATTCAGTATGCGCTTGATAATTATATTCTCCCGCAGCCAAAGATCCAATGTCTAATGAATAGTAATTATCAACCCGGGAAAAATTATAGTTGAATTTAAGGCCATCGCTATTTGCTATTGTTAAATCAACATCAGGTTGATTGATTCTTTCATTGTTATCGTTATACAGCTCTCCAAAGAATGTAATATTTTCACCTTCATTAAAAATCCGTTTCGACTGGCTTATTCGGAATTTCCCTATGATCTTGCTTTGTAGATGTAAATTGAACAGTTTTCGATATGAGTTCAGTAAAAAAATTGAAATGATTTGTATTTAAATATTCATTTAATTTCCATTTCCAAATACCTTCACCCAATATATAGGACGATCTGTAAGCGCTTTTATCTGACAAAACCACCAAAGGGTAATTTGTTTCAATTGTTCCAATCTTCTGATAAAACAAAGTGGATGCGTTTGGATCCAAATTATAGTTCCCAAAAGGTGCATTTAATGGAGGTAGTTTATTTATATAATCAAGACTTTGATCACTTAATATAAATTGATTGAAACTAGGTTTGATAATAGGTGTCGCTTCCGAAGTTGTTTTATTTGTTCCACTAATTGAAACAATATCCTGTGAATTATTAAATTGATTGATATCAGTTAGAGGACCAAGGATAAACAAGGATGGAATTTGTAATTTTTTGGCAGATTCTATTTGATTTTTTCCAATACCTCCGGGGCCTGGTAACTGATGAAATACGATTAAGCTGAAATCATTAAAAACTGGCAAATTGTCAGCAATATTTTTGATTACTAAATCATAGTTTTTATTCTCAGTAACAGCTTCCTTAATTGCAGATAGATCTGGATGAGGTGCGTATGATAATATTAATATTTTCTTTTTTGAATCCAAGACATCTACATAAAATTCACGTGTATTGTTTCGGGTCGATGCTTCTCCTTTAATGGGATCAATTGAAATTTTATATTTGTTTAATCCTGGATTATCTGTTTGTACAATAAATTGCTTTGTATTAAAATACCCTGATTGTGCAATTGTGATCAATTCGTTATTTAACAAGTTCCATTTTCCATCTTGGAATTTACTTAATTTAAGAGAGCTTTTTTCATTTACCAAATTCCAGGCTTGTAAATCTGTTTCTATCGCAAATTTATCACCGGCATAAACGATCTCATTAAAAAACAAATTCCCAATCCATAAGTCTTTTTCAGGTGTAGTATCTCCTAATAATATCGGATAAACTGGGAGCTGATTCAAGATACTATTGTAAATTGGACTCTTTCCTGAATTCTGAATTCCATCAGAAGCAAGAATAATTCCTCTGATTTTTTGAAGGTCATAAGAATTAGTGACATAGTCTAATGCAGTATTTAAGTTTGTTAATTTACCGGAATATTGATCAGTTTTTTGCTCTCGGCAGACCATGTCAAATTCCAAATGAAATACTTCGAATTTATCTTTGAGATTGGTTTCTAATTGATCTCTTTCAATTTGAAACTCTTGAATGGAATTACTCCCTTTTGAAACGATGGATTCACTTACATCCTGAGCAATGATCAAAATAGGCTTTTTGTATACTTTTTTATAGTATTTATATAAGGGATTTAGCAATAATATTAAGATTAAGAACACTGCAGACATCCGCAAGATGCTCAAGGCCAATTTTGACTATAACTTCTG
This sequence comes from Saprospiraceae bacterium, assembly GCA_016712145.1. NCBI lineage: Bacteria > Pseudomonadati > Bacteroidota > Saprospiria > Saprospirales > Saprospiraceae > Saprospiraceae bacterium. The sequence goes on from JADJRO010000001.1 coordinate 335,166, forward strand.
TCAGCTAATTGTGGGCTTTTATAATACATTAGCAAGCCTGCTAAAAAAGCAAGTAAAAGGCACAAACCGATTGACCACACAGGATATTGAAAACTAAATTGACCCATTACGGATGTATATTAATGCAAATATCAATAAATTGATTTCTAATCGCATAAAATAACCATTTATTAACCAATATGTTGATTCGTTAAGCGTTTAAAAATCATTCAATTAAATATATTTGTTGTTTACTAAAAGTATGATGAACAAATTATTATATACGGCAGTCGGTATCCTGCTATTCAATTTTACTGCGATTTCTTCTTATATTTTAGTTCCTATGGACCTAAAGCAAGCCAATCATTTGAAGGCTTACGGGATTACTTATTGGGTAATTGATCAAAATGTTGAAGCATATTGGTTGCTTAATTACCGAGGTGGAAGTTTTGCATTCCTTAATTTGAAAACTTTAGAAAAGGAGTGTAAAACCCGTGGAGTGAGCTTTGAAATTATTTCTGACAATGAATTTGACAGAATTAAATCAGAAATTGGAAATCCTGAAGTAAATCAAGAGCTTATGAAACTTGAAAAGGCTCCTAAAATTGCTGTTTATACCCCGGAATTCAACAATAAAGGAGAGCGAATTCAACCCTGGGATGATGCGGTCACACTGGCACTAACCTATGCTGAAATCCCTTTTGAAAAAATTTACGACCGTGAAATTTTATCTGGAATGTTGCCTAAATATGATTGGTTGCATTTACATCACGAGGATTTTACAGGTCAATATGGACGTTTTTATTCAGGGTACCATACCCAACCTTGGTATATTGAAAATCAGAAAAAAGCTGAGGAGCTCAGTAAATCACTTGGATTTTCAAAAGTCTCTCAATGTAAATTGGAAGTTGCAAAAAAAATTAAGGAATACATTGGCGGTGGAGGCTTTACTTTTGCAATGTGCTCAGCAACAGATTCGTATGATATTGCACTTTCAGCAGAGGGTATTGACATCTGTGCAGTTTATTATGACGGCGATCCTATAAATGGCAATGCAAATGCTTTACTTGATTATACAAAAACATTGGCTTTCAAAAACTATAGTTTGAAAGATAACCCATTGGAATACGAATTTTCTACAATTGATAACACGTATGACCGCAAGTTAAATCCAGAAAACGATTATTTTGAATTATTTGATTTTTCAGCAAAATGGGACCCGGTACCTACCATGTTAACTCAAAATCATACCAGGACGGTCAAAGGTTTTATGGGTCAAACGACCAGTTTTAAACGGGGTTTAATAAAATCAGATGTATTGGTGCTTGGGGAGACAAAATCCGTAGATGAAGTGCGGTATATACATGGGACGTATGGATACGGAACCTGGACATTTTATGCAGGCCATGATCCGGAAGATTACCAACATCAGGTTGGAGATCCGCCTACGGATTTAAATTTACACCCCAACTCACCAGGATATCGCCTGATTCTTAATAATGTATTGTTTCCTGCAGCTAAAAAGAAAGAGCGCAAAACATAAGTTCCGATTATAATATTAATAGCCTGAAAAAGTTCAAGTCCAAATTGTTTCTTAATACCTTTAGCTTAATTTTTTATTTTAATACGTTATAATTGGAACAAATGAGATCAAAAATTGCAGGGGTAGGATATTATGTACCTGAAACAGTAGTAAAGAACGCTGATTTAGAACTATTAATGGATACTTCTGATGCTTGGATTCAAGAACGCACTGGAATTCAGGAACGCCGATATGGAAAAGCACACGCGGAGACCACAACCACCATGGGAGCCCGAGCTGCGGAAATAGCAATCCAGCGGGCAGGTATAACTAAAGAAGAAGTTGACTTTATAATATTTGCCACATTAAGTCCGGACTATTTTTTTCCAGGTTGCGGCGTCCTATTACAACGTGAATTAAAAATAACTTCTTTAGAAGCACCTGCTTTGGATATTCGAAATCAATGCAGTGGATTTATTTACGGACTTTCAATTGCAGATCAATTTATTAAATCAGGCCAATACAAAAATATTTTACTGGTTGGAGCAGAAATGCATTCTATGGGATTGGATTTTAGTTCACGCGGTAGAAATGTTACAGTTATTTTTGGGGATGGTGCAGGCGCAGTAGTAGTTCAGCCAACTGAATCGGAAGGAATATTAAATACCGTCTTACATTCTGATGGGACCTACGCAGAAGAATTAGCTTTTATTAATCCCGGTTGCCATGGGGGATATCATCTTGGAAAAGAAGCATTTGGATACACAGATCAAAATTACGGAGGTATTTTTTTAACTGAAAAAATGTGGAATGAGCAAATGATCTTTCCGACAATGAATGGACCTTTAGTATTTAAAACCGCAGTAGTTAAATTTCAGGAAGTAATTCTTGAAGCACTTAATAAAGCAGGGCTTCAAGCTGAGGATATTGATTTATTAATTCCCCACCAGGCTAATTTACGAATTAGTCAGTTTATTCAGCAGAAATTAAATTTAAGAAATGATCAAGTGTGGAATAACATTCAGAAATATGGAAATACCACTGCAGCAACCATTCCTATAGCATTAGGAGAAGCTTGGGAGGCGGGTAAAATCAAAGAAGGTGATTTAATTTGTATGGCTGCATTTGGAAGCGGATTTACCTGGGGAAGTGTACTTTTAAGATGGTAATCATTCCTAAATAAACATTAACCATTATCTATTAACATGTTATCTTTAAATACGATTCAAGTTGTTGATATTCTTGCAATTGGTGTACATCCAGATGATGTAGAGCTCAGTTGCAGTGGTACCTTGTTGGGGCATATTTCAAAAGGGTATACTGTAGGCTTGCTTGATTTGACATTAGGCGAATTGGGAACCAGAGGGAACCCGACATTACGAACAGAAGAAGCGATGAAAGCCGCTACATTGTTGGGGGCTAAATTTAGAATCCAATTGGATTTACCGGATGGATTTTTTATGTGGAATTATCAGGAAATTGAAAAAATCATACGGGTAGTTCGAGCTGCAAAGCCTAAAATTGTATTTGCCAATGCACTTTCAGATCGACATCCAGATCATGGCCGAGCCGCCAAATTAATCGCGGATGCATTATTTTATTCTGGTTTACAAAAAATTGAAACATTTGATATAAATGGGGCCGCACAAAATCGATGGCGTCCGAATAATTTATATCATTACATTCAGGATCATCAATTAAATGCCGACATCGCATTTGATATCACTGAATTTTTGGATCAAAAAATAGCGTTGATAAAATGCTTTGGATCTCAATTTTATGATCCCAATTCAAAAGAATTAGATTCGCCAATTTCAGGACAAGATTTTTTCGAACTGTTAAAGGCAAAAGCAAAAATTTATGGAAGAAGCATCCATGTGGAATATGCTGAGGGCTTTAACACCACTGGGCCGTTTCAAGTAAAAGATTTACTAAATTAATCATTTAGAGTATTCCTTGCAGATTTAATTGCAGGATCTACTAATCGCCACTGATTTGGATACTCCATTGCATTCGTATATTGTGCGGAGCCTAAACGAAAGGACATTGGTAATTTGTGATTCAGTAAATAGTGATCTTCCAATTTGCAAAAAAAAGCCCGTTTGCAGTTTTGATTTTTATAATTAAATAAGGTCTTCTCCTTTTGAGTTGATGGATTCTTGAATACACAAAACAAACTGTCAAGTTTAGCTTGTTGACTGTAAATACATAAAGGGGAACTTAATAAAGCACCAGTAATAACACAGCCCTTTAACCATTTAAACAAAGCTGTGCCAAAAACAAGCCATAGAATTCCTTTTATTAAGAAAAACAGAAAGCCAGCAAGCCCAAGTTTTTTAAAAAGATTTTTATATTTCTCGTTCATTAGGTTTGAATTACTCCGGTTTTAAATGGTTCAATACTACTAAATTTGGATGCTTCAATTCCCATAATGATCCAATCTCTGGTTTTTACAGGATCTATAATCGCATCAACCCAAAGTCGTGCTGCGGCATAGGTCGCCATGGTTTGTTTTTGGTATTTCTCGTTTGTTTGATCAAATAATCGCTTTTCCTCTGCAGCGTCTGGGATTTGTCCCTTCGCCTTTAATGCACTCAGTTGAATTTGGGTCAGCACCTTAGCTGCTTGAGCACCTCCCATAACTGCGATTTTGGCTGAAGGCCAAGCTAAAATAAATCTGGGATCATAGGCTTTTCCACACATTGCATAATTTCCTGCGCCATATGAATTTCCTATTACAATGCTTAGTTTAGGTACAGTAGAATTAGCAACTGCATTGACCATTTTAGCACCATCTTTTATAATTCCTCCATGTTCTGATCGGGTGCCAACCATAAATCCAGTTACATCATGAAAAATAGTAATGGAATTCTTTTTGATTGCAATTTAAAATGAATCTGCTGGCTTTATCTGCGGAATCTGAGTAGATTACTCCACCCATTTGCATTTCACCTTTTGCAGATTTAACTATTCTTCGATCATTTGCAACAATTCCAACAGCATAACCTCCAATTCGCGCATAAGCACAAAGGATCGTTTTGCCATATTCCTCCTTGTAATATAACAAAGTTGATTCATCCACAATACATTCCAGAATGCGGGACATTGAATAAGGCTTTTGATTGGCTGAAGGATAAATGCCTAATAAGTCGTTTGGGTTATACTTAGGAGCAACGGGTTCGATAAAATCATACGTTTCATTTTGTTTTAGATTAATCTTATCAACGAGATTTCGTATGGTGTCTAAACAGGTTTTGTCGTCTTTTACTTTGTAATCAGTGACTCCGGAAACTTCACAATGGGTCGATGCGCCACCCAATGTTTCCTGATCAACCTCTTCGCCAATGGCTGCTTTTACCAAATAGGGTCCTGCTAGAAAGATACTGCCGCTTTTTTCAACTATTAATGCTTCATCAGACATGATAGGCAAATAAGCACCACCTGCAACACAGCTCCCCATAACCGCTGCAATTTGAGGAATTCCTTTAGCGGATAAGATTGCATTATTTCTAAATATTCTACCAAAATGTTCTTTGTCTGGAAATATTTCATCCTGCATTGGTAAAAATACCCCTGCGCTATCAACCAAGTAAATAATGGGAATATGATTTTCTAATGCAATTTCCTGAGCTCTTAAATTCTTTTTTCCAGTAATTGGAAACCACGCCCCAGCTTTAACAGTCGCATCATTTGCAACAATGATGCAAAGCTTGCCTTTTATATACCCGATCATTACAATAACTCCACCAGCCGGGCAACCTCCATACTCTTCATACATTTCAAAACCTGCAAATGCACCAATTTCAAAACAAGGACTTTTTGGATCCAGTAAATAGGCTATTCGTTCTCTGGCAGTTAATTTTCCATCAGCTCTTTGAGCTTCTAGTTTTTTCTTTCCACCGCCATCTTCAATTTTCTCCAAAAGCTTTTGGATTTTTGAAAGTTCGAGCTTAGCTTGATCTTCATTCTGATTAAAGTTCAGATCTATCTGATTTTGATTCATCCCTAAATTGAAAATTGAATTATAGAATATTCCGCAAGATAAGCGCTATTGTTTTTTATTAAAGCGGTATGGAAATTTACCTCTGTATTTTTCGTAAAATCCTTCCAGAAGAATATTTATATCTGCTGATTGAATGGTTTGTATCAATTCATCTACAGAGCGAACTTTTTTACCATTTACCGTGGTAATGATATATCCTGGAGCCATGTTGGTATTTTCAATAATGCTGCCCTGATAAATGCTCAACACTTTAACTCCTGATTGCTTTAAATTTGTTTTCTCTTCGGCACTCAGATCCCGAACTTCAAAGCCTAAATCTAGTAGAAGAGGATCTCTTCTGGTGCTCAACATTTCAGTTGTATTAACCTGATTTTTAAGAATTGCTTCGACTGTATTTGTTTGATTATTGCGCCAATACTTTATTTGAATTTTCGAACCAGGTCTCAACCGACCGATAATTTCTTGCAATTCAGGTACAGACTTAATGGTACGGTTATTTAATTCAAGTATAATATCCTCAGGTTTTAATCCAGCAATATCTGCTGCACCATCACGAGTGGTATTGCTTATAAATACGCCCCCAACATGGGTCAATCCATATAATTTTGCACGTTCATTATTAACTTCTTCAATAACTACACCGAGTAAACCTCTTTGGACGGTCCCAAATTCCTTAAGATCTGAAAACACCTTTTTAACGAGATTAGACGGGATTGAAAATGAATATCCTTCGTAACGACCCGTTTGACTCATGATAGCCGTATTAATTCCAATCAAATCTCCATTTGTATTTACTAAAGCACCGCCACTATTGCCTGGATTCACAGCCGCATCGGTTTGAATAAAAGACTCAATTCGGTATTGTTGATTGTTTAATATATTGATATTCCGTGCTTTAGCAGAAATTATTCCAGCCGTTACAGTGGATTGAAGTCTAAATGGGTTGCCAACCGCTAAAACCCATTCGCCAATTTCACTTGAATCAGAATTACCAAATTCAATATAGGGTAAACTGGAATCTTCAATTTTTATTAAGGCGATGTCTGTCGTTGGATCCGTTCCAATTAATTTAGCTTCATATTCCCTGTTGTCATTTAAAAGTACTTGAATCTTTTCAGCATTTTCAACCACATGGTTATTTGTGATGATGTATCCATCAGGAGATATGATAACACCAGAACCCGTTGACAATTCTTTATTAGGCATAGAAAAAATACCTTCTTTGCTATCAATCATGGATTCTATAAATACAACGGACGGGGTACTTTTTGATGCAGCAAATACAAAATTGGTTCCAGGGGTATTTAAAAACCGGATTGGACTTGATTTAATCAGTGCCGAATGATCGTTTGGATCGTCATTGACCTCATGTATCAATTTAACTTCATTTGAGTTTTCGATACGTGGAATAAGAAATTTAAAGGTCAGATAACTACTTAAAATGCTGACTGCCAAGCATATAAAAATTATTGAGCTTTGTGTTCTGATGGAATTCATTTATTATATTATTTAAATATTTAATATATAATTAGTTACAAAAAGTATGCCTTAATATAAATTATCATTAATCTTGTCTCATGAAACGTACGATTCCTTTTGAAAAATACGAAGCTACCGGCAATGATTTTATTATCCTTGATTTTTTTGAATTTGAATGGATCGATTTAAACGATACCAATCTGATTAAAAAGATGTGTGACCGACATTTTGGTATCGGTGCAGATGGATTAATTGCATTGTGTTCGGAGCCTGGCATGGATTTTAAAATGAACTATTTTAACAGCGATGGGAACCCTTCCAGCTTTTGCGGCAACGGAAGTAGAGCTTCTGTTCGCTATATGCAATCTAAACAAGGAAAGAATAATTTTAGTTTTGCAGCTTTTGATGGCATGCATGAAAGTTATGTTAAAGATCAATTGGTTTCAGTTAAAATGAAGGATATCAATGAATTTGAAACCACTCCAGAAGGAAAGTTGATCCAAAGTGGTTCGCCACATCTAATACGGGAAGTAATTAATCCATGGGATTTTGATGTAAATGAACAGGGCAGGGCCCTTCGCAAAAAGTTTGATCCAGAAGGAGTTAATGTTAATTTTATTGAGATTGTAGGGGAGGTTTTACGTATTGCTACCTACGAACGAGGTGTTGAATCAGAAACTTTAGCTTGTGGTACAGGAGTTACTGCTTCTGCTTATTATGTTGCACTAAAAGCAAATTCAAACGGCCCTTTTAAGCTTGGTATTGAGTCAAAAGGAGGTCCATTGGAAGTACAAATGGATATCGTAGGGCTCAACGCAACAAATATTTGGTTATCTGGTCCAGCCAATAAGGTATTCAGTGGTTTCTACAGATTACATTAAGTCTTCCATTTCTATATCATTTAACAGATTTTGCATTTCAGCCAATGCATGAAGATCTTTTAGGGCTTTTGCCTGATCAATGCCATTCTTTAATACCAAAATCGCTTCTTCCGTATTTAAATTAAATTGAAGGATTTTAGCCAAATGATAATAAGTTCCTATATATTTTGGATGAATTCTTATGAGTTGTCGATAGGTATTAATTGCTTCTTCAGTTAATTTTTCATTTTCCAGTTCTTTAGCCAATGCAAAAAGCAAGAAATCATTCTCAGGATCTGATTCCAACATGGTTAAAATGCGTACTTTTCGATTTAACATACTCATAATCAAGCTTTACAGGTTGAAGCCAAAATATATATCTTTGCATTAAAATTAAGACAAATATGAAACTATTGGTTTGTATCAGTAAAACTCCAGATACAACATCAAAAATAAGTTTTAGCCAGGATGGCAAACGATATTTGGATGAAGGTATTCAATATATACTAAATCCCTATGATGAATGGTATGCATTGGTACGTGCACTTGAGTTGAAAGAAAAGTTTTCTGGACAGGTTGATGTGATTCATGTTGGCAATGCGGCTTCAGATATTCTGATTCGTAAGGCATTGGCAATTGGTGCAGATGCTGCATTCCGCGTGGATATGGAACCATCTAATTCAGATGAAATTGCAATTCAAATTTCAGAATTTGCTAAGAAAAATACTTATGACCTAATTTTTTGTGGCAAAGAAACCATTGATCATAACAGTTCAGAAGTTGGAAGTCGCATTGCTCAATATTTAGAGCTACCTTATTTATCTTATTGTAATCATCTGGAATTTGAGCAGGATTCTGTGAATGCATCCTGCGAAGTTGAAGGGGGTATTGTGGTATTGAATGTAAAAACCCCTTTTGTGTTATCTGCTGCAAAAGGCTTGGCTGAACAACGCATTCCAAATATGAAAGGGATTATTGATGCAAAGAAAAAACCACTGGAAGTAATTTCACCAATTCAAAGTGAACAACTAACCGAATTAGTTAGTTTCGAATTACCTCCAACAAAGTCAGGGGTAAGAATGATCGATCCAACGCACATTGATGAAATGGTCGCCGTATTTAAAAATGAATTGAAAATCATTTGACAATAAAATTGATATGATTTTAGTACTATTAGAAGAACAAAATGGCAGGTTGAAAAAATCTGCAATTGAAGCAGCAGGATTTGCTTCAAAAATCGCCCAGGTCACCGGATTAAAAGTTTGTGGATTATTGGGCAGGACCATTAATGTAAACGAACTTGCCTATTTAGGTTTAGACAAACTTGTTCGTTTTGAGCAAGCAGATTATATGGATGGAAGTCAATGGATTTCAGTAATCGATCAAGTCTATAACCAGATAGAAGGAAAATATCTTGTAATTAGCAATAACAGTCTTGGCAAATCGATTTCAGGCGGCTTATCTGTAAAGCTAAAAACGGGATTAGTGAGCAATGCAGTTAATTTTAAATCACAGGATGGGAGCTTGCTGTTTCAAAAAAGTGTTTTTTCAGGGAAGGCATCAGCTTGGTATAAATTCAACAAGGAACAAGGAATCATTGCGTTGATGCCAAATGGATTTGGAATCCATAAATCAGAAGACAAACAGATAGAATTTGTTGCAATAAATCTGCAAATCCCTGAGCCTAAAACAAAATTGCTGGATCGTAAATTAATTCAAGGAAAAACACCCCTTACAGAGGCAGAAATTGTTGTGTCTGCAGGACGGGGTATGAAAGATCCTGCAAATTGGACAATGGTTGAGGAGCTGGCTGATTTATTACATGCTACTACAGCGTGCTCACGACCTGTTGCAGATGCTGGATGGAGACCGCATCATGAACATGTTGGGCAAACTGGTGTTGCTATTCGGCCTAATGTTTATATTGCTCTTGGGATATCAGGAGCGATACAGCATTTGGCAGGTGTAAATAATTCAAAGAAAATATTCGTCATCAACAAAGATCCGGAAGCCCCTTTTTTTAAAGCGGCTGATTATGGAGTTTGTGGTGATTTGTTTGAAATATTACCAAAATTAAATGAAGCTTTGCGCAAAAGCAAAATGAACTAAAAAATGTCTAGCCAGGATCATAAACTGATTGAATTAGAAATTATAGCTCTTTCCCATAGTGTTACGCAGTCGCAAAATTATGCGGTGGTTTTAGGTGAAACGGAGGGAAACAGGCGATTGCCAATTGTGATTGGAGGCTATGAAGCTCAAGCTATTGCAGTAGTATTAGAGCGAATGACTCCAAACAGGCCCTTGACGCACGATCTATTTAAAAATGCACTTTCTTCATTTGGGATTGAAGTCAAAGAAATTTTAATTAATAATTTATTAGATGGAATCTTTTTCTCCCAATTGATTTGTGAAAAAGAAGGTGAAATCATTAAAATTGATTCAAGAACATCTGATGCATTGGCGCTTGCCGTTCGTTTTAGTTGTCCAATTTATACCTATGAATTTATCATGGATTCTGCAGGGGTGGTTTTAGAAGAATCAGAAGAAGAAGCTCAAAAGCCTGTGTCAAAAAAAGATAAACCTCAAAAATTGTTTAGCAGTTACAGTACCGAGGAATTAAATAAAATGCTTAGCAAGGTATTGGAAGAAGAGAATTATGAAAAAGCAGCCCACATCAGGGATGAATTAAATAAGCGCAAGTAAGTTTATCTCAATTATTTGAACCTTTGCTTTTGTCCCTAAAATCCTATCAAGCATTTTGATTCGCTGCGAATTGAATTTGGCTTTATAATAGATCATTCGGTACTGTAAGTAATATCAAATCATTCCATTATTTAATTTTAGTATTCAATACATCGATAACTTCACGTATCATGGATTCATTAATATCCAAATGAGTAACAAATCGAATGGAGTGTTTTCCAAATGCACTTGCATTGATTCCGTATTGATTAAGTTGATTTATAAAATCATCGGGAGTCATCGTTGGTATCAAATCAAATATGATGATGTTGGTGTAAACAGGTTTAACTTTAGTAACGTAAGTCAGGTTTAATAAACAAGATTCGATTTGTTTGGCATGAATATGATCTGTTTTTAATCGACTTACATTGTGTTCCAATGCGTACAAACCCGCTGCAGCCAAAATTCCAGATTGTCGCATGCCTCCACCCATAACTTTACGTACTTTTCTGCATTTTTGAATCCACGATTGATTACCTAAAAGTACTGTGCCTACTGGAGCACCAAGTCCTTTAGAAAGGCAAATGGAAACAGAATCAAATAAAGGGCCGATTTCTTCACTTGAATAGCCACCTTCAATGATTGCATTAAAGATACGTGCACCATCTAAATGCAGTTTTAGATTGTTTAATTTACAACAATCGGATAATTTAATCATTTCCGAGAGCGAATACAAGGTTCCTCCAGTCCGATTGCCAGTATTTTCTAAAACAACCAATGAGGTATTAGGCAGCCAGTCTTTTGAGGGTTTTATTGCCTGTGAAATCAATTCAGGAGTTAGATTACCGGATTCAGTTACTATTGGATTTACAGCAATCCCACTGTGAAAAGCATATCCGGAAACTTCGTATTGGAATACATGGCTATTGATTTCACAAATCATCTCATCGAGTGGTTGGGTATGAGATTTAATGGCTATTTGATTGGCCATAGTTCCTGATGGACAAAACAAACCTGCTTCTTGTGCAAACATGGATGCAAGTTTTTTTTCCAATTGTATGACCGTTGGATCCTCTTGAAAAACATCATCCCCTAATTTTGCATTCATCATTGATTCCAACATACCTTTAGAGGGTAAGGTAACGGTATCACTTATTAAATTGATTCTTCGGATTGATTCCATCCGGTAAAAGTAACAATCCTAAGCTAATGTGTTTTAGTATGCGTGGTATTCTTTTCCGCTTCCGAGATTAATTTTGTAACCTACCAAATTATTATATTTTTCTGCAAGATCACTGAAAAGTAAATCCAATTCGTCATTGGTTTTAGAATGAAAATAATAGAATTTTAAATAATTGCCAACAATTCCTGGATCGGTTTTAAAGAGTATCAAGTTATTATCAGTAATAGTAAAATAAGAATAAAAACCAGGGTCAAGTCTATGCGTTAAGCAATCGAATTCAACTTCTTTTTTAAAACTATTCATTAAGCTTTCAGAAGTGGGCTCTTTGGATTTAGGGTATGCGTATCCCCAAATTAAATTAGTTGGAATTTTAAATGTTTGTTGATAGGTATTGTTTAAACCGGTCCCTCCTAAAATTACTATTTGATAGTGTTTATCCAAAATATAAACTCTGCACTTAATTACAGATGCAGAACCTAAAGAAACAGTAACATCCAGACTATCTGAAAAGATGGGAAGTGGAATTAATGAACTGAGTAAGTACTTTCTCTCATAACAGCTGTTTGCTTTGTAGGTATCCAGAATTTCTATATTCAAGCTAAAGCTATCCAGTGTCTCATTATAAACTAGGGTATCATCTTGGCAATAAGTACTTGTAAGAGAGGCTATTTCTAAATATAAATGCCGGTTTTCGTTAGCTTGAATTTGCTCAACAATAGAAACGCTAAACTCAGACGGAATTTTAATAAAATTCTCTTCCGGTTTCGAACAGGAGATCAAAAAGCTTAAAATCAGTAAAGAAACGAGTACCCTCATAATTAGTTTAATGATATGCAGGTTATACATTGATAACGTCTTGTTTGCATAAATGCTGCTTAAAGGCCTAAAAATCAGGATTTATTATTAAATTTCCAGTGTTTTTTGAGAATTCTAGCTTAAAAGACTCTTAAATATTAATCCTTTGATAATCTTAAACTAAAATCTGAAAAGGAGGCCTGATAGCGCTAATTTCGCGCTGATTTTTGAATTATGGAGCTAATAAGAAATTTTTGTGTCATTGCCCATATTGATCATGGCAAGAGTACTTTATCGGATCGATTGTTGGAATTTACCAAAACGATCTCAGCGCGGGATATGCAAAATCAAGCCTTGGATGACATGGATTTGGAGCGTGAGCGCGGGATAACCATCAAGGCACACGCGATTCAACTAGACTATGAGCATACCGATGGCAAACGCTATGTATTTAATTTGATTGATACCCCCGGGCACGTAGATTTTTCATATGAGGTTTCCAGGTCGATTGCAGCTTGTGAAGGTGCTTTGTTATTAATCGATGCTACTCAAGGAATTCAGGCACAGACCATCTCAAATTTATATCTGGCCATAGAGCATAACCTGGAAATTATTCCCATTTTGAATAAAATTGATATGGAAAGTGCCATGGTGGATCAGGTGAGTGATCAGGTAATTGATTTAATTGGTTGTTCAAAAGAGGATATTGTTTTGGCAAGTGGCAAAACGGGGCAAGGTGTTCCAGATATTATGCACGCGATCGTCAATCGAATTCCAGCACCCAAAGGAAATCCAGAGGGTCCACTCCAAGCTTTAATTTTTGATTCTGTTTTTAATTCTTTTCGGGGAATTATAATCTATTATCGTATTATAAATGGCACTTTGAAAAAAGGAGACCGGGTGAAATTTTTTAATACAGGAGGCGAGTATGAGGCAGAAGAAGTTGGGATTCTACGCATGACGCTCTTTGCAAAAAAAGAAATTGGATGTGGGGATGTTGGATATATTATTACAGGTATTAAAGATGTTAAAGAGGTAAAAGTAGGAGATACCTTAACGAAAGCATCAAACCCATGCACTGAAAGTATAAAAGGTTTTGAAGAGGTAAAGCCAATGGTATTTGCTGGTATTTACCCAGTTGAAAATGAATATTTTGAAGATTTAAGAGATAGTTTAGAAAAATTAAGACTCAATGACTCTTCATTGGTGTATGAGCCAGAAACTTCAATTGCCTTAGGCTTTGGATTCAGATGCGGTTTTTTAGGCATGTTGCATCTTGAAATTATTCAAGAAAGGCTGTCTCGCGAGTTTAATCAAGAAGTAATCACAACGGTTCCAAACGTATCTTATAAAGCCCTTACGACCAAACAGGAATTGTTGATCATCAACACACCAAATGATCTTCCAGAACCCAATTATCTGGAATATGTGGAGGAACCCTATATCCAGGCACAAATAATTACAATGCCTGATTATATCGGGCCAATTATCAAATTGTGTATGGACAAGCGAGGCATCCTTACAAAGCAACATTACCTGACTACCTATCGGGTAGAGCTTATGTTTGAAATGCCACTTGCTGAAATTGTATTTGACTTTTATGATCGCCTTAAATCTATGACCAAAGGCTATGCTTCATTTGATTACCATCCGATCGATTATCGCAAATCGGATTTGGTTAAATTGGACATCAAATTGAATGGGGACAATGTAGATGCTTTGACAGCACTGGTACACCGATCCAAAGCAGAATCAGTAGGCCGAAGAATGTGTTCGAAATTAAAAGAAATTTTACCTAAACACCAATTCGTAATTGCAATACAAGCTGCTATTGGTGGAAAAATTATTGCTCGTGAAACAATTTCAGCCATGCGAAAAGATGTAACCGCCAAGTGTTATGGTGGGGACATCAGCCGTAAACGAAAATTGCTTGAAAAACAAAAGGAAGGCAAGAAAAAGATGCGACAAATCGGAAGCATTGATGTGCCTCAAAAAGCATTTTTAGATGTACTAAAGCTTGATGAATAAATTCAAGATCCTTCAAAGATCCTTTATAATCTGTTTTTATACCTATTTAATAGGCCTCTCGCGGGGTATTAAACATGGATTATAAAAATTGAGGTTTTACCTTAATAGTATTTAAATCTCTTAATGTTTAATAATTTTAATTACTTTTTGATCGTATGCATTTCCAATCTTCAATAGATAAATTCCAGATTGTAATTCGCTGGTTTCTATTGAAAGTTCTTGATCAAGCAGTCCTTGAGCGATAATCCTTCCACTTAAGTTTAATATTTGATAATTTGATTGCTCGTTTACATTGCATGAAATATGCAATAAGTTTGAAAATGGAATAGGGTAGACTGCTACATTTAATGGAGTAGCATGGTTTGTTTTTGTAATTAATTTAATGGAATAAGGCCCATATTCAAAGACGCAATTATTTCGGAATGCTTTAATTAAATAGAATCCCGCCGCTAAGTCTGTACCTGTATTATTAATTCGCTCAAGTGTATTTGCGTCATAAACAATAAATGAATCGATTGCATTAAAAAATGGTTTCAATTTTCCATCGCGGGCGTTTAATGCTGATTCATCAAAAATTTGAATTGAATCCAACTGAACGAGCCGTCCCGGATAAATTATAGTGTCTTTATAAGTTTGAGTACAGGAGCTGATTTCAAAAGCATTGATTCTGAATTCAGGGTCATTTGTTATGGTATATATTAAACTGGTATCTCGAAATAAGTTTAAGGTATCCGACTTGTAAATTAATGAATAAGGACCTCCGTTTTTATTGCTGATATGAATGTATTGATACAGGGTATCTCCACTGCATAGACTAAAGTAACTGGTGTCTAAACGGATTTCAATTGGATTTTGTACGCGAACTATAAAGCTGTCAATTGTTTTATTGCCTGAATTGTCAATAGCCTGATATTTCAAAATGGTTTCTCCAATTGGAAATAAAGTACCTGGTTCGGGGCCACTCAGTTTTTTAAATTCAAGTATCGAACAATTATCTGATGCACTAATTGTTGGCACGGTTATATTGCAACTGTAAAATAAAGTATCAGGCCATTTATTGATGATCGGTTTAAAGGTATCTGATACTGTGATAAAAAAAGTGTCTTTTATTATATTGCCACTTTGATCCATGGCCTGCATAATGTATGCGCTTTTACCTAACTGATTGCAACGCAATGTGTCAATAAAAAGAATGGCAATTGGATTGGCATCACAGTTATCTGTAAGGGTTTCAATAAAATTGCTGCTATTTGGGATTGCAATGCCTTGCTCTTGGTTAAGATAGATCGTCCCATCTTTAGTTATTAGTTGAGGTGCGATGCTATCAATTGATTTTAATTCATAACTTTTTAAAGTATTGCAATTTTTAGTATCCGTAATGGTAAGTTTATAAATGCCCGTTTTTAATTTGGTTAAATTGGTTCCGGTATCATTTGTATTCCATTTATATTTATAGGGAGGATTTCCTCCGCTTACTAGTATTTTAATTGCCCCATTGGAATCTAATGGGCACGTTGGATTTATGAATACAGGTGTGGCTACCGTAAATGTATCTGGTTCAGTAATGGTAAACGTACTGCTGGAGCTGCATGTGTTATTGTCCATTACAGTAACCGTATATTGACCGGCTCTTAATCCATTCGGACTGCCAGAGGAATAAACAATGGTATAAGGTTGCACGCCACCACTTACACTGGTTGTTACCGCACCGTCGCGGCCACCAGGACAACTTACGTTTCGGGTTATTTGCACGACGTGATTGAGTTGACTTGGTTGTGTTAATGCTACTGAAGTAGATGCCGTTGCCCCAACATTGTCCGTCACAGTGATTCTATAGCTCCCAAAACCAACATTTGATAATTGGTTTGTGGTTTCGCCATTTGACCATGCATAACTATATGGAGTTGAATCACCGGCTGCAGTTGCAGTTGCTTAACCATCCATGCCACCAAAGCAGGATATATTTTTCTTACCGGTAATACTAACCGAAAGTGGATTTCCACCACCCATCATGGTACCGGATTTTGAAGCAAAAATGATATTGTCACCGCCAGTTCCACCTGTTCCGTTTGCTAAATTTGCGGCATAATATAAGGTTATAACCGTTCCATTTGGACCATTTGGGGAGGTCCAATTAAAATTCCACGATACAGAATTTCCAGAAAATGCTTTAGCGCCTCTATGATCAAGATACTCTCTTCCATTTGATGTTGAGGTGCCGGTTTCGGAATTAACCTGTGCAAGATCACCTGAATTAACATTGGATTCATTTACGGCTACAATTTGAAAGCCACCAATTGCAGGGGAGCCCATTGTGGCATTTACTGTATAGGTAATCCCATAGGTAGTATTTGGTAATATAGTACTTGGAAAGCCTGTGATGACAATATCTCCATCAAATGAACCACCACCATGGCAATTGCTGCATAATCCATCAAAAGGAGCTCCTGTATTTCTATCAGGTGGGTTGCTAGAATTAGAAAGAAACAATATCAGGCAGCCAAATATAAATGGGATATAGAATAAGCGATTTCGAAATTTCATAAACGTAATTGTTAAAAAATCAGAACAATAATACAATGCGAAATGCAGTATTTAAAAATTTTAACTAATATCGAATTCAATGTGAAAAGAGAAGATTTACAAAAGCTTTAATATTAAAAACCTGCAATTGATCGATTTGCTCTCCAACGCCAATGTATTTGATAGGAATTTTAAATTGATCTGTAATTCCAAGAGCAACGCCACCCTTAGCCGTACCATCAAGTTTTGTCAAAACCAATCCACTTACCTGGGCAGTATTTGTGAAATGACGACATTGCTCGATTGCATTTTGTCCCGTCGTTGCATCCAAAACCAGGAGCACTTCATGTGGAGCGCCTGGCAATGACTTGCTAATGGATCGGGTTATTTTAGACAGTTCATGCATTAAATTAATTTTTGTATGCAATCGTCCTGCGGTATCAATAATTACTACATCTGTTTTATCAATTAGCGCTTTCTGAGTGGCTTCATATGCAACGGCTGAGGGATCGGCTCCCATGCCTTTTGAAAAGAAAGAACAACCGACCCGGTCAGCCCAAATGTTCAATTGGTTTTCTGCAGCTGCCCGAAAAGTATCTCCAGCTGCAATCATCACAGATTTACCTTGCTTTTTAAATTGATAAGCTAATTTTCCGATCGTAGTGGTTTTTCCAACACCATTTACACCCACTACTAATATAATATATGGATGCTCAGGTCCACTTTGAAAATCATCGAGATCGCTTGTTTTATTTTCTGTTAAGAGAATTCCGATTTCATCTTTTAATAATTCATTTAACTGAGCAACCCCAACATATTTGTCGGTTTTAACTCGCTTTTGAATTCTTTCAATTATTTTAATGGTGGTATCTAATCCCACATCTGAACTTATAAGTATTTGTTCGAGTTCATCGAGAAAGTCATCATCAATATGACTCTTGCCTGCAATGGCTTTAGTTATTTTACCAAAAAAAACCTTCACGGGTTTTATGGATGCCTTTCGTAAGATCCTGTTCAACTTCTTTGCTAAAAAATTTATCAAAAAACCCCATGTAGTAATATTAAATAAAAAAGAAGCCCTGGTGTAGAGCTTCTTTATATAAATTTAGATTAGACACTAATTATTTCGATTGTTCGAAAAAATCCTTCACTTTATCTTTATGAACGATTAATTCTTTATAGGTGTATTTACCTGTAACTGGATCTTTAATGGATTTAATCACTTTCACATGATCTCTTCCGGAACCTGCATTTGCTGCCCGCTGGGCAACCCGCGCGTTTTTAGATACTTTAGCCATGCTTATTTAATTTCTTTATGAACAGTATATTTTTTTAAAATAGGATTAAACTTTTTTAATTCAAGTCTATCCGGTGTGTTCTTGCGGTTTTTTTGAGTAATATATCTGGAAGTACCCGGCAATCCACTTGTTTTATGCTCGGTGCATTCCAATATAATCTGCTGTCTATTGCCTTTTGCTCTCTTTGCCATGATTAATTATTTTGAACTTTTTTAGCCAGTTTTTTCATGTAAGCATACAAACCTAATTTATCGATGGTCCGCAATGCCTTTGCAGTAACTTTTAATTGAACCCATTCATTGGTTTCAGGCACAAAAAATGATTTGCGCTGAAGATTTGGGTTAAACCGTCTGCGGGACTTCCGGTTGGAGTGGGATACATTATTCCCATACATGGGTTTTGTACCTGTTAAATCACATACCTTAGACATATTTCCTTTATTCTTTTAATTGCTAATTGTGACTCCGTAAGGATTCAAACCTTAAACCTCCTGATCCGTAGTCAGGTGCTCTATTCAATTGAGCTACGGAGCCTTTCAAAAAACAGAGGGCAAAATTAGGCATTTTTTACGAAAATAAAAGTTATTAAATTTTTATTAGGCTTTTTACCCATTTTTGGCCCTTTCCATCCACTCTAAGATGATAAACGCCAGGAGCATAAGCGCTTATATCTGTCTGAAATGTGTTATAATTATCAGGTACAAAATTAATATCCCAATCATCCAGTATGCGGCCTAAATTATCATAAAGTTGTAAGTGATAGGTTCCAAATTGACTCGGATTAAATTTAATCAGAATGTTTCCAGTTGTTAAGTTGTTTAAAATCAATAAGATATCTAATTTTATGGTTGAATCACTGCAATAGTTGTTGAGGTATTGCAATGCGGTCAAGGCATTAATTCGTTTACCAGTTGCCGTGATGTTTTTTAATGTACTAAGCTCATCTCCACAGGATAACACAATTTCTTTCATCGCTTTGGCTGCCAAAGCAGGGTCTGTTTTGTTTAGGATATTTATTTTCGAGCAAAACTGATAAAGCAAGGAAATGAGTCCAGCCACATGTGGGCTTGCAAAAGAGGTTCCCGATTCTTCGGTAATTAAACCTGATATTCCAACCATCGGGATGCTTTCGCCGCAGGCCCCAAGGTCCACATGGGTTTGATTGTAACCAGATTCCGTGACTTTTCTGTCATACCGGTCGGTATTCGTCACACAAATCATATATTCACTAGGGCATAAGCCGGGGATGTCGCCGGTTATTCCAATATCGTCGTTACTATTGACTGTTGCCACTGAATTTAAAATACCAACACTCCCAAGGCTGTCGTATGCTTGACATACAATGGGTAGATCCATTGGAAATGTCCCGTTGAAACCAGCTGACAAATTGCTGCTGACGATAAAAGCACCTTTTTTGCCACCTGAATTCAAATAGTCCCGTTTCATTTTAACAAAATAATGGTAACATTTAACCAATTCATTTGAATTGTCAGCAGAACAAAGCAAGATCTTAATATTTTGATTGGTCCCCGTGATTCCTAATGTATTATTGCCTTTGGCCCCAATTACAGATATAACTTCAGTTCCATGATTATCCGGACTGTGGTTGTCTCCTTAAGATGATCTTTGGGCATTGAGCCCATAATAGTCGTCCCGATAACCATTAAAATCATCGTCCAAGCCATTGTCTGGTATTTCTAACCGATTGATAAATACATTGGGTAAAATATCATTTAACCAATAACTAAATCCATTATCAATTGCTGCAACAACCAAGGTATCACCAGTAGCAGAAATGCCATTTGATTTATAACACCAGATTTCATCAAATTTCATTTTCTCCATATTGTATTGGGCGAGATATGCGGAATCATTTGGATTGCAACCTCTGGAATTCATTTTATAAACAGCTTGAAATTGTTGAATATTTTCTTGTTTGTTTAGCCAATTTAATTCTTCAGTCCGGGTCATCGTTTCATTAAATTCAAGGCTTGCGACTGTATAAAATTCATTAAGATATATAACAGATTTTAATGGGGAATGACTGGTTAAATTTTGTCCAAAACCTTGATTGGAGTGATCCGATTTAAAACTAACAGTATACTGGTGAGGAACCATTAAGTTTTGACCATTTAACCAATAAATAGATAGTAGGGTAATTACCATTGTTTTCATTAGATGCTATTTAATGTGCCTTTCAAGGCTTTAAGATAGGCAAAACTTTTATATAGAAATGAGCCATACCAGGAAAACATTTTTCCATCAACCAAAACACAGGATGCCTTTCTAAACTCATCAAAATGCTTGTTACTAAAAGGGTAAGGTTCTGATGAAAGGAAAATGAGATCTGGATTTACTTGCTGAATCATTTCAATACTAACAATTGGATATCGATCCAAGTGGCCGAAACAATTTATAAATCCAGTGTCATTAAGAAAGGAATTTATAAACGTATTCTTGCCAGCAGCCATGTAGGGATCTTTCCAAATCAAATAAACGATTCTTAAGGGTTTTTCATTTTGTGCGTCAATGATATATTTTTTATATGCCTCAGATATTTTAAAAATCCAATTATCCGCGATAGCAACTTGGTTGCAAAGAATTCCTAGTTCCTGCATCATTTGATACATAGAAGAGAGGTCATTTACATCGGTTAGGTATATATCAAACTCTTTAGCTAAATCCTCTATGGCTTCTTTGGTGTTTTCTTCACGATTTGCAACGATTAAATCTGGTTTAATTTGTCTAATGCGTTGAAGCCATGGGTTTTTTGTACCTCCAACTCGATTTGGAATTGATTTTACGGTATCTGGGATTTCACAAAATTTACTGATCCCAACAACTGAATTTGAATCAATGAGTTCATAGAGATACCAGCTAATAGATGGCACTAAACTTACAATGTTGTTTTTAGGTTTTGAAAATAAATTTAAATTGATTGTTCCTTGATAAAATATCATGAAGCATTCCTGTTAACCAACACAAGTCTGTTTCCAAATAAGGCAATCCTCCCAATGTTTGTTATATTAAGAGTCTTTAAATCTGTTAGAATGCTCCAGGTTCCTGATTCATTTAAGCGAAGGATACTGCTTTTATTTGCACAAATTAGTTGTTGATTACTATTAATTACAAAATCTTCAACCCCTGGAGGCATCTTTGCAATTGTTTTAGATTTTTCAGTGTCTATGTTATAAGATTTTAAAACCCAATGGTCTTCAGTTATTTTGTGAACAAAGTATATTTCATTTAAATTTACGACTTCAAAACACCGTCCTATGGATGATGCAAATATTTTCCGGGTTCGATCTAGTTCGGAGTAAATACTCAGGACATGAGGTTCTTGTACTAAATAACAAACCCAGGTTTTGTTTTTTAAATACCTGTAGTACCCAATTTTTGAATGATCTTTAGTTATAAATTTAACTTGCTTTCCATTGCTTGCGTTTAATATTACAAGATTTTGAATTGTAGAATCATTTTCAGGAACCTTAACACAGCTAATTTCTTCTGAATTTTCAGGATAGACTCTTGGCGAATATTCACTAGAAGCCGAATTGGTAATGTTAGTAGCTGTTTTATTTAATAAATCAAATTTATAAATTTCGGTATTGTTATTTTCTGGCTTTCGAATACAGGCAAGTAAATGATTGTTGTCAATAAAATAAGGTTGATTATTGTATCCGGTAGGATTCAAAGCACTCAAATAATTTATTTTAGTTATAATCCAATTGGAATCCAATGGATTTTTAATATCCAATAAATACAAAGATGAACCAGGCAATTGAGAAAAAAGGGAATTTCCAAAAGTCAAAATACCCAGGATCAAATTGTGCTTAAAATACATTTACATCTTATTTGTAGAAGTGAAGATTCGGTTCCAGTTTATTCCATCTGAGAAGTTGCCATTTTTCAAACTAAACCATATAAATAAAGGTTTTCCTACGACGTGGTCAAACGGAACAAATCCCCATGCTCTGGAATCTTCTGAATTATGTCGGTTATCTCCCATAGCCCAATAATAATCTTGTTTAAATGTGTATGTATCGGTTTGTTGTCCATTGATATAAATTTTTTGATCCCGAACCTCTAACTTGTTGTTTTCATAGACATTTATAATTCGATGATATAGTGCAAGGTTTTCAAGGCTTATTGGAATCTTTACATCTTTTTTTGGAATCCAAATAGGGCCATAATCATTAAAACTCCAATTTGGAAAATTGGTTACATCATATGGAAAGCAACGTTTGTCAGGATTCTCATAGGGTGTTGCCGTTACATCGGGCCCCATTGCTTTGATTTTAGCTAATTGAGCTTCATCTAAAAACATAATGCCATATTTAAAATAAGGATCCTTGGTATTTACACCCCAGCTTTCTAGCTTTTTAATGCTTAGATTACTGGTAGTCGAACTGACTTCATACATATATTGCATATGCTCAGGATTTTCTGCCATTTTACCATTTATGTATAATTGCCGGTCGATAATTTGTAAGCTATCACCTGGAATTGCAACGCATCGTTTAATGTAGTGGTCTTTTTTATCGAGTGGTCTTACAATTAAAGGCAAGCCTTTGCATTCTCTTGCAGCATCTGCTTGTGTTTTAACTTGAAAATCCGTCCAGCTTCTGTTCGGTGTAACATAAACGCTGTCGCCAACCGGCCAGTTAAAAACGAAGGGGTCATTTCTTTTTACAGATGTCAATGCAGGCAATCTAAAATAGGGAAGGGATGGTTTGGTAAAATAAGACTCCACATCTAATTTAGGAATTCGATTGTGCAACAAGGGAATCATCGCAACGGTCATTGGTGTCCGTATGCCATAATGTACCTTGCTTACAAATAGAAAGTCACCAACTTTAAGTGTGCCTTCCATAGAAGGAGTTGGAATCACATAGGCCTCTATGAAAAACATCCGAATAAATGCTGCGGCAAATACTGCAAAAATTATTGATTCAACCCATTCCCGAATTGCTCCTCGAGCATATTTATTAGTATTTCTTATTCTCTGTACACGTGCCCAATCTTTCCTTTTTTGGGCTTCGTGCATCTCATCTAAAAATTCTTTTTCTTTTGCAAAAGCTGGTTCGATAAATTTTATTGACTTATTTGTGCCAATTAACCAAAAAGCCAATAGTGCATAAACAACCGCTAAAGCTGAATCCCAGAAACTCATTTTTCCAAAAGATTTTACCATGTCTACACACATGGCCGCAAAAATGAAAAAATTGACAATCGGGAAAAGTAGCCACCAGGCATGGCGTGGAGATCGACCAATGAGTTTACACCATTCTGCAAAATTGATACCCGGTATCCAGGCTTTTGATGCATCAATGGATACTTTTTTAAACAGAATACTCAGGCTGAAGCACAATAAAACATAGCTTATCAATAAGAAAATAAGTATACTCACTCGAAAATATTAAATGGATTTCTAAATAGTTTTAATTCGATCACAAAGATAAATGAAATAACAGGGATTGAAAGCATTAAACGACCAGACATCCCAAGCTATAGAAATAAAGGCAAATTTAATCGTCCAGCTTAGTTGGTACTTAAATCCAGATCATTCAGCATACTAGCCAATTGATCCTTGTAAACAATCCGTTGATCTTGCCACTCTTTCTGGATAATATTGGATGCTGCAATAATGTGAAGCATACATTCTTTTAGAAATAAAATGTCATTTTTATCCTTGACTTTAAAAAAATCCTGTAGTTCAGGTATTTGAGATAGGCTTTCTTTGAATTTTAATTCAGAATCGTTTGTGCCTAAACTCACAGTATTGCCCTTGGTAAACCAATCACAAATCGTTTGATAGGGATTAATGGTCTTCTGTTTTCCTGTGTTAATGATTTTAGGAAATAATGGCTGGCATTGTTCAAGAATTGAATCATTGATCATGGCAAGGGCCACTTCATATGCTCCAATTTGTTCGCCCTCATAGACTAATTCCATTTTGCCTGTTATGGCTGGAACAATCGCAAGTAAATCTGCGATGCGGGCAGATCCCTTGAGTTCATTATTCATCAACATCCTTCTTTCAATGGTACTGTATAGCAATTCCAAAGCAGAAATACTTAGACGAGCAGAAACGCCGCTTTTTTCATCAACCATTTCACTATCTCTAGCTGTGAATGCAATTTGTTCCAAAATCTGCAACATTAATTTAGGGATATAAATACTCTTTCTTATATTTTCTGGAATGTGAGCTTCTTGCTGGCTTATCTGCAATGCTGTTTCAATATCTTCTGGATAGTGCGTAAGGATTTGGCTTTCTATCCGGTCTTTCAATGGGGTAATTATTGTTCCGCGTTGGGTGTAATCTTCGGGATTTGCAGTAAATATAAAAAACACATCCAGTGGAAGTTTAAATTTAAATCCTCGAATTTGCAAGTCACGTTCCTCTAAAATATTGAACAGGGCAACTTGAATTCTTGCTTGTAAATCTGGCAATTCGTTAATCACAAAGATTGATTGGTGCGAACGGGGAATTAAGCCAAAGTGAATTGCATATTCATCATCATAAGCAATGTTTTTCTGAGCAGCTTTTATTGGATCTATGTCACCAATCAGATCAGAAATGCTAACATCCGGGGTTGCCAATTTTTCAACATATCGTTGGCTTCTGTGAATCCAATCTATTGGACAATCATCTCCATGAATTGCAATCATTTCCTTTCCGTATTTGCTAATAGGATTAATCGGATTGTCATTGATTTCGCTTCCTTTAATAATTGGTATATATTCATCAAGCAATTGAATTAGTTGACGTGCCATCTTGGTTTTAGCTTGGCCCCGTAATCCCAGAAACAGAATATTGTGTCCACTTAAAACAGCGCGTTCAACATCCGGGATAACAGTCTGGTCATACCCGTAAATGCCGTTAAACAGACTCGTTTTAGTGCGAATTTTTGATATTAAATTTTGACGAAGTTCTTCTCGAATGCTTCGATAGGTATATTTACTTGCTTTTAATTCTTTTAGAGTGCTCGCTTTATCTTTTACTGCCATTTTTTCGTTTGTTGTTTTCATAATTTATTAAAATATGTTCTCCTAATCCATCGAGGTTTGTATACATTGCCTTGCCATTGGCTTCTTTAGAAAATTGCTCGACAAACTCAACCAGATAAGGATCCGAAGCAACCATGAAGGTTGTTAAATCTATTTTTTGTTTTCTGCATTTACGGGCAACCGCTAAGGTTCTGGAAACTATAAATCGATCCAATCCAAAAAGAGTTTTTGTAAAGCTCTTTTCCGCGTTTAATGCAACTCGGCTTTCCATCAGTTATCATCATGATATGTTTGTTGGATGATTTTCTCTTGTTAAGCAGCTCCAATGCCAGATTTAATCCGGCTACTGTGTTTGTGTGATAGGGACCCACTTCAAGATAAGGAATATCTTTCAATTCGATTTGCCAAGCTTCATCACCAAAAACTACAAAATCTAATTTGTCTTTTGGATAATATCGGTGAATCATTTCGGCCAAAGCAAGCGCTACTTTTTTAGCTGGACTGATTCGATCTTCTCCATATAAAATCATTGAATGCGAAATATCGATCATTAAGACGGTGCTGCATTGAGACTCATGGATGGATTCTTTAGAGATCAAATCCGATTCTTCAATTCTAAATGATTTTGAACCATGATTTATGAAGGCATTTTTAACAGATTCAAAAGCTTGTAGGTTTTGGAACAGATCTCCATACTCAAATGGTTTTAAAGAATCGGATGCTTCTTCTCCTGTGCCCGATTTTTTTAATTTGTGTTTTCCCGTAAGCCCTTTACGGAGTTTGCCAAAAATAGATTCAAAAGCATTTTTTCTTAAATCTAGCTCCAGTTTCTTGGTAGGACTGTATTGAATTTCTGGGTCGATTCCTTCTTTCAAATACCCATTTCGCTTTAATTCTTCAATAAAATCAGGCAAACCGTAGTTTGGTTCAAAAATATTGAAACGTTTATCAAGCTCATTCATCCACTCAAAAAGCGCATCCACCTGTCCTGAACTTGCAATAAAAAGTGCTCTAAAAATCTCTAAAAGCCTATCATACAAGCTTTTATTTGACAAATAGCCAGGGTCATAAAAAAACTGAATACCTTGAATTTTGGGTATTTTATCAAATGTCATGGAAGTCTAACAAGCAGAAACAGAAGATCGTTTACCCGCTTTCGTTAAATTCATTAATTAAAGAAATTGAAATTGTACTTTTGCAGACTAAATTTAGATTTAATGAGGTTTTGTTTGCTATTACTATGTATTCTATTTTGTAGTTCAATTTCCTTTTCTCAAAAGTCTGATATTCGGGGAAATGTGTACAACAAAATAACCGGAGAGCCATTGGCTTTCACCTCTGTGTATTTAGAAGGGACTTCCTACGGTGCGATTACGGATAATCTTGGGTTTTTTAATATTTCTTCGGTGGCAAAGGGAGATTACACCTTGGTAGCGAGTTATATTGGCTTTGACACCGTAAAAGTTGTGATATCGGTTAGAGGAAACCAAATTATCAATAAACAATTGGTAATGAGTGAATCTAGTACTTTATTAGGAGAGGTCAGTGTATCTGGCAAAAAGCAACAAGCGCGCACTGAAGTAAAAATTTCAACGTTAACAGTAACGCCTAAAGAAATTAAAGCATTGCCTTCAACAGGTGGTGAAGCAGATATAGCCCAATATTTACAAATTATTCCGGGTGTAATCAGTACAGGAGATCAGGGAGGGCAAATTTATATACGAGGAGGATCCCCGGTTCAGAACAGAATATTAATAGATGGGATGACGGTTTATAACCCGTTTCATTCCATTGGCATTTTTTCTGTTTTTGAAACGGAAGTGATACGTTCTGTTGATGTTTTGACCGGTGGATTTCCAGCAGAATATGGAGGGAGGGTTTCGGCTATTGTAGATATGAAGACCAGAGAAGGCAACAAGACCCGACTTTCAGGCATTGCTTCTGCCAGTCCATTTCTTGCAAAAGCATTAATTGAGGGACCTATTTCAAAATTTAAAGAGGGAAAAAGTGGTAGTACGTCCTTTTTGTTAACTGCTAAATCCTCTTTTATTGACCAAACCTCTAAAACACTCTACAAATATGCATTTGATACTTCGACCAACAGTCTGCCATTTAAGTTTACAGATTTTTATGGAAAGATATCTACTATTGGAAGCAATGGAAATTTTCTAAATTTTTTTGGATTTAATTTTAACGATCAGGTTGAATATGCTGGATTGGCTGATTTGGATTGGAATGCATCAGGAGGAGGAACCAATTTTAAATTGATTCCAGCCAACTCCAGTGTGATTGTAGGTGGAAACGTAGCATATTCAAAATATTTTATTAAATTAAACGAAATAAATTCTGAGCCAAGATCAAGTGAAATCAAAGGTGTTCAATCTAATATTGACTTCACATATTTTGCTAGGAATTCAGAATTTAAATATGGAATTGAATTTGATGCATTTAGTACAGATTTTAATTTTACTAATTTTCTGAAAATCCCGGTAAGTCAAAAAGACTATAATACGGAATTGGCAGGTTATTTTAAATATAGAAAGGCATTTAGAAAATGGGTTATTGATCCAAGTTTGAGATTTCAATATTATGCATCTTTAAAAAAGACTTCCGTCGAACCACGACTTGGATTAAAATACAATGTTGGAAATGATTTTAGAATAAAGGCTGCAGGAGGCATTTACACTCAAAACTTAATGAGTTCGGTAAGTGAACGAGATATTGTGAATTTATTTGTTGGATTTATCACAAGTCCTGATCTTATCAAAGCAAGCCATGCAGTTTTTGGATTTGAATTGGATTTGAATGAGAATACAGATGTCAATGTAGAAACTTATTATAAAAATTTTGATAAACTTTACCAGTTAAATCGAAATAAAAGGACTGTTGAAGAATCCAGTTATGCTATTGAAACTGGTGATGCATATGGTTTAGACATACTTGTAAAATCAAATTGGGTAAATTGGAGTGTTTGGTTGGGTTACTCGTTAGGCTATGTCAATAGAAATGATGGTAAGCAAGAATTTCCAGCATTATTTGATAGAAGGCACAATGCAAATTTGGTTTTAGATTATCAATTTGGACATAAAAATGTATGGCAGGCAGGGTTAAGATGGAATTTAGGTTCAGGCTTTGCATTTACCAAGATCCAGGGATTTATTGAAGATAATAAAATTCCAAAAGGACTTGAAACGGTTTTTGGTATTGAGAATGCCCCAATAGGTGTGATTTATTCAGATAAAATCAATTCAGGCAGACTTCCGTATTATCATAGATTGGATTTTTCTTTAAAGCGGAAAATAATAATCAGTAAAAATATTTATTGGGAAATCACAGCCGCGGTTACCAATGCTTATGATAGAAAAAATATTTTTTATTTTAACGTTATTGAAAACAGGCGCGTCAATCAATTGCCGGTGTTGCCATCATTGGTAGCCGCATTTCATTTTTAAATGATTGTTTAAAAATCTATTGAATTTTTCTTATTTCAGGGCAAGTCTTAAGTTGAGTTTCGATTTCCTGAATTGTAAATGCGTTCATTTTCCAGATTTGAGAATTCAGGTAATTTAAAATATTTGTTAGTTCAACCGCACTTAACTTTGGAATTGGTGGCATAGGTAAATCTGAATGCCTTAAGTTAAACTGTCCGGCAGGTGTTCCTATTCCTTGATGAATCCAGCAAGCTAAATGAGTTCGTTGAGTTTTGATATAGGCAGCATCTTTAAGTGAAGGATATAAATTGCCAAGCCCCTCAAATTGATCCCCATGACAACCGGCGCATTGTGTTGTAAAAAGTATTTTTCCTTCTTTATAAGTTTCAGTAGAATAATTGCATCCAAAAACCAAGAGCAGTATAGCACCAAAAAAAAGTTTATTTAGATTCATCCAAAAGAGTTTGTATATCTTTTATAAAACGATCTACGTCTTTGTCATCAGTGCCTAAACAATAGGACCTTAAGTGAAATTTTGAATCAGCGAGGAGGATCCAGCCACTGTGATCAAAACCACCTGGAGCGTCAGGATCTTCTGCGGCAATACTCATATATTTTTCTGAAATTTCCTTGATTTTTTCTTTGGTGGGGATGTGTAATAAATGAAATTGATCTAAAGGATGATTTAATTTATCGTAATAACTGTTAAGTTTTGGTACAGAATCTTTTCTAAAATCGATACTGAAATTAATAAAAACAAGCTGCTTATTTCCTTTAAAGTGATCAGCGATTCGCATCATGCTTCGAATCGTTTTAGGGCAAATTGTTGGGCATGAAGTGAAAAAGAAATTAGCAATATGTAATTTCTCTTTTAAGGAATCTTTAGTTATAAGTTGGCCAAATTGGTTCTCAAGTGCAAAATCAGGTGTTTTTGCATAGATTGTATCATTGTTCTCGAAAGTTCGTAAGCCCAATATAGGAAGCTTATCGTTTTTGCATGAGCTTAGTAAAAAAGAAAGAGTCAACGTAACTATCCACGTGGATTGATTCAAAAGTTTATGAAATTGAGTGTACATACAGATCGTGTTTTTATTAAATAGTATTATTTACTAATTCGTAATTCGTAATTCGTAATTTTTAATTTACAACCCTTCCATCCCGCATCGTTAAGGTGCGATCAGCATTTAAAGCAATTTGGGTATCATGGGTTACAAGTATAACAGTCATGTTATTTTCTGATTTTAAATTCATAATCATATTAAGAACTTGTTTTGCATTTTGTTCATCCAAGTTGCCTGTAGGTTCATCTGCCAAGAGTATTTTTGGATTATTGATCAATGCACGTGCCAAGGCAACTCGTTGTTGTTCACCTCCAGATAACTGACCTGGTTTATGGTCCATACGATTTTCCATTGCCAATTTATGAAGTAGGTCAGTTGCTTGAATCTTAAGTTCATTTTCTTTTCGTCCGGCAATTAATCCAGGCAAGCATACATTTTCAAGTGCTGAGAATTCTGGCAAGAGATGATGAAACTGAAAAATAAAGCCAATGTGTTTGTTCCTGAATTGTGCAAGTGCCTTTAATTTTAAAGAATTAAGAGCAGTACCGTCAATTTGTATTGTGCCTTCATCTGCTTGATCTAGACTGCCGATAATATGAAGTAAAGTACTTTTTCCTGCACCTGATGCACCAATAATACTGATAAATTCACCCGTTTTTACTGATAGATCAATCCCTTTTAAGACTTCCAGTTGTTGATAAAATTTCTTAATGCCCTTGCATTCAATCATTTATGAATATAGTTGAATTGTATTTAAAAATAAATTTGTATATGCAAATGTAATTCATGGTTTTACGAAATAAAAAGTATTACTAATCAGTTTAATATTGGAATTTGAATTAATGTTCAATAAAGAATTTAATTTTGCAGGTACTAATTTCACAGGTTAAGTAATCATTTCTAATTCGGGATGAGAATTCTACAATTAAGCAAGAAATTTCCTTTTCCACCCAAAGATGGTGAGTCCATTGCTATTTTGCAAATGAGTAAAGCCTTGCACAACAGTGGTTGTGAAATGAGTCTGTTGGCCATGAATACATCTAAGCATCGGGTAGATCTCACAAAAGGATTGCCAAAGGAATTGGCTTATTATGCTCGGATTGAAACAGTAAACGTAGATAATAAAATTAGATGGACTGAAGCATTTAAAAATATTTTTTCTGAGGAATCCTATCATATCACCCGATTTATTTCTGCTGAATTTTCGATAAAATTAGAGCAATTACTTCAAGAGGAGACGTATGATATCATTCAGTTGGAGACTTTGTATTTAGCTCCATTTCTTAGTATTATTAAGAAGTATTCAAAAGCAATGGTAGTCTTACGTGCCCATAATATTGAGCATGAGATCTGGCAGCGTATTGCCATGCAAGTGCCTTCACTTCCTAAAAAGCTTTATCTTAACTATTTAAGTAAGAAATTGAGAAATTTTGAAATCAAATCTTTAAATGATTATGATTTTTTGGTGGCAATTACAGATAGGGATTTAGTACAGTTTAAATCTTTGGGTTATAAAAATGGATGTTTGGCCTCACCGGTTGGTTTTGAAGTTTTAGAAAATCAAATTGATTACAGTGCTTTTAATAGACCCATGATGCTTTCCTTTATCGGATCTCTTGATTGGATGCCCAATATTGAAGCGGTGCGTTGGTTTGTTCAAGAAGTTTGGCCAGTACTAATGAATAAATTTCCGGATTTGCAATTTCATATTGCGGGTCGGAATGCTCCAAAAGATATTTCAGATATAAATCAAAAAAACATTTTTTCATGGGGAAGTTCGTGATTCAACCGAATTTCTAAACCGATACCCAATATTGGTTGTACCCGTTTTTGCAGGTTCAGGTATTCGGGTAAAAATTCTGGAAGCAATGACTTTAGGACGCATAGTGATCTCAAGCTCTATAGGTTTGGAAGGCATTAGCGCCAAGCATAAAGACCAAGTTTTTATTGCGAATAGTGTGGATGATTTTGTTGAAAGTATAAGTCAATGTAAGAATCGTTACGATAGCCTGAGACTAATAGGTGAAAATGCCCGGAATTTTGTTATGGAAAATTTTGAAAATTCTAAATTAGCAGGAAAATTGATCCATGCATACAAAAAGGCATTACATTCGCACAGCCTACTGTAGGAATTATCTATAAAATGTCTTTTTTTCTTGAACTTTTATTTGCACTATCCTGTATTTTAATACTGCATAGTTATATTATTTACCCAATTAGTTTAGTTGTCGCTAATATATTTATTCGCCCTCAAAAATCTGCTTTGGCAACAGAAGCTAAAGATCTTCCTGTTGTTTCCTGCATTACTTCTGTTTATAATGAAGCGGATATAATAGAAAGGAAAGTACATTCGGTGTTAAATTCAGAATATCCAATTGATAAAATAAAACTTTTTATAGGTTCTGATGCATCAGATGATGGATCAAATGAGCTCATTAAGGCCCTAAAAATTAAATACCATAATATTTATTTTTTCTCATTTAACTCGAGGCGCGGTAAAACGAATGTGATTAATGACTTAATAGAAGAGGCTTATAAGGTTACCCCGCAATCTGATAATCATATTATTTTGTTTACAGATGCGAATGTTATTCTGAATTCAGAAACCATTGCTATTTTGGTTTCTGAATTTATTAACCCTGCGGTTGCTGTTGTTGATTCACGTATAATCCAAAAAAATCTAAGAAGTGATGGCATTTCTCTTGCAGAAGGCCAATACATGTCTTTAGAAACTAAATTAAAATTCCTGGAAGGAAGAGTACTTGGTTGCATGATGGGTGCATTTGGAGGGTGTTTTACAATACGCTCAAGTTACCTCCAAAAAATTCCTAATCATTTAATTGTGGATGATTTTTATATTACAATGATGGCAATGATTAAAAATGGAATTAGTCTACTTAATCCGAATGCTAGCTGTATAGAAGGAATTCCAAACCAAATGCATGAGGAATTTAAACGAAAATCGAGAATTTCAATTGGCAATTTTCAAAATCTAGCCATTTTTTGGGACAGACTTTATAAGAAACCATTGCGTCTAGCTTACGCATTTTTTTCACATAAATTCCTAAGGTGGATTGGCCCTTTTCTTTTTCTTGGAATGTTATTCTCATCTTTAGGATTATGGTTATTAGGCTCCAATCAATTCGGGTATATCAACCTCTCATTAGTTGCGCTCATTTTTGGAATTCCAGTTTTGGACTTTGTATTGCAATATTTAGGGATCCATTTAAGACCGTTTCGGGCTATCAGATATTTTTTTTATATGAACCTTGCACTTTTAAATGGGTTTATTATCTATGTTTCAGGCAAACAATTAGTAACCTGGCAACCACCAAAAAGAAGTAATATATCATGATTCGGTTTAATACAATTGAAGAAGCAATCCAAGACTTTAAAAATGGAAAAATTATCATTGTGGTTGATAATGAGGACCGAGAAAATGAGGGAGACTTTATTTGTGCCGCAGAAACCATAAGTCCAGAAATTGTAAATTTCATGGCAACGGAAGGACGTGGATTGATTTGTGCCCCATTAGATGAAAAGCGAGCAGATTCTTTGAATTTACCCTTAATGGTGCGAAATAACACCTCACTTCATGAAACAGCTTTCACCGTTTCAGTGGATTTGATAGGCTATGGATGTTCAACAGGTATTTCTGCATTTGACAGGGCATTGACAATAAAAGCCTTGGCAGATGTAAAATTTGTTGATTCAGATTTTGCAAGACCCGGCCATATTTTTCCTTTAAGGGCAAAATCTGGTGGTGTATTGCAGAGAACAGGGCATACGGAGGCAGTTGTTGATTTAGCCAAATTAGCTGGAATGACGCCTGCAGGTGCTTTGGTTGAGATTTTAAATGAAGATGGATCAATGGCTCGTTTGCCAGATTTGATTGTGAAGGCTGAAAAATTACAACTTAAAATTATTTCCATCAATGATTTGGTAGAATATCGATTGCGAAGCGAACGATTGGTAACTGTTGAAAAAGTTATGGATCGAATCATTCATGGGCAAACGATGAAGCTTATACAATACAGACAAACAAATTCCGGAGACGTTCATGTGGCTTTAGTTAAAGGTCAGGGTGATCCAGAAAAAATAGCTTTGGTGAGGGTGCAACATGCCGATGTTTTTTCAGAACTCATGGATTTGTTTGTGGATACTGAAAACGCTAGTTTATCAAGAAGTTTCAAAGCAATTTCTCAGGCAGAATTTGGCGTAATCCTGCTTCTAACCAGCAAAGACCAATCCTGGCAACCATTTATTAAATTGGATCCTGCCAACATACAAGATCTACACAGAAATGAACAACAACAACGTGAAATTGGAATTGGAGCCCAAATTCTTAATGATTTAGGAGTTCGGAAAATGCAAATCATCTCTAATACACCTCGAAAAACGGTTGCTCTTCAAGCTTATGGTCTTGAAATTACAGGTTATAAATCGTTTTAGGATTATTTAAATGAAAGTTCGTCAATAAGGATCGTATTTTCAATAGTGTTAAGACTGATTCTTAGTGAAAAATTAATCTACAGCGAATGAACTTTAAAATGTTGGACAAATAAATCCCTCGTTGTCATAATTCCCTATTAGGCTTAAGCTTACTTCAATGCTGTGTGTAGGCGAAGCATATTTTGCTACATCACGGATTCCAAAATCATAATGCATGCCAATGATAAAGCTTTTAATTTCAAAACCTAATAAAAACCCTAAGTCAGCTGGGATAATGCCACCAAGATTTTTTATAAGTCTTGTATTCATACCGGCATGTATGGCCGTTTGATTTAAATTGTAAAACGATCTGCGAATACTCATGCCTAAATTTGTTAAAAAATGAGGACCTTGATTGCTGATCAATAGTTTTGGAATTAAATCTGTGAAATTATTTATTTTATAATTTGCATTTACAATTCCTGTAATTTTAATGTCTGATTTCAAGGAATTGCTTCCTGTATAATCGATATTATCAAAATCTTTATAAAAGGAAACATCTGGTCGGAAAATATGATGAATAGCAAGTCCAGATTGAAGTTTAAATTTTGATTTTAAACGAACTTGATGCTGCAAACCAATTTTTATACTTGGTTTGGAAAAAATATTTGGTGGTAAAAGTTCAGAAGTGCTGCCATTGTATTTATTTAAACCATCAAATTGATCTTCAAAATATAAATTGTCATAGTTTATGGAGCGTTGTGTAATTCCTACCCCGATGCCTAACGAAATATATTGTGAATTTGACTTATCAAGTAGTTTATGGTATGCAAGTAATATTGAAACTTCATTGTTGTTCCAATCAAATTGTTGTGCGCGGTCTGTTATAAAATAGACCGAAGCTCCAAAATAATCTGATTTAAAATTTTGAATGCCAAAATCAAATTTAATATCACCTAAAATGCAAAAGCTGGAAATGGGCTGGTCACTAAAGCCAATCCATTGATTTCTGTGAAGTACACTAACCCGGTAATTTCCAGTAAACGCAGAGGTAAAAGCCGGATTGTAATAGGGCGCAATGGTATTGAATTGAGAAAAATTTACTTCCTGACAATTTATTAACTCTGCACATAGAGAGAAAAACAGAAAAAATGAATATTTTAGCATTTGCTTAAAATTAAATCAAGTTGCAAGATAGTATTAATTTTAGTACCATTACAGATCCAAAATGTTAAGAAAAATTGCCATTCCGTTGGTCAATATTCGAAAAGAACCTTCTCATAAGTCTGAATTAATTAGTCAGTTGTTATTTGGGGAATGTTTTTCGGTAGTCCAGCAACAGGAAGATTGGTTTTTTATTAAGTCGAATTCAGATGGGTATGAAGGTTGGATGGAAAATCGCATGGATACTTTTATAGATTCCGAGGCTTTGATTAAACCTAAAATTATTACTAGTTTTTTAGCTACCGTACATAGGACACAAAATCATCAGTTTAAAATCCCAATTGGTTCGCTTGTCGATGATAATATTAGGATTTCTTCTGGTCAATCTTCTGAAGTTTTAGAAATAGCAGAAGCTATAAATTGCGTTACTGAGCAATTGGAAGGGGCCCCTTATTTGTGGGGAGGGAGAACCGGTTTTGGCATAGATTGTTCTGGATTAAGTCAATTAGTTTATCGATTCATTGGGATTAATTTACCCCGAGACGCGGATTTGCAATGTCAACAAGGCTTGGATCTGTTTTTTGGTCAGCAAGAACAGGGAGATCTTTTATTTTACGAAAACAGCCAAGGTCGAATTATACATGTTGCGATTGCAATGGATAAAGAGACAGCAATTCACGCCTCTGGTTTTGTTAGGCAGGATCGATATGACGAAAGAGGTATTTATAACGAAACGCTAAAGCGATATACACATAAATTCGCCTTCGCTAAAAAAATTATAGGGCCCGGATGATATCATATTTTGTCAATACATGAAAATTACCAAGCTGATCTTGAGTAATTACTCCGGGAATTTTTTCTGAAAAATATTTGTTTAAAGTGCTTAAAGGAGTCTGTAAGGAGACCTTCGGCATGGGGTCTGACATGATGGACCGGGCTTGTTTTTCCGGATTATTTAAAGGGTTTTCTATAATAAAATTCAATACCGTACTTTCGGAAATTGTACCAATGATCTGGTCGTTTTCCATTAGAGGAAGTTGAGAAATATCATGTGTTTTCATCATTGTAAGCACATTCCGAATACTTTCATTTGCAGAAACACTGTAAAAGCTTTTATCAGTTTTTTGTTTAATCAAATCTGAAACCAACAATTCTGTTTGAAGAAATCCTCTTTGGCGCATCCACTCATCATTGTAAATTTTACCAATGTAACGACTTCCATGATCATGAAAAATAATAACAACTACATCATCTTTCTTGAGTTTGTCTTTAAGTTGCAAAAGTCCCGCCATTGCTGAACCTGATGAATATCCCAGCAATATGCCTTCTTCTCTGGCCAACCTTCTTGCTAAAATGGCCCCGTCTTTATCACTAACTTTTTCGAACAAATCAATTAAATCAAAATCTACATTTTTAGGAAGAATGTCTTCGCCGATCCCTTCCGTTATATATGGATAAATTTCTTTTTCATCAAAGATTCCAGTTTCCTTATATTTTTTAAATACAGACCCATACGTATCGATACCCCAAACTTTTATAGCCGGATTCTTCTCTTTCAAATATTTTGCAGTACCTGAAATGGTTCCACCTGTTCCAACTCCAACAACCAAATGAGTGATTTTGCCATCGGTTTGTTCCCATATTTCAGGACCCGTACTTTCATAATGTGCCGTAGTGTTAGATAAATTATCGTATTGATTGCACCAAAACGAATTGGGAATTTCTTTGCTTAGCTTTTCGGCTACTGAATAATAGGACCTTGGATCTGAAGGTTCCACATTGGTAGGGCAAACGATGACTTCTGCACCTAGTGCTTTCAATAAATCAATTTTTTCTTTAGATTGCTTGTCAGAGGTGGTGAAAATGCATTTGTAGCCTTTAACACAAGCTGTTAAAGCAAGTCCCATACCCGTGTTGCCGCTGGTACATTCAATGATCGTGCCACCTGGTTTAATTTTACCAGATTTTACAGCGTCTTCAACCATTTTAACAGCCATGCGGTCTTTAATAGAATGGCCTGGATTAAAAGTTTCGACTTTCGCTAATACAAGGGCCTGGATATCATCAACGACTTTGTTAAGTTTTATTAATGGGGTTTTTCCGATGGTTTCAAGAATATTGTTAAAATAGTGCATAACTAAAATTTCTGCAAAGCTAAAGGATTCTCTCAGCGGTATCGAATGTTGACAAAAAATCTTTTTCCAATCACAGCTAATTGTCTGCTTACTTCAGCTGATACCAAAACTTTAACATCTTTTTCGTAAATGGGTGGAATTCTACCAATCACTTTAGCAAGAACTTTTCTGTTTTGGATTGGATTAATAATTTCTATCATCGATTCAATCTTTGCTTCATTGTGTAAAGCAAATAAGCGCCCATCTCCAAGGACAACCGATTCGCTAATTGCTACGCCTCGTGATTCCTTTGTAAAAACTTGTTCACTTGGTTTAGCTATAATCGCATTTATTTCAGCTGTTTCAGATTCGTTTTCGTGAACGGTTTCAAGAGGAAAATATCCTACTAAAATTTGCATGCCTTCTTGAAATGAAGTTTCTATTTGAGGATTTAATTTCTTAAGAATCTTTTTATCAATTTTTAATTTCCGCTTACTTAAGCCATATAAATTTTCTTTAGCCTGGACTTTGTAATAAATTGGAAACGAATTCGCTTTTTTGTCAACTATTAGTTTAGTCGGATCAAATGGAATTTTTAATAGACTGTTTTCTTTCAATAGATCATCCGGTTGAAACTGGTTAAAGCTATAAAGTGCATTGGTAGAAATATTATAGATTCGTGAAATTCTGTAAAGAGATTCCTTTTTAGTAACCTTGTGATTAAAATATAGAATTTGATCTTGGTTTTCTTCTATTTGGATTTGACTAAAATCTTCTAGTTCATGAGTAATTTGCCCATAAAGATTAAGCGTCAGAAGACATAACAGATTGAATATAAGGGTTTTATTTAACATAATGTTTTAAGTACTAACTACAAATATATTATTAAATTATTTAATATGTTTATTTTAATTTTATTTTATGGGTCTTGAAATGGTAGCAATAATACCAGCGCGATTTGATTCATCCCGTCTGCCAGGGAAATTATTGTTAAAATTAGAAGGCAAATCGATTTTACAAAGGGTTTATGAAAGTGCTTTGCAATGCTCAGTTTTAGATAAGGTATTCATTGCTACGGATAGCGAATTGATATTTGATCATGCCACTGAATTTGGAGCGGAATGTTTTTTGAGCAAACTCAAGCATGAAAGTGGGACAGATCGTATTGCTGAACTTGCAGAGACCCTTTCGGATACAAAATTTATTATAAACTTACAAGGGGATGAGCCCTTTATAAATCCAAAGCACATTGAGATTTTGTGTGATTCCATCCGTTTTAATCAGACAGATATTGCCACCTTAGCAGTTCGAATACAGAATTCTGAAGGAATTGATAATCCCAATGTAGTTAAAATAGTAACCAGTTTGACGAATCAGGCTCTTTACTTTAGCAGAGCCAGCATTCCTTATTTAAGAGAAAAGAATACTGAATCACCAAATTTTGAATGGTTGAAACACATAGGGATTTATGCCTTCAAGCATGAAGTTTTGTTAAAATTAGCCAAATCTAAACCAACAGCTCTCGAAGGGTTTGAGAAATTAGAACAATTAAGATGGTTGCAACATGGATACCATATTCAAGTTGGACTGGTAGATGCCCATGGTATTGGTATTGATACTGAACGAGATTATTTGGATGCTATAAATTATGCCAAGGAAAATAGACTTTAAACAGGCTTGAATAAATAGTCTGAATTGAAAACAAACGGAAGTAGCTTGTTAATTTCAGGAATGATGATGCTTTCATGTTCGGGATGTCCAAGTATTAATTCGATTGGGGATCCGTTGTTTTGTTCGAATTCGCACATTACTTGTCTGCAAAGTCCACAAGGAGCAATTGGGGATAGATTTTTTAAGTTTTTGTTTGCAACAGTAACAGCCATTTTAATAATTTTTAATTTTGGTTGCAAATTCCCATAATGATATAATAAAGCTCTTTCGGCGCAAATCCCACAAGGATAGGATGCGTTTTCTTGATTTGTACCTGAAATGATTTTATGATTTTCTAAAAGGATGGCTGCTCCAACATAAAATTGGCTGTATGGTGCGTAGGCATTAACCGAAGCATTCAAAGCAGCATCTAATAGTTCTTTCTGAGGTGAATCAAGCATTGACCCCCTTGAAACAAAAGCATAGTTAAATTCAATACTGCGGATCTCCATTAGTTATTTTCGAACACTAAAACTGACTTTTAAATTTTCTGTTTTGGTGCTTAAGTTAAGATAATTTAAGCCTTCCGGCAGTTCTGTAGTTGAAATATTTAGGGTATTTTTTCCACTTAATATTTCTGTTTTGTAATTTTTAAGAACGCGGCCATAGATATCATTGATTGTTATGGTTACAGACTGCGCTGCCGCCTTGTTTGTATAATCAATATATAGTGTTCCGGTTTTGACTGGATTTGGGTAGGCTGACAAACCGCTGGTTCCATCGTATGGATTATTTTGTGAAAATTGTGCTGAATACGTCCATTGATTTGTTTTTGTAACTGCACGAATTCGGTAGATAAACTCCTTTTCTTCGGATCCAAGTCTGGAATGCTTATAGGCATTATTTGTACTTGATGGTGTTTTATAAGTAAGCATGCCAATTGAATCAAAATGAATTTGATCTGAACTTCTTTCGATTACATAACGGACAATATTATTTTCGCCAGAGGCCGTAAAAGAAGTCGTATTATAGCCACCACTATAAGCAGCGTTTAATTGGGTAAAATTTACGGCATCTATTAATTTAACGTTTACACCAATTCCACTGCTTCCAAGGAAACTGCTATTGATTTCAATTGAATACAGCGTCGAATCAATTTTTGAATAAGTAAAGCCTCCCGGCATCTTAGTAGCTGATCCAATCAATACAGCGGCATCCTTTGTCGCACCTGCATGATTACTAGAAGGAGATGGGTTGGTGCTATTTGAAAGCATATACACGTTTAAATCATTTATTCCAGTTGCAAGTTTACTGGTAGAAAATGCATTGATATCATTTACTCCAAAATAGTAAACAAGGGAAAGAGAATTTTTAGGAATTTTATTTGATTCAATGGTCCAATATTTATTTAAAACATTCCAACTAGTCAAAGGATTGACATACAAGGCAGTTATAGGTGTTAATTTGTACTCAGAATAGTCTTTGGTTGTGTTTAATGCAATTTTAAGACTGCCATCTGTTAGATTGCCAATGTCGTTTGATTTTTTATTTATTGATAGAATTAACACATCATCCGTTGGATCAATGGTGTTGTTGTCAAAATAGTAATGCGTATAAATTCCATCAAAACATTCAACATTGGCTTCTATTTTACTGTTGGGTTTTGTTATTGTTTTTGTGCCAGGAGTATATGAACTTAAGCATTTGGAACTGGCTATTTTAGATCTTATTAAATTACCCGGTTCTGTCCCAAAACCTAATAAAAAATCAATTCCGGGCATACCGGTTTGGAAGCAATAACTCATAATCGTTCCTTTTTTTGGTATCCCAGGATTGCCGCAACTTCCTTCAACTTTAGCGCAATTGTCTAATGCGGCGTTATTTTTTGGCCCCCAAACACAAGCATGCGTGTGCCTTGAACCCATTATGTGTCCAAGTTCGTGCGTAGTGGCAAAAATATCCCAACTGTATATGCTGTAATTTTCAAATGTACCATTTACATTTACAAATGCGTATGAATAGGAAGGTGTGCAAAGCGTATTAATATAAGAAATACCTCCCAGACTTGCAATTTTATCTTTTTCATATCCAGAAAGCAATAGTTTAATGATCTTTTTTGTATTAGGATATCTCGTTCTAAAACTTTCTAAATCTTCGCTGGCAGTTCTGTGAGTGAATCGATCTTCGTTAGCATGAATATTTATTTGGCTAAGGGCAATAGAAATGGCTTCTTTTTTATAAAGCGTATGCACATTATTAAATAGACCCGTTACATAATTTGAAATGTTTTGGACATTCCCTTTAAATTTTAAATAGAGTGCATAATCTACATCGATTGAAATTAGTACGGATTTGCAATTATCATTCAATCGACTACTAACAGATAGCTCACTGCCTATATAATGTCTGAAATCGTCTGTATTGCATTCAAATTTTAAATTGCTAAAATCCACTAAGTTTTCATCTGTAATTAAACATAGTGCCGATTGATATTCAGAAGATCGCGTAGGGGTAATGTTTATTTTTAATCCATCTGAATTATAAGCACTCCCATAAAGTTCGTTTTCAAATATACTTAAGCTAGAAATTGAATTTGAATTGTTTTTTTGGATGCCTTTAAGATGCAATCCCCGGTCTACATTGTTTAACTTTATAATTTGATTCTCTTTTAGAAGATTTATTTCAAATTCTGGAGAAAAAAAGTTATATTCTGTATATATAAATTTGTGTGCTTTACCGTTTCCATCAGGAATTTCTGATGAAATTAACTCATGGTAATTGTTTCTTAACTTACTAATAGAATTAGTTTTTAAATTGAATGCATGTTGGCCTTTTTGTAATTGTCCAATTGGCAATTCCTTTTCAGAAATTAGCATTACTTGTTGGGGTTTTTGAAATGCTGCTATTTGCTCAATATTAAAGGGATCCTTATTATTTTGTGAATGAATTGATAGGGGAGCTATGCTAAAACTTATTAATATTACAGGAATAATCAAGAAATGTATACTAGCACCGCGTTGCGTGAATAGATTCCTTGTGAGAAGTTGAATAAGAGCTTTCGAGTTCATATTAAATATTTTAATAATATATAATTGGATAAACAAAAATTATGCCAAGTGCTATATGTAGCATTAAATAATATATATAATGCGCATGAAATCAATAATATAACTAACTATGTATGGTATGATATACAGAATAAATCCAGAGGTAAGTACTCGAGCTTAGAACATTTTTTAGAAGCTCCGGCATACAAAAATTTGATAGCCAATTTGCTTGAGAAGGTTCCTATTCAGTATGTTTTAACTAGTGCTGACTTTATGGGATTGGATTTACTGGTTACTCCGGATGTACTTATCCCAAGACCCGAAACAGAAGGTCTAGTTCAATGGATACTTGATGATCATCCTAATGCAGCACTTTTTAATGTACTCGATATTGGAACTGGATCAGGATGCATTGCATTGGCTTTAAAAAAGTTTAGACCTAATTGGAATTTATTTGCCTTGGATGTATCAGAAAAGGCACTGGAAATTGCAAGCACTAATGCTGACAAGTTAAATTTAAAGATTTCATTCATTCAGGCTGATTTGTTTGAAGATGAAGACAAGGTGCCTGTTTTTTGTAATCTTATTGTTTCGAATCCACCCTACATTTCAAAACTTGAAATGGACCAGATGGATGCGCATGTTTTATTGTATGAACCCAATGTCGCCCTTTTCCCTAAAGGGGACGATCCACTTATATTTTATAAGTGGATTGCTGAATTTGTGCAAAAGAATGCAGCTGAACCAACCTGGATCTATTTAGAATTGAATGCATTGCAATGGGAAGCCATAGAGCAAATATTTTTAAACGCATCATTTAAGGATATTGAAATTAAAAAGGATTTAGAATCGTTAAACAGGATGATGCGAATACGAAAGTTGTAATTATTACCAATAATTTAATAAACAAATTATTTGAAATTAATAATTTGAAATGAAAAATACGAATATAAAAAAGATTTTATTCTTTCTAAATTAGAATAAATTTCAAAACACCAAAATCATGTGAAATCAAATAATAAATTCCAGGGGGAAGCAATTCGACATCGAAAGCATTGTTTGAATTGTTTAGGAAGAAATTCTGACCAGAACTAGATAGGATCATTAAGTTTGTGGGAATGGATTCAACTCCAAGTAAGTACAATTTTCTATTTATGACTAGGCATTGGATGGTCTTCTTTTTTTGATGTGAAACCTTGACTGTATTTTTGTCAATCGCATCAACAGTGAATGCGCCATGACTGTGGGTAAAAATTACAAGTTCTCTTTTTAAATTGTTGAAAAGCAAATCATAAACGGCTACAAGATCAAATGGATGCGTATTATAGGATTTCCAATTGCTTCCTTGATCTGTGCTAAAAACAAACCCAAATCCGTTCCAGCGTAAAGGATATTTGAATCATTGGGATCTATGATTAAACAATGGATAGGAACATCTGGCAAATAATTGTTGTCAAGGAAATTCCAATCCAATCCATAATTGGTGCTGACCATGATACCGGGCCGGCCGTATGAGCCTAAACAGATGTAGAGTCTATTTTCTTCATTTGGGTCAATAATTATATCACGGATCATTCGTTCAGGGATCGAATTATCAATTAAAAGCAGATGTTTGCCTGCATCCTGGCTATAATATAGTTTAGTTATTTTAGAAGGTTCAATGACGGTTGCAATAAACACCTCTTTAGATCGATTTGGGTTATCAGCAATAGCTGTAATCTTTTCATTTTTATTGGAAAAAAACGTAGTATCCCAGGATGTCCCACGATTGGCAGACATAAGTAGCACATTGCCACCTGAATAAATTCGATTTGGATCGGATTTGCAAAGAATAAAAGGAGAAACAAAACCTGCCTCTTGATTTGGAGGGATCAGTTCTTCCCATTGGTTTCCAAAGTCCGTGCTTTTGTATAAGTTTTGATACTGGGATGAACAGTATATCAGAGAATCCTGAACCGGATCAAATGCATTGTATGTGCCGTCACCTAAATTCGTTACCCTCCATTGATTAACTCCTGAATAGATGGCTGACCTGTTGTCCTGTAAACCTGCTAACAAATGAATTCCATTTTTTGCTAAACTTCCGGTATAAAACTGGGAACTTAGATACCCCCCGTTGCATGGAAAGAAACTGTTTGCAAAATTATTTGAACGGTAT
Source organism: Saprospiraceae bacterium (assembly GCA_016712145.1). NCBI lineage: Bacteria > Pseudomonadati > Bacteroidota > Saprospiria > Saprospirales > Saprospiraceae > Saprospiraceae bacterium. The sequence continues at coordinate 379,584 of JADJRO010000001.1, forward strand.
AAGCCACCATCCGTTGCTATATAAATTTTATTTGCGTCAAATGGATTGCTGATTATATCATGCATGTCGGCATGAATTTTTATTCTCCTTAAAATGAGATTAAACAATTGATTCCCAGTTCCAGTAGTGTCAATATATAAATCAACACCTCCCATAATGAGTTGGGATGAATCGTCATCTTTGATGTGCAAACATTTGGCATACCAACCTTGATACGAAGTGACATCTTTAATTGGTGTGTAATATTTTATTGAATCAAATCGATCGGTAGTGCGGAGCATTCCAACACTTTTAAAGGCATCAGAAAAAGCTGCATATACTTTTTTAGGATTCTTTTTGTAAGATGCAAGCATAATACGACCTTCATAAAAGCTGTCATTGGGTGATTGGATTTTCTTCCAGTTTAATCCGCTATTGCTTGTTTTATAAATACCATATTCTGGACTATTTATTCCTCCAATAGCTGCATATATTATTTTAGGATCTTCTCCATCCATTAATAAATCTAAAGCCATAGGAATATCCAAGTTTATTTTCCAGTTAAGACCGCCATCAACTGATCTGTAAACACCTTGGGTTGTTGCAGCAAATACAACATTTGGATTTGTTGGATTAATTAATATTTTCCATACGGCGGTATTGTTATTTGAACTCCAATCGAGTACCAAGTTCCAGGTCAATCCATGGTCTTGACTCTTTAAAATGCCAATACCCTTTGAGCCTCTTAACGTGCGTGTTTGCAGACCGCCATCAGTTCCATTGTAATTGTACACTTCGCCAGTGCCAATATAAATTGTACTGGGTTGATTTGATTGGATCGCGATACTCGACACTGAACTCACTGGAAAATTTGTTGGAACGTAGGTCCAGGCAGTATTGCCGATCCCACCCGTGCTGGATCTCCACAATCCCGAGCCTGCACTTCCCATCCACAATTCATTTGTATCCAATGGATTTATTGCAATGCACAAACTTCTACCTGCAATATTTGATGGCCCAATAGAGTTCCATTGCGATAAGTTTCGAAATGTATTGTGTGAATTTGATTTTTTAGATAATTGATAGGTTCTGTAAAAAGTGCCATCATTTGTGTGACTGTAAGGAAAATCTTCTACCAAACTTCTGAATTGAAAATATTCAAAAGCTTCTTCATTAACTTCAATTTCATGGTTCTGATCTTTCGAAGAATGGTGAGCACATGAAAATGATAAAACAATTCCAATTAAAATAATTGTAGTGTGTAGTTTAGCCATAAATAATTTTATCCTCCACTTCGTTTTGTGTTTTTATAGCCCAACGCTATTAATATATTTATAACTTTCTCAACCTGATCCCCTTGTATGATGATTTCATGTTCTTTGACACTTCCTCCAACACCGCATTTTTGCTTAATTTGTTTGCAAAGTTTTTCGAGTGTTTCATCGGTTTCTTCCAAGCCAAATATTCTACAGACTGATTTTCCGGCTTTAAGTTTTGAATAGCGTTCAACGCGAACTTTTTGCAAATTTTTATTTACAAGATCCGGAGTTTCATCTTCTTGTATAGGAGGCCCTTCTTTATTGGTTGAATACGCCAAGCTTAAATCCTGTAATGAGTTCAATGTTTTTTTCTGCATATACTAGATCTTGTTTACAGAACTCCCACTTAAAGAATTTTTAATTTGAATGTCCATGATTTTATGAGCAATTGGAGCTGTAATCGTGTTAAAAGTGTTAATGCATTGATCAATTTCTTTTTTAGAATCAGTTGCCAACACTTGAATTAAGTTATTTAGTTGAAAATTCATTAATTCCAATTCATCAGAATCTAAAATCGTTTTGTTTTGATTAATGAACCGTTTCGTGTTCAATATGAGATAATTCAATTCATTTATACTGTCTAATTTTGCTTTGTTATTTGCATCTGATTCAGCATTGGTTATGGAATCTTTAAGTCGTTGTTGAATTTCGTCATCGGAAAGTTTCAAAGAGGAGCGAATTTCAATTTGTTGTTCAATACCACTTCTGATTTCTTTTGCGCTTACACTTAATATTCCATCAGCATTTAAATTAAATTTAATTTCAATTTTCGGAAGACCTGCCGGCATTGGTGGGATATTATTTAAAATAAACGTTCCCAATTTAATGTTGTCCTGGACTAAATCTCGCTCACCCTGATAAATTGTGATTTTGAGGTTTTTTTGACCATCCACAGAAGTCGTATAATTTCGAGCAAGTTGAACTGGGATTTTCGAATTTCTTGGAATGATTGTGTCCATAAGACCACCCAATGTTTCAATCCCAAGAGACAAAGGATTCACATCTAAAAGCAACCAGTCGTTTCGGTTGCCTTGTAAAATTTCAGCTTGAATGGCAGCACCTAATGCTACCACTTCTTCCGGATTTAAAAAATCATTGATAGGTCTGTTAAAATGTTCAAATAATTTTCGTTTTACCAAAGACAATCTTGACGAACCGCCAACTAAAATAATTTCATCAATTTCCTGTGAACTTAGACCACTGTCTTTTAATGCCAATTGGCAAGATTTTATGGTTTTATTTATCCAATTCGAAGACAATTGTTCTAAATTTTCTGTGGTTAAGCTTAGTTCAATCCCAAGCCAGGTTTGTTTAAATAAATTATGATCTAGTAAAAATATTTTTGCTTGTTCAGCAACGGTTCGTAGAGCGGCCTTGTTTTCCGGACTGGAATCAATTTTATACAGTGTTTCCCAATAGCGTACAATTTCCTGATCAATGTCATCACCTCCTAACATATTGTCACCATGGGTTGATAAGATATCAAACACGCCATTTTCTATTCTTAAAATTGAAACATCAAAGGTGCCGCCTCCTAAATCGTATACCATGATATGTTTTGTTTGGTTTGGGTCTATTCCCAAGCCATACGCCATGGCAGCAGCAGTCGGTTCGTTTATGATTCTCAAAACATCCAGTCCAGCTAATTTACCGGCTTCCCGGGTAGCTTGTCTTTGATGGTCATTAAAATAAGCAGGAACGGTAATAACTACTTTAGAAATGGTGCATTTTAAATAGTTTTCTGCGTTTAATTTTAATTCTTTTAAAATGAATGAAGACAAGGCAATTGCGGTTATTGCCTGTGAAGCTACTGGTATAACAATCTCATTGGTATCGGGTTCTTGTTGTACAGAATAGGAAAGTTTGGAATGCGTGTTTATTAAATCCTGGTATGATTTGCCCATAAATCGTTTAAATGAGTAAATCATGTTCATAGGTGCTTCATGCATCCTGGTTAAGGCTTCATCACCTATAAAGGCGGTGCCCTCCTTATTAAACCAAACTGCGGAAGGCATGCTTTTTTTAGCTTTATCACCAATTGGAATAATGGTCGGCCGACCCTCCAAAGTGCAAGCAATCAAGCTGTTCGTTGTGCCTAAATCTATGCCAACTACAAGATCTGTATTGCTTTTTAATTTTCCGGTTTTAAAATCAATAGAAATTTTAGACATTTATAAGGCGATTCTGGCAATTAAACCTATTAATTACAGGATTGTTTAGGCTTGCATGAAAAACCAGCATAAAAATAAGGCTACCAGACTTTTTATTATTCTTTCGGCAATATTTATTACAAATGCCCTAATAGCTGAATTTATTGGTGTTAAGATATTTTCACTGGAAAAGTCTCTAAATCTTCCATTAAGTTCTTTTAACTTCTTTGGGCACAAAGATTTATCATTTCAGTTGACTGCAGGCGTATTAATTTGGCCAGTAGTATTTATTATGACTGACATAATAAATGAGTATTTTGGGAGACGTGGGGTAATTAGGCTGAGTTGGTTAGCTATTTTTATGATTGGGTATGCGTTTCTATTTGTTTATTTAGCTATAAACTTAGTGCCGGCTGATTTTTGGCCAAGTTCACATTTAGATTTTATTACCGATCCTCAAAAGAAAGAACAGCTTTCGAGTGAGGTTTCCAATTACAACACTGCATTTTCGCTCGTTTTTGGGCAAGGGTTAAAAATTATTGTAGCTTCAATTGTAGCATGTATCATCGGTCAGATTTTGGATGCATTGATATTCCATAAAATTAAATTACTAACTGGAAACAAAAGTATTTGGTTACGCGCAACTGGATCTACTTTAATTTCTTAATTTTTTGACAGTTATATTGTTCTGTTTATTGCGTTTTATTTTGGAGCCAATTGGCCAATATCACTGGTTTTAGCAATTGGTACCGTCAATTATATTTATAAAGTTTGTATGGCCATTGGCTTAACTCCTGTAATTTATTTGATTCATTCAATAATACATCGCTATCTTGGAGATGACTTAAGCAATGAATTGAAGGAAGATGCTATGAAATTATAAATTTATCTATGAAACAACAACTAACAAATCGCATTTTCATGGTTCGTCCGAAGCATTTTGGATTTAATCTTGAAACTGAAGCCAGTAATAAATTTCAAAAAAATATTTCGATATTAAACGCTGAAGAAATCCGTGATAAAGCGCTTCTTGAATTTGATAACATGGTAAACACCTTGACAACAAAAGGGGTGGATGTCGATGTATTTGAAGATCTACCGGATACCATATTGCCTGATTCCGTTTTTCCTAATAATTGGATATCAACTGAAGAAAATGGGACTATTTATACGTATCCAATGCAAGCTTTAATTCGTAGACAGGAGCGCAGGGAAGATATTGTTGAAAAATTAACTGAGAAGTATCTTGTAACAAAACGCTACAGTCTGGAATTATTTGAAGAACAGGAACAGTATTTGGAAGGTACCGGTAGTTTGATATTGGATAGAATTCATAAAATAGCCTATGCGTGTTTGAGTCCAAGAACCGATCCGAGGGTCCTTCATAAATTTGCCTTATTAAGTGGATATCAAACTGTTTTATTTAATGCAGTAGATGCCCAAAAGAATGAAATTTACCACACCAATGTAATGATGGCTATGGGTTCAGACTTTGTTATCTGTTGCATGGAATCTATCCCCGAGTCGCAGCAACAAAAGTTACTGGAATCATTTTCTCAAACTGATAAGGAATTGGTTGAAATTAGCTTTAGTCAGATGAATCAATTTGCTGGAAACATGTTGCTATTAAAAAACCATAAGGGTTCTCCACTTTTAGTTTGTTCTGAAAGCGCCTATAATTCATTAACTCGAAACCAACGTGTTCGTTTTGAAAAATCTGCAGAATTAGTAGTAATTCCATTGGATATTATAGAAACAGTAGGAGGAGGGAGTGCACGCTGTATGATAGCTGAAAATTTCCTTCCAGTACACATATAAGGCCATATTTAGTTGATTAACAGGGCGGTAACATATAAATTATTATTTTATAATAAAATAATATAGGTGTAGGATTAGAATTTTAACTTTGCTTGAATTTAATCCTTTATTCTAAACCACTAATTATGAAACGAAGTACAACAAAGTCTGTATTCATTGTTTTGTGCATTTTAACAGTGAAGCTTCTCTGTACAAATTCTATGTTTGCACAGGGCACAACAAATGCTCAGATTTTAGGAACGGTCACAGATGCTAAAGGCGAGCCTTTAATAGCGGCAAGTGTTCAAGTTACACATCTTCCCTCTGGTTCAATTTATGGCGTTTATACGCGAGAAGATGGGCGTTATAACATTCCGAGTTTAAGAGTTGGAGGTCCTTATAAAATAACGATCACCTATGTCGGATATAAAAACCTGGAAGAAGAAGGTGTTTTTCTTTCATTAGGCCAGAATCTTAGATACAATGCTCAATTGATAGAAGAAGCCGTTGTTTTAGGTGAAGTTTTGGTCACTGCTAAAACCAACGACATTTTAAATTCAGAGCGAACAGGAGCTGCTACTAATATTAAAAGAGAAGCCTTGGAGGCATTGCCATCTTTAGGAAGAAATTTAAATGATTTCATTCGATTAACTCCTCAAAGTCGGGTTTCTTCCGTTTCAACAACTACTGCACCTGGTACCTCATTTTTAGGGAATGACAGCCGTTTCAATAATTTAAGTCTGGATGGTTCGATTTTTAACAATAGTTTTGGTTTAGCATCAACTCCGGGAGGGCAATCCAATGCAACTCCAGTCGGTTTGGACGCCATCGAAGAAGTACAAGTGAATTTAGGAGCTTATGATGTGCGTCTGTCTGGTTTTACTGGAGCAGGCGTAAATGCTGTTACAAAATCTGGTTCCAATAAATTTTCTGGAACAGCCTATTACAATTTAAGAAATCAAAATTTTGTAGGAAATAAAGCAGACACATTTAATGTAACGGTATTAGATTTTGATGTCAAACAGTTTGGTGCCAGTTTAGGTGGTGCAATCGTTAAAAACAAATTGTTCTTTTTTGTTAATGCCGAAGGAGAACGTAGAGAAGATCCATTGCAGTACCGCGCACAAAGGCCGGGTGAATCCGTTGGAGGCTCTATTACAAGAGTAAAATCAACAACGATGGATAGTCTGCGTCAATTCCTGATCGATAAGTACAACTACGATCCAGGAGTTTATGATGGGTATGCATTGCAAACATATAGCAACAAGTTATTGGGAAAAATAGATTATAATATCAATAAATCCAATAAGTTAAGTTTTAGATACAATTATTTAAGATCGTATCGTGATGTATTGGCAAGTGGTTCTGGTGCAGCGGGATTCAGAAATGGAAATTTAAACAATTTGAATTTTAAAAATACCAATTATATTATTAATAATGATATTCATTCAGGTATTATAGAATTAAATACCTTGTTTGGTTCAAAAGCATCCAATCAGGTTCAAATTGGATTTACTGCAAATCGGGATTTTAGAGAGAGTCCGGGCTCTGTATTTCCATTGGTAGATATCCGTGAAGGAAATATCACCTATACTTCGTTTGGGTATGAACCATTTACACCCAATAACAGGTTAGATGCAAATACCATACAAATTCAAGACAATATTACCTGGTATTTGAATGGCCACACGGTTACAGCAGGATTTAATTTTGAATCATTTGATTTTGAGAATACATTTACTCCCACCTGGTATGGAAAATATACGTTTGCAAGTTTGAATGATTTTTACAAATCAGCAAATGGCGAAACAGTGACTTTGCCAAATTATGAGTTGGGCTTTTCAATTTTGCCAGGGGGGCAACTACCAATTGATAAAATTACCATTAAACAGCCAGGTATTTATTTCCAGGATAATGTTTCATCTTTAAATGACCGGTTGAACGTAACTTTTGGATTTCGTTTAGACAGACCTCATTATTATTCTGGATCAGCATACCGAAATCAATTAGCAGCTACTTATAATTTTAAAGACGCTGATGGAGAAATAATTCAATTTGAAACGAATGTTTTGCCTAAATCAAGAACGTTATTCTCTCCAAGAATGGGCTTTAATTACGATGTAATGGGGAATAGGAAGTTGCAATTTAGGGGAGGTATTGGCGTGTTTACAGGACGTGTTCCTTTTGTGTGGATTTCAAATCAAATAGGAAATAATGGAGTGACTAAAAACTCAATTAATTCTAACAATACAAATAAATATCCTTTTTCAGATGAAGTGGATAAATACGTTCCTGACAACCCATCAGCTGCACCTAATTTTAATTTAGCGGTTACAGATAAGAATTTCAAATTGCCACAATTAGCTCGGTTCAACCTGGCTGTTGATTATTCATTGCCTTGGGATTTTGTTGCCAGCGTGGAAGCAATTTACAGTAAAACGATTAACAATGTGACTTATGTAAATGCAAATCAGGTAGAGCCAAAAGTGAATTTAAGTGGTGCTGACAGCAGACCTCTATTTCCAGGTGGAAATTCAAACAGATTGTATGCAAATGTATCTGATGCCATATTGCTGAAAAATACTTCTGAAGGGTTTGCTTATAGCTTATGCCCTAAATTAGAAAGACAATTTAAAAATGGGCTTTATGCAATGGCAGCCTATAATTTTTCAGAGGCAAAAGACATTATGACTGCAGGCTCTATTGCATTTAGTTCCTGGCGTGATCAAGTTACCGTAAATGGCAATAATTTGCCTAATTTAGCCTATTCCGATTTTGATCAAAGACACCGTTTTATTGCTGCATTGTCTTATAAAAAATCATACTTGAAGTCTATTTCTTCTCAGATTTCAATATTTATGCAATCGAGCAACCAATCTCGCTTTAATTTAGTGACTGCGGGTGATTTAAATAACGATGGACAATCAGCTAATGACTTGATGTATGTTCCAAATGAAGGAAGTGAAATTCACTTTAAAGACGCTGCGACAGAACAAGAGCAACGGGATGCATTTATGAAATTTGTTAACAATAATGAAGAATTGTCTAAGTACAAAGGAAAATATTATGAGCGCAATGGAGGTATTTTACCTTTTCTAACCACTGTGGATTTATCATTCATTCAGGAATTTGGGTTGACTGTTGGACAAAACAAGAATAGAATCCAGATTCGGGCAGACATCCAAAATTTCTTGAATTTAATTGATCCTTCATTAGGAGTTGGGGATCAACTGATTTCGTCTTCCCCTTTGAAGTTTGAAAGTAGGGATGCAGCCAATATTCCATATTACACATTCACTAAAGTAAATGGAAAGTATCCGGAAAAATTAATTGTTAAAAGAGCAAGTTTGGCCGATGTATATCAAATCCAACTAGGAATTCGGTATATATTCAATTAACACAATCAGAGCTCCTTATAGAGTTCATTGTAAAAGACAAAAGGCAGGTTTTAGTTAAAACCTGCCTTTTGTCTTTTTATTAAGCTTAAATTCATTTATATTTGTAAAAAATAGAAGTATGAAACGGATCATGCTGGTACTGTCCTTAATAAGTATGTTAACGCTGGCAAATAGTCAGATCGTAATTAACGAAATCATGTTTAACCCCCCTGAAAGCGGGACGGATAATTTAGAATATATAGAATTTTATAATGCTGGAAACCAGGCTGTAAATCTAAAGGATTATTCTATCAAAGATGCAGTTGTCATAACTTTTCCTGACACCACAATGGCTCCAAATGCATATTTTATTATTTGTGTAAATTCCTTAAAATTTGATTCTGTTTTTGGATTCCCTGCCCTTGAATGGACCAGTGGGGGCCTAAGGAATACGGATGAAGTAATTACTTTACTGGATGCAAATCAAAATCCTGTAGATAGTGTTCATTATTTTGGTTCATGGAATACAAATGCAAATGGCAATGGAGCCAGCTTGGAATTGTGCCGTGCCAACATAGATAATAATCTAGAAAACTATTGGGGTGCTTCAAAAAATGCTGTTGGAGTTGAGATTAATGGCAAATTTCTGTTTGCAAGTCCTAATGCTGTAAATAGTGTTTCTTGTGCAGATTACACAATCAATGCATCTGATTTTAAATTTGATCCGGATACTATAGAAATATTTGTTGGTGAAAAAGTGGAATGGCTCAATAAAGGTGGACACCATAATATAAATGGAAGTAAATCGGTATTTACTGCAAACCCTGAATCTTTTGGAAACGGATTGCCTTCTACTGCTTTATGGTCATACATTTATAAGTTTAATCAACCAGGCATTTATAATTATCAATGTGATGTACATGCATCAAATGGAATGAAAGGTACCGTTAAAGTTAAAATTAAGGATGACCTTTATCCCTCATTGCCAATTGGAATAATAAGTTCTACTGATTTTAATGGCTTAGCAGATAGTCTAAATAGAAGATACAGTTTGGAAGGGGTTGTTTATGGAGTTAACTTGCGTCCAATTGGTTTGCAATTTACTTTGATTGACCAATTCAATGATGGGATTGCGGTTTTTTTAAGTTCTGGAAATTTAGCTTACACCGTTACAGAAGGGGATTTGATTCGTATTAAGGGTCTTATAAGCCAATTTAATGGTCTTATTCAAATGATACCGGATAGCATCACAAAACTATCAGTTGGAAATTCACTTTTTCAACCCACAGTTGTAAATTATTTAAATGAATCAACTGAATCGCAGTTAATCCAAATGAAAAAAATGGAATTAGTTGATCCAGGTACCTGGTCAAATAATCCGCTAGGTTTTACAGTAAAAGTTACCGATGGTACAAATACCTTTGATATGCGCATAGACAATGATGTTAACATCCATGGGACTTCAGCTCCGGTCGGCAAATTTGATTTAACCGGATTGGGTTCCCAATTTGACGCAATCAATCCTTTTCTTGAAGGCTATCAAATTCAACCCAGATATTTAGCTGATATTAAATTAATTGTTGACGCAAATAATCTAGACAACGAATCCGTAAAGATTTATCCTAATCCAGTGGAGAATTTAATTTATTTTAATAAGAATGCTCTTTTAGGAAATGAAGCTTCTATTTACAATGCTCAGGGTAAATTGATACAAAATTTAAAAATTCAGAATCCATTAAAACTAGATCTTTCTCCGGGAGTTTATTTTATGAGTATAGCTGGTGAAAAAACTTCGCGTATTCGTTTTATAAAATTATAATACATGCGGATTGGCCTTTGCCTCTCCGGCGGTGGAGCGAGGGGGATTTATCATATTGGTGCCCTCCAATTTATTAAAGAAGCCGGCATTGAATTAGCTATTATATCGGGATGCAGTGCGGGCGCTTTGGTTGGCGTCCTATTCTCTGGTGGCGTTTCCCCTGAGACCTTACTTAATTTATCGATTAAAACAAAATGGTTTAATTTTCTGCGTCCGGCATTGCCAAATAAAGGGTTAATGGATTTAAATTATTTAGAGCAAATTTTAACACAAAACCTATACAACGATACATTTGAAAGTCTGTCAATTCCTGTAAAAGTTATCGCCACAAATTTAATTGCTGGTAAGCTTAAAATTTTCGAAGAAGGTTCTGTGATAAAACCAGTTCTCGCATCTTGTAGCGTACCGCTTCTATTTAAACCCGTTGAAATAGAAAATGAACTGTACCTTGATGGTGGCATATTGATGAATTTTCCAGCATCAGTAATTCGTGATCACTGTGATATATTAATTGGAGTGAGTTTAATGCCTGTCCAAATCGTCAAAGCAGATGAAATTAATAACAGCTTTAAACTATTGACCAGAGTGCTTGAATTATCAGTTCAAAATAATTCAAAATTACAAATGGGGTATTGCGATATTTTGATTGAGTCTCCCAAAATAAGTCAATATTCTAAATTTGACTTAAACACAGCCGAAGATTTGTATAAATTAGGATACCAAGCAGCGAGAGAAGCACTTGAAGCAAAATTTAATTCCCTTTAATTTAGGCTAACCTTCCAATCATTGGCAGAATCCAGTGCCACTTCAATATTATCTTTCAAGGTAGTAGCCAATTTCATTCCTACAAAATCTACATGGATCGGAAACCCTTTATGAGTACGTTCGATCAATACCGCTACTTCCAATTTCTTTGGGACGATATCCATGATCGTTTTAAAAGAATAAAACAGGGTCCTCCCTGTGTTTGCAACATCGTCCGTAATTATAACAGATTTGTTTCGAAGCAACGAGGAATCAACGTTTAGGCTGATCGGGTGCTCGGTAGGCTGGGCCGGGTTAAGGTGTATATGAAGTAATTCGCATTGAATTGGAGATAACTCACTGATTTGCAAGCTCAAGAGTTTGGCTATTTCATACCCTTTGGTATTGATACCAGCCAGGAATAATTTCTTTTCATCAGAATGCCGTTCATAAATTTCTATGGCCATTCGTTTGATTTTTTGTTTAATTTGTTCCTGATTTAGAATTATCATACTGATTTGATTAAAAGGTAAAAATCCCTAATTTTTGTTCAAAGATCTATTATTTTGAAATGATTCACAGCATTGTCTTTATTCTTATTACAACTGCAATTCTGCGGTTTTCGTGGAAACGATATGCCCAGGTATATCAGGCCATTCTGCTAGGGAAACCCAATTGGCCTGAAGGATCTGCGCTGGTTAGATTTAAAAATATGCTCTTATTTGCTTTGGGACAGCGTAAAATGTTTACAAAACCTGTATCAGGTATCTTTCATTTTTTTATTTATACGGCGTTTTTATTAACCCAAGTTGAATTTCTTGAAATTTTTACGGATGGCTTGTTTGGAAAACATCGCTTGTTTGCCAATAAAATTGGATTTTTATACCCGGTAGCCATAAATACCATCGAAATCTTATCGCTCTTAGCCTTAATTGCAACAGCGGTATTTTTGATACGAAGAAATATCCTGAAAATTAGCCGTTTTCATAAACCTGAGCTGAAAGGCTGGCCTTTTGCTGATGCCAACATTATTTTACTAGGTGAAATTATACTCGTTCTAAGTATTTTTATGATGAATGGCGCTGATCAATATTTGCAACAACTAAAACCAGAATCTTACCATTCCACCGGAACATTTTTTCTTTCTGCTTCCACTACCATGCCTCTTTTTAGTGGTTTATCAGCGGACTGGATCATCTTTACGGAGCGTTTCTTTTGGTGGACGCATTATCTGGTTGTTCTTGGTTTTATTGCCTATTTGCCCTATTCCAAACATTTACACATTTTTCTTGCATTCCCATCAAGCTATTATGCTGATTTAAATCCCAGAGGTGAAATTCAAAACATCCCATATATCCAAAATGAAGTCAAGGGGATGCTCGGATTGGAAAATGATCCATCCATGGAAGCACCGAATCATTTTGGGGCGCAAGATGTCAATGAATTATCTCAACAAATTTTATTGCAAGCTTTTTCATGCACAGAATGTGGGCGTTGTACAGCCGTTTGTCCGGCAAACATGACCGGTAAAAAATTGAGTCCACGAAAAATTGTGATGGATATTCGAGATCGGGCTGAGGAACTTGTTCAGACCAAAGCATTTAAAAGAATGGAGGATGGGACAACAATTGAGATTACAGATGGCCTTTCTCTTTACGATAAAATATCAAAGGAAGAATTGTATGCATGCACGACTTGCAATGCCTGTGTGGAGGCTTGTCCTGTTCTTATAAATCCTTTGAAACCCATATTGGAATTGCGCCGTTATGATATATTAATGAACAGTGGGGGACCTTCTGAGTGGCTTCCTATGTTTAATAGTTTAGAAAACAATCAAGCAGTTTGGGCACTATCTGAAAACCGTACAAACTGGATAACAAATTGAGTGAAATGAAAATACCAATACTTAGCGAATTGCATGCAGAAGGTAAAAAACCGGAAATTCTATTTTGGGTTGGTTGTGCGGGAAATTATGATGCCAGGGCTCAAAAAATTACACGGGCATTTTGTGAAATCCTAAATAATATCGGTCAGTCCTATGCCATTTTGGGAGAAGAAGAAAAATGTACAGGGGACCCAGCCCGAAGAGCAGGAAATGAATTGTTGTTCCAAATGCTCGCGCAACAAAATATTGAGACGCTAACAAATTATGGTATTCAAAAGATTGTGTGCACGTGCCCACATTGTTTTAATACTTTAAAAAATGAATACCCCGCTTTGGGAGGCAAATTTGATGTGATCCATTATTCAGAGTTTTTAGATTTGTTAATTAAAGAAAATAGAATTGTGATACAAGAACAGGAAGGTCAAAAAATTACCTACCACGATTCTTGTTATTTAGGAAGGATTAATGGTGTCTATCAGGCTCCAAGATCTATAATCAATTCGTTGAAACACGAGTTGGTAGAAATGAAACGGGCAAAGCAAAATGGTCTTTGCTGCGGGGCAGGAGGTGCTCAAATGTTTAAAGAAGAAGAACATGGAGTTAAACGGATAAATACCGAACGGGCTGAAGAAGTTATCAATACCAATTCGCACGTTGTCGTAGCCAATTGTCCGTTTTGCATCACCATGCTTCAGGATGGTATTAAAGAAAAAAATGCACAGGATCAAGTAATGGTTTACGATCTTGCAGAACTTATACTCCAAAATCAAAAGCAACAATGATGGACTTAATCTCATTTCCTGACTATTCACGTGTTTGGGTCTATGGATCGGATCGAAAAATCCCGGAATCTTTAATTTGGGAATTAAACAATAAAATATATCTGTTTTCCCAAGATTGGATTAGCCATCAAAAAGCTTTACGCGCTACAGGGGGCTTGTTGCACGCTTATTTTCTCGTATTGATTGTTGATCAGCAAGTAAATCAACCCGGAGGTTGCAGCATCGATTCTTCCGTCCGATTTATACAAAACCTGGGAGCAGAATATCAACTCGATTTTTTTAATAGAAACCTATTTTATTATTTAAAAGACAGCGAAGTCAAAACGATCAGTCGTATGGCATTGCAAAACCAGGAAATTCCATTAGAAATAAATCAGGATACCTTGTTTTTTGATAATCTGGTAAGTGATAAATTAAGTTTTCAAAAAAGCTGGCTAAAACCCTTAAAAGATTCCTGGCAGGCAAAATTTATTCAACCAAAATTAATTCTTACGGAATAGACAAAACAAATTGGTCGTTTTGAATTATTTCGCATTCTTTTTTTGAAGTTCATCTAAAATCTGTTCTTCAGATTTACCAAGATTTTGAATCAACATTTGGGCATCATCCACAAATTCACTTTTTGGATATTTTGTGATGAATTCAAGGTAAAATTTACGTGCAGTGGCGGTGTCTTTTAAATCATTGTCGAATAGAAAACCCTTCATAAAACAAGCGTTTTCAGCTTTGGCATGTTTCGGGTATTTCTCAACAATCCAGTCAAATAAACTTAAGCATTTGTCATACGTGGTCAATAATTTAGAAGTTTGAGCAGCACTAAATAAAAACTCAGGTGACTTGTCGCTGTTTGGCAAAACTAGGGCATAGGCTTCGCAAGCATCTACGTAATTAAATGCTTTTTCTTTGTCATAGGTATTAAGCGTATCAGGGAAAATGGATTTAGCCAAATCGACTAAATATTCTTCAGGAGTTTGTTGTTTTGCAGTTTGGCTTCAAGCTCTACTTTTCGGTTATCTCCCGGAAAAGCTTGTCCAAAACAGAGCGTCAGAATATCGGCTGCTTCATTCTTGCCTATGTTTCTAAGGCACTCAATCATTTTTACAATATTGTCTGGAGTGTCTTTGCGTGCATAATGATTTTTAATCAGATTGTTTAGAAAGATTACGGTCTGACGGCAATTGTTCATTTTGATGCTGGCTGCCGAACATTTAGAAAGTAAATCTTCAATCAATGCGGGTTCGTCTTTATGCTCCTGCATGATTTCAAGATAGGCAGTAATCAATTTATCATAGGTGGTATCCGTAGGGCTTGAATTAAAATCAGCTTCTAGCTTGCCGATTTTCTCTGCATCAAATTTCTGATTTGACTTGCAGGCAAAAAACCCTAAAAGGACTACCGGAATCATATAATAAAGAAACTTCATATCTGCGCTTTAATACAAAGGTAATCAGTTGCTATCATTGCTTGTAGGTCGTCAGAATGATTAACATTTATTTTGAACGAAATTTGCCGGAACGTGTTGAACATAAATGAATTATGCGGCATTTTGGTTTCGCAGGGATTTGCGGTTACAGGACAATCATGGCCTTTCTAAAGCTCTAAACAGTGGTTTTCCTGTAATTCCCATTTTCATATTTGATGAGACTATTTTATCAAAATTGAGTAATACATCAGATGCCCGTGTATCGTTTATATACAAGCAAATCAAGTCTTTAAAGCAGGAATTACAGGCATTGGGTTCCGATCTTTTGGTATTTTATGGAACGCCGGATCATATATGGAATATCCTGTTTGAAGCCTATCCCATCAAACAATTATTCTATAACAGAGACTATGAATCTTATGCATTGCAACGCGATGCACGCATACATGAATTAGCACAAAGTAAAAATGTGCAATGTTTTAGTTACAAAGACCAGGTGCTATTTGAAAAAGACGAATGCCTTAAAGAAGATGGGAGCCCCTATACCGTTTTTACTGCATATAAAAATAAAATACTCAAGCAGATTGAGTTAGTGGGTCCTGACAAGCTATTTACACCGCATGATTGCAACGATCCTTCTGGTTTTTGGACCTGTGCACCAAATCCAATGCTTTCATTTGGAGAAATCGGTTTTACACCAACAACAATCCAATTTCCGGATCAGCAGACGAAGCAATCCTTAATTAATAACTATGCCGAGAAACGCGATTTTCCATATGAAAATGCTACATCCCAACTTGGCATTCATTTTAGATTTGGTACAATCAGTATTAGGCAAAAAGCAAAAGCAGCGTATGCATTAAGTCCGATCTATTTCAGTGAATTACTCTGGAGAGATTTTTATTCTATGATCTTACAGGCATTTCCCTATGTAGAATTTTCTTGTTTTAAACCGGCATACAACCGCATTGAATGGGAAAACAATGAGCAGTTATTTAAAGCCTGGTGTGAAGGCAAAACCGGATATCCTATGGTAGATGCCGGAATGCGACAACTCAATCAAACCGGATTTATGCACAATCGTTTGAGAATGATTACAGCGAGTTTTTTAGTAAAACATTTGCTGATCGACTGGCGTTGGGGAGAGACCTACTTTGCAGAAAAATTACTGGACTTTGATCTGGCCAGTAACAACGGAGGCTGGCAATGGGCTGCAGGTTGTGGCACCGATGCTGCGCCTTATTTTCGAATCTTTAATCCCGAACTACAACAACAGCGATTTGATCCGGATTTTAAATTTATTAAAAAATGGGTTCCGGAATTTACAAAGCAAAAATACCTTCCTCCAATAGTAAATCATCAGGATGCCAGAACAAAGTGTCTTTCTAAATTTAGTGTAGTTTCAGAAAAATAAAATTTTAATATTTTTATTAATTTCTGAAACTTTTAAATATTAATTACCGTTGTTATTATATATTCTTTTCAAGTCAAGCTGCTATGAGTTTTTTGCGTGCAAGAAAAACTCCTTTATTTAGGTAAACCCTATTTTTTATTTTTTTAATTTTTGTTTTATGAGAAAGTTTAGTTTGACTTTCGTCAGCATCTTACTGGTTAGTTTGGTGTTGACAGCTGCTACATGGTTGTCTGGTACAAACCAGGTGATTGCTTATGTAGCAAGTTCCTATGGAGTAAGCTTATCTGCGGTAAGCTTGCAATCTCCAAATGTTGTCCAGGTTCAACAAGGCATGAACAACATTTCTGGAACTGCAGTTTTTAACGGGTGTGGTGATCTTTGCACGGAGCTCACCATTTCATTTCCAGATCGTACACTGCAATTTATTGTAGAGGACGATATAAGTGGATTTTAAGCAACCGGAAGGAGTCTCTGGATTTTTTCCGGAGACTCTTTTTATATGGATATTAATTTAAAAGTTCATCAACTTTTTCAAGTAGCCAGGATTTGCTGGTTGCTTGCGACTCAAGAATTTCTTTTTTAAGTTGAGTTAATTTAAGTTTATTATCATTGTTTTCTGTTAGTTTTTTTGTTAATTTAATTAATTGTAAGTAGCTGATTTTTCTTTCTTCGGTAATGCTTTTGTTTCTATTAACAAATAACTTAAAGCTATCATAAAATGATTGTAAGGCATCATATTCATCTAATTCATAGTAACATGCTAAAAGTAAGGATTTTGCTCCTAAACCATAAGTCACCTCATCAAATTGAACTTGTTGGAGCAATGGAATAGCCTTATTGTATTCATTTTTATAAAAATATAAAGAGGCGAGATTGTAGTTAATTGCATTTTCGCGATATTCTTTATTGATCTTTGTTTTAAATGAATTGATAAAGTCTTCAGTCCAATTAAATTCATTTAATCTTAAGGCAAGAGTGATGATATTTTTAAAGGCCCAAGGCGATAGTTCTCCATTTATTAAAACTGATTGATTTTCTAACCCTTGTTTCCATAATTCAAAATTTTCTTTGCTGTATTTTAATTGACCCTGATTTTGTTTTTGAATTGTGTAATTTATTGCAGAATTCATAATATCTCTTGCTTCTTCAGGTGGAAATAAATGTAGATGATTTTTAATTAGATCTCTAAGATTAAAAAAATGGGTTTCGTCAGCAGGTTCGATATATGTTAGAAATATTTGATAATAAATTGCTATTGCAGGAATATTTATAAAATTACTATTTTTAATTTCTCTAACAATTTCTGGAATTAAAATTACATTTAAATCGATTTTAGTCATTTTGCTCCAACTCAATAACAAACAATAATATTTTAACTTTTCTGAAAAGTAAAAATGATTTAGATGGCCATCTATTTCTGATATATTTAATTTTTGAATATTTAGTTTTTTTACCCGAGCCGATTCAATGTTTTCCAAAATATACTTGTATTTTTCAATGGAATAGAGATCGTAGTAGTACGTGCCATTTCGGTTGTTTTCTTTTTTAAAATAGTTAAACCGGATTGAATGGTGCTGTGTATGAATTCATCCATTTCTTTGCGATGCAGCATTTGCAAGAGATAATGGACCCGATGCGCTGAATTGTCATCGTAGGCCAATTGGGCAAGGAAATCTTCTCCGAGTACCATCAGTAGGTGTAAGAGTTTACGTAGTCGATCATAATCAAACGATTCATTTGGGAAGATTAAGTCCCAAACGATTTCTTTTTGCAAGGGACTACTTTTTTCATCCAATAAATGAGTTTCAAAAACTGAATAGAGTGCCAGTAACGTTTGGTTGGTGTTAAAATATGGGGATTCAAGGTATTTTCTAAATTTGCGTAACTCTTTGTTATTGAGTGTTTTAAGAAATCTATAAAATTTAGAATCATTCATAGTGTTGATTAAAAATGAAGGACTAAAATAATACAAATTCTTGACTAATAATTAAGCAATTTATGATGAATTTATAGGCAACGCACTTGCTTTATGCCTTGTTTTAATATATAAATTTTGAGCGCAATTACTAGGATTAAATTTTATTAATTCCATACAATATATAATATATAAATAGAATTTATAATCATTTGATATATAATAGCATATAGATCATATTGAAATTAAATCATATACGAATAAAAATAATTTGTATATAATGCTTTGAAATATCGGATAATGGTTTACTTTTGTGATACTGGTTATTATGACAAAAAACAGGACTTACACAATTCTGATTTTGTTTTTATTGTCTTTTGCAATAAAAGCGCAAGAGGTTGATGGGCCTTATTTAGTGTTTAAACTACTAAGAAACAGCTCTGTAAGTTACCTTCCCAATACCTACCAAAAAGACCGGGTTGTTCAGGATTCCACCAAACATGGTTTAATTTCTTTATTGGGCACCAAAAGTGACCCGGAAGTTAAGTATGAAGCCTATACAGGCTTTATAGGTCGGGATACAGCAGTTACCAAATATAAGGATTACTATGGCCGGATTAAGTATTTGAGTTTTGTGTTTATCGTAAGCAATTCAACCATAGACTTAGTATCTGATGCGTATGTTGCTTATAAAAATGATGGCAATCAGGATGTGTATCCATTGGCGAATGACATCAGTTCGATTGGTTCACCAGCAACTGATTATTTGAGAATAACTGCAATCACAGCATCCAGCCGATTGATTGCTTCCAGACCGGACCCATTTACCATTCGTTTTAAACCCATAACAGATTCCGTTGGAGTTGGCTATATCAGTTATACAGTCTGTGATACCTTTAATACCTGCAATGAAAGCAGCATTGTAGTTACCGTTGTTGATACTAATAATTTAAACAGTGACACCTTGTTGTTGGGTACTCCAAAAGCAACACTTAAATTAGTTTCTTTTCCGCTACCTGGTTTTTCTATAACTACTCAGCCTAAAAAAGGCACACTAGATATCGTTAATGCTCAAGTAGTTTCATATAAACCCTATTCAAGTTTTGTGGGCAACGATACCTTCGTTTTAACAAAGGCTAATTTGCACCGCACCGTGATTATGGAGGTCTATAACCTCAAAACGCCCAGCAAGATTACCGTTGATGACGTTGTTTTTACTCCAAAAGATACCGCTGTTACATTCAATGTAGCTCTTAATGATATTACAGATGATTATCCATTTTTAATCTCTCAGCGGCCTTCCAGAGGTACTTTAGATTCATTAAATACAAAAGGCGATTTTAAATACACTCCCGAACCAGGCTATGAGGGCGTACAAACATTTATTTACAAAGTGTGTCCACAGGGTTTGTGTGAGTACGGCGAAGTCAAGTTATTTGTTGGTAACTGGCAACCGGATACTCGTACGGATTACCATTTTAATACCTTCAAGAATGTGCCCTTGGTTTTTAGTTATTCCATCCCTATTGATGCCTATAACTTTAAAATCAGTCCACAAGATTCAACTTTTGTAAAATATTATCCCGGCTATGATACGGTAGCTTTGGAATATACCATCAGTCCGACAACTACTTGTAGAGATACGGTTTCGGGTTATAATTTATTGATCTATTTTCCTCCTCGCAATTACGCAGGCAACGACAACATCCAACTCAGCTATTGCATTCCAAATACAAATCAATGCGTTGAAGTTCAGTGTGCTATAGAAATAAAAGACATATATCAGGGGGAGCGAAATAAATGCGAGTACCAATGTGCTGGAGATTGCGTTTGGCCCGGCGATGTGAATTTGGATGGGGAAGTCAGCATGAAGGATTTTCTTCAAGTTGGCTATCACCTGGGTATGAACGGTAGTACCAGACCTACTGGTGCTCCAACAGAATTTAGAGCCATTCAGTCCTCAGATTGGAATGGTTTGATGCCATCTTCTGACGTTAATTACAAGCACGCAGATACCGATGGCAATGGACTGGTAAACTGTTCAGATACCGTTAGCATTTCCGGTTTTTATAAAAAGCAACATTCTCTGGTAGCAAAACCCATTTACGATCGAGGTGATTTTCCATTTAAACTTAAGTTACTCAATCCGGGTGTGCAAATCGGTCAACGGGCATTTTTTGAAGTCCAGTTAGGCGATGCATCCAATCCGGTAATCAATTTAGGAGGCTACTCGTATGATTTAGACTATAATGTAGACGTGGTCGATGAAGCCAGTTTACGGGTTGATTTTTACGAACAGGGATGGGCCACTTTAAACAGTGCCTTGATGCACATGTACAAAAAACCCTGGAACGGACGCCTCGAAAGTGGTTTTGTTCGCTCAAACGGTAAAAAAGTAAGCGGTCGCGGAGGTGTTGAGGTACTTTCATTTATAGTTGAAGATGATTTGAATGGCTTCCGTAAAGATCATGACATTTACCACATCCCATTTTACATTTCCAATATATTAGTGCTCAATTCAGATGGTAATTATGTGAAATTAGATGATCATATTGCATATCTGGATATCACAAAAAATACAAACCAGCATGTTCTTAATCCAAATGATTTGGTAGTCTATCCAAATCCGGCAACTGATTATTTAAATATGCATTTAAATGGCAGCAATGAATTAAAATCTGTAACTGTTTTTTCACTGGACGGAACTATGTTAAAAAATATTCAGCTTGTTGATAAAAAACATCAGCTTTTAGATTTACAGGAATTGCAAAATGGCTTATATTTGCTGAAGGTTGAAACCAATTTAGGACCGATCACTAAAAAGATCGAAATTATCAGATAATCCCTGTTTTTATATAACCAGTTTTAATCTAAAATTGTTAGAATAAATAAGCCCCGTAAGGGGCTTGTTTATTTTAGGTGGTAAGCATTTAACATCAGGAATTAAATCTTCTTAAGATTTATCATGCGATTTACATTGTCAGAATAATTGCTGCCTATTGGTATTTCTTTTACTTGTCCTTTTACATAAATGTCCACATCGTTTGAATGAATTGCATCTATTTTATGGATATTGACAATATAAGACCGGTGAACCCGGATGAAGCTGTGGTCGGGTAATTTTTCTTCCAGTGATTTCATGGTTTGCAAGGTGATGATTCTCGTTTGATCCGTATAAATGATCACATAGTCTTTTAATCCTTCAAAATACAGGATGTCATCATAATTTAATTTTATGAGTTTTTTATCAGATTTTACAAAGATGAAATCTTGTTTATCGTACGGTTTTGAATCTGGTTTTTCTTCAGGATTATTGAGTTGAGGAATTTTATTGATGGCCTTTAGAAAGCGATTAAAATCAATCGGTTTTAGTAAATAATCAACTGCATTGAGTTCGAATCCTTCGACTGCAAATTCAGGATAGGCGGTTGTAAAAATAAATTTAGGAGGATGTAACAAACTTTTAATAAGCTCGATGCCATTCATTTGAGGCATTTGTACATCAACCAGTAACAGGTCTATAGTTTGTTGGTTTAATATTCGGTTCGCGTCTAAAGCATTGTAGCATTTGCCAATTAATTCCAATTGTGGGATCTGATTGACATACGTTTCAAGTATTTCTACTGCAAGGGGTTCGTCATCTACGATCAAGGTCTTTATCATATGGTATTTCATTTAATTTTACTTTAAGTGTTACAGAAAAATAATCGGCTTGATCATCAATCTGTAAGTTAAATCGATCTGGATAAATCAATTCCAGACGTTTTTTTACATTGGCCAAACCAACACCACCCGTTTTACCGGACAAGCTGAGTCCCGGTGTTGGCAGCGGTTTGGAATTTGTGACTTTAAATACGATAGAGCCATTTATTAATTTTGCCTGAATGTCTATGTATGACTTTTCCAAGCTGGCTTGTAGTCCATGTTTAAAGCTGTTTTCGACAAAAGGAATTAATAGAAGGGGAGCAAGTTTTTTCGTATAGAGTTCTTGATCAAA
This sequence comes from Saprospiraceae bacterium, assembly GCA_016712145.1. Classification (NCBI taxonomy): domain Bacteria; kingdom Pseudomonadati; phylum Bacteroidota; class Saprospiria; order Saprospirales; family Saprospiraceae; species Saprospiraceae bacterium. The sequence goes on from JADJRO010000001.1 coordinate 402,185, forward strand.
ATGTAATGAAATCTGATTATCTGAAATGTGTCTTATTTTTTCAATTTCAATGTAATTTTCAATGTATTGAAATTCTTTTTCCAGGTAAACTTCAGATTCATTGCATTCATACAACATATATCGCATCATGTCTGAAAGTTTCAAAACGATCTGAGGTGCTAAATCAGATTTTTTAAGTGTCAGTGCGTATAAATTGTTTAAGGTATTAAATAAGAAATGCGGATTGATTTGATTTTTAAGTGATTGCAATTCCGTTTCCATATTTTTAGCGACGAGCTCATTTTTTTCACTTTGAATTTTAAGCCATTCCAATGGAATTCGTACCAATGAAGATAATGCGGTTACAATCACAAGATTTATAAAATGAAAATGTGCTTGAACTAAGGGGTTGTGATTATGGGTGGCATAATCATTCCGGATCCAGACATTAAAAAGTGTGATAAAAGGAGTTAATAGTAGAGAAATACCAATTAATAATGCCAAATAGCTAAAAATTGATTGTCTCAACATAAACTTTGGAAGCAAAATTTTAAGATTTATGGTTACGGCAATCAAAAAGATTAATGTATTCCCTGCAGACCAAAGTAAGGCCTTGGTAAGCGGTATTTCATCCGGGCTGAAATAAAAATTTAAGGCGTAAAACACCAACCAAAAGATGGTTTGGGTCCAGTATTTTGAAAAACCGGACTCCTGATAGATTTTTGAGTAAAAATTCATAAAAATCAAGCTAAAAGTAGCTGTATTTAGAAATTGAATTGATAATTTTCGATTTTAACCAGAGAATAAAGGATAAAACGGTGTTTAAATCGGATTTATCAAAACTTATAGGATTTATAACCGTTTAGGAATTATTATTTATTGAATCGTGACAGACTTAAAAAATCATAGTTTAAAAGAGCATTACAAAGCAATTTTGGAAGCAATTGGCGAAGACGCTAACAGGGAAGGGCTTGCTAAAACTCCTGAGCGTGCTGCCAAAGCCATGGAATTCTTTACCCAAGGGTATAGCCAGGATGCTGAAGCGGCTTTAAAATCAGCCTTATTTAAAGAAAACTACAGTGAAATGGTCCTTGTTAAAGACATTGAACTGTATAGTTTGTGTGAACACCATTTGTTGCCTTTTTTTGGTAAAGCACACATTGCCTACATTCCAGGGGATTGCATCGTAGGATTGAGTAAATTGCCCAGAGTGGTAGATATTTTTTCCCGAAGATTGCAGGTGCAGGAACGCCTTACACATGAGATTTTAGACTGTATTCAAAAAACAATGAAACCTATTGGTGCGGCTATCGTAATTGAAGCTCGTCACATGTGTATGATGATGCGTGGAGTTCAAAAACAGAATTCCATTACAACCACTTCTGCGTTTACAGGGATCTTTAGAAATGTTGAAACGCGAAGTGAATTTTTAAACTTGATTCATTCAAAATCTATATGAGTTTAGAAACAAAAACTGCATTTATTTTTCCGGGACAAGCCAGTCAGTTTCAAGGCATGGGAAAAGATCTTTATGAGACACATAAAGCTGCGCGGAAATTATTTGATGAAGCAAACAGCATTCTGGGATATAAAATTACCGATGTAATGTTTGAAGGAACGGAAGAAGAACTTAAGGAGACAAAAATTACACAGCCGTCTGTTTTTTTACATTCAGTAATTAAGGCCATTGTTCTGGGAGAGCATATACCATTCAAAGCAGTTGCGGGCCATTCTTTAGGAGAATTTTCTGCCCTGGTAGCCGCAAAGGTGATTGATTTTAAAACAGCTTTGGAGTTGGTACAATTGCGTGCATTTGCCATGCAGAAAGCCTGTGAAACCAATCCGGGTACCATGGCTGCTATTGTCGGAGTAGAGGATTCAAAAATAGAAGAAATTTGCAAAGCAATGTCTGAACACATTGTCGTTGCTGCAAATTATAATTGTCCGGGCCAATTGGTCATTTCTGGAAGTATTGCAGGCATTTCGGCTATTGAAAAAAATATGATTGAAGCGGGTGCGAAGCGGTTTATTCTATTAGCAGTTGGTGGAGCTTTTCACAGTCCGTTAATGGAACCGGCTCGTGTTGAATTAGCAGAAGCCATTGAAAAATTGCATTTTAATGATGCGCACGTACCGATTTATCAGAATGTTGATGCACTTCCGTATCTGGAATCAGATAAAATCAAGAAAAATCTAATTCTTCAATTAACCTCACCGGTTCGTTGGACTCAAACCATGAATCACATGATAGCAGATGGGATCCAAAATTTTTATGAGGTTGGTGGCAATGGCACGGTGTTGAGTGGATTTTTAAAACGAATCAATCGGGAATTACCTATCAGCAGTTTGTAATGAATCATCGAATTGAATCCCGGTCTGTTGAAACTGGTAAACTGTTAATTGCAGAACCCTTTATGTTGGATCCCCATTTCAAGCGATCCGTAGTTTTGCTAGCTGACCATGATAAAGATGAGGGAACTGTTGGTTTTATTCTCAATCGAAAAACAGGTTTAAAATTAAATGAACTAACTGAAGATTTTGGAGAATTTGAAGCAGACGTTTTTTACGGTGGACCTGTTGACAATAACAGTATGTATTTTATACATACCGCAGGAAACATTCTTGACAATTCACTAGAAATATGTCCCGGTATTTATTGGAGTGGAGATTATGATAAGTTAAAAATTTTAATTGAATGTAAATTAATTACAACAGTAAGCATTCGATTTTATATTGGATATAGTGGGTGGTCAGCCGGGCAATTGGAAGAAGAAATGAAAGATCCAGCATGGATCGTGTCTGATATGGACCCAAATTATTTGTATAAATCAAATCCAGAACAACTCTGGAAAGAAATATTGGATCAAATGGGCTATCATTTTAGCGCCATTGGTCGATTGGAAGGTGATGAATTAATGAATTAAATGTAACAAGTGGTCCGATTTCAAAATGTAAGTTTATTTTTTGGGGAAAGAGTTTTATTTGATCAAATTTCTTTTACCCTTTCAGCTGGTGAAAAGCTTGCCGTTTGTGGACGGAATGGTACCGGTAAATCAACGTTGTTTAAATTAATGTTGAAGGAATTGATGCCTGATGGCGGCAGTATAGAATATATTGGAAATGTTAGTATAGGCATTCTTAAGCAGGAACTCCCACCCGATCGGGGCTTAGCATTGTTTGATGAAGTAAAAAGTTCATTTGCAGATATATCTACCCTAAAAGAGGAATACGATCAGCTTGAATACAAAATTAGTCACGCTCAAACTGATACCGATGATTTAATGGACATGATTCATCGGATGGAAGAAATTCGGGTACGTTTAGAACATTTAGACGTTGATAAACTGGATGGCAAAATTGAAAAAGTATTAATAGGACTTGGTTTTACAGCTGCTGATTTTGAACGTAAAATCAGTATGTTTAGTGGTGGGTGGCGAATGCGTATCGAATTGGCAAAATTGCTTCTGTCAAAGCCAGATTTATTATTGCTGGATGAGCCTAACAATCACCTGGATATTGTTTCTATCAGATGGCTGGAAAAATACTTAAAAGAATATGAAGGTACAGTAATTATCATTTCGCATGATTTGAGTTTTATGGATCGTCTCGCCAATCGGATCATTGAAATCGATCGAGGTAAAATTTATGATTATAAAGGCAATTATTCAAGCTATAAATTATATCGTGCCGAACGTAAACAAATTGAGTTAAATGAATACAAGGCGCAGCAGAAAATAATTCAGCAAAAAGAAATGTTGATCGAAAAATTCAGATACAAAGCGAGCAAAGCCTCATTTGCACAGTCGCTGATTACTGAATTAAACAGAATGGATAAAAAGGAACTGCCTGAAGAAGAAATAGGAAGTATCAAATTGCGTTTTAAGAGCTCACAGAAAAGTGGCAATAAGGTTTTAGAAGTTAAAGATCTTAGTAAATCCTTTGGAGACAAAGAAGTTTTAAAGCAGATTAATTATTTTCTTGAACGAGGACATAAAATCAGTTTAATTGGAGCAAATGGAAATGGTAAAACTACTTTAGTTAAAATGATTGTTGGTGATCTTGAATCTTCGGGGGGTACCATTGAGTTTGGTCACAACGTGAAGATTGGTTATTACGCGCAAGAATCAGAAGACACCCTAAACAGAATGGAGACCGCACTTGAAACAGTTGAAAACTATTCAATTCCTGAAATGCGGACCCAGGTTCGAAAAATTCTAGGAGGTTTAGGGTTTGCAGGAGAGGAAGCTGAGAAAAAAATTGCTGTTTTATCGGGAGGGGAGAAAGCAAGAATTCGATTGGCTAAGCTCATTGTGAATGAACACAATTTATTAATTCTTGATGAACCTACACACCATTTAGATTTAGCGTCCAAAGAAAAGTTGAAGGATGCTTTAAAAAATTATGATGGTACAGTATTGATCGTTTCCCACGACCGTGATTTTTTAAAAGAGTTAGCAGATAAAACGATTCTTTTTGAAAATAAAGGAATTACAGTATTTGAAGGGGATATTGATTATTATTTAGAGAAAACTGAAGAGAATACAGTTTATGATTTGCCGGTAAAACAAGGAGAAAATAAATCGAATGCTGTAGTGGAGCTGGATTACAATGAACGAAAGAAAGCACAACGAAAAATCCAAAATTTAGAGCGCGATATCGAAAAATTTGAAGCCAGTTTATTGGAAATGCAAAAGAAAATGGAAGATCCTGAATTTTATCTATCTGCTGGAGCTGCCAAGCTTATGGAGGAGTATGATAGAGAAAAATTAAAATTAAAGGAGTGTATGGACTCCTGGGAAAACGTATCTAGTTTATTGGGATAGAAATAAAAAAAGGCCTTAAAGCCTATGCCTTAAAGCCTTTGGTGTACTAGTCAGATACTTCTAAATCAAAACTATATTACTTAACAATTAAAAGAGACACTCTAAATAATCCAGAGGAGGACCACCGCTACATATTTTTAATTTCAAAGTATTATTTAGAAATTAGTTCGAAGCGCGAAGAAAGGATTTTGTTAAACCATCCCTGAAAGTCCCATGTTTACAAATATAACCAAACCTAAGATTTGTAAGATCGGTAGTCCTGCTCAACTGGATTCCATTTTTCAATATTCAAATCAAGCTTCCGTATTCATTAACGTTTTAATGAACTGGATGATACAAAGGTCTAGTAATTATATAAGCTGCACATCAGGGTAAACCCTGATTTTTAAAAATCAGGGTTTACCCTGATTGGAGTCAGGGTAAACCCTGATTCCGCTAAGCTTGATTTTTAAATAGGAATTTGAACTAAAAACAGAGTTCCTTGATTATCAGACGATTCTATGTTAAACTCGCCTTTTAAGTAATTTATGCGACTTCGGATGTTTTCCAGGCCCATTCCCCGTTTTACGGTTTCTGCGTCAAACCCTTTTCCGTCGTCTTCAACGGAAATCGTCATTTCATAGGAGGATTTAGATAACTGGACAAAGATCTCTTTACAATCGGCATGTTTGATCGAATTATTGACCAATTCTTGTATAACCCGGTAAATATTTAATGCGATATTGGAATCGATTGTTCCCGGCTTTTCAAAACCGAAATATTGGAAGATAATATTGGGACCGTGTTCGTGTATATATCGATTTAATAAATCTCGGATGGCTTCAATTAAACCAAGTTTTTCAAGGGAGCCTGGTTTAAGGTCGTTGCTGATATTTCGTACTTCATCACAAGCAGTATCAATTAAATCGTACAGTTTTGTATAGGATTCCTGGCCAGTAATTTTTTGCTCATGGACCAATTTATCAAAACGAAGTTTTATGGTTGAGAGCAAACCGCCTAAGCTGTCATGTAAATCCTGTGCGATGCGTTCACGTTCCGACTCCTGACCATCAATCATGGACTGCATCGACTGGAGCTGCATGTTATTTTCCAGCTCCTTAATTTTTTGATTGTTAATTTGAGCACTTTGATCATGAATGATATTGCTGGTTTCTAGTTTTTGTTGATAAAATAAAATCACAAAAAAACCGGCTAATAAAATTGCTGCAATGCTAAATAATAAACTATATAAAGTAAAATTCGAACGACGACTTTTTAATTCAAATAGTCGTTTGCTTTTTTCAAGATCTATTTTTTCTGTTTGAAACTCCTTTTGTTCGTACTTCCCAATCAGTTTTGAAAGCGATTCCGAATTTTTAATTTCATTAAGTGTATCGTTATATTTTACAAAGCTTAACAAGTATTCAGAGGATTGTTTAAAGTCTCCTGCATTGTGATTGCACTCATAAAGACGAAAGGAAAATTCTTTACAATAATCAAAATATTTGATGGGTTTGACAAGTGCTAAGGCTTTTTTAAAAATAATTTCAGATTTTTTAAAATTGGCATTGATATAAAAATATTCACCTAAAACCTCCAAAGCCTTAATTTGTAAGTCTATGTTACCTATCGATTTAGCATATTTAAATACATTATTAAGAGAAGCAGGGGATCCCAATCGGTTTAAAAATAGATATGCATCTACTAATCCATGTTCATTTTTACAAAACTCATTGTAGCTATCCGCCTTTTTGTTTTCGCATTGTCCTAAAAAATAAAAAGCCATATCTGTATTGCCCATTTTTTTATAGGCGTAAGCAAGTGCATGTTGACTTCGCACCAAGTCAAGGTCACGACCTTCTTGTTTAAAATAGACATGGCAATATTCAAGGCTATTAATCGCTTTTTGAAAGAATCCCAGGATTTGGTAAATACGTGCTAGCAGGAAGCGATAATAGTAAACTTTCTCAAGATTGTTTTCCTGCTTATAATACTCAATTGCATTTAAAATACTGCTAACCGCTTCCTGGTAACGGTGTCCAGATATATCTGATTCAATCTCAGTTTCGAGATTGTCCGGTTCAAGTAATGAAATTTGAAAAGAATCTTGTTGAATGGCTAAGCTGTCCTGGGCTGTGATTTCTTTTGAACTCAAAGCCATCAAATAAAGGATCAGTAGAATGCTTTTCAATTGTATTTTATTTTTCAACCAACTTTAACTCAAGAGCAGCCCGTACCAATCCAGCTGAGTTTCTAACATTTAATTTAGAAACCAGGCTACTTCTATGAGATTCAACAGTTTTCAAGCTTATAAATAATTTTTCTGCGATTTCAGGAGTGGTATATTCCTTCACGATTAAGGCTAAAACCTCTAGTTCGCGTTTTGAAATTTCAGGTATTAAAAATGTACTGGTTTTCTTATGGGTCGGTTTTTTTAATAATGCGCCCATAATGGTTTCCGTTACATCTTTACTAAAATAGGTTTGTCCGGCAGCAACAGTTTCTATAGCCTGGACCAGTTCAGCCCGACCCGTATTTTTAAGAATATAGCCCTGAGCACCGTTGTTTAACATCTCAGACACAATACTCTCTTCATTGTACATCGAAACAGCGATAATTTTAACATCGGGAAAATCAGCGTTAATTTTCTTTGCAACTTCAATGCCACTCATATCTGGAAGGTTAATATCAAGTAAAAGGACATCAATTTGTTGCTTCGATAACATTGGAAATACGGATTTGCCATCAAAGCATCTGTCAACAACTTTAATGGTCTCTTCGTCTCTCAATATAGATTCAATGCCATCCACAAACATGGCATGGTCATCTGCAATGGCAACTTTGTGCATTGTAATATTTTGATTAAAAATAGAGGGAATGATTGAAAATGGAAAACAAAGCTACTTAAGATTTTTACAATTTCCGAGTAGATTGCCATTTTCTTAATTGATTTAATAAGGCTTTTAAGTCTTTTGGCAAAGGGCATTCAAAATGATATAATTGACCGTATAGACTGAATTCCAGTGAATTAGCATGAAGTGCAGTCCTACTTAATAGAGGCCTTTCTTGTTCAAAATCAGCTATTTTAGCTCGACTTTTTATGTCTTTTATAAATAGTTCACTTCTTTGGCTATAAAGTGGATCACAAAGAATTGGGCAGGAAATGGCAGCTAGATGAACCCTTATTTGATGTGTTCTGCCTGTTTTAGGCTCCAGCTCAAGCATGCAAAAATTTCTAAAGGACTCAAGGATTTTATAATATGTAATTGAAGGTTTTCCATTTTTATGAATCGTCATTTTACCGGTTTCAAATACAGAATGAGCAATGGGTAAATTTATGATACCAGATTCAGGATTAGGGCAGTTTTCGGTAAAACTTATATAGCGTTTTTGGATTTCATGATTTTCAAAAAGCAATGATAATAAGCGATGACTTTCCGCGTTTTTTGCAAACAAAACCAATCCACTCGTTTCTTTATCAATTCGATGTACAATAAAAATTTCGTCGTGACTTGCATTCAATAGGTTCAATAAATTGGGCTTATTGGGATCATACCGGTCGGGAATTGTTAATAAACCAGAAGGCTTATTGACAACTAACAAATGTTCATTTTCAAATAGAATGTCACAATTTGCAGCTGCCATCAATTTTTAAAGTAATGTTTTGGGATAATTGAAAATTCTTTATTCCCAGAAAAATAGAATTGGACAAAAACGCTTGCTTTCAAAATACCTTTTTGATTAAATTTATCATACGCTAGATTTCTTATTTGCTTGTCCAAAAATTGTTTCTTTTGAATTAAATACAAGGTATTAATAATAACAACAATATATGCCTGTATGATTTTGTAAAATATTTTAAACTTACCTTTTAGTAAATAACTGATCGCAATTAGCATATCCAATACAAATCGAATTGGTAGAATATAAAGTAATTGAAGGTAATCCGAGTTTTTGAAAATAGTAAATAAGTTATTTCTGAAATTCAAATAGGTTTTTCTTGGATTGTCGTAATCCAACGTTCCTCCGCCTAAATGATAAACTACAGAATTTGGCACATAAATTATTTTTCCGCCTAAACGTTTTACCCGCCAGCACAAGTCAATTTCTTCCTGATGGGCAAAATAATCTCCATCAAAGCCTCCCATGGCTTTAAATACAACCGATTTAATGACCATTGCAGCCCCACTTGCCCAAAATATTTCAGAAAGCTCCTGGTATTGATTGGTATCAGTTTCAAGATAATCAATAATTCTTCCTTTGCAAAATGGATACCCTAAAAAATCAATATAGCCTCCTGCAGCTCCAGCATATTCAAATTTTTCTGGTTCAGTCAATGATAAAATTTTTGGCTGTGCAATCAGAATGCTTGAATCCCTTTCCATTTCAGAAATTAATGGACTGATCCAATCATCTTTAACTATAACATCCGAGTTTAGGAGAATAAAGTAATCTGCATCAATTTGAGCAAGTCCTTTATTGTATCCAGATGCAAAGCCATAGTTCTTTTTAAGTTTAATGATTTTTATTTCAGGAAAATGGTGTTCTAAAAAAACACAACTTGCGTCTGTTGAATTATTATCGATAATATATAAAGGGATGTTCCTGGTATTGTGTTTTACTATGGATGGTAAATATTCTTTTAAAAAATGGTAACCATTAAAATTCAGAATTACAATTGCAAATATTGGATTTCTGTAAGGAACCGTATGTAATTCATTTCTAAGCAGCGCTTTTTTTGTGGCGAGTTCATCTGACTGAATTTGAAGTTTTAATTGATCAAAATTTTCAAATTTTTGATCATTTCTAATAAAATCAATCAGTTTAACACAGATCGAATTGCCATAAATTTCTTTATTAAATTCAAATAAATGAACTTCAACCGTTGAATTTGCAGATTCTTTAAGTGTTTCGCTAGTGCCAATGTAGAGCATCCCATCATAAAGTATCCCATCAACTTGCACTTTTGCTGCGTAAATTCCATTTGGTGGAATTAATTTAGACGAATCTGTAAACTCTAAATTAGCTGTTGGGTAGCCAAGTTTTCGTCCTAATTTATCACCGGATATCACTTTGCCTTCTAATTGATATGGGTAGCCTAAGTACAAATTGGCCTGATGAATTTTTTGTCTTGAATTAAATTCCTAATTTTTTGTGGAACTTACTTTCGATTCCTGAACGTATTGCGCTTTTATTTCATCAAATTCAAAATAATGATTAGCTGCATAGCTACGTAATAGTTGACAATCTCCTTTACCGTCTTTTCCAAAACGATGATCGTAACCTGCAATAATCTTTTTAGGTGTAAAATTTTTTAAAAGAAAGTTTTCAATATAATCTTCGGGCAACATTTGTGCAAACGAATAATCAAAATCTACTAGAACCAAATAATCCAAAGCCGTTCCATTTAGAAGTTGAATTTTCTCTTCCAATGTGTTTAATAAGGCGACGGGCAGATCACCTGGATCTAATACGGTTCTCGGGTGCGGGTAAAATGAAATCAGAATGCTTTCCCCATTTAATAAGGATGCAGATTGACAAAGTTGTGTTATTATTTTTTTATGCGCTAAATGGAGTCCGTCAAAGGTACCAACTGTTAATACAGGATTTTTGAAAGCAGGTAAAGGGTCTTGCCCATAATAAATGATGCGCATAAAAAACAGATTTGCAAATTTATTAATTTTAATAGACCATTCCGGTATAATTCGAATTATTTTTGTGCTAAATATGAATCAGTTAGTTCAGGAAATTGTTGAAAAATTACAAGTTGTTATCGAGCCAGATTCTGGCAGAAGTATTGTTCAGCTTCGGATGATTAGAGACATTCGATTGGAAAATGGCCAATTTCATTTTAAGATTTATCTTCCTTCAGCCAGTTATAAACATAAAGACAGCTTATATGCCGAAATTCATGAGGTTTTAGGCAAGTTCTTTCCTGATCTTGAACTGCATGCTCATTTTGTGAATCAGTTGCCTATGACGGATGCTCCTAATACCAATTTTCCAAATATTTCCAATTTTATTGCTGTTGGATCTGGAAAAGGAGGGGTAGGAAAATCCAGTATTTCCGCATTTTTGGCAATTGCTCTTAAAACTGCAGGCTATAAAGTCGGTTTGTTGGATGCCGATTTATATGGACCCTCAATTCCAACCATGTTTGGAATCCGTGATCTTAAGCCAAAAGTGCTTGAATCTGACGGAAAGCATAAGATGCAACCTATAGATGTAAATGGAATTTCTATTATTTCTTTAGGCAATATTATTGATCCTGAACAGGCTGTTGTATTAAGAGGACCGCGTTTAGCGGCTATTATCAAACAATTTTTCTTTGATACCCTTTGGCCAGAATTGGATTATTTAATTATTGATTTACCACCGGGGACAGGGGATGTACAGCTTACACTTGTACAAACAATTCCGCTTACGGGTGTCGTAATGGTAACGACTCCACAGGAAATAGCCTATATCGATGCCGTTAAAGCGGCTAATATGTTTACTTTGGATCAAATAAAAGTTCCAATTTTAGGTGTTATTGAAAATATGTCTTGGTTTGAACCCGATGACATGCCAGGTAAAAAGTATTTTATATTTGGAGAAGGAGCCGGCCAAAGGCTTGCAGAAAAAACACATTCCAGTCTTTTAGGGCAAATTCCAATAAAACAAGGAATGCGTCAATCTTTTGACATTGGACAAGCATTTCAATTGGATTCTTATTATTCAGAATTGTTTAAAACGATCATTTTGAAATTGAAGGAAAAAATAGATATTCGGAATTTAATTTATGCTCCGAGTCAGGTAGTCCAGGCAAATTAATACGTACCATGTTTAAATCTTCTGAATTTCTATTTGATCAAATCCAACTCAAAAGGAGTCTTTTATGTGTAGGTTTGGATCCGGATATATCAAAATTGCCAGCTGTTTATAAAAATCTAGATGAGCCTTATTATAATTTTTGTAAGGACATTGTGGAGTTAACTCATACAAAAGCAATCGCCTTTAAAATAAATATAGCTTTTTTTGAAGCTTTGGGAGTTGACGGCTGGATACAGTTTGAGAAGCTAATTAAAATGATCCCTCCAGATTGTTTCATAATAGCGGATTCTAAACGGGCTGATATTGGAAATACTTCAAAGCAGTATGCGAATTATTATTTCAATAAAGTTAATGTAGATGCTTTGACTTTGCACCCATATATGGGTGTGGATTCATTACAACCTTTTCTTGATTTCAAAGATAAATACAGCATTATTCTTGCGTTGACTTCAAATCCAGGAAGTGCTGATTTTGAATTTATGGAAGATTCAAAAGGTATTTTATTATTTGAAAGAGTTATTGAAAAATTTGTGCAACTCGAGGCCTCAAAAAATATAATGTTTGTCTGTGGTGCAACCCATCCTAAGGAATTTACCAGGATTCGCAAGATTTGTCCAGACCATTTCTTGCTGGTACCTGGAGTGGGAGAGCAAGGAGGCGTTTTGAAGGATACAATAAAAACAGGTCGAAATGCTACGGGTGGATTGTTAATTACAATTTCTCGAAAAATTTGCTATCCAAGTGAAAATTTGGATTTTAAAACAGAAGTATTAGCTGCTGCTATTAATTTTCAAAGGGAATCTTACAATTATTTTATTGAATCCTGATTTTTTGAAAGTAGAATTTTTTTTATACGCTTATCTTTGGAAAGATAAAATTCAATAATTCGGTTGGATTCAATATTTCCAGGATAAGGCCGAAGAGATTCTTTTAATAAATTAATATCGCTATACCCTTCATTTTTGTTTAGGTAACCTGTAAAACTGCAGAAGCCATCTTCAACAAGCACTACCCCAAATTCATCATAGTGTGGACCCTCCGTGAGTAAAATAAAATCATGCTTAAAAATTTTATTTACTTCGTCGCATGCTTTATTAAAACGGTCAATATATTCTTGTAGATTTTCCTTTCCGACACAAGCTCCGTGGCATTGTCCAATTTGAAATCCGTTACATGGTTTTCCTTCAGCGTTCTGTGAATTTATCTTTGTGCAAAGTTGATGGTTAAACAGAATTAAATCGAGATGTTGTTTGGCTGATAATTTGCTGGGATAATGGTAAATTACTTCATCTAGCTGATCGAGCCATTCCGGTTCTTTAATTGAAAAAACTGGAAATTTGTCAGGAGTTCTTCTTACGGTCATGAGATATGCATGAGATTTTTTCCTAAGCGCTCTATTGATTTCAGGTTGAAATTCTTTAATTTCTTTAATTTCAAGTAAAGAGGCTAACAGTTCACTCCCGGTTAAAGTAAAATCAATTGCATGAACCCCGGTTAACATTTTTAATGTTTTGGTACTTGTATCATTAAAATGCTGATAAACACGTTCCTTAATATTTTTGCTTTTCCCAATATAGATCGCCTCAAATTGTATGTTTTTCATGCGATACACTCCAGGAAATTCTGGAAGATTTTCAATATCATTTTTATTTAGGGTAGAGGGTATTTTTGTTTCACTTAATAAAGTAGCAATTGGATTGTAGGTGGAATCAAGATTATTGCTACATTTCATAATCCTGCAAAACACATCCAGCGTAGCTAATGTATCATCCATTGCACGGTGTCTGTTTTTGACTTCAATTTTAAAGTGAGTAATTAATGATCCAAGACTATAAGATCGCAAGCCTTTAAAATACCTTCTACTGAGTTGGACAGTGCACAATTTTTTTCTTGAAAATGTATAGCCTAACTGATGAAATTCTTCTTTGATAAAACTGTAATCAAAAAATACATTATGGGCAACAAAAATGCAATCTTCCGTTTTAATTAATATTTCTTTAGCGATTTCGTAAAATTTTGGAGCGTTTTCGACCATTTCATTTGTGATTCCGGTAATACGGGTAATTTCAAATGGAATGGATCGTTCAGGATTGATGAGACTTTCATATCGATCAATTATTTTATCATCCTGGTATACGATTATAGCAATTTCTGTAATTTTGTCACGCTTAGCTATGCCACCAGTAGTTTCTATATCGATTATTGCAAAACGAGGACGTGTCAAATTTGTTCTCTTGTTTTTAGTATTAAGTTATTTAACGCAATCAAAATTAAATGCTTTTGCAGAACTGGTGTATTCAAAGCCAAAAATAATTTTACCCGGAGCCTTTCGTATGGATTCCTATTTGAATTTATTGAATGGGAAGCGAGTTGGGTTAGTAGTAAACCATAGTTCGAAGTTGGACCAAATCCATTTAGTGGATACCTTGTTAGATAAAGAGATTCAAATTGTTAAAATATTTGCCCCAGAGCATGGATTTCGAGGAGAAATAGAGGCTGGGGGAACAATTGAAAATCAAATAGACTTCAAAACGGGATTGCCTATAGTTTCTATTTATGGAAAAAAATCTAAACCCAGTACCGAAGATCTTAAGGATGTGGATTGCATACTATTTGATATTCAAGATGTTGGGGTCCGTTTTTTTACGTATATAAGCACCTTGCATTATGTTATGGAAGCGTGTGCTGAAAACGGAATTCCTCTTATAGTTTTGGATAGACCCAATCCGAATGGTTATTTTGTTGACGGCCCTGTATTAGATAGTTGTTGTAAAAGTTTTATCGGTGTTGACCCCATTCCAATTGTTTATGGAATGACTATAGGTGAACTTGCAAAGATGATTAAAGGAGAAGGTTGGATAAAATCTGGAAACAAGCTTCAATTAAAAGTTATTCCTTGTATAAATTATACTCACAAGTCATTTTATGAATTACCTATCAATCCTTCACCTAATTTAAAGAATCAATTAGCTGTATTGTTGTATCCTTCTCTTTGTTTTTTTGAGGGAACGAGCTTAAGTGTAGGTAGAGGGACTGATTGGCCGTTTCTTATTTATGGTCATCCACTTTTTTTTAATAAATATCCATTTAGTTTTACTCCAATCTCCCGCACGGAAGCCATGAATCCGCCATGGAAAAATCAAATGTGCTTTGGACTTGATTTACGCACGCTTAATTTAATGGATTTAAGAAAATCAAAGAAAATTCAGTTAAAGTATCTTATAGATGCATTCCAAAAAATACCCAATAAAGACAGCTTCTTTTTAAAGAATTTATTTTTTGATAAACTTGCAGGAACTGCTAATCTTCGGATAAATTTAATAGCCGGTTATACCGAAGCAGAAATTAGAAAAACCTGGCAAGCTGGTATTAAAAAGTTTATGGTAAAAAGAAAGAAATACCTATTGTACGAAGACTTTTAATTTAATCTTTGTATCATGCCGGCAGCATTAAAGGTATAGGTTCCGCATTCTTTTTTCGGTGCTTTTTGATCTACCTGAAATTTATATTGTTGCATTTTTCGTTGTGCTTCCAAAATAAACTTCATATCTTTTGTTTTTGACAACTTTGGATTGTATTTTATATAAGTAACTAAACCTTCCCGATTTATACACATATTAAACACAACAATTTGTGCATTGACTCTAGCAAGATCTTTTAAATCGGGTCTCCAAATTGGTTTTCGCTTAAGCGGACCCGTTTCATCAAAGTCAACACCTACACCATCTCCGGAGCCGGTACCTGTTCCAGAACCTGTGCCACCACCTCCGCCTGCTCCTGAGCCTGAATTTGCAGGTCCAGCACCTGTTCCTGTTCCAGTTCCTGTGCCAGTACCACCACTTCCCGGATTATCATCGTCACCTGTTGAGGCATTACCGGATGTTCCATGAGCCCCACCGGTTGAAGGTGCTGGTTTGGTTTCGACTGGAGGTTTTATAACTTCAGGACTTGGACGTGTTGTAGGGGTATGTGTTTCAACTTTTGGAGGATCCACCTTTACGACTTGAGGCTCTGCTTCAACCAATACGGGTTTAGGAGCTGGTGTCGTAGGAACTGGGATTGTTTTTTGTGGTTCAGCTCGGTCGATTTGCTTTTCCATTTCTTCTAAGGCAGGTTTTGCTTCACTTCCTTTTGATCCGCCTTGTTGGGCTTCCTCCGATTCTGGCCCGGGACTAGATCCACCTCCAGTGGCTATCGGAGGTTCTTCCATTACAATTTGGCTGGGTAAAAGGATTTCAACTCCAATTTCTTGCTCTGGCTCTTTTGAAAAATCTAAAATCCTTAAAAAGAAAATTAATAATAACAGGGCGTGAATTATGGCGGATATTAGTATTCCGGTTCTTCTGTGACCAGATTCTATTTTATGGGCGTCGTAATAATAAATTTGGCTCATCTTGACAAATTAGTATGTAAAGGACGTAAAATTCAACTAATTTAGTACTAATGTTAGGTTAAAATATTACAATTTTACCTATTTGTTATTAAAATGTAGAAAAGTACTAAGCCAAATACAACCATACATAATTTAAAGCTGGTTGCCCAAAGGATGCCTAAATTATCAATAGGAAGCATAAAACTAAGGCTAACTCCGACCATACTCAGGATTAAGGATAGCATCCCGATAACAAACATCAAGAATCCTAAAACAAGGAGTACGCTTCTTTTTCTGATTTCCATAGTATTTTTGGGCTGTTGAATACAGCATTCGAGTTGAACTGTAAAGATACAGGCAAATGAGTCACTCTATAAAATTAATTGAATGTCCACGTGATGCAATGCAAGGGTTACATGACTTTGTGCCAACAGATCTTAAAATTAAATACCTCCAACAATTAATCGATACCGGGTTTGATGCATTGGATTTTGGAAGTTTTGTTTCGGTTAAGGCAATTCCTCAGATGCAGGATACACATCAAGTTGTTGAGCATTTAAATTTAGAAGACTCTAATACAAAACTCATAGCAATAGTTGCCAACAAACGAGGAGCTGAAGAAGCCATTTTATACCCTCAAATACGATTTGTTGGTTATCCATTTTCTGTTTCAGAAACATTCCAAATTCGCAATACAAATTCGAGTATACCGGATTCTGTTGAACGAATTAAGCAAATTCAGGAATTGTGTTCAAAAAGTGGAAAACAAATGCTTATATATATATCAATGGCTTTCGGAAATCCGTATGGAGATCCCTGGAATGCTGAAATTGTTTTGCATTGGGTTGATGCTTTATATAAATTAGGAATTAATACTGTAGCATTGTCAGACACAATAGGTGTAGCCGAACCGGAATCGATCCGCTATTTGTTTAGCCATTTAATACCAGTTTATCCGCAAATAGAATTTGGTGCGCATTTTCATACAGTACCTGAATTGTGGGAAGAAAAGTTAATAGCAGCGTTCGAATCTGGATGTTATCGATTTGATGGCGCCATTTATGGATACGGTGGCTGTCCAATGGCTAAAGATGATTTAACAGGAAACATGCCAACGGAGCATTTAATTTCATATTTTAAAAGCCGTGGACTTATCAATCATATAAATTTAGATAATTTTTCAGATTCTATGATCACCGCAAAGAAAATATTCGATACGTATCATTAATTTAACACACATGCATTTTTTGCCAATATTGTATATGAGTCCAGAATACGATGCTGCAATTGCACTACGGACTGCAGTTTTAAGGATTCCATTAAACCTTGAATTTACTGAGGAGCAACTGGAATCAGAATCAGAAGAATTTCATTTTGGAGCCTTTTCTGAGGATGGGAATTTACTGGCTTGTTTATCTTTCAAATTAGATTCCGTAAATTGTCTGCAGATGCGACAAGTGGCAGTAGAAACAGCGCTCCAAAATAGTGGAATTGGTCAATTTGTAGTTAAAGAAGCTGAAAATTGGGCAAAGTCAAAAGGATTTACCAAAATCATTTTGCATGCTAGAGATGTTGCGGTTCCTTTTTATTTAAAACAACATTACGAAACGGTTGGAGAAGCATTTATTGAAGTCAATATTTTACATCGACATATGCAAAAAAATATTAATTAAATTATCAAAGTTTAATTTTTAAACCATGCAAACATTTGATCAACTGTTAAATACTTACGGTGAAAGTCATCAAAATAAGCTTAATAAACGAATTCATTGGATTTGTATTCCGGCAATACTTTTTAGTTTAGTAGGCTTATTGATGCATATTCCAATTCCACAGTTTATTCCTGCAAATTTTTATTTAAATTGGGCTGGGCTTGTTTTGTTTCTGAGCTTAATTTATTATATCAGATTGTCGATTGGAATGTTTGCAGGCTTTCTGGTACTTAGTTATCTATTGCTTTATGCAAATTGGGAGCTCATGGCCTATTGTCAGCTTAATGCATGCAGTTCTTTATGGACCTTAGTGATACTATTTACTTTAGCCTGGATTGGTCAATTTATTGGACATAAAATAGAGGGCAAGAAGCCTTCATTTTTAAAGGATGTGCAATTTTTACTAATTGGTCCTGCCTGGTTATTGCATTTTATTTATAGAAAACTGGGAATCCCGTATTAATTATTCGACGTAAAGGTTCGATTTTATGTAGGATCGAATGTATTTCTTTTCAGGCATTCCGTGCATTATAAATGGATTACTTCACCATAGGCTGCTGCTGCAGCTTCCATAATGGCTTCTGACATTGTAGGGTGAGGATGTATCGATTTAATAATTTCATGACCGGTAGTTTCTAATTTTCTGGCAACTACAATCTCAGCAATCATTTCAGTAACATTCATGCCAATCATGTGTGCTCCTAAAAATTCGCCATATTTTTTATCAAAAATGACTTTTACAAAACCCTCTTTTGCTCCTGCAGCACTGGCTTTTCCAGATGCAGAAAACGGAAATTTTCCAACCAGAATTTCAAATCCTGCATCTTTTGCGGATTGTTCGGTATATCCAACGGAAGCAATTTCCGGACTGCAATAGGTACAACCTGGGATATTGTTATAGTCAATGGCTTCCGGATTGTGACCAGCTATTGCCTCGACACAGATGATCCCTTCTGCACTGGCAACATGAGCCAATGCTTGACCCGGAGTTACATCACCTATGGCATAAATTCCTGGAATATTTGTTTTGTAATGAGCATCCACCTTAATAAGGCCTTTTTCAATGAGGACACCCAGATCTTCCAAACCTAGATTTTCAATATTTGCAGTTACACCAGCAGCTGATAAAACGATATCGCATTCAATTTTGGTTTCCTTTGAATCCTTTCGGTCTTTTGTAATAACGATTAAGCCCTCCTTTGTTTTTTCAACTTTTTCTACACTGGTATTCGCTAAAGTTTGAATGCCCGCTTTTTTGAAAATCTTGGTTAATTCTTTTGAAATATCGGCATCTTCCCTTGGAACCAAACCTTGTTCCATAAATTCTACAATAGTTACCTGAGTACCTAATGCATTATAAAAATAGGCAAATTCAACACCGATTGCACCGGCACCAACAACAACCATTTTCTTAGGAAGAGCATCTAATGACATTGCTTTTCTATAATCAATTATGTGTTTGCCATCTATGGGTAAATTAGGCAATGCCTTTGCGCGACCACCCGTTGCAATGATGATGTGATCTGCTGTAAATAAATCTTTCTTTCCGGAGCCATCTGTAACTTCTATTTTTTTATCTTTAAGAAGTTTGGCAGTACCCATTAATACTTGAATTTTATTTTTTTTCATTAAAAATTGGATGCCTTTACTCATGCCATCGGCTACATTTCTGCTTCTTTTAACAATATTACTAAAATCAGCTTTGGCTTCATTTACCTGAATGCCATAATCTGATGCATGTTTTATATATTCAAAAACTTGGGCGCTTTTTAATAAGGCTTTTGTAGGAATGCAGCCCCAATTTAAGCAAATTCCTCCTAAGGATTCACGTTCAACAATTGCTACCTGTTTGCCAAGTTGAGCTGCTCTGATGGCTGCAACATAGCCTCCCGGACCGGAACCAATTACGATAATGTCAAACTTCATACATCTATTAATTTAGGGCGAAATTATTGATTATTATTGTAATTAATTGGTATGTAGCAGGTTTTAATAGCTTATTTGAGAAATATTGATTAAAAGCTTGAATCTTGAATGGAATTCGATTCCGAAGCTTCAATATCTGGATGAAGGCGTCCTATCTTTGCACAAAATCAAGATAGGATGAACAAAATAGCTGTTTTCCCGGGATCTTTTGATCCAATTACAAAAGGACATCAGGATGTCGTTCTTCGGGCCTTGCCTTTGTTTGATAAAATTGTAATTGCTATCGGTGAAAACTCCCAAAAGAAAACCTTGTTTTCATTAGAGCAACGGTTGCAGTGGATTGAATTATTATTTGAAAATGAATCAAAAGTAACCGTTACAAGTTATAATGGACTTACCGCTTTATTTTGTGAAGCGATCAATGCAAACTATTTGGTTAGAGGGATACGAAATGCATCGGATTTTGATTACGAAAAAACCATTTCTCAAATTAATCACACATTAGTAAATAAAATTGAGACTGTTTTTTTTATTGCAAAACCAGAATTATCACATGTGAGCAGTACCATTGTAAGAGAATTAATTTTAGGAAAAGCGGATGTAAAAGCTTTTGTTCCTGATATAATAAATGTATTAACTTTTAAAACCCAGTAAATGTCAAATTTAATAGTAAATATTCCAATGGTTTCAAATGAACCTGTTTTAAATTATCGGTCAGGTTCTAAAGAAAAATTGGAAGTAAAAAGTGCCCTCGACGAATTGCAATCCAATGTATTGGATATAGGGATGACCATAAATGGTAAAAAAGTAACCAGTGATGTTCAAAAAGATATTTTTCAGCCTCATAATATAGGTCATAAAATTGCTCATTATCATAAAGGCAATACCAGTCATGTGCAACAAGCAATAATAGCTGCTCTTGATGCTAAAGAAAATTGGGAAGCCATGCCTTGGGCTGATCGGGCATCCATTTTTTTAAAAGCGGCCGATTTAATTTCAGGAAAGTACAGGGCTCGAATGAATGCCATGACGATGTTGGGTCAATCCAAAAATATATTTCAAGCTGAAATTGATGCGGTTTGTGAGTTTTGCGACTTTTTACGTTTTAACGTGCGTTTTATGACGGAGATTTATTCTCAGCAACCTGAATCTGCTCCAGGCATTTGGAATCAAATGCAATACCGTCCATTGGAAGGATTCGTATTTGCATTAACGCCATTTAATTTTACATCGATTGCAGGGAATTTGCCATGTGCACCAGCACTTATGGGCAATGTAGTCGTTTGGAAACCTGCGGAAACCCAAATTTATTCTGCTTCACTGATAATGGATATATTGATTGAAGCTGGATTGCCTGCGGGTGTTATCAATTTAGTATTTGTGGAAGGATCCGTTGCAGGGGAAGTGATTTTTAATCATCGGGAATTTGCAGGAATTCATTTTACAGGGTCAACACAAGTTTTTAAATCAATTTGGAATAAAGTTGCACAGAATTTAGATACGTATCATTCTTTTCCTCGTTTAGTAGGGGAGACAGGGGGTAAAGATTTTATCCTGGCACATCCTTCAGCCGATCCTCTGCAACTAGCAGTGGCAATGATTCGGGGAGCATTTGAGTTTCAAGGTCAAAAATGCAGTGCAGCCTCTCGTGCTTATATTCCGAATAGCTTATGGCAGGAGGTTAGTAATCATTGTCTAAGCATGTTGAAATCAATAAAAATGGGGGATCCGTATGATTTTACTAATTTTATCAATGCAGTTATTGATGAGAAAGCATTTGACAAAATTACATCGTATCTAGTAGCAGCAAAAAAGGATCCTGAAGCTGAGATTATTTTTGGAGGGCATTCTGACAAATCCAAGGGATATTTTATTCAACCCACGATTATTAAAACGACCAATCCACATTACAGTACCATGTGTGACGAACTATTTGGACCCGTTTTAACTGTTTATGTATACGAAGATTTAAAATTCAATGAAATATTAAAAACAGTTGATAGCACATCACCCTATGCATTGACTGGGGCTTTGTTTTGTAAGGATCGATATGCTACGATCCATGCTGCCCATGCTTTAAGAAATTCCGCCGGCAATTTTTATATTAATGATAAACCAACTGGGGCTGTTGTGGGTCAGCAACCTTTTGGTGGGGCCAGAGGTTCGGGAACAAACGATAAGGCTGGTTCTCATTTAAATTTATTACGTTGGGTTTCACCTCGCACGATAAAGGAAAATTTTATTCCTCCTGTACAATTTGAATATCCATTTATGGATGAAGCTTAATAAATACTGTAGGATACAAATTATTCTACAAAATATATTTTACCAGGAGTCCTAAGAATAAGCCTATTATTGAGCCATAAAAATGTGCATAATGGTCTATGTGATCGTTGGGGTTTTTAGATGCCCACCATGAATAAATTAGGTACAATGAGGCAAATAAAATTGCTGGGATAGGCACCATTCCAAAAAGATACAATAATTGAAACGGATAATAAAGCACATAGATAAATAGAATTCCTGATATGGCTCCAGAAGCCCCAATGCTTGAATAACGCGTATTGTTTAAATGATGAAAATAGGTTGGAATGCATCCTGCTATCAAAATTATAAAATAAATTAAAATAAACAGGAATCCACCGACATAAAATCCAAATTGTGCTTTATAGACATGTTCAATTGTACTGCCAAATTGATAAAGTACAAATAAATTTAAGCCAAGATGCAACCAATTTGCATGAAGAAAACCACAACTCAACCAACGGTAAAACTGCCGATTCCTTTTTTCCAAATATGGAAAATGGCTATAGTCCTGAATGATATTTGATTTAGAAAATCCTATACTTGATATCACAAGTATAGATAATATTAATCCATAGGTCATTAAAGGTGGGAGACTATTCATTATGATATGGGATTTTATTTATTATTGTGAACGCTCTATATAATTGCTCTAAAAATATTAATCGAATCATTTGATGCGTGAATGTCATTTCGGAAAGCGCAATTTTAGTCGGAACATGGTTCTTAATCTCTTCTGAAAAACCATAGGCGCCTCCAATAATGAAACACAATTTTCTGTTTGATGTATGTGCATTTTTTGATAACCAGTTAGCAAATTCTAAAGATGAATATTGCGTTCCGCCTTCATCCAACAATATTGGTAAAATTCCAGGTGTTTGAATCGCTTTAATTAATGCCGGTGTTTCAAATTGTTTTATTGATTGGATGTTTTTTAAGCCTTTTGCTTCCTTGAACTCTCTTGTATTTACATTGGCATAGTGACCAATCTTTTTTAAATAAATGGAGAGCCCTTGATGTAGATAACTGTCAGTTGTTTTTCCAATCCACCAAACTTCTAATTCCATTTATAAAACGTTTGAAAACAATAGGGATTGATACGGTCCTAATTGTAAATCTGTGTTTTTAATAAAATTTAAAGGAACTTTATTAAAGATTTCGTAATAATTTGAATAATCTCTATCGATTTGAAATTGAACAACTTTATTTGTTAAATTAAAGAGCATCACAATGCCATAATTTCCGGATTTTCTTTCAAGGGCTAATACCTCCTTTGAATTGGAAATCCGAACTGGCAAATTTGTTGTATCAAGATTCCAAAGTGCTGGATTTTTAAATTTTTGCATGGCCATGCTTCTAAAGAAATCATTATTGAATTTATACTGCCTGGAAAATGGATGACTTGAAAAAATACTAATCCGTTCAAATTGCGGGCCTTCTTGCCCATTTAATATCCATTGGATGCCGGGAAGAAAAAATGTAAGTGTATGGAAATACTTGTAGGTATTGTAAAAGGCATTTACATCTGAACCATGTCGCTCGTTTATTAAGTTGTCTTGCACATAATTTAGTAAGGGAATGTTACTGCAACTGTCAACAACAATGTTTAAGTCATCGATATTTGAACCCTCGGAGTCAATTTTTTGAAATCTTTGGTATAAACCTGAATTGCTGTGAAAATGAAATCCATTGGTAATGGTGGAGCTATGTTCCATAAGGGCAAACCCATCCTTTCGATTCACCGCAGTTTGAATTTTATTTAAAAAATCTGAAGGATATAAATTGCAATCGTATAAGACAACGCCATCAAATTCAAATTTCTTAAAAAAATCCTTATAAGATTTGTATAATTTTGATTGAAGCGATTTGTTTTCTAAATTTAATTTAATATAATCTTGATTGTATCTTTTGTCAATAATTTTTGTATCGGATTTGTAGTATTCCGGATTTTCTAATCTCCAAGGGTGATTTGGACCCGTTACAGAAAGATTCCATTCCATAAGAATTTTCAATCCTTTTGAATGAACGGAATCTATAAGTTCTTCCAATTCCTTTTCTTGTCCAAAATTTGGATCAATTTGATTAAATGACTTTAATGCAAATGGACTCACTGGATTGTATGCATTTCCAGCTTCGTCGCGTTCAAACAGGGGTAATATAACAAGTGTGTTAAAGAAAAAACTTTTAATTCTGTCTAATTCCATCGTGATCCCTTTGAGGTTTTTGGTTTCTGAATATTGCCGTGGCATAATTTCATAAATGGTACTGTTCTTAGTCCATTCTGGAATCGTTGGAATCGGCTTTGAATGTTCGCAGGATAAATAAAGAAATCCCAGCAATAAAGTAAGGTATTTCATATTAATTTAAAAGTTGCTTTATTAATTTTCTATCAGGAAATAATTTTTTAATTGTGTTTAAAAATTCAAGATAGTGTGATTTGCTAAAATTATTTCTTATCCTTCTTAGGCTGAATTCAAGTTTTTGATTTGCTTGATATCCAGCATGCTCATTTAAATATTTCTCATAAAAAGAGATGTATATTTTGATGTATTCTACAGCTAATTCATCTGGTAAATCCAAATCATATTTTTCTAATAAATGTAAATCAGTTGTTGTGCGAAGTTCATGAAAGAATATTGTGTATTGCTGACTAAAATAACTTAAATCCAATAATGTTTTTTCAGGCAACAAATTAGTACTTTGTGATTTTTGTAAAAACTCTTTTGCTTCAATATAAGTTTCTAAAGAGTGATTTCCATTGAAGTATAATTTAAGAAAGGTAGGATCTTTGCTATCTTGATAAAATAATAACAGAAAAACATCAAGTGCATTTTGATCATTCGTGTTTAATAAATTTAAATAAAGATGTCCGATGTATTTTTTTAAATCAGGGGCAGCAATCGCATAAATATTTTTATAGTAATTAATTAAATAAATTGATGGCAAACTAACTTTCCTAGAATTTAGCCAATTAAGACTGGTATAAAAATTTGATTGAATTTCATGCTTCAGTAAAAATTGAATTAGTTGT
The DNA here is from genome assembly GCA_016712145.1 of Saprospiraceae bacterium. Classification (NCBI taxonomy): domain Bacteria; kingdom Pseudomonadati; phylum Bacteroidota; class Saprospiria; order Saprospirales; family Saprospiraceae; species Saprospiraceae bacterium. The sequence goes on from JADJRO010000001.1 coordinate 427,124, forward strand.
TCTGAATTAACTTGATATAAGTAATCTAAGATATTGTATTTGAAATCATCGGGAATATTAAAATATATTTTTTGCAATAAATGCTCAAATCCCTCTTTGTTAAATTGCTGTTGAAAAGATTTCTTTAATAACAAACGCTCAAAGAGATTTGAATTTCTAGTTAAAACCAGATAATCTTTCGAAGTTGCGCATTCATAGGTCAGTTTATGTATTTTACTTAAAGCAATGGGTGCAACAATTAATTGACAAAATTGTATAAAGGCAGTATGAAACTTATCATTCATCTGGATGAGTTTCGTGAAATTTTTAAAAATAGTATAATCTGCCGTACTATGTATAAAATGGATACCTGCTAAGAGTGATTCTGTAGCTTCTTCAATATTTGAATGATTGTAATGATAAAATGAAATTTGATATAGTTCTTCAAGAACTTCTAATTTGTTTTTCATCCTGGTTGCAGGATTTTTGCTGGAAGCTTCTAGAAAGTGATTGATTTCCAATAGCAGTTGGGTGTATTTTAAATAGGGCTTTTCCGTAATGGTGCGGCCTGTTAGAATGAAGTGAACCCATTGTTTGTTATTGTTATTATTTTGACAAAGAGCAGTTAATACATAACTGAGATCTTCTTTGCTGAATGAACTAAAAGATTGCGATTTATTTTTAAAATTAACAGAGGTGGGTGTAACATTTAAATGAATATTCTGAAAATGCCAAATTGAAGCAATTAATGCATGTTTGCAATATTTTCCGGGGGACTTAGCGCCACATCCACATTGGAAAGAGCGAATATTTTTAGAATTGTAGTAGATTTCTAATTCTACCAGATTGGATTCAAATTTAATTAAATAATTCCAGCGAGATTTACCGGTTTGATTTGCTTTTCTAATACATCCTTGATCGATGCTGTTTTTAAAATAAACTAAGTCCTTCTCTCGAATTTCGTAGTCAATGTGTTCAAAATTTAATGGATGACGGCTTGAATGCACGATGAATTAGTACTTAACCAGCAAAGTTAGTAGATTTGGGCCAATATTAGAGATACTTTAGTATGAATGTTTATTTTATTCGACACGCTAAATCTTCTTGGAATAATGCCAATCTTTCAGACATAGAAAGGCCTTTGAATGCCCGTGGTTTAGAAACAGCTCCAAAAATGGCAGCTTATCTTGCAAATGCTGGAAATTTAGGTAAGGTAATCTTGATTTCTAGTCCAGCTGAAAGGGCACTGGCAACAGCCTCCTATTTTGCTAAAACGATCGGGCTTGAAGATTCGGAAATTGTGCAAAATGAAAAGCTGTATTTTGGTTCTGCAATAGACTACATACATTGTTTGAATAAAATTCCGGCCAACTTGAACTCAATCTTACTATTTGGTCATAACCCTACGTTGGAGGAATTGGCAAGCCAGTTTAAAAACCCATATACAGGGTTGGTGCCTACTTGTTGTGTGGTTTGTACAGAAGTAAATCAACCGCTTAGTCATGCCATATCTTTCAAGGATTTTGAAATTAAAGACATTTATATTCCAAAGTTAATTTTGAATTCATGATGCTTCTTAAAAGGTTTAGTGTATTTTTAGTTTGTGTTATGATTTCGTGTTCTGAAAAATCTCCAGAATCTGAGTTAAAATTCAATAAAAATGAATTTGCAAGTTTAATGGCTGAAATTTATCTGGTTGATGCTCAGTTTAGTGAACTTCCTGGGCCAATAAAGGACAGTATAATGGCTCTAAAAGTTATTGACATCTTACGTACAAGGAATTTAAGTATAGATAATTTTAATCAAATTCAACAATTCTATAAGAAGAATATTAGTGAGCAGGAACTACTTGAAAAGCAAATTATCCAGCTTGTAAAGGATTCTGCGAAAAATAATTAATAATTTCTTAATATTGACTTAAATCCATCCTTACATTTTGAGTGTTTTAACAACATGATTAAGTATAAAATTTTATTAGTTGATGACGAGCCGGACATCCTTGAGTTTTCTTTCATATAATTTGATTAAGGAAGGGTACGATGTTCAAACAGCTGCCAATGGGGCGTTGGCTTTAGAATCTATAAAAAAACAAGTTCCGGATTTAATATTATTAGATATTATGATGCCCGTAATGGATGGAATACGTACATGCGAGGAAATCAGAAAGCATCCAGATTGGGCTACCATATCTATTATTTTTTTAACTGCACGAACGGACGATGAAACCCAAATTGAAGCTTTGGATCAGGGTGGAGATGATTTTATACAGAAACCGGTTAAAACAAAAGTGTTATTTAGTCGAATTAAGGCAATCATAAGAAGAAAATTAAATCCCCTGGCCATTGAAGAAGACCAAATAATCAGTTTCGACAATTTGAGTATAAATCCATTAAAAATGGAAGTACTATTTAATGGAATTAGGTTGGAGTTTGCAAAAAAAGAATTTTTACTTCTATATTTGTTGGCTTCTTATCCTGGGAAAGTATTTAAAAGAGATGAGATATTAGATCGTATTTGGGGTAAAGAAGTAATTGTTGGCGATCGAACCATTGATGTACATGTTCGCAAATTAAGGGAGAAGTTAGATGATTCCTTTATCAAAACTATTAAGGGTGTTGGGTATAAATTTGAAATATGACTTTTTAAAAAACATATCTGTTCGGAAATTTTCGGCAATAGTTAGTTTAATTATTTCTATAGTTTTTGTACTGTTTTATTTGCTTTTAATCGGCTTAAACATTATTTCAAGCCAGGCAGTTTATATATTTATTTATCTCTGGATCTTATTTGGGATCTCATATATTACACTAAAATTATTTATCACGGCACTCGTTTCGAAAAGACTTAAGTTGCTTTATAAATTAATAAGTGATTCCAAGTTGGGTGGTGAATTCAAGCAAATGCCAAATGGATCTGATTCCTCTATGTTTACTCAAATTGAACAAGACGTCGAATCTTGGATAATTAAAAAGAATATGGAGTTGGATCAGCAGACGCACTTAGAAAAATACAGAAAAGAGTATATAGGAAATGTTTCCCATGAACTTAAAACACCTGTATTTAATATTCAAGGCTATCTCCAGACCTTGTTGGATGGGGGCTTGGAAGATCCAAATGTGAATAGAAATTTTCTTGAAAAAGCATATAAAAATTCCCAGCGACTTCAATCAATCATAGATGATTTGAATATTGTTTATAAATTAGAATCTGGGCAGGAGACCCTTGAATTAGATGCAGTAAACATTAGAGAATTAATCGATGAAGTATTTGAAGAGAATGCCTCATTGGCAGCAGCCAAAAACATTAAGCTAAAATTTAAAAAAGGGACAGAACTGGATTATCATGTAGAAGCTGCCAAAGAATACCTGCATATCGTTTTGACAAATTTAATCAATAACTCCATTAAATATGGGAAAGAAGGTGGATTTACTAAGTTGAGTTTGTATGATCTTGATCAGGAAATTTTAATCGAAGTAAGTGACAATGGAATTGGCATTCCAGAAGAACATATTAAACATGTTTTTGACCGTTTTTATAGAGTTGATAAGAGTAGATCCAGAGAAGCAGGTGGCAGTGGATTAGGATTGTCTATTGTAAAGCATATTGTAGAAGCACATGGACAAAAACTACATGTGAGAAGTAAGGAAGGATTCGGAACTACATTTGGATTTACCTTAAAAAGAATCAAATAACTTCTTTCTAAGAATTTTTATTCGTATTTATAGCAGTACTAAATTGTATTGAGTTTAATTCCTGGACTATGTTGTCACGATGTTTGAAGTATTCCTCGAGCTGATTTTTTGGTAGAGGATCTGGCGATGGAAAATGTAAGTTTCTGTGATTGACTTGAACTCCATTTTTCCAAAATCTAAAACACACATGGGGGCCACTTGCCAATCCAGTAGATCCAACATATCCAATGACCTGACCTTGACCAACGGGAGTTCCTTTGCGAATGCCTTTTGCAAATTTTGACATATGCAAGTATTGAGTTTGATACGTGTTATCGTGTCTTATTTTTACAAAATTTCCATTACCTGAAGTATAAGATGCTGCTTCAACGACTCCGGCCCCAACAGATAAAATTGGAGTCCCATAGGAGCTGCATAATCAGTACCTAAATGTGGTCTTGAATATTTTAACACAGGATGAAAGCGGCGCATATTAAAGCCTGAACTTATTCTGGAGAACCGAACGGGTGCTTGTAAAAATCGACTTACCATTGGGCTCCCTTTTAGATTGTAAAAACCTTTTTTGTTGTTTGGTTTGAACGAAATAGAAAAATGCTCTCCATAATCTGTTTCGAAATATGCTGCTAATAAATCGCCGGATTGTGTTGGTTTTCCTTCGATATATAGGCGATTGTATATTAATTTGAAGGTATTTCCTCTTTGTACATGGTGAAAGTCAACGGAGGACGACAAGGCGTCTTCCATTTGATCAATTAAATCTAATGATAGATTTTGACCTTCTAAGGCATTCCAGAGGGAAGATTCAATGATCCCGGAAGCATGTTCTCGTTTTAATTCGGAGTTACGGTATTGGAGGTTAACGCAATGATCTCCTTTTAATTCACATGTTAAATACTTCGAAGCATCAATTTCATAAATGAAATAATCCGGTTCGATGCATGGATTTGAGGCTATGAACCCATAGGTATTTCCGGATCTAAGATTTCTTAAATCGATAAGCTCTGAAATGTTTTTAATGAGTTTTTCGGATTTAGGCCCATTGATGTCATTATTCCTAAATAACTCAGATAAGGATTTGCCAGAAGGCATTTTTCGTGTTTCTATTGAAAAATGTTTGGGATCAAATCCAAAAACTAAACCGGATGGGCTAGTTTGGCATTCTTTTAGATCAAAATGATTTGCAGATTTTTCATACCCATTTTCAATATTCATTATAAAATCCAAAATAAAGCTATTTGCAACTAACAGCAATACAAGGGTAATTATTTGAGCAAGGGCAAAGAATGCCTTCTGGATTTTCATGTGCAAGCTTAACTAAATATTGAAATAGACTGCAAAATTAAACATTTTAATGAAACTTTAAAATTTTATAAACGATTGATAAACAATTTCATACAAATAATTATTTTCACTTTACCTTTATTTCTTCATTCATTTTCATAGGATTTAGACCCGTATGACTCATAGGAAGGATTTAGATCAGATTTTCACAGCAAATGCAAAGCCACTGGTAATGGGGATTCTTAATTTGGATCCTGGAAGCTTTTATCCCGACAGCATAGCTCATTCAGATATGCAGGCTTTAAAAATGGTAGAATCTAAAATTGAGGATGGGATGGACATTTTAGATATAGGAGCTTTTTCAAGTAGGCCCGGGGCAAAAATACCCTTGGAAGAAGCTGAAATTCAATTAATTATACCTGTTTTACAAAAAATCAGGGCTGCTTTTCCTGATTTGCCGATCTCGATTGATACCATGAGGGCTTCAGTCGCTCAAAGATGTTTAGATATTGGGGCTGACCTCATCAATGATATAAGTGGAGGTGCATTTGACCCAGACTTACCCTTGGTGATGTCCAAATCTCATGCAATCTATATTGCGATGCATATGAAAGGCATTCCTGAAAATATGCAGCATGTAGATAACACGACTTACCTAAATGTCGTTGATGATGTACTGAAATACTTCCAACAAAAAATTTGTTTCTTTAAAACGATGGGACTTCATAAACTAATCATAGATCCAGGTTTCGGATTTTCAAAAAAACTTCAGGATAATTATGAACTCTTACGAACTATTTATTTGTTTAAAATATTAGAAAAACCTTTGTTAATTGGCGTTTCGCGGAAAAGTATGATTTGGAAAATAACCAATTCTTCTGCATCAGATGCATTAATCGGGAGCATCGTTGCAGCTTTTTATGCTCTTTTAAATTCTTGTACTATACTTAGGGTCCATGACGTCAAGGAGACTACCCAAATGCTCAATGTATTTTATGCAATACAGGATCCCAATTATTTTGATAATCAACAATCCTAAGTTCTGAACTATTAATGAGTACGCCAGTCGCACATAGTAAAGCATTGCAAAACATATCTGTAAAGGCACTGGAATACCTATTGAAATTTTTAGGAATTGTTTTGATGTTTATTTTTATGTTCATTCTCTTACTTAGAGCAGAATTCGTTCAAGATTGGTCGCGCAATTGGTTGGTTGATTTTCTAAAAAAATCGTATAACCAGGATCTTGAAATTAATTCATTCTATTTAGACCCTTTTAATGGATTTAAAGGTGCTTTTCTTATTAGAGATCACCATAAAGACACCCTGTTTTATGCTAGAGATGTTCATATTGGTTTGTTAAAGAGTTTGCGGTCTGTATTTTCAAGAAAGTTGTTTGTAGATGATATCGAGTGCGATTCAGTTGTGCTGAAATTAAAGGTATATGAAGGAGAGTCGAATTCAAATTTAAATCTTTTTATTTCTAAGTTTAGGAATTCAGATTCAAAGGCTAAAGACCCATTTCAATTTAATATAAACCATTTAATACTAAAAAACACCAAAGCCAGCTATCTGGATTCGAAGCAATCACTTTATATGTCCTTTACCAAATTGGACTTGCTTGTAGATTCGCTTAATTATAATATTCAGTATTTTAGTATTAGGAAATTATTGCTGGATAATCCTATTGTCACTTATGATAAATTTCATCCTGTACAAGATAAACAAATAGAGAATCATATATCTGCATTTGATAGTTGTAAAATTAACCCAAGTGTTTATTTGAGATTTTTAAACATAAATAATGGTGTTTTAAATTTAAAAGATTCTTTATATACAAGTGAAAAAGGCTTAAAGTTTTCAAATTTAAATCTCACTTCTAAAAATATATTTCATGGTGAGCAATTGGATCATATTGAGTTCTTGAATCTGAATTTAAAAAGTTCAGATGATTTTGCCATTAAAAATGCTGCAATTCGGAATTTCAATTTAAAAGATGATCAATTACTTATTGATGATTTTTTGTTTGAAACTTTATTGAGTTCCTTAAGGTTTCAAATGAATAGTTCTTTAGATTATTCAAATTCAGGGCATAAACTTGATTTTAAAAAACACATTAATTCAAATGAATTTAGTAGAAGGCCAATTTGATCTATTGGATTTTGATAAATTGTTTCCTAAATATCATTTGTTGCAAAAATTTAATTTAAAAAATGGAACTTCATTTAGTTTGACAGGAAAGCTATTTGGCAAACTCAATAACCTGAAAGGATCAAATATTAACTTTAATTATTCAAACCAGTTTAATTTTACTGGGAACGTAGGGTCTCGTAATTTATTTATAAGGGACAAATTAGTTCTAAATTTAAAAATAGATCAACTACTAACAACAGCACCCTTTTTGAGGCAATTGTTTGAGCGCTATAACATACCTGCATCTTATGATCGATTTGGACGCATTAAAATGAATGGTCAATTTGACGGGTATTTAAATGATTTTGTGGCATACGGTTCATTTAACACGGATCTTGGTGTCATTCGATCTGACATTAAAGTAAATTTTTCATCAAGCCAAAATCATGAAGCGATATATAGCGGAGGCATTAGTACTTCAAATTTGGATTTAGGCGTTTTGTTGCAAAAGAAAGAGTTTGGCATTTTAAATTCGGATATAAAAATTATTGATGGCAAAGGATTGTCAGCAAATAATTTGTCTGCCAACATTGATGGCAAACTAAATGAATTTGTGTATCGCGATTATCACTATACAGGGATTGCAGTAACTGGATTTTTTAAAAAATCGATGTTGCAAGGATCAATAAAAATGAAAGATGAAAATGCCGATGTTGATATGACAGGTAGTTTTACTAGATTTGAAGATATTGATGACATTAGCATAGAAGGTGATATCAAAAAACTGAACCTTCATGCACTGAATTTACTTGATGATGAGACATCCTATTCAGGTAAAGTAAAAATGAATGTTAGACTTGCGAAGAATAAAAATTTATCGGGTAATCTAAATATAACAAATTCTAATATTAGTATCAATGGCGACAAGTTGTATTTAAGGAATTTTACATTTAATTCAACGGATCAAGCTGGTAAAAATAGAATTGAGCTATTTTCAGATTTTGCCGATTTTCAATTTGAAGGTAAATTTCAACTGGCAAAGGTCATAGGGGATTTAAAAAGTTTAATAGTATCAAAATATCCAATTTTAGATAGTTTGCTTCACATGAAGGGGAAATCACAATACCCTTCGTTGGTTGGGTCAGGGAGTCTATACATCAAGGACTCCAGAAGTTTGTCTAAAATTATAAAATTGCCTTTTGAAATGGATTTTTCTGACTTTGATTTTTCTGTAAACAGCAATACCAGGGATTTTGAACTGCATTCAAACCGCTTTGATCTTAAATACAAATCGCTTAAATTTGATAAGTTTAGTTTGGTAATTGGCTCACAAAAGAATTTGAGCACCGTGATTACCTCTGATTATATTAATTTTAATGGAATAAGACGGACTGGCAATTTTAAATGTGTCGGCAATTTATTTGATTCTACGGGTAAAATTTCATTTTTACTTTTTGATACACTGAATACTAAAGTTTTAGCAAATATTAATTCAAACATTAATTATAGTCAGGATCGATTTGCTTTACAGGTATTAAATAAGGATCTTTTTTTAATAATTCTCGTTGGATAATTGATGAAACAAATATAATTCAAAAATCCAGGAAAGGTCTTCAAGTTAGTAATTTTGAGTTAAGCGATTCTTTGCATTATTTAAGTATCCGGGATATAGATTTAAAAGGACTTATGTTAAAGTCAGATGGATTTGATATTGCATTTGTAAACCAATTTATTAGAAACAAGACGATTTCTTTTTCTGGGTTGTTTTCCGCTAATATTGAAATTCCTGATATTAGGAATATTAAAGAGATTACTGGTAGATTTAATTTTTTTCAACTTCATTTCAATAAAGATAATTTTGGTCCATTTAATTTGAGTTTCAATGCATATGATATCATGAAGCCATGGGACATTCAAGTTGAAAATGTTTTCCAGGAGCATGTAATTAGTGGAAAAGGATCCATAAATATACCCATTGTCAAAACTAATTATCAATATAAGCCATATGACTTTAGTATCGATTTGGATGTCAAAGCATTTCCTTTTAAGTTTCTGGAAAATTTCATAAGTTCGATTTCAAAAACTACGGGTGTAGCCAATGGAAGACTTAAATTTTATGGAGTCAATGGAAATTTATCTTTAATTGGTAACTTGAAAGCAGTTCAAGGGAGCACTTTTATAAATTATTTAGGTGTACCAGTGCTGTTTGAAAATCAACCTATTGTATTTAAGGAAAATGAAATTTTATTTGAAAACCTAGAGATTATGGATAAGTTTAGAAATCCAATCAAGCTTGACGGAAAACTTACTCATAATCATTTTAAAACTTTCGCAGCAAATGTTAAATTGGTCTCGGCTAAGCCTTAATATTTGGTACTAAAAAAGGTGAGAATCTCTTTTATTATGGCTATGGAATTGGAAAGATTGATGTCAATTTTTTCGGACCTTTTAGCGCAATGGATATGGATGTAAAAGTCACCAGTCTTAAGGGCACTAAGTTTAATATTCCAGTTACGTACGAACAAGTAGCAACAGAATCTAAGTTTGTAAAATTTTCTTCAAGAACTGTCCAAGTTGATTCAGTAATTAAGCCGATTGTGCCATCAATCATTGGGTTAAATATGAATATGCAATTAACCATTACGGAGGATGCAGACATTTCAATAATTTTTGATGAATTGGCCGGTGATATATTAAGAGGTACCGGACGAGGAAATTTATCCATTAAAAGCCTTAGAACAGGATTGTTTACGGTTAGTGGTTTGTATGAGGTGGAACAGGGTGAGTATTTGTTTACCCTTTATAATTTTGTGAATAAGCCTTTTGCAATTGCAAGAGGCGGAACTATAAATTGGACAGGAGATCCATTAAATGCAACCATTCAGCTTGAAGCGGTATATGAAGGCCTTTCAACATCGCCGTATATTCTTATTCAAGAGTATTTGGCTGCTGATCAACGGTTGATTGAAGAGGCAAAACGCAGAACAGAGGTTAAATTGAAAATGTTGCTAACAGGTTCTCTGTTGCTACCTGACATTCGGTTTGATATTGATATGCCTGACTTGACCGGGCAATTGAAGAATTTTGCTGATAATAAAATTCGTTATTTACGTACAAATCAGGATCAACTTAATCAACAGGTTTTTGGCTTATTGGTCCTTCGTACGTTTTTAAATTCATTTGATCCAACTGAAATTGGTTCAAATTTAAGCACTACTACAATTAATACAATGAGTGAAATGTTGTCTAATCAATTTTCACTTTTTGTCACGAGCTTATTAAGCAATGCATTTGATGATGTTAATTTTATTTCTGGTGTTGATTTTAATATTGGATATGACTTTGATAACACCATACCAGGAAGCTCCAAATTTAATGAAGGTGAAGTCGTATTTAGTTTAAAACACAGACTCTGGAATGACCAATGGATTGTGACCCTAGGAGGAAATTACAAATCCTCCAGTTCTTCCATATATGGAAATTCTTATTTTAATCCAGAGAGCATTATTGAGTGGAACACCCCGGTTCCTGGATTAAAGCTGCGTATTTATTATCGGGGAGATGAATCAATTGAAGGATTGAAACATAAAATAGGAACAGGAATAAGCTATAGAAAGGAATTCGATTCATTTTTTGATTTTAAAAAAGAATTAAATTCGAAGGCAAAAACCAGAAATAAGAATAGCATTGAATAAAAGATACTTGGCCAGTTCAGTTTTTGTTAAATCTCAATTTTTACTTGAGTTTGACAAAGTTATCCAATTGACAGCAGATTATGCTGTTTCTGATCAAGCTAAGACCGCATTGCAAGATTTAATTTACGAGCCGTTTTCAGATAGCATTCATCTGGAGTTGGATGTCTTAGATGAATTAGCGCAAGCAATTAAAATGCATGCTTTGAATTTGGTAAATTTTCAATCCATACAAGATGATTTAACTAGATTGAAAATTCCGGGTATTGAGATTTCGGTTGATTCAATACTTCGATTGGTTAAGGTAATTATTAATAATCAAGAGGTGAAGCAGAAAGCTTCAGTTCCGACCTTTCTTGTATTTAAAAACCTAGTTGCCTTTATTGAGGGATTTCCTGACTTAACGAAACCTCTTATTTCAATTAAACGAATTTTTGATGAAAATTATCAGTTACGTGACGATGCATCTGAAGAATTGCAATCTATACGAAATGAACGTCTAAAGTTAAATCGATCAATTTATTCAGCATTTAAAAAAGAACTTGAAATATATAGAGCAAAGTTGTATTTAGCGGAAGGAGAAGAATCCATCCGTGATGGGAGATTTGTATTAAGAGTACTTGCTGAGCATAAACGGAAAATAAGCGGATTGGTACTGGGGGAATCTGATAGTGGAAAGACCGTTTTTATTGAACCCCAAGTTTGTTTTGAGTTAAACAATAAACTAATTGATCTTTCATTTAAAGAACAGCGCGAAATTAATAAAATTCTGTCCATTCTTTGTGCTGCTATTAGGCCTTATCTTGAATTTTTTGAAATTGCTTATGATAAGGTTTTAGCAATGGATATCCTCCTGGCTAAAGCCCATTATGCAAACAGCATCAATGGCATTAAGCCATCTCTAAATAGCAATAAATTACTTCATCTTATTTCTGGCTTTCATCCCTTATTGCTTCACAAGTTTCAGCAACAAGATTCCAAGCCAATTCCAATGGATATTTTGTTAGATGAGCAACACAAAATCCTTTTAATCTCAGGTCCGAATGCTGGAGGCAAGACAATCGTTTTAAAAACAATTGGATTATTACAACTCATGTTGCAAAAAGGATTTTTAATTCCGGTTTCAAAAAAATCTAGTTTTTGTCTATTTGATAAAATATGGGTTGATATTGGTGATTGGCAATCATTGGATGAAGGTTTAAGTACCTATTCTGCTAAATTACGTTACATGAAAAAATTGGTTTTAGAAGCAGATGATTCGTCTTTAGTATTAATGGATGAATTGGGAAGCGGAACTGAGCCTAAAATTGGTGGCGCAATTGCTGAGTCTGTCTTAAAGGAGCTGATAAATTTAAAAGTATTTGGAGTAATCACAACCCATTATTCAAATTTAAAATCATTTGCGCATACAAATAAGGGCATTCAGAACGGTTCAATGCTTTATGATGAAGTCAAAATGATTCCTTTATATAAATTGCAAATTGGAAAGCCGGGAAGTTCGTATGCTTTAGACATTGCCAGAAAAATGCAATTTCCTAAGAAGATTATAAATTATGCAAAAGAGATTGTAGGTTCTGATTTAGTGAAAATGGAGGATCTTTTAGCTAAAATGGAAATGGAAAAGATTCAACTTGAAAAAACAGTGGCAGATTATAAAGCGAAAATAGACACTTTGAATAAATTAATTAAAGCCTATGAAGCCATGCAGAAGCAACATGAGTTAAAACGCTTGAAATTAAAGATGGACAGTAAACAGATTGAATATCAAAAAAATCTAGAATTAAGGAAAGAGAATCATACCATATTAAATGAGATAAAGGAAAAGATGGATTATGTTGAAGCGAAAAATCAATTGGAACGAACTAAAAGTAAAGAAAAAAAATTGGCTGGTGAATGGAATCAAGCTGAGCACGATTATTATCATATGGTTAAGTCAGACTATGGGTCTGCATTAATTAAACCAGGAGACAAGGTTATTTTATTAAAGCAAGGACTTTCTGGAGTCGTTCAGGAAATTTCTGAAAAAAAAGCAAAAGTTTATACAGAGTTCTTTACAATTGAACTGAATAAAGAGGAGTTGATTTTAGAAAAACAGAGCCTCCTTGTTGACAATAAGCCCAAAGTAAATTATCAGTTGATTGACAAGAATGCAAGTTTGCCTGGTACCATTGATTTAAGAGGTCAGAAGGTAGAGCATGCCATTCAAGCATTGGAGAACTATTTGGATCAAGCATTATTATCAAGTTTAAAAGATGCTAAAATTCTTCATGGAAAGGGATCTGGGGTTTTAAAATCCGCAATACATAAGCAACTAAAAAAATTGAAATTTATCAACTCATTTTACCAGCCGGAGGAGGATAGTGGAGGTGCAGGAGTTACTATCGTTGTGTTTAAATAATAGGATATCGAGCTAAAGGTAAAAAATGATCATCGCTAAATTCTGCATTTAAATATTTATGGTAGCCTGCGATTGCTATCATCGCAGCATTGTCCGTGCAATAGCTCATTTTCGGAATGCAACAATTCCAATTGTATTTCTCGCATAATTGTGAAATTTCCTTTCTCAATTGAGAATTGGCTGAAACGCCGCCTGCAATTCCTATTGAGATCGCATTTTGCGCAATTGCTGCTGTTTCTAATTTATTTAAAAGACTTTTTACGATATTATCTTGAATTGAAGCACATAAATCAGGTAGATTTTCATTTATAAATTCTTTGTTTGAGTCTAGTTTATCTCTTAGAAAATATAAAACACTCGTTTTTAATCCGCTAAAACTGAAATTAAAGTCATTTACTTTTGCAATTGGGAATTTAAATTTTGGTAGACCCGTTAAAGCCAATTTATCCATTTCTGGGCCAGCAGGATATCCCAAGCCTAATAATTTTCCAGTTTTATCAATTGCTTCACCAGCAGCATCATCCAAAGTTTGACCAAGTAACTCAATTTTAAAATTTTCAGAAACTAAAAGCAATTGGGTATGTCCGCCTGAAACGGTCAAGCATACGAGTGGGAGTATTGGCTTTTGATCAATAAATAATGACAAAACGTGGGCATGTAAATGATTTACTTCAATTAAAGGAATATTAAGGCAAAGACTTAAAGATTTGGCAAAACTAATTCCGACTAAAAGCGATCCCATCAAACCCGGACCCCTGGTAATAGCGATTGCACTGAGACTTTGCAAGGATATAGCAGCTCCTTTCAAAGCCTGGTCACACAAGGAAACGATGGTTTCAACATGTTGACGCGAAGCGGCTTCTGGAACGACACCGCCATATTGCATATGGATCCATTGAGAACTAATTAAGTTTGATTTAATTTCTCCATCAATGATAACGGATACCGAAGTATCATCACAGGAGGATTCTATTGCTAGAATAATGATTTTTGACATTGTTTGTTAATAACATTAAAAAGTCAGGTAAAATTAATATCCTTGCATTAGAAATTTTAATTCATTGGTTTATTCTTGAAAGAATTCTTTAATATGAACTCAAATTATCCTTATTTTATAGACTCAGGTCGAGCCATTTCAATGACTTCTAAATTTCATATTGCATCTGAACATTTAAATTTAAAAATCGAATCCCTGTTTCCAGTATATCCAAATGAAACGGTATTAAGTCATGCGGATACTGCAAATTATTTAAAGTATCAGTTTTGTATTCCTGAAAAAATTGTAGCAGTTATTAGCAATCAGAACTTGAAACTAAATCATATTTCAGAATTCTCCAATCAATTTAACAGTCACAATGGTATTAATATTTATATTTGGAATAATGTTTCATTTATTTATATCATGCAAATTGCAGACCCTGTATTTGTAAATATAATAAAGTTTGATACCCCTGAAGATTTATTATATCACATATTGCAAATAATTCAATCAATTGGGCTTGAAAATGAAAATCAAAACATCCAGTTATATGGTAAAGTGACAGGTGAATCTCAAATTAGTAGATTATTGCGTATTTATTTTAGCAATGTAAAAACGATTCAAGGATTTAGTTTTTTTAATTCGTAATTCCTATGCGGATTTCTGGTGGTTTTCTCAAAGGCAGAGTGTTTAATCCTCCTGCAAAAAACTGGCCTACCAGGCCAACTACCGATATTTCCCGAGAAGCTTTGTTTAATATATTAACGAATCTACTAGATTTTGAAAATACCAGGATGTTAGACTTATTTGGAGGAACTGGTGCGCATACGTATGAAATGATTTCAAGAGGGTGTACGAATGCATGTTATGTTGATTTACACAAGCCTTGTATGGAGTTTGTCAAAAAGACAGCCGCATCATTCCAAATTATTCAATTTATTGAATTTGTAAATGCTGATTATTTGCATTTTGTTAAATCATGTAATAAGCAATTTAATTATGTATTTGCTGGACCGCCATACCCATTGCCAACGCTGTCAAAGATACCGGATTTAATTGTGGACGTCAATATTGTTATGCCGGATGGTTTTTTCGTATTAGAGCATAATCCACAACATGATTTTACGAAACATTCCCATTTTTGGCAAGTTCGAAATTATGGGCAAACATTTTTCAGCTTTTTTCGCTTTTAATTTGTAAATTTGGGGTTTGAATGGATATGCTTTCGGCCCTTTTTCAACATGCATTTACTACTGTTCTTAATTATAGTGGAGACAAGTCGGAATTCGCTATTTTAAATTGTTCTTCAGAGTTTGATGCGGATTTTACCTTTGTATTATTTCCATGGGCAAAGAAACTTGGCATGAAGCCTGATGAAATTGGCTTTAAAATTGGTAATTATTTATTGGAAAATCATTCTATTTCGTCTTTTTCAATTATAAAGGGCTTTTTCAATTTTTCATTAGACGATTCATTCTGGATTGCTGAAAATTCTCGAATTTATCGATTGCGTCAAGAGGAATTGGTAAATAAAACACCGGTGCCTCAAAAATATTTAGTAGAATATTGTTCTCCAAATACAAACAAACCTCTTCACTTAGGTCACATTAGAAACATTTTACTTGGATGGTCCTTGACAAACATTTTAAAAGCCATTGGACATCAGGTTGAAACTACACAGGTTGTGAATGATCGTGGTGTTGCAATATGCAAAAGTATGCTTGCTTGGAAAAAATATTCAAACAATGATACCCCGGATTCTACAGGAATTAAATCAGATCATTTTGTTGGAGATTACTATGTTTTGTTTGACAGAAAGTTAAATGATGAATATCTGAAATGGCAAGCATCTATTGAAGCCCAAGCAGTTATTTCATCAAATTTAAAAAAAGAAGAATCTCTAGTCGATTTTTTTAAAAGGTATAAAAATGACTACTTTAACAATTACAGTGAGTTGGGTAAAGAAGTTCGGGATATGCTTTTGAAATGGGAACATCATGATGAGGAAACACGTTCGCTTTGGAAAAAAATGAATGATTGGGTTTATAAAGGATTTAATGAAACGTTCAATAAATTAAATGTTTCTTTTGATTTTATATATTATGAATCAAACACCTATTTGCTAGGAAAAGATATCGTTGAGTATGGGTTGAGTCAAGGTGTTTTTTATCAATTACCGGATCAATCTGTTTGGGTGAATTTGGAAGATGTTGGGTTGGATAACAAACTTGTTCTTAGAAGTGATGGAACTTCCGTATATATTACACAGGATCTTGGAACCATTCGGCAACGTTATGAAAGGCATCATTCAGATAAGTATATTTATATTGTGGCTGATGAGCAAGACTATCATTTTAAAGTTCTTTTTGAAACTGTAAAGAAGTTAAAAGAACCCTATGCAGGTAGTTTGTACCATTGTTCATATGGTATGGTCGACTTACCCACTGGTAAAATGAAGTCCAGAGAAGGAACTGTGGTTGATGCTGATGACTTAATTGAGGAAGTTATTATTGAGGCCACAACCATGGCAGAAGAGCGAGGTGAAATTGCATCCCTGTTGCCGGAGCAACGAAGTAAAATTTGTACCGATATTGCATTAGCGGCCTTGAAATATTTTATTTTAAAAGTTTCATATAAGAAACGTATGATTTTCGACCCTAAAGAATCTGTAGACATGCAAGGTCATACGGGTCCATATATTGTGAATGCCTATGTTAGAATAAAATCTATATTACGAAAGTCAACATGCGATGATGATACACCAAAGCCAATTAAAATTGAACGTGCGGAAAAAAACTTAATCCGTTCAATGAATAGTTATAATAAAACATTATTTGAATCAGCTGAATCATTTGATCCAGCCCAACTTTCAAATTATTTATACCAATTGGCTAAAGATTTTCATAAATATTATCATGATTATAGGATTTTAAATGCAGAAACTACAGAATTAAAAAATTTTAGATTGATGATTAGTGAGAATGTGGCAAAGTTTATTTTGCACGGGATGAGTTGTCTTGGAATCAATCTGCCAGAAAGAATGTAAATTGAAATTATGGATGAAGGCGTAAATAAATCATTGAATTTTATCGAGGAATTAATAGAGGAAGATATCCGAAATGGCAAACATGGAGGAAGAGTTCATACTAGATTTCCTCCGGAGCCAAATGGCTATCTGCATATTGGTCATGCCAAATCCATTTGTCTTAATTTTGGTTTGGCACTGAAATACAAAGGAAAAACTAATTTAAGATTCGACGATACGAATCCTGTTACTGAAGACACGGAATATGTTGATTCTATTAAACAAGACATTCAATGGCTTGGATTTAGTTGGGAAGATCGGGAATTTTATGCCAGTGATTATTTTGAGCAATTGTATCAATTTGCAATTCAATTAATTAAGAAGGGAAAAGCCTATGTAGACGATTTAAGTGCTGATGATATTGCAAAACATAAAAAAGGCTCATCTGAAGTTGGAGTAGATAGTCCATATAGAAATCGTACGATTGAAGATAATCTCGAATTATTTACCCAAATGCGAGATGGTAAATTTCTGGAAGGGGAGAAGGTACTCAGAGCGAAAATTGATATGAGTTCTTCAAATATGCATATGCGGGATCCAATTTTATATCGAATTCTTTACAAGCCACACCACCGAACAGGTTCAGAATGGTGCATATATCCAATGTATGATTTTGCGCATGGCCAGTCAGATTCAATTGAAGGGATCACGCATTCCATTTGTACACTTGAGTTTGAAAATCATAGACCATTGTATAATTGGTTTATTGAAAATTTAGGAATATTTCCTTCTCAGCAAATTGAGTTTGCAAGATTGAATTTGAGTTATACGGTAATGAGTAAACGCAAATTACTTCAATTAGTACGAGAAAATTATGTTGATGGTTGGGATGATCCTAGGATGCCTACACTTAGTGGAATGAGAAGACGGGGCTACACCCCCGAATCGATTCGTCATTTCACAAATTTAGTTGGAATCGCTAGGAGGGATAATGTAATAGATTTGGCATTATTGGAATTTGCTGTTCGAGAAGATTTAAATAAGAGAGCTACCCGTGTTATGGCTATCTTTGAACCATTGCGTGTAGTTCTGACAAATTATGAAGAGCAGATTGAATTTTTAGAAATAGAGAATAATCCTGAAGATCCAAGCTCAGGTAAAAGGCTGGTTCCATTTGGAAAAGTACTATATATTGAGCAAGAGGATTTTATGGAAAATCCTGTTGACAAGTTTTTTCGCCTAACGAAGAACGGTATGGTTCGGTTAAAAGGAGCTTATATTATCAAATGTGAAGATATTTTAAAGGATGCCAATGGAAACATCATTGAATTGCATTGTACGTATTTTCATAATAGTAAAAGTGGTCAGGATCAATCAGGTTTAAAGCCAAAATCAACGATTCATTGGGTAGAGGATACCCATGCGATCGGTGCTGAATTGCGATTGTACGATCGTTTGTTTACAGTGGCGGATCCGGATGATCATGAAGAAGATTTTAAAACATTCATTAATCAAGTTTCTTTAATTAAGCTGACAGATGTTAAGGTAGAGCCATTTTTGAAAACATCCAAGGTGGGCGATTATTTTCAATTTATTCGAAAGGCTTATTTTACAACAGATATCACTTCAAATTCTGAACATTTAGTATTTAATCGTACTGTCAATTTAAAGGATTCCTGGCAGAAATCTCAGGATAAATAGATTTTTATATGAGCAAAAGAGCCAAAGTTATACTTTCTGAAGAAGCAATGAATATTGCTCTTGACAGGCTTTGTTATCAATTGATCGAACAACATGATGGCTTTTCAAACAGCTGTTTAATTGGCATTCAACATAAAGGAGCTTTGTTGGCTGCGCGACTTTATAATAAATTAAAAGCACTCAATCCATTAAATTCATTGGAATTTGGTAAAATTGATATTACATTTTCAAGGGATGATTTTAAAACAAATTTCAAGTTGCAACCATCTTATCCCACTGAAATTAATTTTTTGGTCGAATCAAAACGTGTAATATTAGTGGATGATGTTTTATATACAGGTAGAACCATTCAGGCAGCATTGCAAGAAATTCAAAATTATGGAAGGCCCATTAAGACAGAATTACTTGTATTGATCGACAGACATTTTAACAGGCAAGTTCCTATCCAGGCAGATTATTATGGAATCCGGGTAGATGCATTGGATAATTCATATGTAAAAGTTGATTGGGCTGAAGAAAAAGGCACGGATCGCGTTTTGTTTTATGAAGAAGAACGTGAATAATATTTTATAAATGACTGATCAAAAAATAAGCACAAGGCATCTAATTGGAATCAGAGATCTTTCAGTTTCTGATATCAAATTGTTATTGGAAACTGGCAAGCAGTTTAAAGAAGTTTTACAAAGACCGATTAAAAAGGTGCCTTCCTTAAGGGACATTACGATCGCTAATTTATTTTTTGAGAATTCAACAAGAACCAGAATGTCTTTTGAGTTAGCTGAAAAAAGACTTTCAGCGGATGTTATTAATTTTTCTGCAAGCGGCTCTTCGGTTTCAAAAGGGGAGAGTTTATTGGATACGGTTCAGAATATCCTTGCAATGAAAGTTGATATTATTGTGTTACGACATGCAGCAGTTGGCGCTGCCAAATTTTTATCAGAAAAAGTTCCCGCTACTATAGTAAATGCTGGAGATGGAACACACGAGCACCCAACTCAAGCGTTGCTGGATGCATTTTCAATTCAAGAAGCTTTAGGCACCATTAATAATGTAAAAGTTGCATTAATTGGCGATATTCTTCACAGTAGAGTAGCCTTGTCTAATATTCTTTGCTTAAAAAAATTGGGAGCAAAAGTTAAAGTTTGTGGCCCGCCAACTTTAATTCCAAAATACATAGAAGCATTAGGTGTAGAAGTTGAATTTAATCTTCAGAAGATTTTAAATTGGTGTGATGTTGCAAATGTTTTAAGGATTCAAACAGAACGAATGGAATTACAATATTTTCCTTCTGCAAGAGAATACAGCCAATTTTTTGGGGTGTCAAAGAAGGAGTTGGATTTATTATCAAAAAAAATTGTATTAATGCATCCGGGACCAATTAATCGAGGTGTCGAGTTAAATTCAGATGCTGCAGATTCAGAATATTCAATAATATTAGATCAAGTTGAAAATGGAGTAGCAATCCGAATGGCTGTGCTTTATCATTTGGCCGGACATAGAATATCTAGTTGATACGATTCTTGTAATGGCTTCCTATATCTTGCATTTACCAAAATGGTTTCCAAATGAGGATGATAATCTGGAAGGTGTCTTTGTTCTTCGCCATATTCAATGTTCTTCATATAAACATAGCGCTAAGATCATTTATCTTAGGAGCACATCCAGAGTCATTCCTGGTTCATGTTATTATTCTAATGTTAAGACGCAAGATTCAAATGAAATCCATTTAATCTATTATAAAAAAAGGTACTTAGGAATTAATAGTATAGATAAAATTATTAAATTATTTGTTTACTATTATTTAATGCTTAAATATTGCAGGCAACTATTTCATGAATTTGGAAAACCCTATGCAATCCATGTTCATGTTTTGCTTAGACCCGCTTTAGTAGCACTCTATTATAAGTTTGTTTATTCGATTCCATATGTTATAACAGAGCACAGCACCCAGTTTACAGATACTCACACGAGGTTAAAAAATGATTTTAAGAATCTAATCAGGAGGTATATTGTTAGGAAGGCAGATGCTATAATTGCAGTTTCAGATAATTTAAAAAATGGAATGATGCGGTATGGCTTGATTAATTCAAATTATTTAGTTGTTTACAATAATGTGGATACGTTCATTTATTTTGATAAACCCAAAAAGCCCACTTTAGAATTGAAATGCCTTCATGTTTCAGAGTTTAAAAATGAACATAAAAATATTACAGGAATTCTAGAGGTGATGTTGACGTTTAAACAGCAAGTTTTTCCAATTGTACTTGATTTGGTTGGTTATGGACAAGACAAGCAATTGATTCAGGATTTTATAACTCAAAACAAATTGGAGCCTTATGTCCGTTTATTGGGAAAATTGGATCCAGTTGATTTGGCTCGTTGTTATCAGGCAGCGGATGTTTTTGTTTTATTTAGCAATAAAGAAAATATGCCTTGTGTCATAGCTGAGTCATTATGCTGTGGGACTCCGGTAATCAGTACGGAAGTAGGGGGGATTGCAGAAGTCATTTCTCCTGAAAATGGTATTTTAATCCCTGTTAATGACAAGGTTAAATTAAAAAAGACACTTGAGGAGTTTTACGTAAGCAGGCACAGGTATTCGACTAAGAATATTTCTGTTGATGCTATTTCCAAGTTTAGTGACCGAGCAATTGGAGAAAAGATTATGAATTGCTATGAATCCTTGAGTCATTGTGGTTAAAGTAATGTTATTATAGTTTGAAGTACTTTAACCTGCATTAATTTTGTTTAAAATTCGATTATGATGGTTAATTTTCGTTGCATAATTGCTTGGATCGTTTGGGTCGTTTCAATGACTGGATCCTTTGCTGAAGGTTATAAAATCAGAGTAGATATTTCAGGTTATACAAATGATACACTTTTACTTGGTTATCATTTTGGCGACAAACAGTATATCAGAGACACTGCTTTTCGGACAAAAGAAGGATTTGTATTTAAAGGAGATTCTGTTCTTGAGGCGGGAATGTATTTGATTGTAGTCTTGCCAACCCATGATTTCTTTCAGTTTTTAATTGATGGCGGCAAACAATCGTTTAGTATTCATACTCAATTGAATAACCTTACGGAGCATTTAGAATTTAAATCTTCTAAATTAAATGAAGAATTTGAAAAATATGTTGATTTTATTTCTAGCAGACGAATTCTTGCGGATTCTTTTTCAAAGCAGCTTAAGCTTGAAAAAGATTCTTTTAAAATAAAACAATTTGAAACCAAGTTAAATCAATTTGATTTAGAAGTCAAAGTGTATCAGCAAGATATACTCTCAAAGCAACCAACAAGTTTATTAAGTTTAATTATTCGTTCGAGTTTAGATGTTGAAATACCAGATTTTAGTAAGTTGCCAGCGGAAAAAAGGGATATAGCTATATTTAATTATTACAAATCCCACTATTTTGATCATTTTGATTTTAAAGATGATCGAGGGGTACGGATTCCTTTATATTTCCAAAAAATTGATCGTTATATTGAGAAATTAACTGTTCAACACCCTGATTCAATCAGTGCAGCACTTGACTATATATTAAATAGTTGCGTTGCAAATTCAGAAAATTTGAAATTTTTGTTATCCCATTACTTAAATTCATATGCAAATTCTAAGTATGTGGGCATGGATGGTGTTTATGTTTACTTAGTAGAGAATTTTTATGCAAATGGAAAGGCCAGTTGGATGGATAAAGAAAATCTGGCTAAAATGGTTAATGATGCCAAATCTTTAAAACCATTACTAATAGACCGAATTGCTCCGGATATTAGAGTATTTACGAAAGATTCAAGTCCAATTCGGATGCATGAAATAAAATCGCCATATCTTGTGTTATTATTCTGGGCACCAGATTGCGGACATTGTAAAAAATCAATGCATTACATTGTTGATTTTTATAACAAGTTCAAAACCAAGGGAGTAGAAATTTTAGCAGTTTGTACTAAGACAGGCCAGGATGAGAAAACTTGTTGGGAAAGTGTTGAAAGTATGAATATGGGAAGTTGGATAAATGCTACAGATCCCTTACATTTGTCAAGATTTAAAGTTATTTACGACCTAAAAACCACCCCCCAAATTTACATTCTTGATAAAAACAAGAAAATTTTGACAAAAAAAATAGGGGCTGAACAACTTAGTGATATAATGGATAAGTTGTTGACTATCAAAGAGAACGAATAAAACAAACGATTAGATTGGTACAAATGGTTTAAAATTTATTACTGTCTTTTATATATTATAAATAATTATAATATATTTGTGACTGATAACGTTGTTATCATGTATTTTGTAAAACCATTGAGTATGACCTTTATAAGAACCTCGCTGAAAGGCATGATTTGTTTAATTGCCTTTTTCTTAATGACTTCATGTCAAAAAGAATCCACCCAGATTACTAATAATCCTTTTATTAACAATGCGGATCCGACTTTAGTCCAGGATTGGACGAGTTTGTCAATTGATCTAAGCAATGCTTGTAATGGATTTAATGACTTGATTTCAAGCAGAGCTCATTATTATATGGCTTTGACTATGTATGAAGCTTTATTGCCCGGTTTAAGAAATTATCAAACGTTACAAGTTCGATTGGCAAATTTTCAAACCACATTACCAGTTGCAGATCAATCAAAGAACTATAATTGGATGATTGTTTCGAATCATGCACTTGCTATTGTAGCAACCGAGCTATTTAAGGCCTCCGGTACTCAGAATTTAGAACGAATTACACAGTTAAGAGATAAATATGTTAAAATTGCATCCAATGAGTTAAACGAAGAAATTATTCGCAACTCTAAAGAACTAGGCAATGAAATTGGTTGGAAAATTCGGGATTATTCACTTTTGGATGGTCGTTCGGATGCTCACTTAAATAATTATCCAGTGTTTTCATTGCCTTCCAAGGAAGGTTGTTGGATTCCTACTCCTCCAGATTATTCAGCTAAATTATTGTTGCCCTATTGGGGTGAAACAACTCCTGCTTTAGTGGAGAACGTAGTAGGTATTTTGCCATCTCGCTTATTATTATACAATACGTCTCAATCTTCGATCATGTATTCAGAAGCGGTGGAGGTATATAACATGACCAATAATTTGTCAGCTTCACAAAGAGAGCATTATGAGTATTGGAATCAGGCTAAAGATCATGAAGCTACTGCTTTAAATCATAATTTGTTATTGATGTTACAGTTATGTGAAGATAAAGGCTTGCGCTTAGACCAAACGTTGGAACTTTATGTAAGAATGGCAATAACGATTTATGATGGATATATATTGAGTTGGAAAACAAAGTACACCTATAATTTATTAAGACCTTCTAGTTATATTAAACAAAATATAAACAGATATTTTATACCAGATTATTCATGTAACCCTGTTCCTGATTTTGTTTCTGAGAATGCACTTGTTTACAGTGCTTGTTCAGAGTTATTTGGAAATTACTTTGGCTACAGAACTTCTTTCATGGATTACACACAATCATCAAGGGCAAATTTACGTGAGAGTAAACGTTATTTTGAGTCATTTAATATTATGGCAAAAGAAGCAGCTTATGTTGATTTATTCTCTGCGGCCTATTTTCGAACAAGTATTGACATCGGTTTCCAAATGGGTTTTGATCTTTCTCAAAATGTACTCAGTCTTAAATTACAATATTAAAGAACTATTTTTAATGATTTGAATTATCAGTTAATTTTGTAAATTACTAAAGGATTAAACTACAAGCTGGTAAATAAATTTAAAACCTTAGATAAAAGAAAAGAAGTAACTTAGCAATGAGTTACTTCTTTTCTTTTTTAAATGGATTCCATTCTTTCATTTTATTTTTAATATCATCTACGTCTACTTTATCACCTGGTTTTTTAATACTATCCAAAGGATTTTTCAATATATCTTTAGCTTTATTTAGGATATTGGAATCAATAGATTTTGTAGCTTGTTTGCCTGCCTTTTCCAAGATTTCATCTTTGTATGAATCTGCTTTTTCATTGGCTTTTTTTCGGAGACTGTCCTCATACTTATTAAGTTCAGAAGCTGCCTTGTCCTTTAATTTGTCAATTTCTTGTTCAGCCCGATTTGTTAAACTGTCTTTAATTGCATTTTTCAAGTCATTGCCAATTGTAGATTCATTTTGCTCTTCCCCCTTTTCATTGACCCACTTTAAGTTAAATTGGGGATTTGTTAAGCTTCCTTTCATAGCCACTGCTATGTTTAAGGATTTACTATTTAAACCATTTATTCCATATTTTGAAAGAGTTCCAGACAGTTTGTCCAAACTTTTATCAAGTTTAATTGCTTTTGTTATGCCATCGATTTTATTCTTTGGAATGTTAAATAGAAAATTGTAATCCATTTCTCCACTGATTTTATGATTGCCGCCTATTGTAATGCCAATATCATCAATTTTTTTATTAAAATCCTTTATTGTTACGAATCCGTTTTTAACGGTCAGCCAATTCTTTGTGTTTTTTAAATCAAGATTCTTCAATGATGAAATATTTAATTTGGAAGCCAGTTGATCTAATGGCTTAAATCCTTTTATTGAGCCTTCCAGCGTTTCAACAAATCCTTCTATATTGATACTTTCATAAATTGGATTTAGTGATTTATCCAAACTTCCTGGAAAATGATGTTGCTATTAAAAAATCCTTGAATGTATTGCATTATAGGAGCTATCTTTCTTATGCTTAATATCGAATTAAAAGTATTGGAAAACTGAACTTTCGATAAGTCGTATTTGAAATTAAAAGTAGGGTTATTGGGTTCTTTTGTACTATACAATCCGTTTAAAAACATTTTCCCTCCCATGGCATTAGAATTTAAATTTTGGAATAGTATTTCAGAATTCACTACTTGCATTTGTCCTTGTAAAGCATTCATTTTAAGAGGTCTGTATATAAATTGGTTCGCATTAAATCCAATATCAAAATTAAATTCTGGTGGGATTTGAAAGGCCTCTGTAGATGCAGGTGAAGTTGCTTGGATGCTTGTGTCTATTTTAAGAAATAGATCTGCATCAAAGACATTTGCATTTAGCTGCATTTTTCCATTCAATACCTTGTCTTGAAACATGTATGCAGCCAAATTAGTAAAAGACCCTTTGCCTTGAATTTGGTTATAATTAATTTCAGCTGAAAAATTGTGAAGTATCAATTGATCGCCAATTAATTCACCTGAACCTTTTACCGCAGTAATTTTATATTCAGGATAAACTAATTTTGCAATAGTTGATTCAAAGGATACCTGTACACCTTCCAGATCATTTGCAGTTAAAGCAGCGTCATTGGGTTTATTTTGTTGCGGAGTGGCTTCTGAAATCCACTCTGTTAAATCTACCAGATTGCTTTTGCTGACAATTTTAAGTTTGATGCTTGATTCAGGTGTAAAATATTTCAAAGGCTCCTGCCATATGATATTGGCTTTTAAATCGCTTTTTCCAAATGAACTATTTAGCTCATTTATCACGATAAGTTCAGGAGAAATTTTGATAGCTGCCTGATCGACTTTTATTTCAGGTAAATCTTTTGTTTTGTATTTTATCAAGTCACATAAAACACTTCCCTGTAATTTTACATCGGAATATTGACTGTTTTCAATAGTTTTTTGATTAAAATTAAATTCCAGATCAGGTTTAATTACTCCTGATAATTCAGTACCAGCTGCCATTGGATAAAACGCGCTTAAATCGGCAAGATTGAGTATGCCTTTAAGTGTACCAGCCACTGTGGAATTTTGAAAAATATCTGTAAGCTGTAATGAACCATTTAATAATTGATTATTAAGATTCATTTTAAAAGAATTGATGTTCAGGTAAGCATCTTTACCAGAAATATCTGAATTACCTGATTTGATTTCCAGAGCTACATCTTGAATTTTTAATTGCTTTTGTGGGTACTTAAGTGCTCCTTTTTCAATTGAACATTGTAAATCCCAATTAGGATAAAATTTATTTAAAGCAGAATAAATTCCATTTAATTCAACTTTAAACATAAAAGTTCCACTTGATTCAACCGATTTGTAATCTTTTGTAAATGCATTTGGTAAAATTGAAAACAAATCTTTAAACTCATTTCCTGGTGATTCAATCGCAAGATTCATGATGGTTGAATCTTTTAACAATTGAATATCTCCATTGCAAAGAAGTTTTAAATTATTTAAATTGAAAACAGATTCCTTAATTACGTATTTTGAATTTTGTTCAGAATAATTTAAATTTAATTTAGAGTCTAGTGATAAATTTTCAATTACCGGAATTCCATTTGAATAGTAGCTTATTGATTGAATTTGTGTGTTAGAAATAAGATTCAGAATATCATTCGTTTGAACAATGTTTCCAGAATGATTTAAATTATTGATCTTGCTGGATGTATTGCTAAATTTATCAGTATAATTTAGTTCTCCTTCCTTTATGTAATAATAACTAATTTCAAGAGATGTATTCGAGTTGACTGTTTCTGCATTTGAGTCTGTTTTTAATATCTGGGCATTATTGTGTAAACTGTCAAATTGTATGAAATTAATGATGGGCTTTATTAAGCCGAATGATTTGATTACGGTATTTTGACGATCCCTAAGTAATTTCCAAAGGCTTAGGCTAATTATAATTTCAGTTCCATTGAATAGCAGGGAGGTATCCTGGTTTACGTATGCCAAACATTGAGGTTTTTCAATGGATATGGCTAAATTAGGGAAGTCACGGAACAAGGAAATGCTGGCATCCTTGAATTCAAATTTGCCGTTTATGGAGCTACTTGCTTGCGTTTTAATAGCCTCCATGATTGTGGATTTATAAAATATAGGTATTGTAAATGCTAACACCAAAAGACCTAAAATGACAAAAAGGCCTACTTTTAATAATTTTCTCATAGAATGTGTATGTTTTATGTATCAACCTAATTTATGCAAAATTAGTATCTACAATGTAAACAAATAGTTCGACTTTATTGCTTTATTTGTGAAGTGAATTTATTAGAAGTAAAAAATGTAACTCTGGGATTTAATAGTGCAAGCGGTTATTCCAAAACCCTTGATTCTGTTAACTTTGAAATTCCAGAAAACTCCATATTAGGTATTGTAGGGGAATCTGGTTCCGGCAAGACATTGACAGCACTTTCCATTTTAAAATTACTTGATCCTTCAGCTCAATTTAGTTCCGGTGAGATTTTATTTCAAGAAAATGGACAAATCACCGATTTAGCCAAGTTAAATGAAAGGGATATTCGATCTTTCAGAGGACGTAAAATTGGCATGGTCTTCCAAGAGCCCATGTCGTCTCTCAATCCCTTGTTAAGTTGTGGGTTTCAAGTTTCCGAAGGTCTTAGGGCTCACAAAATGGGAAATGCAGCTGAAATTAGAGATCGGGTGATGCATTGTTTTGATTTGGTCGGTTTGAAAGACTTAGATCGAATCTATAAATCCTATCCATTTCAATTATCAGGAGGACAGCTCCAAAGAGTTTTAATAGCACTTGCTATTAGTTGCAGTCCAAAATTAATCATTGCAGACGAGCCAACCACCGCGCTGGATGTAAGCTTGCAAAAGCATATTATCGAACTGTTAAAACAACTGAACAGTGAATTAAAAATATCCATTTTATTTATTAGTCATGATTTAAATGTAATAAAGAAATTGTGTAATGATGTTTTGGTTATGTATAAGGGCCAAATTATTGAACGGGGTCCCGTTGATTCTGTTTTTAGCGATCCTCAACAAGACTATACAAGAGCCTTAATTAAAGCCCGGCCACCATTAAATAAAAGACTAAATAGATTGTTGACCAAAGAGTCTATTAGAGAATACAAATTACCAGATAATCAAGATTCACTTTTTTTACCAATTTCTAAAGAACAAATTGAAGACGATTTGACAAAACTATTTCACCAAGATAAGTTGATTCAATTGGAGCATGTACATGTTAAGTACCCATTAAAATCTGGCTTTTTAGGATATAATAAACATGAATTTCATGCTGTTAATGATGTGAATTTTACAATTTATGAAGGTGAAGTATTGGGTTTAGTCGGGGAATCCGGAAGTGGAAAATCATCTGTTGGGAAAGCAATTTTAAATTTAGCGCCTGTTTCAGAGGGAATAATTAAATATAGAAGTAGACAAATTAATAATTTAAACAAGCAACAATGGAAATTGCTACGAAAGGATATGCAATTAATCTTTCAGGATCCTTATTCTGCTTTAGACCCAAAACAATCAATAGGCGATGCTATACTTGAGCCAATTTTAGTTCACAATCTTTTCCCAAACAGACGCATTGCAATCGAACGTGTACATGAGCTTTTAGTAAAAGTAGGCCTGCAGGAAGATCAATACAACCGGTATCCGCATCAATTTTCCGGAGGTCAAAGACAACGGATCTGTATTGCAAGGGCATTGGCACTCGAACCTAAATTCCTGGTTTGCGATGAGCCCGTATCGGCTTTAGATGTTTCAGTTCAGGCTCAAATTCTAAATCTATTAAAAGATTTGCGGGATGAATTTAAATTGACGATGTTGTTTATTACACATGATATGGCAGTTGTTAGATTTATTGCCGATCGTATCGCAGTTATGAATTCCGGTAAAATTGTTGAATATGGGAATTGCGAACAGGTTATTAATCACCCAAAACATGAATATACCCAGGAATTAATTGATGCTATTCCAGTTTTCTAATGTCACGGTTTTGTAATCCGTTTATAAATTCTCTGGCTGTGACTTTACGCTTGCCTTCAGCCTGAATTTCAAATATTTCTATATAGCCATCAGAACATGCAATTTTTAAGGAATCCGTATCTATAAGCCATTC
This sequence comes from Saprospiraceae bacterium, assembly GCA_016712145.1. Taxonomy (NCBI): domain Bacteria; kingdom Pseudomonadati; phylum Bacteroidota; class Saprospiria; order Saprospirales; family Saprospiraceae; species Saprospiraceae bacterium. The sequence goes on from JADJRO010000001.1 coordinate 456,803, forward strand.
TCCAGGAATCAAGGTATGAGTTTGATTTATTTTTGATGCTTTGTGAATTTTATACGTCTTTCCCTTGTCCACAAACCATGCACAAGGATAGGGTATAAGTGCACGAATTAAATTGTAAACAACCACGGTTGATTTTGTCCAGTCAATTCTGCAATCATCTTTGAATATTTTTGGAGCAGCGCTGACTAGTTCATCATTCTGAGTTTTATAATTAGCTGTATTAGATTCTATTTCTTGTAAACTTTTAATCAAAAGAGGTGCACCTGCTTGAGCCAATCTATCATGCAATTCGCCTCCTGTCTCATCTGAACCGATTGCTACTTCCAAGGAATTGACGAGATCCCCGGTATCAATTTCATGCGCTAACCTAAAAACGGTTAAACCCGTTTTTGTTTCTCCAGCCATGATCGCGCGTTGAATTGGTGCTGCACCTCTGTATTTCGGTAGTAGGGAAGCATGTAAATTCAAAGATCCAAATTTTGGTAAGTTAATGAGTGCAATTGGCAACATCCGAAACGCAACAATCACATTAATATCAGGATCAAGAGCTTTGACCCGATTTAGAAATTTTTCAGATTTGAGGTTTTTTGGTTGTAAAAGAGGTATTTTATGATCTTGGCAATAGGTTTTAACTGCGGAAACCTGCAACTGATGGCCTCTGCCAGCAGGTTTATCAGGGGAAGTAATGACGGCAACTAGAGTGTGTTCGCGATGTATCGCATCTAATGATGGAATTGCAAACTCCGGAGTTCCCATAAATAGTACGCGCATGTTGATCCTTTTCACTGCAAAATAAACCCGAAATCCCCATATTGAAATAGATTTGCATTCATGAATCGACTCCTTTGTTTTGGATTTGGAACTGTGTTGCTATTGCAATTCAATTTTAGTCGATTTTGGCATACTTATAACAAGACACTATTAGATTTTAACCCCAAATTGACGAATGCTTCGTTTTGTAAAGATTCAAATCGTTGTTTTATCATAGCGGGTAGTTTTCTGATACCACAAAATGCTGATAATCAGCTTAAAATGATAAAAAATAAAGGATTTAATAAAGCATTCAAGTATAATTTTCCTCAATCAGAATATTATTCTGTGGTAGTTGATACGTTTAATGCCGGTGATACAAGCCAAATTGTACTGACTGACGAACTTTTACGTTTAAAGCAGCCTTACTTTATTAAGTGTTTATAGCAATTTATGCTTCTTGATTTACTATGATAGCCATTAAGAAAATAGATCTTATGTTGATAAAAGGCTTTATACCGCCTTTTTTCATATCGTTCTTTATGGCCTTATTCGTTTTGGTCATGCAAGTTTTTTGGCTTTATATTGATGATATCCTGGGTAAAGGAGCTGGTATTTTAGTTATTTTGGAATTTCTATTTTATTTAAGTTTTTCATTAACCCCATTGGCTTTACCTATTGGTGTCTTGATGGCAGGTGTTTTTTTATTTGGAAATTTAGGTGAGCAATATGAACTCTCCAGTATGAAGTCAGCTGGAATTTCATTGTTTCGCATTATGCTGCCTGTAATGCTCATGGCATTATTTGTAGCACTCTTTTCATGGATTTGTTCTGATTATATTATCCCAAGATCGAATCTTAAATACCTAAGCCGTTTGCATGATCTTAAGCGCCAAAAACCAACCTTGGGATTGGATGAGGCTGTGTTTAATGAAGACTTTTATGGTTATACCATTCGAATCGGGCACAAAAGTTCAAATGGAAATGATATTTCCGATATTTTGATTTACGATCACAGTAAATTTGAAAATTCCGGGGAAAAAACAACAATTTCTGCTGCAACTGGCAAGATGTATGTAACGGATGAGGATAAATTTATGGTAATGGCTTTGCAGAATGGGACTGTTTACCAAGATCCTGGCAGACGCAATTCTTCTGGATCGGAACTTCCCTACATTCGAACTTCATTTAATGAATTGGTCAAGGTTTTTGATTTGAGTGAATTCCAATTGGATCGAACAGATGAAGATTTGTTTAAGAACGATAAACGAATGAAGAATAGTCAGCAATTAAGGCAAGAAATTGACAGTATTGGTCGCACACTCAATCGAAAAAGTCATGATTTACTTACCACCTTGTCATTGGATCGAATCTTAAATAACAAAGGGGATACCATTACTAAAACTAGTCCGTTCACACATTTTTACTCCAAGCAAAATCTTGCCTTACTTGACAGTTTGATCTGGGATTATGAAACCAAAGGAACAGATCTTTTTAAACCTTTGTCAACAAAAATTATTCAAAATGTTGAAATCAATCTTGAAAGGAGAAATACTTTTGTTAAGGAGACTCGTCAAATTAAAGTACAAAAAGCAAAATTTGAATATGAACTTTTTATTAAGTACTCACTGGCAGTAGTGTGCCTTTTATTCATATTTGTTGGAGCACCTTTAGGTGCCATTGTTAGAAAAGGGGGCTATGGCTATCCGTTTATAATTTGTATACTGGTTTTTGCCGCTTACATTCTGCTTAATACATTTTGTAAGCGATTGACCGAAGGTTTAAAAATCCCAACAGTATGGGCCGCATGGTTGCCTTGTATTATTCTCACAATTCCAGGAATTTTTATTACCTGGTCTGCAATGCGTGATCGCAATGCATGGGAAGATATTAAACTTTTAAGTCGTCGCTTAACCAAGCTTATCTGGAGCTCCAAAACAAAATAAAAAAGGCCATCGGATCAACCAATGGCCTTGTAAAAGACAGGTAATTTGTTTTATTTATCTATCGGATCAATTACAAATCCTTGAAATGCGAGGGTTTTTAAATCAGAGATTCTGGTAACATATAAGGTATACCTCATATTATAAGAACATTCGACTCTCTGACCATCAATTAATGGTTGGTCATCTAAATTCCATCTAAATACATAGCCGGATTTTTTGCCCTTCAAATCTTCATCCAATACGATCGGGATCAATGTAATTCCACCAGCGAAACAACCATACTTTTGAATTTTAATATTAAAGTTCAAACGTTTGTCTACAGTTCTTGGGGCATCTGCTTCAAGCAAGTTTTCTTCAAAACAAGCGCTGGATTTTGGGTTTACAAATAGGGAATATCCAATTTTAATCCCTTTGGAGCAGCAATACACTTCTCCAGTAACAGCGCTACAAATTCTGTCAGCTTCCTTTTGAAGTTCGCTTAATTTAGCTGCTATTACCTCCTTGCATTCAATTTTGGAATTACAAGGAACAACTGCTTGTTTCAAATTTTCAGGGATCGCTGCGGTTACTACTCTTACAGTATCCGGAATTTGAAGTGCCTCTTTTTGACAAGAAACTGCCAATAGCAATAAGCCAATAAATGAAATCGTTTTCATGTTAATTAATTTTAGGGTGAATAATAAATTATATGAAAGGATTGCACATTTCAGAAAAGGTTATCAGTGCAATAAAAAAATTATTCTTTAGGCTCGATTTCCTGCTCTATAGACCTTAGCAATTCTTGACAGTATTGCAGAAGTCCTCTTGCCCTGCGTATTTCCTCAGGTAAGTTTTCAAGAGGAATTTTATCTTCCTTAAGTTGGGTATAGAGAGCCTGTAATTGCTCCATGGCATCGTTATAATTTAACTTTTTTGTGGCCATATATCTGTGATTCTACTTTTAAAAGTACCATTAATTAATTTAGTTTCAACCAAATCTTCGGCGTATAAGTTTTCTATAGTTTGGACTAACTTTCCATTTTTATAAACTAAACTATATCCTTTGCTTAATATTTTATCAGGATCATTTGAATCCAAACATCCCTGAATTTCAACAAGCAGCATGTGATATTTATTGAGTAGTTTGTTTTTACTCAATTCAATGTTGTGACGAAGTTCATTCCCCCTGCTTTGATGGTCAAATAAAATTCTGCGAGTCATGCTAATTAAATTGGCCTCAATGGATACTAATGATGCTTTATAACTATTCTTTTTTGCAAGAGCAAAATTGCAAATTTCCTGGTACGTTGAAATAAGACCCATTTCAAACTGTTGATTGATGTGAATAATTTCATCAGCAACGGCTGTTGGAGTTTTTAAGGCAGAATAAGCTGAAAGATCTGCTAATGATTCATCAATAAAATGACCAATACCCGTAAAAACAGGGTAGGGACAATCAGAAATAGCTTTTGAGATAAAATAATCATCAAATTCCAATAAGTCGTGCTTTGAGCCACCTCCACGAATTATTACTACGAGATCCGTTTTAAATTTATTATCCTTCTTGATTAACTCAAATGCATTGCAAATTTGATTGACTGTATGGGCCCCCTGCATGGCTGCTTCGTATTTCTTTATTTTAAAAGTAAAGCCAAAGTGATTTTGAATTAAATGATTTAAAAAGTCTTTACATCCCGCACTGTCTGAGCTTGTAATAATAGAAATATATTTAATTGCACAAGGCAATAAGCTGTTTTTGTTTTTTTGCCAAAGAAGTTCTGATTTTAACCGTTCGATTATTTTAATTTTGCCTTGTATTATTTTGCCTAATGTGTAAGTTCCATCCAGATCCTGAACAACCAGTTTTAATCCATAACGTGCGTTATAATCGATGGTAACATTTAATAATACCTGATTGCCTTCAACTAAGATTTGAAATAAATCAAACGAATTTTTATTTTGAATGGAGGCAACTGCAGTTTTCCAAATTACCGCAGAAGATTGGGCGATGATTAGATTGTTGTCATCTTTTTCAATGAGTTCAAGATAAATATGCCCTGATTTTTGCTTAACATTTAGTAATTCACAATTAATCCAAACTGGATCCTGAAAATTTACAGCAATGACTCGCCGTATATAAAGATTAAGTTTACTTAAACTAAATTGCTCCAATTATATTTTTAATACATTTTTTATTAAATCAGCTGCTTCTTGCAATAGAATGGCTGAATGAACTTCTAATCCTGAATCGTCAATAATTTTTTTTGCGATTTCAGCATTGGTTCCCTGAAGTCGAACTATAATAGGAATGTTTATGTCTTTCATGTTTTTATAAGCATCAACAATACCTTGCGCAACCCGATCGCAACGAACGATTCCTCCAAATATATTTACCAGAATGGCTTTAACCGCTGGATCTTTTAATATAATCCTGAAAGCTTGTTCGACTCGGCTTGCATCTGCAGTACCACCAACATCAAGAAAATTTGCAGGATTGCCTCCAGACAATTTAATGATATCCATCGTAGCCATGGCTAAGCCGGCTCCATTGACCATGCAACCCACATTCCCATCTAATTTAACATAATTCAGATTAAAGGCTTTTGCTTCAATTTCTGTAGGATCTTCTTCAGATTCATCTCTCATGGCTTCTATATCGGTATGCCGATACAGTGCGTTGTCATCCATGACCAATTTGCAATCTACGGCAACAATTTCATCATGTCCGTTTTTGAGTGTAGGGTTTATTTCAATTAAACTGCAATCTAAATTCACAAAGGCTTGGTAAAGTGATTTTGTAAAACCTAACATCTCTTTAAATGCTTTGCCACTTAAGCCAAGATTAAAAGCTATTTTTCGACATTGAAATTCTTGTAAACCCAAACAAGCATCAACAAACTCTTTAAATACAAGTTCTGGAGTTTCCTCTGCAACTTTTTCAATATCCATACCTCCCATTGGAGAATAAATAATTACATTTTGTTGCGAATTACGATCTGTAAGAACGGAAAAATAATATTCTTTACATTGATCAAATTTAGGACTTTGATTTAGCTAATTTAACTCCTCCGCCTTTGCCACGTCCCCCTGCATGGATTTGCGCTTTAACTACAGCAAAATTTGCATTGCTTTCTAAAACAATTTTGTTATAATTTTCTAAAGCTTCTTCAGGGCTTGATGCGACATATCCTTTTTGTGTTCGAATACTAAAGCGATTCAATAATTCTTTTCCCTGATATTCGTGTAAATTCATTTATTTGGTTTTAATAACAAGTTTTGAAGGCTTAATTGCTGAAACATTTTTAGTTGAAAGGATGTAGATGCCATCTGGTATATCCTTTATAGAAAACAATAGATGATCGTTAAATTCCCTTTTGTCATTCAATTCAATTTGATGACCAAAAATTGAGCTGAGCCTAAATGATTCAGACATAAATTGCTTGCCATCTTTTAGTATAAAGCTTTGTGTGCCTGATACCGGATTGGGTATTAGGATTGATTTGTTATTGTTGTACAACTTATTTTCAGTCGAAACCAGTTGATCCGTTCTGAATAATCCAACTTCTGAACTGGTTCCACAAAAATCAAAATCAGAAAAAGCTCTGATTTTCCACCAATAGTTTTTATTGGATATTAATGAATCCAACTCAACATATGGGGTAGTAACCATGAGATTTTTCACAATCACCGTAAAATTTTCAGTTCTTGATATTTGAATGCTGTAATATGTAGCATTTGGAACAGCTTGCCATGATAAGAGTATTTTAGAAGATGGAATCACAACACTGTCAATTGGAAAATTCAAGGCAATTGGATTTTGATCCAGTGTTTTTGGATTGACATTCGCACGTTTGAGATTTGCTCTTGGACCATTGTAATAATTCAACATGGCTTTCATTTGATCTCCTGAAAAACGTTTCATGCAGTCATCATTGGAATAAGACATAAACAAGGTTCCATCAACACGAAATGTAGAATCTTTCGTGTCCCGTAAAATTGAACCACTAAATCCATCACCCGAACAAGTCCATCGGTTGCTAATATAATCAGGATCGGTATCACAAAAGTTATCTGCTTGAAACTTGCAATTTTTACGTTCTACGTTCTCAATGGAGGTAAATACCTGACTTTGATAATCTTCTGTAAGCTTTCCATTTGAGTATCTAATTCCTTCCCAGCCGTAAAATGTATGGGGTAATGAAAAGTAATGTCCAAGTTCATGTGCCCAGGTATGGCTGTTTTTACCGACACAGTTTTTACTTAATGCAACCGCATCTCCTTTGTATGTATAATAACCACAATTTCCTGCTGGATTTGCGACTAAATAACAGTTCACAACATTTGGATAATTATTTTTCAACATCATCTCTTCGCCTTTTTCATATTCGGCATGGTCATTCCAGGAAGTATTGCGAATGTAGTTGATATCATTTTCAAGGTAAAATTGAATTCCGCTGGGTAGAAAATCCTGATTTAATGTGCACAGTGCATCGAATATGATTAAATTAGAAAAAAATCCAACAGCATTATCATTGGCTACGTTGTGAATCTGCAAGGGTATATAAATAAGTCCATGGTCTGTTTTTTCAAAATGTGGCAAATTTTCACGAAGCGTCATTAATTGCGCCTGATCTTTTATCCCGGTTCCACAAAAAGAAGATTGTGCATTTGTACTCACATTTAATAAGCAAAATGCAAGAAGTATATAAAACCTCATGTATGTAACGATTAGAATGTTAGGAATTTTCCTGAATTAAATTTTCCAGAATGATCAGAAATTCTATAAAAATAAATGCCAGCTTGTAAATTATCTAATTCAAAATAATTTGAACCGGATTGAACTTTATAGTTTTTAGTAATAATACCTTGTCCATCGGTTGCAAATAACTGCATTTGAAGTGATTGTTCAGTTTCTGAATGAATGATTAATGAAATTTTACTTTCTCCATATTGTCTGAAATAAACAGTTAATCCAGAAAGTTCAATATTTTCATTTGCTACAGTCCAGGATGGAGTTCTGAAATTAGTAATTTTAGAAACAACACAAAAACTGTTTGTATTATAGGGTGTTACACGCCAATAGTGATTTGCATTCTTTTTGAGATTATACAAAACCGTATCAGAATGAGACAATAAAAATAATTTATTATTGATATTAAATCCAATGTTTTCAGCAACTTCAAATATATATTTATCTGCATTGGGAACATCATCCCAATCAAATCGAACGGTATCATAACCCAAAGGCGGAATGCTTCCGGTTGGTGTTAAATAATTGACGGCATCTGTAATGTCAGGCTTTGGCGTATATACTGGGTTTCTTAGGTAGTTTCTACCGGAAGATAAATAATCTTTTAAAATGGCATCCTTTTGTTCCTGTGAAAACTCTTTTATACAATCTAAAAAATAACTCATTAAATTAGTTTCATTCGGATCTAATTTAGCATTGTCAGGGTCTTTGGCACATCCCGAATAAACGCAACCCGGTCCTTGAAATCCAAAACCGAGATTGTAATCTGCAGGAGTATCACAAAATCCATCAGCTGATTGATTGCAGTGTAATTTTCCATTGGTACCCTGTTTTGTTCGATCCACATATTCTGTTTTAACTTCATTTCCTCGATAGAAAATTGAAACAGGGGGAGGCGTTGTGCAATTGTTTGATACGGTAAGGTATACCGTTTCTTCCCAACCAATGAATGTGTGAGGCAATGAAAGGAAATGGCCAATTTCATGGGCAAGTGTGGTGCCATTAGGGCCAACATGTAATTTTCCACTGACGATATAGTCTCCATCTCCTGTATAAAAGGCCAAAACACCCGTTTCACTGGCATTTGCAACATTTCCAACAAAATATTAATGGCATTTTTATTGGCTTGCATGAATTGATTTATATAAGCCCTTCCAAGAGTACTGCTAGGATCATCATAAATAAATGTATTATTAATCGAATTGGCTGCTTTAAGGTAAAAGACAATATTTAATGATTCATAAATTCTATTGAGTGCGCACAGGTTTTCAACAACATTTTTAATTGTAATTCGCCCGCTACCATCTGCTTTGGCAACCATCCAATAGGTTACTGGGATATAAAATGGTGCACCGCCCCTTTGAATAATTTGATTTTTAAATGTTTCCCGATTTGAAAACATCCGTTCCCGGATTGTTAAATTTTCATGTAATCCAGTTCCACATTTTCCCAATTCCTGGGCGAAATCACTGATTGGAATCAAAAGTCCTATCAAAAAGACAAATAAAACTCTATTCATTATAAAAATTTAAAATATGTGCATTTAAGGGCACAAAATTAATACTTAGTTAATAGTTTTGCCCTATTATTTAATAACGAATCAAAATGAATAAAGTTACCGTTATCGGAGCCGGAAATGTCGGTGCGACTGTGGCCAATGTTTTGGCGCATAAGGATTTTATCCGTGAAATTGTCTTGGTGGACATAAAAGCTGAAATGGCGATTGGAAAAGCCCTGGATACTTGGCAGCAGGCCCCTGTTGATTATTATTCAAGTAGATTAATCGGAACTCAGGATTATCAATTAACAGCAGATTCTGAAATTGTAGTTATAACCGCTGGTTTGCCGCGTAAACCGGGGATGAGTCGGGATGATTTGATTAGTACAAATGCCGCAATCGTTAATTCTGTAACGACATCTGTATTAAAGTATTCAAAAAATCCGATAATCATTGTAGTGTCTAATCCTTTGGATGTCATGACCTATGCAGCATATAAAGTAGCCGGTTTGCCTGAAAACAAAGTCATTGGGATGGCTGGAATTTTAGATACTGCCCGCTATCGGGCCTTTTTGGCTGAGGCTTTGGATGTCAGTCCAAAAGACATCCAGGCAATATTAATGGGTGGTCATGGAGATTCTATGGTGCCTTTGCCCAGATTAACTACGGTTTCTGGCATTCCTGTAACAGAATTATTGGCTATGGATAAACTTCAGGCTATTGTTGATCGGACGAAGCAGGGCGGAGGAGAATTGGTAAAATTAATGGGCACTTCTGCCTGGTATGCGCCAGGTGCCGCTGCAGCTCAAATGGTTGAAGCAATCGCTAAAGATGAAAAGCGCATTTTCCCATGCTGTGTTAAGCTAATTGGCCAATATGGGTTGAAAGATGTTTTTGTTGGGGTTCCTGTAAAGTTAGGCAAAAATGGGGTAGAGCAAATAATCGAACTAAAATTAAGCCCAGAAGAAACTGCTTTATTGCATCAATCTGCATCGGAAGTAAAGTCTACTATGGATGTTTATGATAATTTACCACCAGTGAGCTCTTAAACTTTTAACACAAAGCCTTGTTTTGACAACATGGCTTCCATCAATGAGGCAATTCGCAAAATGTATACAACGGATCGAGAGACCGTTTATCAAAAATCACTTAAACAAGATGTAATTCTTGTGTTTTTACGGCATTTTGGATGTACATTTTGCCGGGAAGCCCTTGAGGAATTGCATGATTTATTCAATGGACATAAATTTGATAAAAATTGTTTAATTCTGGTACACATGTCAACAGAAGACATTGCTTGCAAATATTTTGAACGATATGGCTTGAGTTCTGTGCCTCGTGTTTCAGATCCTGATTGCCTTTTCTATAAAGAATTTGGTCTGTTAAAAGGAACTTTTAATCAATTATTCGGCTTTCGTTCATGGCTAAGAGGAATCGAAGCCGGTTTAATTAAAGGCCATGGATTTGGCACCCAATTGGGCGATGGATTTCAAATGCCGGGTGTTTTTATAATTCAGAAGGGTCAAATTACGAATGAATTCCGACACAAGTTTCCTTCAGACAAACCAGATTATTTAAAACTAATGGCCTGTCCACAAGCACAATAAAACGACCTCCCTCATCGTAGTTGTATCATGAAGATTTGGATAAGTTGCCTTGTCGTATTATTTTATACCTACCCCTGTGACAGTCAGGCTTTAAGAACGAAACAAGATAGTTTTCGTTTTTTCGCTGATGCCATGTTTTTTCTAAATCAAGCTGAATTTAGAATCGAAGCAGAACATGGATTTAATAGACTTCTTAAAGAACTGGTTATTAACAATGAAGACAGTTCGAAACTAAGTTTTCTCCCCAATTTTGTCAAGTGTGAATCGGTTGATAAAACGTTGTGCATCATCAGTTGGCAGGTAGAGCGCAAATCAAAAGATTTTCATTACAGTGCTGTATTGTTTAGACCAGAATCTAAACCTATTTTTTTAAAAGATGTAGATCGAACCATTTCTCGTATTAACTACGAAGCTTTTAATTCTAAGAATTGGTATGGTGCTCTTTATTACCATGTAATTCCACTAAAAATCAACAATGCCTATACCATTTTAGGCTATCGTTTTGGTAAGGATGGCTCTAAATATCGAATTATAGATATGTTAGAAATTAAAAACGATGAATTAATTATAGGAGCTCCAAAGTTTAAGCATTTGAATGAAAAAGGAGATGAAGATTGGTATTACAGACATGTGGTAAATTATTCCCCTTCAGCCAATGTAGTTGTTAAATACGATGAGACATCCCAAATAATCTTTTTTGATCATGTTGAAACATTTACAGATGTAAAATCAGGGGAAGTCGTACGAGCACCCGACGGAACATTTGAAGCATTAGAATTTAAAAATGAGTATTGGAATTATATCCCATATCAAAAAGGTGAAATTTTGCAAACTCCACCAAGAGAAAAGCCTATATTAAACAGTGATGGCAAAGATATTTTTGGAAAGAAAAAAGAAACCAAACAAAAATGATTTGTGTCAAACTTCTTTTTTTGAAAATTTAAACTGGATGACATTTCTGGTATTCAGATCAATTTTTGCATGGTCAGATCGTTGAAGCCCGCAAATCCACAAAATATTTTCTTCAGTTGTTAATAGATACATTTTCTCCTTCTCATAGATACCAAGTTTGGAATCAGTGAATACATCCTGGATTTTTTTATGTTTTCCATTCATTCCAAAAACTTGAATGCGATCCCCAGGCTCCCATTTTCTTACTCTGAGAGGATATTTAAGTTGCGCACTATCAAAATAACAAAAGTTAGAATCTGAAAATAAAAGTTCAGATTCAGGATTACCAATTGTCCATTCCAAAATGCCATAATCCAATTCTAAAGTTCCTGTACTTGTATAAATAAGGTGTTCTGCTTCTTTTGAATGTGAAGTATTTATTTTTCTTATTTTAATTCCGTCGGGATGGATCGCAAGTTCGTAATTTGATCGGCTATAAAATAGTTTCCCACTCTTGTCTTGGTTGAATTTAATTTGTTGTATTGTTTCTGGATGAAAATCTAGATCTGAAAGATACCAACTTAAAAAGCAGGATGGATTTGTTGCGGCAATGCTGATTTCTGATTCTGAAATTTTAACATGGTGGTTTTTCCAGGATTCGTATAAATTTTGAAGTAAAGGGATTAACTCCTGGAGATGATCCATACTTCTTCTGGTCATTTGCTTAAATGCCGGGAGTCTTGATTCAATTAATGGCAAGACCTCATTTCTAAAAAAATTTCTTAAATAATAACTGGCTTCATTACTGCTGTCTTCCCGATAGGGAATATTGTTTTCGAGTGCATAGCTGCTTAGATCTGATTTTGAAAGTGGTAAAAACGGTCGAATGTGTATATCGGATTGCATGACCATGCCTTTGAGGCCATTAATACCACTTCCCCGGCTCAATTGCAAAAACAACAACTCAACCTGATCATCTGCATGATGTGCTGTTAACAAGTATTTAAAATGATGCTTCTTTATCAGCTCATCAAAAAATGCATACCGAGCTTTCCGAGCTTGATCTTGAATATTGCTTGAATTTGGTAAAACACATTCTTTGCTGTAAAATTGAATTTGGCGATCGTTTGCCCATTTGCGAATCATTTCCTGATCATAGTTGGCATCAGGAATCCTCAATTGATAATTACAATGAGCGATTGAAAAATTAAATTGAAGTTTATGTAATACATCACACAGAACCATGCTGTCTAAACCTCCACTTACTGCTACAAGGAGCAGGTCGTTTTTAGAAAACATTTCCTGGTTTTGAATAACTTTGCGTGGATTATCTATCATAAAACAGCAACAAAATGCAAATATTACGAGTACTAGCGCTAATACTGCTATTCAGTCAATGCAAAAATAAGGAGAATGCCTCGATTGGAGCTTCTTCTCAAACGCCAACAAATAATAAAGTTGAAGAGATGAAAATTCCCCCTCCAGTTATGGGTAAAATAGATGATAAATTTATCCAACTGGCTGAAAAGCAAAAAGATGCTCCTGATTTGGTAAATATGATTTGGCATTATACGTATGCATTGTCAATCAAGGAAGAAGCCCCAAAGGAAAATATTTATAAAGGCCAATGGTTGGATTTATTGACCAAAGGAGATTATAAAAAGGGACTTTATGCTGAAACCACTGAATCTGGTAAATACATTTATGATGAAAAAACAGGTTTGTTAGAACTTCGTTCAACTATCGGGACTTCTTCAGAATGGAAGGTGAAGGTGGATCCGGCACATATGATATTAATTGGGACCTCAAAATATGGAAACAATCCCTGGCAAATTAAATTATCCAGAAGGGATTCACTGCCTGTAAAGGAATAGACTTAAGAATTCAAAAGGTTTTTTTATCGTATTCGTTGGGCATTAAGCCAATTTCGATACAATTTTGCATTTTCATAGTGACCGGATAATGTTTTAGCAAATGCATGGCTTCCATCATACCCAGGACGCGCGCAAAAAAACAAATAATCATGGGGTGTTGCATTTATTACTGCATCTAAACTTGTTACCGAAGGCATGCAGATGGGTCCAGGAGGAAGCCCTTCAACAAAGTATGTGTTATAAGGAGAATCTGCTTTTAAGTGCTCCAATAAAACGCGTTGAATTCCAAACAAACCCAGTGCAAAAACAACTGTAGGATCTGCTTGAAGTTTCATGCCGGTTTTAAGCCGATTAATATAAACTCCGGCAATATCAGGTTTCTCAATATCAATGTTGGTTTCTTTTTCAACAATGGAAGCAATGATATACGCATCCGTTTTAGATAAAGCTTTTTCAATTAATTTTTGGCTTCTGTTTTCTTTATTCCAAAAAGTATGATTCTCTTGAATCATTCGTTGTAAAATGCGCTCTGGAGTAGAAGTCCAATACAACTGATATGTATTTGCAATAAAAGCTGTTAAAATATTATCTTTCGTGTAATTATTATTTTTCAATAATACAGAATCTTGTAGCATGTTTAAAAATTCAATTGAATCAGGCAATAATGAATTGCCCAATTTACCTGAGAGTTGATATACATCTCTTATAGAATTTAAAACAACTGAAACGGGGTCTTGTACTCCCTTTCTTAATTTGTTAACCAGGCTTAGATTATTACTTCCAGCTTTGATTTTATAATGCCCGGGTTTTATTTGTTTAAGCTGCATCCATTTTGCCAACCTCGTGATTAAAAAAGTATCTTGAACGATGCTATCCAGAATCATTCCAATGCTTGAAACAGGGTATGCTTTATCTATGTACAGCTCTTGGTCTTTATTGTTTTTAACATTTTCCTTAAATGCGTTCAGATAAATAGCCAGGCAAAATACGGCCACTATCAGTAGCGTAACACTTACTTTGATGTAGAAGGCTTTAGAAATTCGCATCAATATTGTTCAGTATCAGATGGGAATTTATTTTCTTTTACATCACGGGTATAATGTTGAACTGCTTCTTGAATGATTTCATGCAAGTTTGCATACCTCCGTAAAAACCGTGGATTAAATTCATGATTAATTCCGAGCATATCGTGACTTACGAGAACCTGTCCATCGGTCCCTTTGCCTGCACCAATACCAATAGTAGGAATATGAAGGCTTTTGCTAACCTCTTCTGCCAGAATGGCTGGAATTTTTTCCAAAACCAGACTAAAACATCCGGCTTTCTCCAACAAAAGTGCATCTGAGCGTAATTTTATTGCTTCGGCTTCTTCTTTTGCCCGAACGGCATAGGTTCCAAATTTATAAATAGACTGAGGAGTTAATCCTAAATGCCCCATTACAGGTATGCCTGCAGTAAGAATTCGACGAATAGAATCTGTTACTTCTGAACCTCCTTCTAATTTTACAGCGTGGGCTCCACTTTCTTTCATGATTCGAATCGAAGAATCTAGTGCCCGTTTGGTATTTCCTTGATAAGACCCGAAAGGAAGATCTACAACCACTAAGGAACGCTTTGCGGCTCGCACAACGGATTGTGCATGATAGATCATTTGGTCAAGGGTAATCGGTAAAGTGGTTTCATGTCCGGCCATTACATTAGATGCAGAGTCTCCAACCAATAAAACATCGACACCTGCTTCATCCAACATTTTTGCCATGGAATAATCATAAGCGGTCAACATGGCAATTTTCTCACCATTTTGCTTCATTTCCAGGATGGTATTGGTCGTAATACGCTTTTGCTCTTTATGAATTGACATGGCGTAAAGTTAGAGGAAATTGGCTTTTCCAAATAATATGGTATCAATTAGTTGGGCAGATCTTTAATTCTTAATATTGAATAAAGCTTACCAATTCAGGATAAAAGGATTTAGTAATCTACTAAATCAGGCTATTTAGGCTTTATTTAAAGATCCCTCGGTTTGGAAGAGCCTAAAAATTTAACTAATGACTGATTACTTCCACAAGTCTTTTCTTTACCTTCGTACTATGAAATGGCACCACTTTTTGTTTTTAGGTTTATTGGGTTTTTTAGCAGTACAATGTTCAGAAGATTTTCAATTAACAGAACCCTATAAAGACATTCCAGTTGTATATGGATTAATCAAACGTACGGATACAGCCCAATACATCCGATTGGAAAAGGCTTTTGTGGATGAAAATATCCCAGCGAGTCAAATTTCTAAAATTGTTGATTCTTTGTACTACCAAAATGCTACCGTAAAACTCATTCAAACTGCAACAAATACAAGTCATACTTTAAATCGGGTTGATGCCGCATTAGAAGGATATCCCCGGGAAGCTGGACCATTTGCTACCTTGCCAAATTATATGTATAAAATTCGTACCAGCACCTTGAATCTTAAAGGAGGCGAGGAATTGAAGTTACAGATCGATCGTGGAGATGGCAGTGCTTTGGTAAATTCAAAAATCATTTTAGTGAGTGATCTTAGTTTTGTATTTCCAGATGATGGTACCAGGCAGTTGTTTTTTGCCTATAGAAGTTCCTATGATTTTAAATGGAAGAATAAAAACAATACCACTGTATTTGATTTGAAAGCGCTTGTTTATATAGTTGAATTTGATGTGGTGTCTCAAAAATCAATAACTAAAATTATAGAAATTCCATTTGCGAAAAGTCAACCAGGTAAAATTGATCGTGTGGATAATATTTCCTCAACTAAAGTTAATGGAAGTGCATTTTACAATTTTTTACATGATAAATTGGTAGTTAACACCAATATAGAGCGATCTATCAATAAGATAGACTTTATATTAACTGGAGGCGGGCCTGAAATTCAGGGTTACTTAAGTATTTTGAATGCAAATACAGGCATTACGGCTTCGCAGGAAATACCCAGATACACAAATCTTTCTGAAGGGTTTGGCGTCTTTAGTTCGACAGTTTCCATTAAAAAGTCGATCACACTTGAGCCTCCTACTGTAGATTCCCTTCAATCAAACGCACTGACCAGAGATTTAAACTTCAAATAAATTTTTCTGACTCTTTGACATATTACGAAGCTTTATTATGTCAAAATAGGAGTAAATCCATTTGAATACTGCCAAATTTACCTATAATTCAGGATGGCATAAGGATTGACTACAATTCTTAAAAACAGCATAATGGGAAAAATAATAGGAATAGATTTAGGAACCACAAATTCGTGTGTTGCCGTTATGGAAGGGAATGAACCCGTGGTCATTGCAAATGACGAAGGCCGTAGAACAACCCCGTCGGTCGTAGCTTTTTTAGATAACGGAGAACGTAAAGTTGGAGATCCAGCGAAAAGGCAGGCCATAACAAACCCTAAGAAAACCATTTCGTCAATTAAACGATTCATGGGTGGGCGTTTTGATGAAATGAACCTTGAAACAGGCAGAATGCCTTATAAAGTACAAAAAGGAGATAACAACACATGCCGCGTCGACATTGATGGGAGGCTTTATTCTCCTCAAGAAATTTCAGCCATGATTCTTCAAAAAATGAAGAAAACAGCTGAAGATTTTTTAGGACATGAAGTTACGGAAGCTGTAATTACAGTTCCTGCCTATTTTAATGATTCGCAAAGACAAGCAACCAAGGAAGCTGGAGAAATAGCAGGCCTAACCGTAAAAAGGATTATCAATGAGCCAACAGCAGCGGCTTTGGCTTATGGAATGGATAAGAAAACCAAAGACATGACCATCGCGGTTTATGACTTAGGGGGTGGTACATTTGATATTTCCATTCTGGAATTGGGTGATGGAGTTTTTGAGGTTAAATCAACTAATGGGGATACACACTTAGGTGGTGATGATTTTGATCAGGTAATCATTGATTATTTAGCAGATCAATTTAAAAGCCAGGAAAACATTGACCTTAGAAAAGACCCTATGGCTTTGCAACGTTTAAAAGAAGCATCTGAAAAGGCAAAAATTGAATTATCCAGTTCGTCTGAAACTGAGATTAACTTGCCTTATATCACCGCAATGGATGGTGTGCCTAAGCATTTAGTTTTAAAGTTAAGTCGGTCAAAATTTGAGCAATTAGCTGATAATTTGGTTCAACGAACATTAAAACCATGTGCTGATGCGCTTAAAGATGCTGGAATGACCAATCAAGATATTGATGAAATCATATTAGTGGGTGGTTCAACCCGAATTCCAAGAATTCAACAAGTAGTTGAGGAATTTTTTGGGAAAAAGCCGAATAAAGGGGTGAATCCCGATGAAGTGGTTGCTATTGGTGCATCAATTCAAGGAGGTGTTTTAACGGGAGAAGTAAAAGACGTGCTATTATTGGATGTAACGCCCCTTTCATTTGGGATTGAAACCTTAGGAGGTGTTTACGATGTTGTAATAGAAGCCAATTCAACAATTCCAACTAAAAAATCCAAGGTTTACTCCACAGCAGCAGATAATCAGCCATCAGTTGAAATTCATATTCTTCAAGGAGAGCGACCTATGGCAAAAGATAACCGTTCTGTAGGCCGGTTCATTTTAGATGGAATTCCACCAGCACCTAGAGGAATTCCGCAAGTAGAAGTTTCCTTTGATATTGATGCGAATGGAATTTTAAGTGTCAGTGCACAAGATAAAGGAACTGGTAAAAAGCAAAACATCCGAATTGAAGCTTCAACCGGATTGTCGAAAGAGGAAATCGAAAAAATGAAAAATGAAGCAGCTGTAAATGCAGATGCAGATCGACTTACCCGGGAACGAGTAGATAAAATCAATGAAGCAGATGGAGTTATCTTCCAAACAGAAAAGCAATTGAAAGAATACGGAGATAAAATTCCAGCCGATAAAAAGCAAGCAATTGAAACTGCCTTAGAAAATCTTAAAAATGCGCATAAAGCCCAGGATTTAGAACAGATAACTAAACAACTAGAGGTGCTTAATACAGCATGGCAGGCTGCCAGTCAGGATATTTATCAGGCCAGTCAGAATGCTCAACAAGCGAATGATCAAGAGTCGGGTTCATCGAATTCTCAAAAAACAGATGAAAAAGTTACGGATGTAGAATTTGAGGAAGTCAATAAAAGTTAATTAAACTAACAATGAAATTAAAAGCCTGAACTCAAAAAGTTCAGGCTTTTTTATTGTGCGCTATGCATACCATTAATCTTTAGGGTGAAAGTCCCGAACGAGCCATCCAACGGGAATCGTTAATCCAAAACAAGGGTGTTTGTCGTGAGACAGAATCTGAAGGAAGTGGCGGATAAAATTGTGATCCAACGAACAGAAACAGAATACAAGGCTTATGCTGATGGTAAGTGGGCATTAGACTGCGAAGCCAAATAGTTGGACGTAAACAGCAGTAGTAAATTCTGTGGATTACAAGGAAAGAGTAATGAGTTTACCATAGGAGATCTGTGAAGAAAAGCGGAGGCGAAGACGAGCGAACTGGAATAGCAAAGCATCTAAACAGAAGTCAGCAGAGGTCATAGTACCAAAGAAGTTTCTGTAATGGAATGGAGGGAAGGACTGAATCCTTAAAGTTGATGAAGGTTTTTTTTTTTAGGTAGTAAAAGCTAAAATCGAAAGATTAAATGGACAGGAAAATGTCGAATATCCAGATGAAGTCTGCGAGACAGAAAGAATGTGATATAAGCGACAGCCTTTTCGCTGTGGCCATACCCGTATGGTACGAAAGCAGCGGAAAGGTAAGTCCTCAATGGCTATCTGCGTGTGAAGAACAACGACATCAGACGAAAGATTTAATGGAAGCAATAGTAGATCCATTAAATTTAGAAGAAGCGTGCAAGCGAGTAGTACGCAATGCAGGCAAAGGCGGAGTAGATGGAATGCAAGTAGGAGAACTAAGAAAATGTTTGCAAGAAAATTTGCAAACAATACAAGATGAGCTACTTGACTGTAAATACAAAGCGGAAGCAGTGCGAGGTGTACAAATTCGCAAACCCAAAGGGACAGGCTATCGTCAGTTGGGAATTCCAACGGTACGAGACCGATTAGTACAACAGGCCATTGCGCAACAATTGCAAAAGTGGTATGACCCAAGTTTCAGTGAGAACAGTTACGGATTCCGGCCAAAACGAAATGCACATCAGGCATTAAGTAAAGCAGCGAAGTATGTAACAGAAGGAAAGCGTCATGTAGTTGACATAGATTTGGAAAAATTTTTCGATGAAGTAAATCATCACCGATTAATGTGGTTACTAAGCACACGAATTAGTGATAAACGAGTGTTGTGGATAATCAAAGAATTTCTAAAATCAGGGATACTACAGGATGGTCTAATGCAACAACGGACAAAAGGTACACCACAAGGGAGTCCACTAAGTCCGTTGTTATCGAACATAGTACTCGATGAATTAGATCAAGAACTAAATCGACGAGAGATAAGCTATGTAAGATATGCCGACGATATGCAAATATTTGTAGGCAGCAAAACTAGTGCAGAACGAGTAATGAGAAGCATTACAAAGTTCATAGAGGGAAGAATGAAACTGAAGGTAAATCGCAGTAAGAGTGCAATTAGAAAATATTATGAAACAAACTTTCTGGGACATAGTATTTTAAATCAAGGCAGAGTTGGATTAAGCAGAGAAAGCGAAGCAAAGCTAAAATCAAAAGTGAAGAAAATAACACGACGTAACCGTGGAGTGTCATTCGATCGCGTTTTACACGAACTTAGACCAGTATTACAAGGGTGGCTTAACTACTTCAAATACGCAAGTATGCAAAAGAAGCTCAAAGTAATCGATGGTTGGTTGCGAAGGCGCTTGAAATGCTTTCGATTGAGGCAATGCAAACGCTGCATAGGAATCGTACGATGGCTAAGGAAACTGGGAGTTGAGGAAACATTATGCTGGAGAACAGCTCTCAGTGGTAAAGGATGGTGGCGTTTAAGCAACAGTCCTGCCCTTAACATTGGAATGAACAACGATTGGTTCGCAGTTCATGGCTATTACAGTCTTGCATTACACCATGAAAAGCTTCACCGTAAGATACTTTAAGGAAACCGCCGTACACGTAAGTACATACGGTGGTGTGAGAGGACGGTAAAGCTTAGACTTATAGTTTATCTTTACCTCCTACTTTAATAATTGGACAATTCGTATTGAAACGACATCAGAGGTATGACAAGCAGGTATTGCTCGAAAATTATTTTGCCATCTAATTAAAATCGAGCTTTAAATTTGGATTAAACGTGTAAACATGTAATTTTACAACGGTTAAATTTCAAATTATGCCCGATAATAAATGCTTTACGGGAGGTCTGCAGGAATATGTACCCAGCCCGTCCAAACCTTGGAATGAAAAGCGCATTCATCATTTGTACAATAAAATTAGTAATGGCGCTCCTTTATACCTGATCCAAGCAGCGAAAGCCAATAAACCCTCTGTTCTGGTAGATTATCTAATCAGCACAGCCATTTCCCATCCTCTTCCAGGAGAAAAGAAAGTGGGTGTTAAAACGTATGACTATACGTATGCCTGGAAAGAGCAATCCATAGCTGAGGATCCAAATGCATATTACAAATACCTCGAGTTGGTCCATATGTGGTTTAATGGAATGGTTACAGAAGGAGTGCGTCATAAATTGGTACTTTTTTGGTCAAACCATTTTGTTGCCACTGCGGATGTCACTGGAAACAGACCAACCTGGGTTTTTCAGTATTATTATTTACTTCACAAATATGCTTTAGGTGATTTTCGGGAATTTGTGAAAGCTATTGGATTAACTCCGGCAATGATCTTGTATTTAAATGGAAATGCTAATGTAAATGGTCGGCCAAATGAAAATTATGCACGGGAGTTATTGGAATTATTCACAATGGGTGTTGGAAATTATACGCAGAAAGATGTAGCAGAAGTAGCACGTGCATTAACCGGTTGGAATATTTCTTATTATGAATCGCCTGCAGGAAGTGGACAGTACTATATCGGTCCACTCAGAGAGAATGAATTTGTTTTTTATAGGTATAATCATGATTGGAAAGGTAAAGTAATTTTTGGTCAACAGGTTGGAAACAATGGAGGGGTAGTGCCATCTACTGATGCAGAAGCGCTGACAAAAGCAAAAAACGAATATGACAAATTACATGATGAGGTAATATTTAAAGCAAAGAAAAACGAAGTTGCAAAATTCATTTGTAAAAAATTATATAAATATTATTTATATAATGATCCTCCTCAGGATATAATTGATGGATTAGCTACTGTTTTTATTAATAGCAATTTTAATATAGCTTCCGTTTTAAAGACCTTGTTTAAAAGCGAGCATTTCTATGAAGACGAAGCAATGGGACTGATTATAAAAAGTCATATAGATAATCAAATTCATTATTGTCGAAGTTTGGATTTAGAGCCTGGAAAAGATTATTTTAAATACAAATGGATAAATAATTCGTTTCAAGCTGAAGTCACAGATCCTGTTAATTTTCCGAATACTTTAAACAGAGATACTTTAAGTTTTCTTTATTATGCAAATAATAATCTTGGTCAAACTTTATTTAATCCCATAAACGTTGCAGGATGGCCTGGTTATAGATCCTGGTTGAATGAATTTACTCTTGTAAACCGTTGGAAATATAATAGGGATCAAATGAGTTATTATTTACAATATGATTCAACAAAAACTAAATATCGAAATTTTTTAAAAGATATTAGTAATAATTCAAAAGATCCGGATTTAATTGTTAGAAATGTAATTAATTATTTTATGACAGTTGATTTGGATGAACAATACATTCAAACAGCCATCGGAATTTTTAAAGCCTCTGTACCTTCTAATTATTATCTGGATGGTACATGGAGTCTTGATTATGTTACAGTTCCTAATCAATTGATTAACCTGATGAACTATCTAGTAACATTACCTGGATATCAATTATTGTAAACTCCAAAATCTATTATATGTGCAACGATCAAAATTTTGACAAAAACCTGTTTCGCTCAGATCTTGGAGAAAAACACAATGAAGATCACTTAACCTGGAATCGGAGGCAATTTTTAATGACCGGAGGGATTGCAGGATTAGGTACCATGTTATTGAGTGGGATTCCGGTAAATCCAATTTTATCAAACGCTTTTGCTGCACCGCTTGCAGCTGGTGGCGATTCAATACTCGTTTTGCTCAAATTGTTTGGAGGAAATGATGGACTGAATATGGTATTTCCTCATTCAGACAATGCTGGAAAAGCTGAATATATTAATTTAAGACCTGGTTTGAGCCATAAATTTGGTACAGATTATAATGACAACACGGTTTTGTCAGGATTTGGTGGTTCAGATTTTGCGTTGCCATCAACGATGCAGTCCTTAATGCCGATGTGGCAATCAGGAAAAATGAATATTATTCATAATGTGGGTTATCCAAATCAGGATTATTCGCATTTTTCGTCTATTGACAATTGGTCTAGTGCAGCTGATAACGTTTATGATAAACGATACAATTCAGGGTATATGGGTCGATTTCTTGAACAGGATTTTCCGTCGTTTAGTGAAACACCTCCCACGGTTCCACCTGCATTGCGAATTGGCTACAGTGCTGATTTAGTATTTAAGTCTGCTAATAATCAACAGTATGAATTGGTCTTTAATGATCCAAATGAATTTTACAGGCTGGCCCAATATGGTAAATTATACCCTACAGATGGATTAAGTGATTGTCCACAAGGTCAGGAAATTGAGTTCTTAAGACAATTGACAAATAACTCATTGCGATATTCTCAATCCGTTACTCAAGCATACAATTCAACATTAAATAAAGTTAGCTATCCGGCAAATACTACATCCAGATTGGCAGAGCAATTAAAAATTGTATCCAGACTTATAAAAGGAAAATTAGGTACTCGGATTTTTATGGTTTATATGGATGGTTTTGATACGCATGCCGACCAAAAAACATACCATGCCACGTTACTTGGTCATATTGCTGATTCAGTATCTGCTTTTTTTGCGGATTTACAAGCAGACAATTTTGATAAGAATGTGTGTTTGATGAGTTTTTCTGAATTTGGTAGAACAATTCGCGAAAATGGTTCTGCTGGTACCGATCATGGTAACATGTCTCCGATGATGTTGTTTGGAGATGCTGTAAAAGGTGGCTTTACTGGCAATCCAATGAATTTAAATGATGCAACTTTAAAGGCTGGGGACACAAGGGTTTATTTCGAAAATCAAAGTTGCATTGATTTTAGATCCATGTATTCCAGTGTAATGGAACAATATTTATGCCTTGACACCGAACTGGTAAATTATTCTTTAGGAAAATCTTATCCTCGTTTAAATCTATTTGATAATCCTTGTAATGGAAAAAGCTACGGCTCTAATTTTAATACCTTGCTTTTAGGACACAATCCAAATGAATTTAATAATAAAATCATTGAAGTTAAATTTTCGCAGTTGCAATCTAATGAAGTTAAATTGCAGATCAAATCAATAAATGGAAAAACACTTGCTGTGTTGCATGAAGGGTTTACAACAAAAGGGTCTTATGCAATTCCATTTGACCCAGTAAAATATAAAATTCCGCCAGGAGAGTATATTTATCAACTCGACAGTGCAGGAAAGACTTTGTCAAGAAGATTTAATATTTTTTAAACTAGGAAGGCTATGAAAAAAATTATATTTTTCGTATTTGTAAGTATTCAATTTATAAGTGCTCAAAATCAAATAGCTTATGAGCAATTCAGTGCCTGCAGTCTTCCAGCTAATTGGAATTTATTAATTGAAAAAGGAACAAGTGGTTTTCCATTGTTAAAAGCAATCTGTTTCCTTCTTCGGATGCTACCTGCAGTATTGTTTACAATCAAACATCTTCAACAAATGGAGGAGATAAAAAATTTTCAATTACAACAAAAGAGTTTGATTTATTTGCATATGACCAATATGTTTTAAACTATGGATTGCGGCTTATCAATACAAATACAAACAATAAATTAACTGTTTATGCAATAATTGATGGAAATCAACAAGTTGTTCAAACATATACAAAAGATATCGTTCAAAATGGTTTGGTCGTTGTAAATCAGGCAGTTAATTTTAATTCAACAAATGCCAGTAAAAAAGCAAAATTTACTTTTGAATATCAGACATCAGGAATAGATTTTAATTCACTGGTTATTATTGATAATTTGAGTTTAGCCGGGCCTGATAATGATGATTGTGCCAGAGCAGTAACAATCGAATTGGATAAGAATTGTTTGGGAGGTAATAGTACCGGAGCTTTTATAACTGGACCAACTGTACAATGTTCAGGTAATTTTACTCAAGGACTTTGGTATAAATATCAAAGTGCATTTTCTGGAAAATTAAAAATTGAAACAAAGGCAAGTTACAACGATGCTGTTAGCGTTTTTGAAGGTTCTTGCTTGAATCTAAAGGATCTTAAATGTTTCAATAAAGATGAATATGGTTTTGAGGGTGAAACCAATTTTATAGATGTTGAAAATGGAAAGACTTACTTTATTCGGGTAGCTAAGCAAATTGGTTTTTATGGTAGAGAAGACATTGGAGAATTATGTGTTAGCATTAAGAAACAAGATCCTGTTTATCCGCCTCATGATTTGTGTGATTCTAAAAAATTAATTTCAATAAATTCAAATTGTATTTCTGAAACAAATATCGCTGCTGAATTTGATAATCCGGTTCCCAGTTTAAATAATAAATCAAGAGCTGATGTTTGGTATTATTTTAGAACAAGTTCAACTAAGGATTTAGAAATTATTTCTCACGCAGATTTTGCAGATGTTTTGACTGTATTTAAAGGCACCTGTACTCAACTTGTAGAAGTTAAATGTGAGGATTTGGGTGGTAAATTATTATTAGAAAGTCCGACTTTAAATACTGACTATTTTATTCAAGTATCAGGATACTTCTCTAGTATTGAAGGACATTTGTGTATGGAAGTAAAAGATCATTCGACAAATAAACCAACAAATGAAGATTGTATTACTTCAAAAGCAATAACATTAAATGCAGCATGTCAAAGTAGTTCCACGATCAATAGTGCGAAGAGTACCATTAAACCAAGTTGTATAGTTTATAATTCACCCGATGTTTGGTATAGTTTTGTAGCTCCTTCAGAAAAAAGCATTTCATTGGATATCCAAGCAGGGTTTCTATTTCATTATGGTATCTATTCCGGAAGTTGTTCTAACTTAACTGAGATAGTTTGTGGTAAAACACCTGATCCTTGTGCTGGTCCAATTGTTATCAATGGTTTGGAAGCTGGAAAAACATATTATTTACAAATATTGGCAGCTGTAAATCCTTTAAAAGCTATTGAAGGAGATATTTGTGTGCGAATCGATGAGCTAAGCAAAGCCATTCCATTTATACCTATTGATTTAAATTTGCAAATTGATTGTTTGCATGGTGTATTAGGACAAGTAAATTATACTGTCAGTGGAGGAAAAGGCAATCATACGTATACCGGTCCAGGAGCAAATGAAATTTTGTATCCTGGAACCCAGATAGAAGCATTTGTTGAAGATGAATCCGGATGTAGAGATTTTGTTAAAACTTCTGTGGATTGTCAAGCTCCTGCCCACTGCAAGAATTCTACCCTCGATTTGGAAATTGTTTCTGAGTGCTTAATAGACCAAATTGGAAGGCAAACTGGGGAAGTAATATTACATATAAATGGCAAAGGAGGTTCCGGAGCTTATTACTTATACGGAACTCCAAATGGAAGTAAATTGAGCCATGGAGATACTTATCAAATTATTATTATAGATAGCGACAGTTGTTATGTGATTGAAGAAGGTCGTATTAATTGTCCACCTTTTGATTGTTCGCAATCCAAATTAAGTATTGCAGCGGATTATACTTGTGTAGACACCTTATTAAAAGCGATATTAACCATTTCAGCCACAGGAAATTTAGGTGCATTAAGTTTGACTGGCAATCGTACGGGTGATCAATTGAGCCAGGGAGAAAAATATTCTGTTCAAGCCGAGGATGAAGCTGGATGTAGTGTCAAGGTAGAAGGTGAAATCAAATGTAATTTTGATTCTTGCGCCTATGCAAGACCTAATTTACTAGTTAATTACGAATGTGTAGTTGATTCCAATGGGAATCGAAGTGGTCAAGCTGTATTGCATGTGAACTCTACAAGCTATGCAGGAGGTATAAAAATCCTAGGGAATCAGGATGGAGACACGTTGCGACATCTGGATTTATATGCCGTTCAAATGGTAGATTCATTTGGGTGCAGTATTTCAAAATCTGGTGAAATAGATTGCCTGCCTGTTTCAACTGGTAGTCAAGATAATTTAAATGGACTTATTTTAGTTCCAAATCCGGCCAATGATCGAGTTACCATTTATTTTAAAAAGCAACTTCCTAAGGATCTTAATTTTTCAATTTTTGATTCCAATGGTAATTTATTGAGGAATGGGATTCTGAATTCTTCCCAGAATTTTGATTTAAATATTAAGGATTTTCCATCTGGAGTAATTTACATTAAACTGATCGGAAATTCATTTTTTGATATAATTCGATTTATTAAAATCTAATTTAAACTCTATGTATAAAGTAATTGCAGCGTGTGTTGCTTTCTTGTTTTGTGTAAATATATATTCTCAAATAAAATCGGTTGTTGCAATTGAATTGCCAAGGCCTGATGCAAATCAAAATTGGTATGTTCCTGCAATTTCTGAAAGCAAGTTAAGTATAGATCAACTTATAAGTAATTTCAATAGTTATTTAAATTTATCAGAAAGCAATTCATTTCAAGTGTTGTCAAGTAAAATTGCAAAAGATCAATGGATTCATTTTAAGTTTCAGCAATATTATAATGGTGTAAAAGTACTTGGAGCAACTTTTTTAGTACATGAATTTGAAGGTCAAGTTAAGAGTTTAAATGGTCGCAGAGAAGACATAAGAGATTTAAATACAATTCCAACTATAGAAATTTCAGAATTGTCCTTGATTTGTTTGCAAAAATTTCCACAATATTTTGTTCAGGATCCAGAACCTAAGCACCATTTCACAAATGCAGAATTAATTATTATGGATACACAGTATCCAAATAGATCCGGTGAATTTAAATTAGCATTTAAATTAGATTATGATAACCATGATTTATTTGTGAATAGAAGATTTTATATTGACGCTATTTCCGGTGAAATGATATTAAGCTATGATTTAATCCAAAGTTGTGTTGGTGGAAAGGGAATCGCCCAAACATTGTATCATGGAGATCAGGAAATGGAATTGGAATTAATTGATTCTGTGTATCAACTTACAGACAATTCACGAGGGAATGGGATTCAAACTATTTCAGAATCTGGCAGAACATATAAAGACCAGGATAATTATTGGGAAAAAGGATCTTTTGCACAACGAAAAGGCGCCTTGGACATTCAATTCGGATCCCAAAAGACCATTGACTTTTACAAAAAGTATTTTGATAGGGATGGAGTGGATGGTAAAAATCTTAAATTAGTAAACAAGCTTCGGGATAGTGTCTATTTAGTGAATGCATATTGGAATAGTACCGGTACTTTGTTTGGAATCGGTGATTCCATAAACACAGGGCCAATAACCTCAATTGATATAGTTGGACATGAATTAACACATGGTGTAACTCAATTTACATGCGGATTGGAATACTTATACGAATCCGGTGCACTTAATGAAGGATTAAGCGATATTTTTGGAAAGGCTATTGAGCAAGAATACGATCCAGCCGGATTTAATTGGTTATTAGGAGGCAGACCGTTTGTAAAAAAAGATACTGCTTTTAGAAACATGGCAAATCCAAATCATTATCGAAATCCAAAATTATATAAGGGTAAATTCTGGATCAGTAATTCTTCAGATAATGGAGGGGTTCATACAAACAGCGGTGTAATTAATTATTGGTTTTATATTTTATCTGTAGGAGAAACAGGCACTAATGAAGCAGGTCAAACCTATGTTGTAGAAAAGCTAGGAATGATTCCAACCCTTAAAATCTTGTATGATGCGATGGATAACTACCTTACATCTACAAGTTATTATTTTGATGTTCGTGAAGCAACACTTTTAATAGCAGAAAAGAATTATGGTAAATGCTCCAAAGAATACCTAAACATCACTGAAGCCTGGAAGGCTGTTGGAGTAGGAAAAGGTCTCATTGAAAACGACCTACAACTTGTTAATAATAAGATACCTCAAATTGCTTGCAAGGAAGGACTGTTTCCAGTTGAAATCAGAATAGTAAATTTAAGTTGTAATAGTAGTATTCCTAAGGGTACAGATATGGTGTTTACAATCAGCGTACCTCAAAAAAATAAGATTATTGAAAATTATACTACAACCGAAGATATTTTACCTGGCGGCTCATTTGTATATGCATTTATCAATCCTGCTAGAATTGACAGAAACGTAAGCATCACAGTGGAAGCATCCGTTGCAAATGATGCAGATACTTCAAATAATCGAATCACTATGGCTATCACAAAAAATGCAAATAGTGATCATGATTTTAGATCCGTACAAATCCAAATAAATGGATCTTCATGTGAGAATGGGTTCTTAAGGGCACGGGTTACCTCAAATTACACCGGTTGTTCGCCAGTTCCCAAAGGGACAGAATTGCAGTTAAATTTAAAGTATGACAATCAAGTAATAACCAAAACATTTAATACAGCAACCACTATTTTCCCCGGAAATCAATATCAATCTCCGTTTTTTAATTTGGATCGTGTATTTAGCGGATATAAGAGAATATTGGGTGAATTGGATTATGCAAAAGATACTGTTGATACCAATAATGCGGCTTATTTCAGTGCAGTTTACATTAATAATGTTGGTTTTGGTTATTTAGAATCGTTTTCCGGTAATCAATTTGATTCTACTTTATTGGGATTGAAAATTGATTCATTTCAAAATGTTAAAATTCAATCCGATTTTATTAATTCAGAATCAATCGTTTTTACTGGGGGCAATATCTTTAATGCAAATAAATTTATTCCAACAAATGGTGCGAATTTAGCAGATTTTATTACGAGTATCCAAAATTTACAAGTACGCTTTATTTGTGTGTTGATACGAAAGATTTAAGCAAAGCAAAATTATCATTTGATTATATTCAAAAACTGGGATCTTTTCCGTATGATTCTATGTTAAACAGCCAAAGTTTTGCGGCAGGTACCAGAGTTCAATTCAGAAACGAAACTGGTGGATTGATTGGAATGCCAAATTATATTCAAACAGCTTCTCGTGAAGCTTTAAATCACTATTATGAGCAAGATATTCCAATAAATGGAGGAGCGATTTCTATTGAAGTAACAAGCATTGCATTAAATGGTGTTATTGATAGTTTAAACTCACAAATTGATACGAGTTCTGATTTGGTTATTCTCGATAACATAAAAATTTTCAAAGAAACTGTAAAGACGAAAGAGGAGCAAAACACAACATTGTTTGTTGAACCGAATCCATTTCACGAGTCATTTAAAGTTTATGTTGACCCAACTTATGGAGCATTACATTATTTGCTTGTAAATTCTGTGGGCAAAGTGGTAGCTATGGGCAATCTGAATTCTGGATGGAATGAGTTGTTGGGTAAAGATTTAAGTTCGGGTAGTTATATATTAAAATGTATAAATTCTAAAGGAAGATTGTTTTATTCGAAACTCATTAAAAATTGAGCATTTGGATTGGTTTAATATAACTTCCAAATTGAATTTTATTTGAATGCTTGCGATATGTTGAAAGGGTTTTTAATGGTTCTTTCGTAAAAAAAGAACTCCTTGACTTTAAATTGATCATAATGCACCTTTCGCAAGGTTTTAAAAACTCAAATTCAATGCCATTAATTCGGATGTATTTCATTTGGTCTTCAACGTAAGGCTCAGGTAAGTCTATATAAATATTAGCACGGAAACGTTCAGGTTCAATATTTAAATTACACATTTTGCTTAAATCTGTAACAGATTTTAAATTGACTAAATGTATCGGATAACCATCTTGAAAATTCAATTGAAGCTCGTAATTTTTGTCATTTATTCGTTTGGTTTTTAACCTAAGGGCATTTGCTAAGAGCAACACTTTCGCATTTAAAAACTCTGAGAACCAGTCAGATACTTTAAAATCTACCAGAGTTGCCTGTACGCGTTGATCCCAAATAGAAGCCTCAACATTTCTGATTGTATTTATATTTTTTGATATTTCAATGTAATTATCAGGCTTTGAAGGGTTCTGGATTTTAAAGGAATTTTCATCTTCAAATATCTTTAACAAATTGAGTTTTGGAAAATCTCTCTGGCTTAACATTTGATAGTTTTCATTTACCAACATCCAAAATCTATCAAATTCAAGACCTTGATCGGTTATATTTAAAGCCCTGACTGGTATTCCTGCAATGGATTTGATCGGGTAGATGTATAATTGATTAGAGAAGTATTCTACCATAAATTGAAAAAATAGCCTAATTTTACGACCCGTAACAAAGTAAACTAAATACAATCTTATGGCAAAATACATTTTTGTTACGGGAGGTGTAACATCATCCTTAGGGAAGGGAATTATTTCTGCTTCATTGGCTAAATTGCTTCAAGCACGTGGATTTAATGCTACCATCCAAAAATTTGACCCTTACATCAATGTGGATCCCGGAACTTTGAATCCTTATGAACACGGGGAGTGCTATGTAACAGATGATGGCGCAGAAACGGATTTAGACCTTGGACATTATGAGCGTTTTTGAATAAACCCACCTCCCAGGCTAATAACATTACTACTGGAAAAATATACCAAACCGTTATTAATAAAGAACGTGCCGGTGATTACTTAGGTAAAACAGTCCAGGTCATCCCACACATTACTGATGAAATCAAGCGACGCATTTCATTGTTAGGGGACTTGGGTTTTGATATGATAATCACTGAATTAGGCGGTACAGTTGGAGATATCGAGTCTTTGCCTTATTTGGAAGCTTTACGTCAATTTAGGATGGATATTGGGCCAGAAAATGTCGTAACCATTCACTTGACGCTATTGCCTTATTTGTCTGCAGCAAAGGAGCTCAAAACCAAGCCTACACAGCATTCGGTAAAAGAATTGCTAGAAGCCGGGATTCAACCGGACATTCTTGTTTGCCGCACAGAAAGGCCTGTAACAGATGAAATTAAAGCTAAATTGGCCTTGTTTTGTAACTTAAAAGCAGAAAATGTTATTGAAGCATTGGATGCAGATACAATTTACGATGTACCTCTATTAATGCTTAAAGAGCGATTAGACATTCGGGTGCTTGAAAAATTGGGGATTCATACTAAAATGGAACCTGATTTAAAAACTGGAAGAAGTTTTAGGACACCTTAAAAATCCAAGTGAATCTGTTCGAATTGGCTTAATCGGTAAATACAACGAATTACCAGATGCTTATAAATCAATACATGAAGCATTTGTTCATGGGGGTGCAGCAAATGAATGCGATGTAGAAGTTGTTCCAATACATGCTGAAGATATTGAAGAAGAAACGGATGTCCGCAAATTATTAAAAGATCTGGACGGAATTTTGGTCGCTCCAGGCTTTGGAGAACGTGGAATAAATGGAAAAATTCGCGCAATTGAATTTGCTCGAACTAAAAATTTACCCTTTTTTGGAATCTGCCTTGGTATGCAGTGTGCTGTAGTAGAGTTTTGTAGAAATGTATTAAAATTAAAAGATGCTTCATCCACAGAAGTAAACCCCAATACAAAAAATCCAGTAATTGATCTGATGGAAGATCAGCGAAAAATTAAAACCAAAGGCGGAACTATGCGATTGGGAGCATATCCTTGTATGTTAAAAGAGAAATCATTAGCCCGAAAGTGCTATAAAACAGAATTTATTTCAGAGCGCCACAGGCATCGTTATGAATTTAATAATAAATACCTTGATGTGCTGCAAAAAAATGGCATGATCGCAACAGGAATTAATCCAGACAATCAGTTGACTGAAATAATTGAACTGAAAGAACATCCTTGGTTTGTAGGTGTTCAATTTCATCCAGAATTAAAAAGCAGAGTAGAGCTTCCACACCCATTATTTGTTGGATTTATTAAAGCGTGCATCCAATATAAAACAGGCCGTAATTAATGTTTTGAAGAAAAAATCACTGCTCGACCTAAACAGATTGGAGTTACAGGATTTTCGTGCAATTCCTAAACGCCCGATCATTCTCTTTGCGGATCAAATACGATCGGGTCATAACATCGGTTCACTATTCCGAATTGCAGATTCCTTTTTATTGGAATCCATTTATTTAAGTGAATATTGCGTCAAACCTCCGCACCCTGAAATTGAAAAGTCTGCTATAGGAAGCACAAATAGTGTAGCATGGGAAGCTGTTGCTGATTCTGTAAACTGTCTGAAAGATTTACAAAATAAAGGGTATCAAATAATTGGAATCGAACAAACGGATCAGAGCCAATCGCTTGAAAAATTTAAAGTTGATTTAAATGCTAAATATGTTTTGATATTTGGAAATGAAGTAAATGGAATAAGTCAACCTATTTTAAATACAGTAGATGCATGTATTGAAATTCCTCAATTTGGGACTAAACATAGCTTAAATGTAAGTGTAGCAGCTGGAATTGTAGTCTGGCACTTTTTAGGAATTCATTAAATCAAATGGATTCAAAGATTAGGGTAGAAGAAAATTATCACTTTTTTTACTTTGAATTAAAAATAAATTATACAGCATCATTCCTAAATTTCTAAAAGCTTTTAATTCAGATGTATGAATTAATTTGTTTTGATGGTATAATATAAAATAATAATTCATAGCCTCCATATTAAAAGATTTTTGATCTGAAAGCAGTTGTAATAATTCTTCAGAAAAGTAAAACCGAATAACTTCTTCGTATTCACCTTTTAAATGAAATTTATCAGAATATTCAGGGAATTTCACAAAATCAATATCATCAAAACCTAAATAAGCCATTAATTTCGTAAAGAATGTTTCAGGTTTCTGTACAAATTGGGGCAGGGACAGCTGCTTTGAATTTACAAAAAAAACAGTTTGTTCAAACCGTACCGCAGATTTTCCTGTTGATACGACATATTGATAATCAAATAAATAATTTTCAGAATCAAATGTCTTTTCAATAAGTACATTTGAAATTTTTTGCGAACTTCCAATTTTAAAGAGTCCAAAATCGCTTAATTGTTTGATTAATCCAAATTCATTTTGGGGTTCGTATTTTAAATTTAATTGATTTGCCAGCACTTGAAAAGAAGCACTTCGTTGTTTTTCATTGCCAAATAGCTTATTGAGGAGGCCCATATTTAAATTCTTCTAGGTCAGTTAAAATATGCTGAGCCACCTGGTTGTAACAATCTTTACCATCCAATAATCCAGCAAGTTGCTTTAAGTCTGCTTTCATTTCAAGCCTCACTTTGGGATCTTTCAAAAAATTGAGTTCTTTTCTAATACTTTGTGCGTTGCAATTTTGCTGAATCATTTCTGGGACTATCTTACGATTAACGATAAGGTTTGCCAAGCTGATATAATTCACTTTTATAAGTTTTTTAGCAAGGTAGTATGAAAATTGATTTCCCTTATAACAGACAATTTCAGGCACATTAAACAATGCAGTTTCCAGGGTAGCGGTACCTGATGTTACGAGTGCATGATGACTTTGGTGCAATAAATTGTATGCATCATCATAAACAACAGTGGCTTTAATCTTAGATTTTTCTAGATGGGATTCATACATTAATTTATGTTGTTTAAGACCCGCAATCACGATTTGAAAACTGGATTCATCTTTTAGCGATTCAAGAAATACTGGTAACATTGAATTAATTTCTTGTTTTCTGCTTCCGGGCAACAAAGCAACAATGGATTGATTGCTTAAATTGTTTTTAAGTCTGAAGTTAGGGTTGAATTTAAAGTTCTTGATTCTTTCAACTAAGGGATGTCCATAATAATGTACATTCATTCCATGTTTTTTAAAATATTCTTGTTCAAAAGGAAGAATTACATAAAGATTTCTCAAATTTCTTTTTAATTTCTTAACTCTGCTTTCTTTCCATGCCCATACTTGTGGGGCAATGTAATAATAGACTGGAATGTTATGATCAAAAGCCCATGAAGCCATTCTTAAATTAAAACCTGGATAATCTATTAAAAGCAGGCAATCAGGTTTCCAATCAAGTATAATTTTTTTAGTAGTCCTAAAAAACCCAAGTATTTTAACTATGTTTTTGAGTACTTCTGAAAATCCCATGAAGTTGGTTTTTTCATATCGTATATCAATGTGTGCACCCGCATCAACCAATCGATCTCCTCCCCAACCTCTAACTGAAATATCAGGATTTAATTCTTTAAATCTTTTGACCAATTCAGCTCCATGCAAATCACCGGATGCTTCGCCTGCTATAATATAAATTTTAAAATTTCGGATCATTGCAACAAATCAAAACCATAGAAGTACATCCATAATATTACATAAATGAGAGTGGGGAAGACAATGCCCCGCATGGCCTCAAGAAACAGGTTGCGATTAAATAGTTGAAGTGGAATCACATTGCAAATAATGGCGATCAATGCAATGGTACGTTCTCTAAAATTAGAACTCATTCCTAGAGGATTAAAAATTCCCCAATGATCCAATTGATCATAAATTACTAATAAAATTCCATAAGATGCAAAAGGAACACACAGTCCGATGATAATTCCAAAGATTACCTTATCGTATTTTCTATTAATTGTCATAGTTTTTAAATAATTCGATCTCAAATTTATTAATCTATGTTAATTAGATGTTCTCAAACGATTTATTAGCTTCAATTGCTTTATAAACAGTCAAATCATGTCCAGAAGGGACCATGCTTATGTACCCATTTTCAAGAGCCCAGATATCAGAATCTGTACCTAAATCCGAAGATACAAATTTACCAGTTAACCAATAATAGGGCTCGTTTCTTGGATCTTTTGCTTCTTTAAATTCTTCATCCCACCTGCCTTCTGCTTGTTTGCAAACTTTGATTCCTTTGATTTCTTCCTTTTTTAATTTGGGTATATTTATATTAAGCAAATTACAATTTTGAATTCCCTCCGATAATGCTCGTTCTATAATAGCACACACATATTCTGAAGAGGCTTCAAAATCAGCTTCAAATGAATAATCCAATAATGAAAAGCCAATTGAGGGAATATTTTCCAAAGATGCTTCCATAGCTGCGGACATAGTTCCAGAATAAATTATATTAATTGAAGCATTTGACCCATGATTTATTCCTGATAAACAAATAGCAATTGGTCTATCTTTTAGAATTACATTCTTAGCCAATTTAACACAATCCACCGGTGTACCTGAACACTCGTAAGCATCCATATCTTGAAATGTATGTATTTTATGCAATCGGATTGGTTGATTTATAGTAATTGCATGTCCCATGCCCGATTGAGGACTGTTGGGAGCTACAATGACCACTTCGCCAAATTTGGAAGCTGATTTGGCCAGTGAGACCAGGCCAGGTGCAAAAATACCATCATCATTGGTTACCAGGATCAATTTTTTAGTTTTCATAACGCGTGTATCAGGCTTAAAGATAAGAAGTGCTTTTAAAGCATTTCAGAATTTAGAAAATTACACCTTTTAAGGCCAATTTAATGCTACCGTCCATTAACTTTACAGATAGAATTATAGTAATGGAATTCAAAGAAGTATTAAAGGAATTAGCTGTAAATCAATTAAAACCTGTGTATTTGGTAAGTTCCGAAGAGCTATACTTTATGGACAAACTCATACATTGGGTCACAAATAATTTGTTGCCAAAGGAACAACAAGATTTTAACTTGGCTTCCTTATATGGCAAGGAAACGAATATTAAAAATATATTAGATCTTGCCCGGGAGTTTCCGTTTTTAGGTGAACGGAAAATCATTTTAGTAAGAGATGCTCAGGACATAAAGGATTGGGATTTATTAGCTGCCTATTTAAAGAATCCCAATCCATCAACAATTCTATTTGCATTATTTACTAAAAAACCTGATGGGAGAGCGTCTTGGGTAAAAACCGCAAAAGAAACAGGTTATTGGCATGAATGGAAATCTTTATCTGATTACCAACTGCCTTCATTTTTATTAGAATTGTCTAAAGACATGCAATTAAAATTCGAGGAGCAGGCATTGGCCCTTTTGCTGGAATATGTTGGAAATGATTTATCGACCTTGGCAAATGAATTGGAAAAACTAAAATTAAATGTTACAAAAGGTACAACAATTGGAAAATTAGAGATCGAAAAGTATATTGGTGTTAGTAAGGAATTTAATGTATTTGAATTACAGAAATCATTAAACGCAAAGGATCATACTAAAAGTTTTCGAATTTTTCATAACTTGGCTATCCATTCAAAGTCAAATCCAATTATTGCTACAATTGCTTCTCTATTTAATCATTTTAATCGAATTTGGCTTACTAAATTAAATTTTAATAAATCTGATGATGAATTAAGCAAATTGTTAAAACTTCCATTTAAGAATTTTGTAAAAGATTACAGAGAAGCAGCCTCAAAGTATTCGTTGGCTCAAATAGAGGAGGTTATCGATTTTTTAAATGAATATGACCTAAAATCTAAGGGATTATACAACCATTCTACAACTGAAAAAGATTTGTACATAGAAATTGCACTAAATTTTAACCAACTTAATTAATTTATGATGAGATTTAATATTAAATGGAGTCTTTTAATTTTAACATTTTTCTTGACTTCACAATGCGCAAAGAAATCATCTCTTTCAATACAGAATAATCCGGAGGCTTATAAAAATTACATTTTAGCATATTCATCAGGATTGTTAAAACGAAATGAACAGTTTAGAATTGAATTTACAAAACCTATTATTGCAATTGATAAAGTAAATCAAGCAGTCGATCCTTCATGGTTTAATATTACCCCGGCGTTAAAAGGAACTTGTAGTTGGACTTCCATAAATTCATTAGAGTTTTTTCCTGACAAATCAGAACTTAAATCCAATCAGGATTACGAGTTTAATCTGGATTTAAGTTATCTGTTTCCGGAGATTGACAAATCAATTAAAAATATATCAATTGAATTTAGCTATGTCCCCGTAAGTCTAAACTATTCCTGGTTATTTCCAAGGCCAGAACTCGTAGAAAATAATACGATGTATCTGTCTGGCACCATAGAAACCAATGACAATATTGATCCTTCAAAGCTTTTAGAAGCTGTCAAAGCTCATGTTGGACCGGATCATCTAGAATTAAAACCTGAAATTTCTATCAATCCATCCAATCCTTTAAAATACGACATTATAATTAGGCATATTCCTAGATCAAGCCGATCAACTGAATTGAATTTAGAGTGGGATGAATCATTTGTCCAGGGAAATTCATCCAATAAGAGCACTATAATGAGAATTCCAGGTATTGATGATTTTGAAGTTACAGGAGTTGACGAATCTTTAATTGATGACAATTTATTGACGATCTATTTTTCTAATATATTAAATGCAACTCAAGACGTTCGAGGTTTGGTGCGTTTTAAAGACGATTCTGTCAACCTAGAAATAAACAAAGAAAAGGATTTTATTCAAATTCGTTATCCAGATATTTGGCAAAAAACTGAAGGCGTTGTAGTAGTTAATCGGGTGGTTAAATCTGACAATAATAAATAATTAAAATCTGACTTTGAATATCATTTTCTGGTTAAACCAAATGCACCACAGGTCCGATTTGTTTCAAAGGGAACTATTTTACCCTACACAAAAAATATTATTTTGCCATTTGAAGCTATTAATTTGCACACAATTGAAGTTGAAGTATTTAAAACATTTACAAATAATGTATTATACAGTTTTCACCTTGGAATTGATAATGAGTATAGTTCGTATAACCTGGTAAGACTTGGCAAAGTAATTAAGCAAAAGGCGTTTAATCTTGCTAGCCTGGCGCCAGGGAGCAATGAAAAAGACTGGAAACGATATGGTTTGGATTTGAGTGAATTAATTGAAAGTGAACCCGGGGCCTATTATCAAGTTCGAATTACATTTAAGCCCTCTTATAGTAATTATACTTGTGAAAAAGAAAAGCCGGAAATTCCTGAGGATTTTTACCAAACCGAAACTGGAGATCCAAATATTAAATCCTTATGGCGAGACTATCCTTATTGGCACTACAGTGCTGATGAAGAAGAAAATGCCTATGATGTAAACAACCCATGCAATATTGAATATTATAGCAAAGAACACTTTGCAAACACTTCATTTTTTGCATCAAATATTGCGCTTTCAGTAAAGGCTGGAAATGACCCCGGGCAGACTTCAGCTTTCGTCTTTGATGTCATTGATGGGACTCCTGTTAAAGGTGCAGAAATTCAATATTTTGACGCCCAACTTCAAGAAATCAGTCATATGAATACTGATGGAAATGGTTTAGCAATCTCTACCATTAATAGTCTTCCATCTTTTGTAATGGCTAAATACAAAGACCACTATGCGTATTTAAAAATCAATGAAAGCAAATCGTTATCTCAAAGTGAATTTGATATAAGTGGCACCAGTGTTCAGGAAGGATTAAAAGCTTCCCTCTATACAGAAAGAGGAGTATGGCGACCTGGAGATACGGTGTATTTGAATGCAGTTCTTCATAATATCCAAATGGGATTACCAGAGCAATTTCCTATAGAGCTTACAATCAGAAATCCAAACGGACAAAAAGTATATACTGAGACAAAATCAAATCATTTAATGGGTCTTTATGCGTTTGTAATACCCATTCAATCCAATGCGATTACGGGCTTGTATGCTGCTACTATAAAGGCGGGTCCTTCAATTTTTTGAAAAAAATCTATTAATTGAAACGATTAAACCAAATCGATATAAAGTAGAATGGCCTGGGATCGAATCAAAAGGCCTGGAAAATTTATCTGATAAAACTACAATTCGGGCATCCTGGCTGCATGGGGCACCTGCAAACGGAGCTTTAGCTAATATTAAATGGAAGTATCAATTGATAGCTCCTGCCTTTTCAAAATATAAAGAATATGAATTTATTGATCCGGTATCTTCACGTATTTCAGGTGAATTGGAGCTTTTCAATTCAACCTTAAATGAGAGCGGTTTAGCTGAAATTAAAATACCGAATTGGAAATTTAGTAGCAATACTGGTAAGCTAAAAATTAACTTAATTTCTAAAATTAGTGATAACACTGGTGAAATCAGTACAGATTATTATGAGACCAATGTTTCTCCTTTCAAGGAATTGGTTGGAATTAAACTCCCTTCAGATGGACAGTTTAAACATTTGGAAATTGGTACGGAGCAAGAGGTTCGATTGGTTGCAGTTGATTCTGATGGAAAACCAATTGCCAATCGAAAGATTAATATTGAATTATTTAAGGTCGAGTATCAATGGTGGTATGAATTAAGAAATGGAAGTACCGGTGAATATCAAAATAGCAACTTCAAAGAACGTGTTTTACAATCTACATTGACAACCGATAATAACGGACTGGCTAGCTTGAAATTAAAATTGGATGATTATGATCGCTATTATATCCGTGCAAAAAACATGTCAAGCGGTTATTTAACCGGTGATTATTTTTATACAGGCTATGGGTATAATGCAGATCAGAAAGAATTTGTCAATATTCTTTCTTTTAAAACAGATAAGGAACAATATCAAACTGGGGAAAAAGTGAACCTGGATTTACCAGGTGCAAATCAAGGATATTATATTATTAGTTTATTAAGAGGCTCTAAAATCCTAAGCTGCAAATCGGTAAATGCTACAAAAGTTAAAACCAATTATAGCTTTGACATTACTAGTGAAATGGCCCCAAATGTTTATGTGGATATAAGTTATGTTCAAGGCAGAACCTCCAAAAAGAATGATTTACCATTAAGGATGTATGGCGTGATACCGGTAAAAATTGAAGATTCAGATAAAAAATTGAACCCGGTAATTAAAATGAATGAAACGCTTCGTACGGATGAACCGTTTACTATTGAAGTATCAGAGCAAAACAATAAAGATATGGCTTATCAATTGTTTATAGTTGATGAAGGCTTATTGAATCTGACTCGTTTTAAAACACCTAATCCATATAATGATATTATGTCAAAAGAAGCATTGTCTATTTTGACATGGGATAATTTTAATGAAGTCATTGGCGCAATGGACGGGGAATTGTTGAAAATATTTAGTGTTGGTGGGGATGAAGCATTGCAAAAAGTTCCTGAAGAAGATAAAAACAAACGATTTAAACCAATCATATTGCGGAGTGCTCCAAGTTATTTGGCAAAAGGGGGAAAGCAAAAACATACGTATACAATATCCAACTACTTTGGTGCTGTTCGGGTTATGGTGCTTTGTAATTCAAATACAGCTTTTGGTTCAACAGATAAATCTGTTCAGGTTAAGAATGAGTTAATGGTTCAATTAACAGCACCCAGAGTGTTTGCATTTAATGATGAACTTGAAATTCCAGTGACCGTTTTTGCTCGGGATGCAGCAATTAAAGATGTTAGTCTTAAATTTGAAATAAATGGCAAGGCTAGCTTGAAGTCACCTGCTATAAAATCAATGCAATTTAAATCTACGGGAGATCAAACAGTTTATTTTACAATTAAAGGAATTGGTGAAATTGGAAATGCCTCGATTGCTGTTACTGCAAGTTCAGGCAAATACATTTCTAAATCACAGGTTTCTTTATATGTTGACAATCCAAACCCTGTTAGCCATGAAGTAAAAGAATTCTGGGTTGAAGCGGGAAAAAGTATTCAGGAGCAAATTCCTCCATTTGGAATGAATGGCACGCGCGATGTTAAATTGGAAGTATCCGGAATTCCTGGATTGTCTATTAGAAATATGATTGATAAATTGTTAAACTATCCACATGGGTGCATTGAGCAAACCATTTCAGCTGCGTTTCCTCAAATTCTACTTAATAATTTATTTGATTTAAGTCCCAAGCAAAAAGAAGAAGCAAATTTCAATGTGCAAAAAGCGATTGAAAAATTGAGATTGTTTCAACTTGCAGATGGATCATTTAGCTATTGGCCAGGCTCACCAAGTTATTCGGATTGGGGTACTTCATATACGGGACATTTTATGTTGGAAGCTAAAAAAGCAGGATTCAGAGTGCCAGAAGATCTATTACAGAATTGGTATAAATTTCAAAAATCAAAATCAAATCAATCTTTAAAAATTCAAAAAAATACAGAGTATTGGTATCCTACGAATTTTGCGTATCGTTTGTATACAATGGCTTTAGTAGGTAAACCTGATTGGAGTGGCATGAATCAGTTATATACAGCAAAAACAGACAATTATTTTTCAAAAATATTACTTGCAGGTGCTTATGCCGTTTCGGGTAAAAGAGACATTGCAGAGACCTTATTGAACCAGGGTTCCTATGAGCTTAAAGCATATCGGGACGATTATTACAATTACGGTTCCGATATTCGGGATGAAGCGATGATTGCACAAGTTTTAGCTATTTTAGATAAAAATCAAGAAGCCTTAACGCTTTTAAATAAGTTAATTAAGCGTACAAAAAGTGATTATTACTCGACCCAGGAGCAATCCATGATGCTAATAGCAATTGCTGCATTAAGCGGTAAAAGCAAGTTGGGTAAAATGGATTTTGAATACAGTTGGAATGCTGCTAAAGCTCTGATTCAATCTGAAAAAGAGCTATATGATGTCAAATTTGAACCAGCAGCAAAGCAAGTATTTTCATTCAAAAACAATTCAACACGACCGGTGTCGGTTAAAATTATTCAGTATGGTAAAGATATTGAGGTAACTGATCAAAATAGCTCCAAAGGTATAAAAATGAATGTTGTATTACCTGCCAAAGGCAATGTTTTACAAATTGGTGACGAATTGGAATTGAGTGTGACCATAACGAACACCTCGCTTGTGGGCCGTATTTCAAATATTGCATTAACAACGGTGTTTCCTTCTGGCTTTGAAATTGAAAACAGAAGGGTTGCAGGATTGAATGACACGAAAAGCCAAGTGGAGTATCAGGATATCCGTGACGACAGGGTTTTGAGTTATTTTGATCTGAATTCTAATCAGAGCATTGAATTGCGTTTCCATTTAACGGCAGCCTATCCTGGAAAATACATTGCCCCATCTTTCTATTGCGAAGCCATGTATGATCCTTCAATTTATTCAAAATTCAGAGCAGGGAATTATACAATTGTTCCTCGAAAATAATTTGTATTGAGAATTGGTTATGGTGTATTGACGGCTCTATTTGGATTGTTTATAGCAATTGTGATCTCCGCTCCTTATTTTTTTAAGGATTTGGAATTTTCAAAGGTATTATACAGTCGAGAGAATAAATTACTTGGTGCCAAAATCAGTAAGGATGGGCAATGGAGATTTCCGGCCACGAAATCGGTTCCTGAAAACTATGCTCAATGTATAGTAAATTATGAGGATAAGCGATTTTATGCTCATATTGGCATTGACCCTCTTTCAGTCTTACGTGCAATTTATCAAAATTACAAAACCGGAGAAATAAAATCAGGAGGTTCAACCATTACCATGCAATTGGCTCGATTGCTGTTAGGCAATCCAAAAAGAAGTATTTTTAATAAGATTAAAGAGTCGTTGCTTGCTGTTGGCATTGAATTTAATTTAAACAAAAGCGAAATTTTGAATTGGTATACTTCATTAGCACCTTACGGTGGAAATGTAGTAGGATTAAA
Source organism: Saprospiraceae bacterium (assembly GCA_016712145.1). Classification (NCBI taxonomy): domain Bacteria; kingdom Pseudomonadati; phylum Bacteroidota; class Saprospiria; order Saprospirales; family Saprospiraceae; species Saprospiraceae bacterium. The sequence continues at coordinate 499,826 of JADJRO010000001.1, forward strand.
TGCTGCACTTTGGCGATATTTCCAAAGAGATGAGATCGAATTGAGTTGGGCAGAAGCTGCTTTATTAAGTGTATTGCCCAATCAGCCATCCTACATTCATCTAGAAAAAAACAGAAAATTATTGTATTTAAAACGTAACCGGTTGCTCAACTTGCTTTTTTCAAAAGGTATCATTGACAAATCACTTTATGAGTTATCTATATTAGAGGAGATACCTGATAAAATTTTTAATATGCCTCAGGTTTCAAATTTGTTATTGTCGTATTTAATTTCAAAATATCCTCAAAAACATCAATTCAATACTACGATCGATGCCTCAATTCAAACTAAGTTTTCAGACATAAGTATAAAGTATACAAAAGCATTTAAGCAAAATGAAATCCATAATCTGGCTATTTTATTAGTTTCGAATCAAACGGGAGAAGTGTTAAGTTATTTGGCCAATAGTTCGGATACTTCAAAAACGCTTCGAAATACCAAAGTTAATAATATTCATTCCTTAAGGAGTTCAGGTAGTGTATTGAAACCCTTATTGTTTGCCGCTGCATTAGATAGAGGAATCATTAGCACGAAGCAGCTTCTACCTGATATTCCTACCTTGATTTCAGGCTTTAGACCAGAAAATTATTCTCGGATGTTTCAGGGTTGCGTACCTGCAGACCAATGCATTCAACAATCTTTAAACGTTCCCGCTGTACGATTGCTTCAGCAATATGGCGTTCCATTATTTTATGATAAATTAAAAGCCTTAGGTTTTACAAGTCTTTTTAGGCCTTCCAGTGATTATGGATTAGCATTGATTCTCGGCGGGGCAGAAATAAAACTTTGGGATTTAGCAAATGTGTATGGAAATTTGGCGAATCAATTGATAGTTTTCCAAAATTCAAAAGCATTATCTGTTCGAAATTGGAACATGCATATACTCTCACACGATTCAGATGCTATGAAATCGGAAACTTTTGCTAATTCAATTTCTAAATCTTTAGCATCGGTACTTTCTTTGGGTGCAATTTCATTGATGATTCAAACAATGATGGGGACAGAGATGTCAAATGATCAAAGTGCAAATTTTTATAATTCAAAAACCAATAAAATTGCATGGAAGACAGGCACTTCTTTTGGGTTTAAAGATGCCTGGTGCGTTGGATTATGTCCTGAATACACCGCAGTGGTTTGGGTAGGAAATTCCAGTGGATTGGGAAGACCCGGATTAATTGGGCTGCATACAGCCGCACCGCTTATGTTTGAATTAATTGGACAACTAAATTGTTCAGCTACATGGCCGATTCCTTATGGTGAAATGCATCCTATTGCTGTTTGTAAAACCAGTGGATATCTTCCTTCTCCTGATTGTGAAGAAATAGATACTATATGGAATCCAATTAAAATAAATGAACTGGATGTTTGTCCTTATCATCATTCGTATTATGTTGATGAATCTGAGAAATACAGAATTTTTTATGATTGCGATTTGAAGGGTCATTTGAAAAATTATTTTGTACTTCCACCAGTTATGGAATCATATTATAAAATAAATAATCCTGGATATGTATCTATTCCACCTGTTCGAAATGATTGTAGATCATTCCAGGACCAACGCATCAACAAAATGGAATTTGTTTATCCGGATAAAGGCACCGAAGTATTTATCCCAGTTGATTTAACAGACAATACACAAAAAATTGTTTTAAAGGCAACTCATAAGGACAATCAAGCGCATATTCACTGGTTTATTGATGGAGTCTATTTGGGCTCAACGGATGCCAATCCGCATGAATGGGCTATAGATCCGAAAATCGGAAAACATCAGATTTACATAATGGACGATACTGGTGAGTCTGCAACGGTAACGATCAACTGCCACAAGCGGTAAAAACTATACAATTTGTACACGTTTTTTGCGTTTAAATTGTAGCTATTAATATATTATAAATATTTGTTATATATTTGCATTGAAATTCATACTATGACTTTAAAAAGTGTCATTTGGCTGATTTTGTTTCCGCTTTCAATTTGCGCTCAAGCGCCTAAATTTAGCAATGATTTTCTGAATATTGGGGTAGGAGCCCGTGGAATGGCATTGTCAGGGGCAGTTTCAGCTTCTTTAAATTCAGTACAAGCAGCCTATTGGAATCCAGCTGGATTAATTAATATCAATTCAAAATTTCAAGTAAGCGCCCAACATGCTGAATGGTTTTCTGGTATTGGAAATTATGATTACGTAGGTTTTGGAAAAACATTAGACGATCAGTCTTTAAGTTATGGGAGTATTAGTTTAATCAGAATGTCTATTGATCAAATTCCGAATACACTTCGATTGCGAGGACCAGACGGAAGTATTGATTATAGTCGGATTGAAGAATTCAGTGTAGCAGATTATGCACTTTTGGTTTCTTATGGACGAAAATTGAATAATAGTCCATGGTCTGTTGGGATCAACACTAAAATAATTCATAGAGGATTTGGCTCGTTTGCAAAATCCTGGGGATTTGGATTTGATGCAGGCGTTCAGTTTAAGAAAAACAAATGGAGCTTTGCTTTAATGGGAAGAGATATTACAACAAGCTTCAATGCCTATTCATTTTCTTTTAGTACAGAAGAAAAAGCGGTTCTTCAGCAGACGAATAATTCAATTCCATCTAATTCTGTGGAATATACCTTACCGAAAATCGTAAGTGGCATTGCGTATAATTTTAAGTTGATTGATAAAATCGGATTGTTGACCGCAGTTGATTTGGAATGGTCAACAAATGGTATTGAAGCATCTTTAATTTCATCTAATCATTTTAATATAGATCCAAAACTTGGAATTGAGTTGGATTATAATAAGCGCATGTTCTTGCGTCTAGGAGCAGGAAATTTCCAAAGAACTTTAGCAGTTGACGGAAGTGGTTCCAAAGAATTATCATTTTATCCTACAGCCGGATTAGGCATTAAAATTGCAAAAATTACAATTGATTATGCGATGACTAATATTGGTAATGCAGGTATTGGATTGTATTCACATTTTTTTTCATTAAATCTTGATTTCTAGATTTGAGTAATCAATGATCTATGTTTTTAAGCGGGGAATTTATTTAATAATAGTTTAGCAAATTCAAATGATTCCTATTATAGATTCTTTTCCAAAATTGCGAAACTCTCCATTCATATTCATGTTTTTTAGCCATTCTTTTCGCGTTGTGCTTTGAGCAATCATGAGTTCCAATTGATTTAATAATTTTTGAAGTCGTTCGTTTTCAGTTTTAAGAGCACTAAATTGATATTCCTCCTTTAAAGTGAACCCAACGTAATGTCCTAATTTATAACTTCTAAATTGTTCCCAAAGAATGGAATGATAGGGTTGTGCTTGATTGATTTCACAAAGAACCCCAAATTGTTGTTTTATTTTATCCAATAATTCTTGGTCACCCATACTGATATCAGCTATTGCTTCGGCTTCAATAGCTCCATAGAGTTTTCCAGACCAACGATTGTGTAGCGCAATATTTTTAACTTGACCAATAGCTTCCAGACGAATATCCAATCGGCCATCCTCATAGGTTTTTACAATTTCTTGAAGTCTTACCAGCGTCCCGTATTCCTGAATTCTGTCATCAATTATTGGCAGGATAGCAAAAACTAGCCCCGTATCAGAGCAATCTTGAATTAATTGCTTATAGCGTTGTTCAAAAATATGAAGTCTGATTTCTTCATCTGGAAATACCACTACAGGAAGCGGAAACACTGGAATTTTATGAACCTTATCCATTGCGTTCCCAAATTTGACAAATTCTTACAATTACTTCAGCTGCTTTTTGCATGTCTTGTTCACTAACCCATTCTTTTTTTGAGTGGATCGCTTGTTCACCTGCAAATAAATTTGGACAAGGAAGCCCCATAAAACTTAATTTACTTCCATCAGTACCGCCTCGAATTAAACCTTTGTTTGGCTTAATGCCAGCCTCGATCATTGCTAATTCAGCATATTGTGTAACCTGAGGGTGGTCAATTAATATCTCTTTCATGTTTCTATATTGTTCTGTAACTGAAAAAGTATAACTACTACCAGGATATGTTAATAAAACCTGCTTTACTAATTGTTCCAAAACATCTTCGTGTTCTTTAAGTTTCTTCGTATCAAAATCTCTAACAATCAAATAGATTTTAGCTTTTTCCAATTCGGCTTCCAATTTAACAGGGTGTACAAAACCTTGTCTCCCTTCTGTAACCTCTGGAGCTAAAAATTCTTTGGGCAGGGATGCTATAAATTCAGATGCTATTTTTATTGCATTTTCCATTTTGCCTTTAGCGTAACCTGGATGTGTAGAAACTCCTTCAATCGTTATATGAACTGCATCAGCAGAAAATGTTTCATCTTCTAAATCTCCGAGTGGGCCACCATCTAAGGTATAGCCAAAATCAGCATTTAATTTTTTCATATCGAGGTAAGCCACACCTTTTCCAATTTCTTCATCAGGTGTAAAAAGTATTCTTATCGGTCCGTGTTTGATCTCAGGATGATTTTTTAGATACAAGGCTGCTTCCATAATGGCGGTAACGCCTGCTTTATCATCTGATCCCAATAAGGTGAGTCCACTAGCGGTTATAATGTTTTCACCTGACTTAGAATTTAAAGCAGGGTAGTCATTTGGGCTAATTACAATTGAAGGATCATCTGGAAGGACCATATTTTGGCCTGCGTAGTTTTTATGTAACAAAGGTTTTACATTACTGCCACTGCAATCAGGTGCAGTATCAACATGAGCACAAAAACAAATGGTAGGTAGCTTTTTGTCACTATTTGAAGGAATCATAGCAAAAACATATCCGTAAGCATCTAGCTCAACCTGGTCAATTCCAGCTTCTTTTAGTTCATTATAAAGTAGCCTCAATAAATCAAATTGCTTTTTTGTAGAAGGATACTCCGATGAGGTGGGATCCGATTGTGTATCAAGTTTTGCATATCTAATAAAACGTTCAGCAGTGTGCACGAATTCAGTAAAAAACATAAATGCGTATTAATTGTTATTTTAAGTGAAACTGGTATTAAGCCGTAAAAATAATCAAACTTTAACAATGCCCTTTAACATTCCAATATCTAATAAACCTAGAATTGTAATAATTGGAGGTGGCTTTGCCGGTTTTAAATTTGCAAATCGAATTGATAGCCGCACTTATCAAATAGTACTTATTGATAAAAATAATTATTTTCAATTTCAACCCCTGTTTTATCAGGTAGCTATGTCTGGAATTGAACCAAGCTCAATCTGTTTTCCACTGAGGAAAAATTTCAGAAATAAGAAGGATATGTTCATTCGTACATTGGATATTACTGAAGTTGATCCAGCTAATAAAGTTATTTATACTGACACAGGATCCTTGAGATATGATGTATTAATAATTGCTACGGGCTCTCAAACAAACTATTACGGAAATCTGAATTTTGAAAAGTATACAATTCCTTTAAAATCGGTGTCAGAAGCATTGTACTTGAGAAATTGCATTCTAAATGATTTAGAACAAGCTGTTTTAAGTAATGATGCCAAAGCTCAAGAACGTTTGATGAATATCATAATTATTGGGGGAGGTCCAACCGGTGTAGAATTGGCAGGGGCGCTTTCTGAAATGAAAAAACATATCTTGCCAAAGGATTACCCTGATCTTGACGCTTCTAAAATGCAGATCCATTTAATCCAGGCAACTTCCAGATTACTTGATTCAATGTCTCAAAAAGCATCCTTAAAAGCATATGAAGAATTAGATAAAATGGGGGTATCCATTCATTTGAATACGAAAGTTACGAATATTCACCATGAACAGCTTGAGCTTTCAAATGGTATGTTTTTAAATAGTCAAAAAATCATTTGGGCTGCCGGTGTTGTCGGAACTCCCATCAAAGGACTTGAAGCTGCACATAATGCTCCCGGTAGAAAAATAACAGTAAATCCATATTGTGAAGTCCCAATATGGAAGGATGTATATGCGCTTGGTGACATTGCGTATATGGAAACATCTAAATATCCTGCAGGACTACCAGGATTGGCACCAGTTGCTTTGCAACAAGCTAGTTATTTAGCCAAAAGATTAAATAAATCTAAATTAAAAGGTAATCGAGTTTTTAATTATTGGGACAAGGGAAGTATGGCCACCATTGGGCGTTCAAAGGCAGTGCTGCAATACAAACAATTGTTTTTAAGTGGATTCATTGCATGGATTGGCTGGCTTTTTGTTCATATTTATTACCTGATTGGTGTGCGAAATAAACTTATTGTATTTATAAATTGGCTTTGGAATTATATTATTTATGATCAAGCACTGCGCTTAAATATTAAACCTAAAATGCCAGGAACCCCTAAGTTTTAATAAGTTTCTCTAAGTAATTTACATTGTTTTTGTTTTGTCCAAAATCACCAAACAAATTCAAATACCTGGACTTTGATTTAAGCCAATATTCCGTGCTTCCATCCTGAATAGAATTAAATTGAATTTCAATTTTTTCTGTTCTCCAAATGTCTTCCTTTAAATCAATCACGATTGTATTTTGATAAGAATAAACAACGCTTTCAAGAAATTTATAATCGTTTTTATTCTATTTAATAATCGCACACTATCAAGTCTGCTATTAATATTTTTTTGATACTCTGGAATTAAAGTAAAACTTAAATCTGATGAATCAAATTTTAAACCAGTTGCCCGATAATTAAAATACTTAAATGCTGTGACAAACAAAGTTAAAAATCCAGCATTAATAAATATCCCATAGAAATTATTTGAATTGGATGATTCTACAAATAAGGTATTAATGCCATAAAAAATAAGCACCACTAGCATTGAAATAAGAAATTGTCTTAAAATATATATTAAGATCATTTCAAAAAGTAATTATATAAAATCAAATTATAAATCAGAACTCAAATCTTAAGTCCATACAGAACTTAAGATTTGAGTTCATTGATTACTTCATTATCAACAAAGTCTGAACTGACTTTCCTGTATTATTTTTCAATACAATACGATAGACACCGGCAGCACCATTTTTAAATTCATTGGAATTCATAGTTAAGCGTTCAGTGATTTCAGTTATACGCTGCATCCAGACTTTTTCTCCCATTAAATTATAAATTTCAAGCGTGCCATCTTCTACTATTGCATCAAAAACTAATTCAAATACTCCGTAATTTGGATTTGGTACGATGCGGAATGGCAGACCATTTTCAGGATCGTTGGCATTCCGTTCTGGATCATCCGGATCTCCAATCAGTCCTTTATAAATATCGGTATATCCTTGTAAACCTTCCGGACAGGTCTTACATGGCCCCAAATACTCATTAGGTCCCGGATTATTAATCCAGGTTAAATAGTTTACACAGGTCGTGGTACATTTTCCATTTGTACCAATTTTAGCTATGTATACACGATTTGGATTGGTACCACATTTCCAGGTACTCTTGACTTTAGGAAAGATCGGTGGGAATTTACAGTCAGGCTTTCCATCCCCGTCGTTATCCACTTTATCGTCACCACCAGGACAGACATCGCATACATCCCAAACCCCATCGCAGTCGGCATCCTGAGTATTCGATATCGTTACAGTCGCAGTGCAGGTACTTGTATTTCCTGTGACATCTCTTACTTCAACCGTTACTGTGGTTACTTTACTACTTGAACATGTGAAAGTATTTGGAGTTACAGTTTTCTTAGTTATACCACAATTATCCTTTGCAAAAGAAATAACACTGTCAGCTGTAATTGTTTTGGTACCACTTGAAGGCAAGACGATACTTATATTCTTACAAGTCAATTTAGGAGCCAGACCATCTCTGATTTTTAAATCAGCCTCACAGGTATCAGATAATCCGGTAGAGTCAGTTACAGTGAGAATTACTTTTCTGGATGGAATATCATCGCAACCATACACGTAGCGATTTAATTTCATCGATTTAATTCCGCAGTTATCTGTAGAGCCTGCATTGATATTGTTAACTGTAATTGTATAATTTCCAGTTGAATCCAATAGAATAGAATCTCCTTTGCAACGCGCAACCGGCGGTTCAATTTCAAAGATCGTTATGGAAAAAGAACAAGTTGATGTATTGCCACAATTATCTGTAGCGGTCCAAATGATCGTATGAACGCCTACTGGAAGTTGAACTCCAGACAATGTGCTGTTGTTGTTCCAATTATTGCTCACAGTCGATGGATCAAAACAGTCGTCTGTTGCAGTAGCATCCAATTCGTTGTTGATAACTGTATAATGACATTTAGTCGTATCCGCTTTTCTAGACAATGAACTACCAGAAGGACAGATAACCACAGGGCCTAAAGTATCTTCAATCGTAATCACTTGTTTGGTATTTCCAACGGTCGAATTTCCACATTCATCAGTTACTATCCAGGTTCTATAAACTTTTGAAACACAATCGGCAATTGCTGCAGAATCTCTATAAGTAGCGGTTGGATTTTGATCACAGGCATCGCTGATATTGGTAGGATAACCTGTAATATCCGGTACATCATCAAAATCACAAAGTTTAGCATCGCGATATCCCTGGATTTGGAAATTGTCAATATGAAGATCTTTTGGATCTGTATTTGAACCACCTGAATAACGAATCCTTATATAGAATTGAGTTGGATACGAAATTCCAGGTACGGTAGCGGTGCATTCAACCCAGGAACCTGTAGTCAACGCGGTGTTGCTAAACGTAGTCCAATTTGCTGCATCGGTACTCACTTCCATAATTAAATTGGTTGCGCTGCCGGTGCCTTTACGGAATGCCTGAACATATACTTTAAAATTAGTAAAGGCTGCAAGATTTCGTCCTGAAATATTAAACTGCCAATTACCCCCAGAAGAGAAGGAATTTGCAACAGTTAATGCTTTTCCAGCAACTGGATTATTTGCAAAAGCCAAGCCAGCAGATGGAGTACCATTTGTACGCATAAACGGATTGACCGAGTTTGTCATAACCGAAGTAATTCCACTATATAATTTTGGAGCTAATGAAACATACGAATTTCCAAAATTGAAATCGTAATTAACTAATGTTTGTGTTCCTGCATTTGTTCGTTTTGTATAGATGATAATATCATTAGGCATTGTAAATGTAGGAGCCTTATTATCAATTAAGGTAATAGTTTGCACGCAGTCATCAGTACCTCCGCAGCGATCTGTAATCGTCCAGGTTCTGTTGATAATATAATTACCTGAACAAATACCTGGAACTACTTGATCTTGATATGTGATGGTTCCATTATCGCCACAACCATCCAAGCCAGTTGGATTTCCAGTTCTGGAAGGCAATGTTGATTCATCACAATTGATTGTAATATTATTTGGACAAGTAATCTGTGGCGTTGCTAATGGAATTACCGCAAATGTGGCAGAACATGTTTTAGGTGATTCACAACTACTGGTCACTGTGAATTGAACTGTTTTACTTCCTCCACAAACATTCGGTGCGCCGTTGTTATTATTTGCAATGGTCACATTACATCCTCCAGTAGTTTTAATGCTGTTAAGCCAATTCACAAAAGCAGTATCTACATCAAATTGTGTTCTACAACCATTTAAGTTTACATCAATTGGACAAGTTACCGACAAAGGGGATGGTGCTGTGACAGTAAATGTTGCGCTGCAAGTCACAGGATTTTCACATGAGCTGGTAGCAGTAAATATAACAGTTTTTGAACCACCACATGCTGCAGGTGCACCATTATTATTATTTGAAACGTTGGTATTGCAGCCACCAGAAACACTTAATGTTGCCAACCAGTCTGAAAATTTCTGATTGATGCTAGCTTGTGTTTGACAAGCTGCTTCTGTTACGTTGACAGGACAACTCATGGAAACTGCTGGGGCAGTTGTAACTGTGAATACGGAAGTGCATGTTACAGTAGATTGGCAATCAGAGGTGACGGTAAATGTTACTGTTACTGAACCACCGCAAGCACTTGGAGCCCCATTGTTGTTATTAGAAAGTACACTATTGCAACCACCCGTAACAGATGCCGTTGCCAACCAGGCAGCAAACTTTTGATTTATTTGTGCCGTTGTTTGACAAGCTGCTTCAGTTTGATTGTCAGGACAAGTTAAAATAACCTGAGGTGCATTGGTTACTGTAAATATTGCAGAACATGTTTTAGCAGATTCGCAATCTGACGTTACTGTAAATGTTACAGTTGTAGATCCTCCGCATGCTTGTGGAGCACCAACATTATTGTTTGTCAATACAGGATTGCATCCTCCTGAAGTTGAAACCGTTGCCAACCAATTATTAAATTTAGTATTGATTTGCGATTGTGTTTGACAAGCATTTTCAGTCACGTTATTTGGACATGTTAATACAACAGCAGGCGCAGTTGTTACCGTAAATGTGGCTGTACATGATTTAGGAGCTTCACAAGTAGAAGTAACTGTAAAGGTCACAGTAGTACTGCCTCCACAAGCTTGGGGTGCGCCCACATTATTGTTTGAAATACTTGCATTGCATCCACCACTGAAAGTAACCGTATTCAACCAGGTATTAAATTTGGTATTGATACTTGTCTGCGTTTGACAGGAAGCTTCTGTAACATTGTTCGGACAGGTTAATACCACCGGTGAATTTGAAACTACAAAGGAAGCCGTACATGATTTTGGAGCTTCACAATCAGACGTCACCGTAAATGTTACAGTAGTTGAACCACCACATGCATTAGGTGCTCCGGTATTGTTATTAGAAAGTGATCTGTTGCAACCACCCGAACTGGTAGCTGTCGCCAACCAAGTTGCAAATTTAGCATCAATTGTAGCTTGAGATTGACAGGCAATTTCTGTAACATTACTTGCACAATTTAATACAACTGCTGGTGCTGCAGTAACTGCAAATGTTGCTGTACACGTTTTTGGTGCTTCGCAGCTGCTGGTCACTGTAAATGTTACAGTGGTTGAACCACCACAAGCATTAGGTGCACCTGTATTGTTATTTGAAATGCTGGCATTACATCCACCACTGAAACTTACTGTTGCCAACCAAGTATTAAATTGAGAATTGATCTGTGCTTGTGTTTGACAAGCTGCTTCAGTCACATTGTTTGGACACGTCAATACCACTGCAGGAGCAGCAGTTACAGTAAAGCTAGCCGTACAAGATTTTGGAGCTTCACAATCAGATGTCACCGTAAAAGTTACCGTTTTACTTCCACCACAAGCTGGAGGTGCTCCATTATTATTATTAGAGATACTTGCATTGCATCCACCACTAAATGAAACGGAGTTTAACCAATTTGTAAACTTACCGTCTATCTGTGCTTGTGTTTGACAAGCTGCTTCGGTTATATTATTTGGACAAGTTAAAACAACCGCTGGAGCTGCTGTCACTGTAAAGCTTGCAGTACAAGATTTTGGAGCTTCGCAATCTGATGTAACTGTAAAGGTCACCGTTGTAGATCCACCACATGCATTCGGTGCACCTGTATTGTTATTTGTAAATACAGGATTACATCCACCACTTGTAGAAACGGTTGCCAGCCATGCGTTGAACTTTGAATTAATAGTAGCCTGTGTTTGACAATTTGTTTCGGTAACATTTGCTGGACAAGTCAAAATCACAGTTGGAGCAGCCGATACGGTAAATGTAGCAGCGCATGTTCTTGGGGACTCACAATCTGAAGTTACTGTAAACGTCACGGTTGTTGAACCACCGCAATGATTTGGAGCACCTGTATTGTTATTTGTAAATACAGGGTTGCAACCACCTGATGTGGAAACTGTAGCCAACCAATTATTGAATTTGGTATTGATTTGTGCTTGAGTCTGACAAGCAGTTTCTGTTACATTGGTAGGACAAGTTAAAACAACTGATGGAGCAGCAGTTACGGTAAAGCTTGCAACACAAGTTTTAGTTGTTTCACAATCAGAAGTTACGGAAAACGTAACGGAAGTCGTACCACCGCATGCAAGAGGAGCGCCCGTATTATTATTAGTTAAAACAGGATTGCAACCACCTGAAGTGGTTACAGTTGCTAACCAATTATTGAATTTCGTATTTATTTGTGATTGAGTTTGGCAAGCAGCTTCTGTCACGTTATTTGGACAATTCAATACAACTGCAGTTGCATTGGATACGGTAAATGTCGCTGAACATGTTTTAGGAGCTTCGCAGGATGAAGTAACCGTAAAGATGACTGTAGCAATTCCTCCACATTTATTCGGAGCACCGGTATTGTTGTTAGTTAAAACGGAATTACAACCTCCAGAACTTGTAACAGTTGCCAACCATGCATTAAACTTCGAATCAATTTGACTTTGTGTTTGACAAGCATTTTCAGTTACATTATTCGGACAGGTTAATACCACCGGTGAACTCTGAACAGTAAATGATGCAGTGCATGTTTTAGGAGCTTCACAATCCGAAGTCACCGTAAATGTTACAGTAGTTGAACCACCACATGCATTTGGAGCTCCTGTATTGGTATTTGTTAAAACACCATTACATCCTCCTGAAAACGAAGCCGTATTTAACCAATTGGCAAATTTAGAATCAATTTGGGCTTGAGTTTGACAAGCTATTTCTGTTACATTATTTGCACAAGTTAAGACAACTGATGAAGCGGAAGTGACAGTAAATGTTGCAGTACAAGATTTAGGAGCTTCACAATCTGAAGTTACTGTAAATGTGACTGTTTTAGAGCCACCACAAGCAAGAGGAGCACCTGTATTGTTGTTAGCAATACTGGCATTACAACCACCACTGAAACTAACAGTTGCTAACCAATTTGTGAATTTTGTATCTATTTGACTTTGTGTTTGGCAAGCAGCTTCAGTTACATTATTTGGACAAGTTAATACAACTACTGGTGCTGTTGTAACTGCAAACGTTGCAGTACAAGTCTTTGGAGCTTCACAATCTGATGTAACGGTAAATGTCACAGTCTTCGATCCTCCACAAGCCAAAGGTGCACCGGTATTATTATTCGCAATACTTGCATTACAACCACCACTAAATGATACGGTAGCAAGCCAGCTTGTAAATTTAGAATCTATTTGAGACTGAGTTTGACAAGCTGCTTCAGTCACATTATTTGGACATGTCAAGACTACTGCTGGTGCTGAAGTTACAGCAAAAGAAGCAGTACATGTTTTTGGTGCTTCACAATCTGAAGTAACAGTAAATGTAACTGTTGTAGAACCACCACATGCGTTTGGTGCCCCTGTATTGTTATTAGTAAATACAGGATTACAGCCACCACTCGTTGACACGGTAGCCAACCAAGCATTGAATTTGGAATTAATTTGTGATTGGGTTTGACATGGACCCTCTGTTACGTTACTTGGACAAGTTAATACTACAGGAGACGCCGCTGTTACTGTAAATGAAGCGCTGCATGTTTTTGGTGCTTCACAATCGGATGTTACGGTAAACGTTACCGTTGTTGATCCACCACAGGCTTGGGGAGCTCCTGTATTATTATTTGTTAATACAGAATTACAACCTCCGCTTGGTGAAACCGTAGCTAACCATGCATTACATTTTGAATTGATTTGAGCGGGTGTCTGACATTCATTTTCAGTAACATTGGTTGGGCATGTTAATGTAACGGATGTAGCATTACTCACAGTAAACGTGGCTACACAGGTTCTTGGCGATTCACAATCAGAGGTAACGGTAAATGTAACTGAAGTTGATCCACCACAATGATCTGGAGCTGTTCCGCCACTGTTTGTCAATACACCGTTACAACCACCGCTAAAAGTTGCAGTTGCTAACCAATTATTAAATTTCGTATTAATGGCACTCTGTGTTTGGCAAGCTGCTTCTGTAACATTGGTAGGACAATTTATAACCACTGCAGTTGCATTTGAAACGGTAAATGTAGCAACACAGGTTTTTGGTGATTCACAATCTGACGTAACTGTAAATGTGACGGATGCAGAACCTCCGCAATGATTTGGTGCTCCATTGTTATTATTTGTCAACACAGAATTACAACCACCAGAAGTACTCACAGTTCCTAACCATGCTGCAAACTTTGAATCTATCTGACTTTGTGTTTGACATGCATTTTCAGTTACATTATTTGGACAGGTTAAAACAACCGGTGAACTTTGAACTGTAAATGATGCAGTGCATGTTTTAGAAGCTTCACAATCCGATGTCACTGTAAAGGTCACCGTTGTAGATCCACCACATGCATTTGGAGCACCGGCATTATTATTATTCAAAACGCCATTACATCCACCAGTAAAGTTTGTAGTATTTAACCAAGCTGTAAACTTCGAATCAATTTGAGCTTGCGTTTGACATGCATTTTCAGTTACATTGTTAGCACAGGTTAACACAACTGCAGTCGCAGCAGAAACTGTAAACGTTGCTGTACAGGATTTGGGTGCTTCACAATCTGAAGTAACAGTAAACACCACATTTGCAACACCACCACATGCAGGCGGTGCCCCTACATTATTATTAGATATTGTTGCATTGCAACCACCACTGAAACTCACGGTAGCCAACCAATTCGTAAAACTTGTATTGATTTGACTTTGAGTTTGACAAGCCGGTTCGGTAACATTATTTGGACACGTTAATATAACCCCAGGTGCTGCTGTTACAGTAAACGTTGCAGTACAAGTCTTTGGCGCTTCACAATCAGAAGTTACTGTAAATGTTACAGTTTTCGATCCACCACATGCCAATGGAGCTCCAGTATTATTATTTGCAATGCTTGCATTACAACCACCGCTAAATGAAACGGTAGCAAGCCAGTTTGTAAATTTAGTATCTATTTGTCCTTGTGTTTGACATGGACCTTCCGTTACATTATTAGGACAAGTCAATACTACTGCCGGCGCTGCAGTCACAGCAAATGAAGCAGTACATGTTTTAGGAGCTTCACAATCTGATGTTACGGTAAATGTAACAGTCGCTGAACCTCCACAAGCATTTGGTGCTCCTGTATTATTATTGGTAAAAACAGGATTGCAGCCTCCGCTTGTTGACACAGTAGCCAACCATGCATTGAATTTGGAATTAATTTGTGATTGGGTCTGACATGGACCCTCCGTAACATTGTTTGGACAAGTCAACACTACAGTAGGAGCCGCAGTAACTGTAAAGCTTGCTGCACACGTCTTTGGTGCTTCGCAATCGGAGGTCACTGTAAATGTAACTGTAGTTGAACCACCACATGCATTCGGTGCGCCTGTATTATTATTGGTAAACATTGGATTGCAACCACCGCTTGTCGAAACAGTAGCTAGCCATGCATTGAATTTAGAATTAATTTGACTTTGTGTTTGACATGCATTTTCTGTTGCATTTGTTGGGCAAGTAAGCACAACGGCTGTTGCATTGCTTACTGTAAATGTAGCTACACAAGTTTTAGGTGCTTCGCAATCTGATGTAACCGTAAATGTCACTGATGTTGAACCTCCACAATGATCAGGTGCTGAACCTCCACTGTTTGTC
Source organism: Saprospiraceae bacterium (assembly GCA_016712145.1). Lineage (NCBI taxonomy): Bacteria > Pseudomonadati > Bacteroidota > Saprospiria > Saprospirales > Saprospiraceae > Saprospiraceae bacterium. The sequence goes on from JADJRO010000001.1 coordinate 515,257, forward strand.
AATACACCATTACAACCACCACTAAAAGTTGCAGTTGCTAACCAATTAGTAAATTTAGTATTAATAGAAGTCTGTGTTTGGCAAGCGGCTTCAGTAGTATTTGCTGGACAATTTAATACGACCGCAGTTGCATTTGAAACAGTAAATGTAGCAACACAGGTTTTAGGAGATTCACAATCTGAAGTAACCGTAAAAGTAACAGATGCAGAGCCTCCACAATGATTCGGTGCGCTTCCACCACTATTAGTAAGTACGGCATTGCAACCACCTCCAAAACTTGCAGTTGTTAACCAGTTTGAAAATTTAGAATCTATTTGAGCCTGTGTTTGACAAGCTGCTTCAGTCACATTATTAGGACATGTAATTGAAACGCCCGGTGCTGCTGTAACAGCAAATGTTGCAACACATGTTTTAGGTGCTTCGCAATCTGAGGTAACTGTAAAAGTTACTGTTGTTGAACCACCACAATGATCTGGTGCAGAACCGCCACTATTAGTCAAAACCCCATTGCATCCGCCTGTAAACGTTGTTGTTGAAATCCAATTATTAAATTTCGTATTGATATCAGCTTGTGTTTGACAAGCAGTTTCCGTTACATTATTTGCACAAGTCAATACAACGGGTGAACTCTGAACTGTAAATGTTGCTACACATGTTTTAGGAGCTTCACAATCTGATGTAACCGTAAACGTTACACTTGCTGTACCACCACAAGCAGGAGGTGCACCTGTACTATTGTTTGTAAATACACTGTTGCAACCGCCGGTTGCAGTTGCAGTTGAAATCCATGTATTAAATTTATTATTAATTGTTGTTTGCGATTGGCAAGCTAACTCCGTTGCGTTCGTTGGGCAAGTTAAAACAACCAAAGGTGCAGCAGTAACGGTAAATGTAGCTACACAAGTTTTATTTGGTTCGCAATCAGATGTAACCGTAAAAGTAACTGAAGTAGAACCACCACATGCAAGCGGAGCTCCTGTATTGTTATTATTAATAGTTGAATTACAACCACCGGAAAAACTAACTGTGTTTAACCAATTATTGAATTTAGTATCGATTTGGCCTTGAGTTTGGCATGGAGCTTCTGTAACATTGTTAGGACAAGTTAATACAACTGGTGGAGCATCGTTTACTACAAAAGATGCTGTACATGTTTTTGGAACATCACAGTCAGAAGTAACAGTAAAAGTAATTGTAGTGCCACCTCCACAATGATTAGGAGCGCCTGTTCCATTATTTGTTAAAACAGGATTGCAACCACCACTTGTTGTAACTGAATTAATCCAGTTATTAAATTTGGTATTAATATCTGCTTGTGTTTGACAAGCAACTTCCGTCACATTATTTGGACAGGTTAAAACAATTGGTGTTGCTGCAGTTACGGTAAATGTTGCTACACAGGTTTTGGGTGCTTCGCAGTCTGATGTAACGGTAAATGTCACACTTGCAGTTCCACCACAATGATCTGGAGCCGCACCGGCATTATTGGTTAAAATTCCATTACAGCCTCCTGTAAAACTTGCAGTACCTAACCACGTATTGAACTTAGAATTAATCTGCGCCTGGGTTTGACAAGCTGCCTCTGTAACATTTGCTGGACAATTTAAAACAATAGGAACATCATCTAAAACTGTAAATGTTGCTACGCATGTTTTCGGAGTTTCACAATCTGATGTAACCGTAAATGTTACATTTGTAGTTCCACCACAATGATCTGGTGCAGCGCCTCCGCTATTAGTCAAAACTCCATTACAACCACCCGTGAAACTTCCAGTTGCTAACCAAGCATTGAATTTATTATTGATCTGAGTTTGTGTTTGGCATGCGACTTCAGTTGCATTCGTTGGACAAGTCAAAACAACTGCTGGTGCATTCGTAACTGTAAATGTTGCAACGCATGTTTTTGGTGCTTCACAATCAGAAGTTACTGTAAATGTAACTGAAGAGGTTCCTCCACAATGATCAGGAGCTGTACCACCGCTATTTGTTAACACACCGTTACAGCCGCCACCAAAAGTTGCCGTAGCTAACCATGTTGTAAATTTATTATCAATTTGAGCCTGCGTTTGACAGGCTGCTTCAGTTACATTATTCGGACAAGTTATCGTTACGCCTGGCGCTGCTGTGACTGCAAAACTTGCAATACAAGTTTTTGGAGCCTCACAATCTGAGGTAACAGTAAAGGTTACATTCGTAGTTCCACCGCAATGATCTGGTGCGGCTCCAGCATTATTTGTTAAAATTCCATTACAACCACCACTGAAACTAGCAGTAGCTAACCAGTTATTGAATTTGGTATTAATGTCTGTTTGTGTTTGACATGCATTTTCTGTTACATTATTTGCACAAGTCAATACTACCGGTGAACTCTGTACAGTAAATGTTGCTACACAGGTTTTTGGTGCTTCACAATCTGAAGTAACAGTAAATGTTACACTCGCTGTTCCTCCGCAGGCTGGGGGAGCACCTGTATTGTTATTTGTACGAATACTGTTGCAGCCACCACTGTGCATAGTTGTGGCTAACCAATTCGTAAACTTGGTATTGATTGCTGTTTGTGTTTGACATGCAGCTTCCGTTACATTACTTGGACAAGTCAAAACAACTGCAGGTGCATTGGTAACGGTGAATGTTGCAACGCATGTTTTTGGTGCTTCACAATCTGAGGTTACGGTAAATGTTACACTGGTTGATCCACCACAAGCTAGCGGTGCTGTACCTCCACTATTGGTCAATACGCCATTGCATCCACCTGTAAAGTTTGCTGTAGCTACCCAGTTGTTGAATTTGGTATTGATGTCAGTTTGTGATTGACATGCATTCTCAGTTACGTTTGCTGGACAGTTTAATACCACTGCAGGTGCATTCGTAACGGTGAATGTTGCTACACAGGTTTTCGGTGCTTCACAATCCGATGTTACGGTAAAAGTTACACTTGCAGTTCCTCCACAATGATTTGGAGCGGCACCGGCATTGTTTGTAAGAACGCCATTGCATCCGCCCGTGAAACTTGCAGTACCTAACCAGGCATTGAATTTATTGTTGATGTCCGTTTGTGATTGACATGCATTCTCTGTTGCATTTGTAGGACAGGTTAATACCACCACTGGTGCATTCGTTACGGTGAATGTTGCTACACAGGTTTTCGGTGCTTCGCAATCGGATGTCACGGTAAACGTTACACTTGCAGTTCCACCGCAATGATCTGGAGCGGCGCCGGCATTATTGGTTAAAATTCCATTGCATCCGCCGCTGAAACTTGCAGTACCTAACCATGCATTGAATTTATTGTTGATGTCAGTTTGTGATTGACATGCATTTTCTGTTGCATTTGTTGGACAGGTTAATACAACAACCGGTGCATTGGTTACGGTAAATGTTGCTACACATGTTTTTGGTGCTTCACAATCGGATGTAACCGTAAATGTTACACTTGTAGTTCCACCACAATGATCTGGTGCAGCGCCTCCGCTATTCGTCAACACACCATTACAACCACCCGTGAAACTTGCAGTACCTAACCAGGCATTGAATTTATTGTTGATATCTGTTTGTGATTGACATGCATTCTCGGTTGCATTTGTCGGACAAGTCAATACAATTGGGGTATCATCGATAACAGTAAATGTTGCAACGCATGTTTTTGGTGCTTCACAATCTGATGTTACTGTAAACGTTACACTTGCAGTTCCTCCGCAATGATCCGGTGCACCACTATTATTATTAGTCAACACACCGTTGCATCCACCTGTGAAACTTGCAGTGCCTAACCAAGCATTGAATTTATTGTTGATGTCTGTTTGTGATTGACATGCTAATTCTGTTGTATTTGTAGGGCAGGTTAATACGATTGGTGTATCATCAATCACAGTAAATGTCGCAACACACGTTACTGGTGCTTCGCAATCCGATGTAACGGTAAATGTTACACTTGCAGTTCCACCGCAATGATCTGGTGCGGCTCCGGCATTATTTGTTAAAATTCCATTACAACCACCACTGAAACTAGCAGTAGCTAACCAGTTATTGAATTTGGTATTAATGTCTGTTTGTGTTTGACATGCATTTTCTGTTACATTATTTGCACAGGTCAATACTACCGGTGAACTCTGTACAGTAAATGTTGCTACACAGGTTTTTGGTGCTTCACAATCTGAAGTAACAGTAAATGTTACACTCGCTGTTCCTCCGCAGGCTGGGGGAGCACCTGTATTGTTATTTGTACGAATACTGTTGCAGCCACCACTGTGCATAGCTGTGGCTAACCAATTCGTAAACTTGGTATTGATTGCTGTTTGTGTTTGACATGCAGCTTCCGTTACATTACTTGGACAAGTCAAAACAACTGCAGGTGCATTGGTAACGGTGAATGTTGCAACGCATGTTTTTGGTGCTTCACAATCTGAGGTTACGGTAAATGTTACACTGGTTGATCCACCACAAGCTAGCGGTGCTGTACCTCCACTATTGGTCAATACGCCATTGCATCCACCTGTAAAGTTTGCTGTAGCTACCCAGTTGTTGAATTTGGTATTGATGTCAGTTTGTGATTGACATGCATTCTCAGTTACGTTTGCTGGACAGTTTAATACCACTGCAGGTGCATTCGTAACGGTGAATGTTGCTACACAGGTTTTCGGTGCTTCACAATCCGATGTTACGGTAAAAGTTACACTTGCAGTTCCTCCACAATGATTTGGAGCGGCACCGGCATTGTTTGTAAGAACGCCATTGCATCCGCCCGTGAAACTTGCAGTACCTAACCAGGCATTGAATTTATTGTTGATGTCCGTTTGTGATTGACATGCATTCTCTGTTGCATTTGTAGGACAGGTTAATACCACCACTGGTGCATTCGTTACGGTGAATGTTGCTACACAGGTTTTCGGTGCTTCGCAATCGGATGTCACGGTAAACGTTACACTTGCAGTTCCACCGCAATGATCTGGAGCGGCGCCGGCATTATTGGTTAAAATTCCATTGCATCCGCCGCTGAAACTTGCAGTACCTAACCATGCATTGAATTTATTGTTGATGTCAGTTTGTGATTGACATGCATTTTTCTGTTGCATTTGTTGGAGAGGTTAATACAACAACCGGTGCATTGGTTACGGTAAATGTTGCTACACAGGTCTTTGGTGCTTCACAATCGGATGTAACGGTAAATGTTACACTGGCTGTTCCACCACAATGATCCGGTGCGGAGCCTCCGCTATTCGTCAACACACCATTACAACCACCCGTGAAACTTGCAGTACCTAACCAGGCATTGAATTTATTGTTGATATCTGTTTGTGATTGACATGCATTCTCGGTTGCATTTGTCGGACAAGTCAATACAATTGGGGTATCATCGATAACAGTAAATGTTGCAACGCATGTTTTTGGTGCTTCACAATCTGATGTTACTGTAAACGTTACACTTGCAGTTCCTCCGCAATGATCAGGTGCACCACTATTATTATTAGTCAACACACCGTTGCATCCACCTGTGAAACTTGCAGTGCCTAACCAAGCATTGAATTTATTATTTATGTCTGTTTGTGATTGACAAGCTAATTCTGTTGTATTTGTAGGGCAGGTTAATACAACCGTAGGTGCATCTTGAACTGTAAATGTTGCAACACACGTTACTGGTGCTTCACAATCCGATGTAACGGTAAATGTTACACTTGCAGTTCCACCGCAATGATCTGGTGCGGCTCCGGCATTATTTGTTAAAATTCCATTACAACCTCCACTGAAGCTTGCAGTAGCTAACCAGTTATTGAATTTGGTATTGATTGCAGTTTGTGTTTGACATGCAGTTTCTGTTACATTATTTGCACATGTCAATACTACCGGTGAACTCTGTACAGTAAATGTAGCTACACACGTTTTTGGTGCTTCACAATCTGATGTAACAGTAAATGTTACACTCGCTGTTCCGCCGCAGGCTGGGGGAGCACCTGTATTGTTATTTGTACGTACACTGTTGCAGCCACCACTGTGCATAGCTGTGGCTAACCAATTCGTAAACTTGGTATTGATTGCTGTTTGTGTTTGACATGCAGCTTCCGTTACATTACTTGGACAAGTCAATACTACTGCAGGTGCATTGGTAACAGTGAATGTTGCAACGCATGTTTTTGGTGCTTCACAATCTGAGGTTACGGTAAATGTTACACTGGTTGATCCACCACAAGCTAGCGGTGCTGTACCTCCACTATTGGTCAATACGCCATTGCAGCCACCTGTAAAGTTTGCAGTTGCTACCCAGTTGTTGAATTTGGTATTGATGTCTGTTTGTGATTGACATGCATTCTCAGTTACGTTTGCTGGACAGTTTAATACCACAGCCGGTGCATTCGTAACGGTGAATGTTGCTACACATGTTTTTGGTGCTTCACAATCCGATGTTACGGTAAATGTTACACTTGCAGTTCCTCCACAATGATTAGGTGCTGTACCGGCATTGTTTGTAAGAATGCCATTGCATCCGCCGCTGAAACTTGCAGTACCTAACCAGGCATTGAATTTATTGTTGATGTCCGTTTGTGATTGACATGCATTCTCTGTTGCATTTGTAGGACAGGTTAATACCACCACTGGTGCATTCGTTACGGTGAATGTTGCTACACAGGTTTTCGGTGCTTCGCAATCGGATGTCACGGTAAACGTTACACTTGCCGTTCCACCGCAATGATCTGGAGCGGCGCCGGCATTATTTGTTAAAATTCCATTGCATCCGCCGCTGAAACTTGCAGTACCTAACCATGCATTGAATTTATTGTTGATGTCAGTTTGTGATTGACATGCATTTTCTGTTGCATTAGCTGGACAGGTTAATACAACAACCGGTGCATTGGTTACGGTAAATGTTGCTACACATGTTTTTGGTGCTTCACAATCGGATGTAACCGTAAAAGTTACACTGGCAGTTCCACCACAATGATCCGGTGCGGAGCCTCCGCTATTCGTCAACACACCATTACAACCTCCTGTAAAGCTTGCAGTTGCCAACCAGTTATTGAATTTTGTATTGATGTTTGTTTGAGATTGACATGCATTCTCGGTTGCATTTGTCGGACAAGTCAATACAATTGGGGTATCATCGATAACAGTAAATGTTGCAACGCATGTTTTTGGTGCTTCACAATCTGATGTTACTGTAAACGTTACACTTGCTGTTCCCCCGCAATGATCCGGTGCTCCACTATTATTATTAGTCAACACACCGTTGCATCCACCAGTGAAACTTGCAGTGCCTAACCAAGCATTGAATTTATTGTTGATGTCTGTTTGTGATTGACATGCTAATTCGCTTGTATTAGTTGGGCATGTTAATACAACCGTAGGTGCATCTTGAACTGTAAATGTTGCAACACACGTTACTGGTGCTTCGCAATCCGATGTAACGGTAAATGTTACAGAACGACTTCCACCGCAATGATTTGGTGCGGATCCACCACTATTTGTCAGAACCCCATTGCAACCCCCAGTAAAGTTAGCAGTGGCTAACCAATTAGAAAATTTAGAATCAATGGTTGCTTGAGACTGACATGAAAGTTCAGTTGTATTTGATGGACAATTTAAAATAACTGCTGGAGCATTTGTAACTGTGAACGTAGCAACACATGTAACTGGAGCTTCACATGTAGAAGTAACTGTAAATGTTACGGATCGTGAACCTCCGCAATGATTTGGAGCAGCACCTCCACTATTAGTTAAAACACCACTACAACCACCTGTGAAACTTGCTGTTGTCAACCAGGAATTAAATTTATTATCAATTGTAGTTTGAGACTGACATTCAAGTTCGGTTACATTATTTGCACAAGTCAATATTACCGGTGATGATTCAACTGTAAATGTTGCCACACATGTTTTTGGCGCTTCACAATCTGACGTAACTGTAAATGTCACACTTGCAGTACCACCGCAAGCAAGTGGAGCACCTGTATTATTGTTTGTCAATACAGAAGCACATCCACCACTAAAAGTTGCGGTAGCGAGCCAATTTGTAAATTTCGTATTGATTGCAGTTTGTGTTTGGCAGGCTGCTTCAGTTACATTGGCCGGACAATTTAATACCACAGCCGGTGCATCGGTAACAGTAAATGTGCGTACACATGATTTTGGAGATTCACAATCGGACGTTACGGTAAATGTTACACTGGCAGTTCCACCACAAGCAAGTGGTGCACCTGTATTGTTATTAGTTAAAACACTGTTACAACCTCCAGTAAAAGACATGGTTGCCAACCAATTATTAAATTTTGTATTAATTGTTGATTGAGATTGACAAGCTGCTTCTGTCACATTATTTGGACAAGTTAAAACTACTGCGGGAGCAGGATCAACTGTAAAGAAAGCCTCACATGTTTTAGGAGCTTCGCAATCTGATGTTACTGTAAATGTAACTGCAACTGTAGAGCCTCCACATCGATTTGGAGGAGCAGGTGCATTGTTGGTCATCACACCATTACATCCTCCTGTAAAGGTGGCTGAAGCAATCCAATTATTATACTTGGTATCGATATCAGTTTGAGATTGGCAGGCAGCTTCTGTTCTATTAGATGGACAAGTCAAAACGACAGCGGGTGCATCACTTACGGTAAATGTAGCCACACACGTTTTTGGTGCTTCACAATCTGATGTCACAGTAAAAGTAACTGATCGTGATCCACCACAACGATCCGGCGCAGTACCGCCACTATTGGTCAATACACCATTACATCCTCCTGTAAAATTTGCAGTTGCTAACCAGGCATTAAACTTATTATTTATATCTGTTTGAGTCTGACATGAATTTTCAGTAACATTTGAAGGACAGTTTAATACAACTATAGGTGCATTGGTAACAGTAAATGTTGCAACACAGGTTCTATTGGGTTCACAATCAGAAGTAACTGTAAATGTTACAGATTTAGATCCACCACAAGCCATGGGTGCACCTGAATTATTATTTGTATAAACTGGATTGCAGCCACCTGAATAACTAAATGTATTAATCCAATTTGAAAATTTGGAATCAATCGTTGCTTGCGTTTGACAAGCAGCTTCCGTTACATTGGAAGGACAAGTCAAACTAATTACTGGAGCATTTTGCACAGTAAATGTAGCAACACAGGTTTTTGAAGATTCACAATCAGATGTAACCGTAAATGTTACAGATTTCGATCCTCCGCATGCTGAAGGAGCTCCACTGTTATTATTTGTAGTAATAGGATTGCAACCACCGGTTACAGAAACAGAACTCAACCAATTTGCAAACTTAGAATCAATAGTCGCTTGTGACTGACATGATAGTTCAGTTGTATTACTTGGGCAGGTTAATACAACTGGAGGTGCAGTTGTTACAGTAAAACTCGCAACGCATGTTCGAGTGGTTTCACAATCAGAAGTAACGGTAAAAGTTACAGATGTTGTACCGCCACATGCTAATGGAGCACCTGTATTATTATTCGTTAAAACTGGATTACATCCACCTGTAAGTGAAACCGTACTCAACCACGCATTAAATTTTGAATTAATAGTTGATTGTGATTGACATTCAAGTTCTGTTGTATTAGATGGACATGTTAAAACAACCGGAGGTGCATTCGTAACAGTAAATGTTGCTACACAAGTTTTAGGCGACTCGCAATCTGATGTCACTGTAAATGTAACACTGGTAGAGCCACCACAAGCTAAAGGTGCAGTACCGCCACTGTTTGTTAAAACACCACTACAACCACCGCTAAAGTTTGCAGTTGTAATCCAAGTATTAAATTTAGAATTAATTGAAGCCTGGGTTTGACAAGGATTTTCAGTTACGTTTGCTGGACAGTTTAGTACAACTGCCGGTGCATTGGTTACTGTAAATGTTCTTACACAAGTTTTTGGAGATTCACAATCTGAAGTTACTGTAAAGGTTACACTGGCCGTTCCACCACAAGCAAGCGGTGCACCCGTATTGTTATTAGTTAAAACACTGTTACAACCTCCAGTAAAAGACATGGTTGCTAGCCAATTATTAAATTTCGTATTAATTGTTGATTGAGTTTGACAAGCCGCTTCCGTTACGTTACTTGGACAATTTAAAACAACATTTGGCGCTGGATCTACCGTAAACATTGCTTCACAAGTCACTGGAGCTTCGCAATCCGAAGTTACTGTAAATATTACAGTAATTGGTGAACCACCGCAATGATTTGGTGGAGCAGGTGCGTTATTTGTCAACACCCCATTGCATCCGCCTGTAAACGATGCAGTTGCTAACCAACTATTATATTTTGTATCTATATCCGTTTGCGATTGACATGCAGCTTCATTTCTATTTGAAGGACACACTAACACTACGGAAGTTGCATTACTAACTGTAAATGTTGCAACACACGTTTTTGGAGCTTCGCAATCGGATGTTACTGTAAACGTTACTGATTTAGAACCACCACAATGATCCGGCGCGCCGGTATTGTTATTGGTAATCATGCCATTACAACCACCAGTAAAACTTGCTGTGGCTAACCATGCATTGAATTTTGAATTTATTACAGTTTGCGTTTGGCACGCTGCCTCTGTAACATTTGATGCACAGGTTAAAACTACAGCTGGTGAATTCGTTACTGTAAAAGTAGCAACACAAGTTTTTGGAGCTTCACAATCAGAAGTCACTGTAAATGTAACTGAACGCGAACCACCACAATGATCTGGAGCTGCGCCACCACTATTAGTTAAGACGCCATTACAACCACCGGTAAATGTTGTGGTGTTCAACCAGTTATTGAATTTTGTGTTAATATCTGATTGACTTTGGCAAGCATTTTCAGTGACATTAGATGCGCAGGTCAAAACAACTGGAGGAGCATTTGTAACTGTAAATGTTGCAACACATGTTTTTGGAGCTTCGCAATCTGAAGTAACAGTAAATGTTACAGATTTAGATCCACCGCAATGGTCTGGAGCACCGGAATTGTTATTTGTTGAAATTGGATTACATCCACCTGATGTGCTTACCGTTGCAAGCCAAGCACTAAATTTAGAATTGATCGTTGCTTGAGTTTGACAAGCGTTTTCTGTAACGTTTGATGGACAGGTTAAAACAACAGGAGGCGCATTCGTGACTGTAAAAGTAGCTACACAGGTTTTTGGCGCTTCGCAATCTGAAGTAACTGTAAAAGTTACAGAAGCGGATCCACCGCAAGCCATTGGCGCTCCCGTATTATTATTTGTAAAAACAGGATTACATCCTCCACTTGTACTAACCGTTGCAAGCCAAGCACTAAATTTAGAATTGATCGTTGCTTGAGTTTGACAAGCGTTTTCTGTAACGTTAGATGGACATGTCAACACCACCGGTGGCGCATTGGTTACCGTAAATGTTGCTACACATGTTTTTGGTGCTTCGCAATCGGAAGTAACCGTAAATGTAACGGATGAAGTGCCTCCGCATGCCATGGGTGCACCGGTATTATTATTTGTAGAAACAGGATTGCATCCACCGCTTGTACTTAAAGTAGCCAACCATGCATTGAATTTTGTATTTATCGCAGTTTGTGTTTGACATGCATTTTCAGTAACATTAGATGGACACGTTAAAACAACAGGAGGTGCATTTGTAACAGTAAATGTTGCTACACATGTTTTTGGTGCTTCGCAATCGGAAGTAACGGTAAATGTAACCGATTTTGAACCACCACAATGATCGGGCGCAGTTCCACCATTATTTGTTAAGATTCCATTACATCCCCCTGAAAAGCTTGCAGACGCCAACCATGCTGTAAATTTAGAATCAATAGCAGCTTGAGTTTGACACGAATTCTCGGTGACATTTGAAGGACAGGTCAATGAAACAGGAGTTGCATTGGTAACTGTGAATGTAGCAACACAAGTTTTAGGTGCTTCACAATCAGATGTAACTGTAAATGTAACTGATTTTGATCCTCCACAATGATCCGGAGCGGCACCGCCACTGTTAGTTAAAACTCCGTTGCATCCTCCACTAAATGTTGCATTTCCTAACCAGGCTGCAAATTTAGAATCAATTGCTGCTTGTGTTTGACAAGCTGCTTCTGTAACATTTGAAGGACAAGTCAAAATAACAGCCGTTGCATTTGTTACTGTGAATGTTGCAACACAAGTTTTTGGTGCTTCACAATCTGAAGTTGCTGTAAAAGTCACAGATTTAGATCCACCGCAATGATCAGGAGCAGTTCCTCCACTATTATTAGTCAACATAACATTACAGCCACCGGTAGCACTGGCAGTTGCTAACCATGCGTTAAATTTTGAATTGATTGTTGCTTGCGATTGACAAGCTGCTTCAGTAGCATTGCTTGGGCATGTTAAAACAACTGCTGTTGCATTAGTCACTGTAAAAGTAGCAACACAAGTTTTGGGTGCTTCACAATCTGATGTAACAGTGAAAGTTACTGATCGACTTCCACCACAATGATCCGGAGCAGAGCCTCCGCTGTTTGTAAATACGGGATTACAACCTCCTGTACTGGTTGCATTGTTTAACCAAGTAGCAAATTTTGAATCGATTGCAGCTTGTGTTTGACATGAAGCTTCAGTGGCATTGCTTGGGCAGGTTAATACAATCGGAGTAGCAGCCGTAACTGTAAATGTTCTCACACAAGTTTGAGGATCAGCACAATCGCTTGTTGCAGTAAATGTTACAGATGCAGTACCACCACAAGCCATTGGAGCTCCTGTGTTGTTGTTACTAAACATGGTATTACAACCTCCAGTGACGCTAGCAGTAGCCAACCAAGCATTGAATTTACTATTTATTGTGGATTGAGTTTGACAAGCTGCTTCAGTTTGATTATTTGGACATGTTAAAAACGGACCAGGCTTAGGATCCACTTGTATATCCTGAACACAACTGGCCATATTACCACATGAGTCAGTAACAGTCCAGGTTCTATGAATTAATTTATCTCCCGGACAATCGCCAGGTACGATATCATCTGAATAATCTGGATCAATCATACCATCAGTGCAATTATCTTCTCCGGTTGCAAATCCGGTTGCACCTGGTTCTGTTGATTGTTCACAATCCACCGTAATATTCGGTGGACAAATAATCGTTGGTGCTGCAGTGTCTATAGCAGTAATATTTTGAATCGCCGAATTGATATTATTACAATCGTCGGTAACAATCCATCGTCTCATGATAATCATTTCATCCGGACAAGCTCCTGTAGTAATTTCATCTACATATTCAACCCGAGGATCCATATCGCAATTATCTTTTACGTTTGTTGGAACGCCGGTAATATCAGGGGATGCATCGTATCCGCACGAATCGTATTCAACAAAAGCTCGAAGTTGAACATTATCTAACAATAAAGCAGCCGGTCCATTGCCAACACTTCCTGAATAAGTAATTCTGAAAAATAATTTAGTAACACTTTGTGTAAATGGAAATTTGGCAGTGTCTTGAACCCAGGTATCTAATGTAAGTTTATGCGAATCAAATTTATTCCAAACCACACTGTCTAAACTATAATAATAATGTAGGGTGTCAGCACTTGCACTGTCTTTTTTATATGCCTGAGTGTATAATTCAAAATCTTTGCAAATTGGTAAATAAAGACCACTCACATTAAATTGCCAATAACCTGCACGATCAGAAGTATCCACTCTTAAAGCTTTTCCTGCAACATTGTTTACCCGGTAAGCAAGTGTGCCAGTTACTGTACCAGTATCTGTATTAAATCCAACTGAACTGGTATCTATTTTAGATTTTACTCCAAAATATAAGTAGGGTGTTAATTTCGAATATGAATTTCCATTATTAAAATCATAAGCCAATAAGGTATTGGTATCGGCAACTGCAGCACCTTTATAAATAGTTATATCTGCTGGTTTATCAAACTTCGGTCTTGATGTATCGCTGATGGTGATTAATTGTGTTTGTTCATTTGCTAAATTGCCACAACTATCCATTAAGGACCAATTTCTATAAATTAAATGTGATCCATCACAAGGTGTTGCAACCAGGGAGTCACAATAACTTGCTTGAATATTAGGATTACATGCATCAAACTCATCTGTGACATCTCCGGTAATAGAAGGAGAAGGATCATAGGTACAACATACATCCGCACGAACTTGAAAATTATCCAAGTAGAGATCTTTTGGTGAACTGCCGGAGCCACCTGAATAGGTAACACGGAAAAACAAACTGTCTGGATTGGATACACCAGGAACACTAGCAGTATCCTGAATCCAACTACCCAGTGTCAATGCTTTTGTTCTGAAAGTAGTCCAACTGGTTCCATTCAAACTGTATTGTAATTTTAATGAATCCGCACTGCCTGCGCCATTTTTCTTAGCTTGAACATAGACCGCAAAATTGGTAGATTTTGTAAGGTTGTCTCCTTTAATATTAAATTGCCAATGACCTGCCGTATTTGAAGTGTCTACACGGAGTCCTTTGCCTCCATTTGGGTTGTTTGTATAAGCCAGTGTACCGGAAGCTACCCCTACCGTTGATTTATAAATATTTGAACTTGCCGCAATCGTGGAAGTTATTTCAGGAAATAATACCGGACACAAAGAAGCATAGCTTGTTCCTGAATTAAAATCATAATTTACTAATGTTGCAGTATCGGGTGAAATATTGCTTTTATAAATTGTAATATTTGGCGGTGCTGTAAATGTTGGAGGAATCGTATCAATTCCTACAGTAAATGTTGCAACACAAGTTTTCGGTGCTTCACAATCAGATGTAACGGTAAAGGTTGCAGATGAAACTCCTCCGCATGCTGTTGGAATGCCGGTATTCATATTTGTTAAAACCCCGTTACATCCACCTGTAAATGATGCCGTTGCTAACCAAGCATTAAATTTTGCTTGAATGACTTCAGTTGACTGGCAAGCATCTTCTGTAACATTAGCAGGACAGTTTAATGTAACTACAGGTGCATTCGTTACCGTGAATGTAGCACTGCAAGTTCGCGTCGTTTCACAATCGGATGTTACCGTCCAGGTTACCGTGCGTGAACCTCCACAGGCGGGAGGTGCTCCTGTATTATTATTAGTAAATACCGCATTGCATCCACCACTAGCCGTTGCAGAATTAAACCAGTTTGCATATTTTGTGTCAATCGCAGCTTGTGTTTGACAAGCAGCTTCTGTTACATTTGATGGACAAGTTAAAACAACTGGAGGGGCGTTATTAACTGTAAATGTTGCTGTACAGGTTTTAGGTGCTTCACAATCAGAAGTAACGGTAAAAGTTACTGTTCTTACACCTCCACAGGCTGGAGGTGCACCGGTGCTGTTACTTGTAAAGTTAACATTGCAACCACCTGTATAAGAAGCTGTTGCTAACCAGTTATCATACTTCGTATTAATGGCAGCTTGTGTTTGACAAGCCACCTCAGTTGTATTACTTGGACAAGTTAATACGATTGCGGTCGCATTGACAACTGTAAATGTAGCAGAGCAAGTTTTTGGCGCTTCACAATCAGATGTTACCGTCCAGGTTACGGTTTTTGTACCTCCACATGCTGAAGGTGCTCCTGTGCTATTATTTGTAAATACAGGATTACAACCCCCTGAAGTCGTTGTCTCAGAAAGCCAATTACTGTATTTTGTATTAATTTGAGATTGAGTCTGACAAGCTACTTCGGTAACATTAGAAGCACAATTTAATACTACTGAAGTAGCAGCGGTTACTGTGTAGGTTGCTGTACATGTTTTAGGAGCCTCGCAATCAGATGTTACCGTAAATGTAACGGTTGTTGAACCCCCACAATGATTGGGAGCACCAGTATTATTATTCGTAAGGACCCGATTACAGCCACCACTGGCTGTTGTGGTGGCAATCCAGGCATTGAAGTCGGAATTAATTGCGGCTTGCGTTTGACAGGCCGCTACAGTTTTATTACTTGCACAAGTAAGAACCACTGCGGTTGCATTGGTAACAGTAAAACTTGCTGAGCACGTCTTAGGTGCTTCACAATCAGAAGTAACCGTAAAAGTAACAGTAGTCGAACCACCACAAGCAGAAGGAGCACCTGTATTGTTATTGCTTAAAACCCGATTACAGCCACCACTGGCTGTCGTCGTAGCCAACCAATTCGTAAATTTAGTATTGATGGTAGCTTGAGTTTGACAGGCTGCTTCTGTAACTGTGGTAGCACAGGTCAGCACTACAGCAGTAGCATTGGTAACGGTGAATGTTGCAACACACGTTTTAGTAGTTTCACAATCGCTGGTTACAGTAAACGTAACGGATTTTGATCCACCACAAGCAGAAGGGGCTCCTGTATTATTATTTGTTAAAACACGATTGCATCCACCTGCTGAAGATGCTGTAGCTAACCAATCACTAAATTTTTGATTAATCACTGATTGAGTCTGACAGGCTGCTTCTGTAACATTTGAAGGACAGGTAATGCTTACATTGGTATAACTTACTGTAAAAGATCTGGTACAAGATGTAGTGCCGCAGAGATCTGTAACAGTAAACGTTACATTTTTAGTGCTGGCTGCACAACGGTTTGGGGGTCCGGAGCTGTTGTTGGTTAAAGATGCACCAGCGCATCCTCCACTAAACGTTGCATTAGCTAACCAATCATTGTACAATGTATTTAAACTGGCTTGTGTTTCACAACCTGATACGGTGGTGTTGGCAGGGCAATTAAGTGTAATTGATGGAGCATTCGAAACAGTAAAGGTCGCTGAACAGGTTACATCGTTTTGACAAGAACTTGTAGCGGTAAAAGTTACAGTCTTAAAGCCTCCACAATTACTGGGAGCACCAGTACTATTATTTGTTACTACGGTATTGCAACCGCCAGTAACTCCGACAGTAGCTAACCAGGTATTATAGGAACTGTTTATAGCAGCTTGCGTTTGACAATTGTTTTCCGTTTTATTGGTTGGACAGGTAAGCACCACAGATGGAGGCATCGAGTCATTCGTAATAAATTTAGAAGTACAGGTTGTTGTAAAAGGAGCACACGCACTGGTGTACGTAAACGTAACCGTGACCGTATCACCACAAGCATCTGGAGGACCCGGATTGTTATTGGTTAAAACGCCATCACAACCACCACCACCTTTGGCTGTCGCGAGCCAAGCGGTGTAGCGTGCGTTGACAGTATCCTGAGTCAAACAAGGAGTTTCGTTTTTTTGAGCAGGGCATTTTAATTCCACACAACGGTAATCTTCAACTTCGCCATCTGTAGCTGGTAAAATGGAACGATCATCCACAGCAAAACCAGCTTGATAGGCATCCGTCAACGAATCAGTAGTGATACGAATCCTTAAATATTTTGCTGTATCAGAACCTGAAATGGTAACATTGCTCCAAGTAAATGTTTTAGAGCGATTTACAGAGCCACTAGTTACCGTATCAATTCTGGCTTCAGTACTATCAAAGAAAATATTTCCATTTATGTTTAACCAAGTATATAAGTAGGCAATGGAACCCGTTAGGTTTGTAATGCTATCGACTGTTACTGAAATTGTCTGAGGGCCTCCAGGTGCAAAGGAAGGAGGACTAGCAACACTGTTTTCATCATCATAACCATTCAAATCGTCTTTATTTGCATTTCCATTTGTGCCTAATGAAGAAGTTTCTGCATCCACTGTTCCCAAACTAATTGTTCCACATCGGATTGTGTGATAAGGAACTTTACCCATTGGGGCATCTGCAAAATCTGTTTCTACAATAGAGGTTACTTCGATTTCAAAAATAACATGTGAATCATTGCCTCCATTTGATTTGGTTTGATCAAATCCACCTTGAATGATTGAAGGCAAAGTAGAAGCAGTTGTACTATGAATAGTTGTACCAACAAAAATACTACTACCATTTACAAATAAATGATTTGAACCTCGAGGGTCGCCAATGATACCAAGATAGTCATTGTCCGTGCCCCCAACATATGTGCCATATAAAAGTGTATCTAAGTTACCTGTAAATGCAGAAAAAAACATGTCTGATCCACCCCGAGCTGAAGCTTGATAAAATGGATCCGAGCCAATATTTTTTACTGGCAAACCGCTGCCAGTTACTGTACCCCAAACCAATAGAAAGGTACTGCTTGCTCCTGTACATGTTGTTGTCGTAACTTGTTTAATTCCATTTCCTAATTCAGGATTTGTGCCACCGTAAAACGTAGCCTTATATCCATTTCCATTAGTTGCGATTTTACCAATAATTGCATCCTGACCACCATTGTATGATGCGTCATAACGATTTCCTGTACCTGTTGGAAATCCAGTACCAACAGAACCAGTGAAATAAAGTGTATCTGCATAAACTTCAATATCAAAAATTCGGTCGTTTCCTGAACCTCCAATTTCGTCAAAATATTCCATGGTGATTCCGTCACCGGATAGTTGCCCGATCAACCCATCATTATTATTTCCTCCATCGCGTGCTGTATTGCCACCATTGACTTCGGTGACATTTACATTTCCCCAGCCTGCAAAAATAATTTTACCTGCAGGAGTGACTTCCATGTCATTGAGCGTTTCATCACCCGTATTCCCAATGTAAGTTCCCCAATGAATATTATTTATCGTATCAAAGCGACATATAAACATATCTGTATTGCCACCACCAAATGTGGATTGGTATGGATTTGTTGATGGGACATACGCTGTTGGCAACGCTAAATCCGGAGTAAAACCACAGACAAAACTCGTATCGCTTAAGGCTTGTATAGAAGTTACCCCAAATGTTTCATTTCCTGCATCACTACCCAAATAAGTAGAATAATGCAAAGTACCTAAATCTCTTGAAAACACTGCAATGAAAGCATCTACTGCACCTCTTGTGTTATCAAAAGGACTTCCTGTCATTGGAATGTCTACAGTCGTATATCCACCAATAAATACCCTGTTTTGTGATAAACTCAATGCATGGGCAACTGTTTGATTTCCATTTACATATGTTCCAGAAGCCCTCCCATATAAGGTTAAATCTATTAAATCATTTCCTGTAGAACTTATACGATACAATACTGCAGCACTCCTTGTGGTATTAGGACCTCCTCCTAGGCCTGCACCTAGATCGTTTACATATCCATTCGCATCATAAGGTGCAGTATTAAAAGTTATGTTTTTATTTGAGGCTCCGGCACAATACATTATCGAAGTCAGTGTATCTAATTGAATTGCATACAAGTATTCATCAAATGCTCCAGGAGATGCATTTAAATCATCCATATAGGTACCCCAACTTAGAGTCGGGTCAATAACGATGGGTAAAGCAGGGTCGAATGCAGATTTGGTATTAAAGCCAATATGCGATTTATCCAATTTAATAAAATTGAAAGCAAGCTCTTTCTTTCCATCTGGAGTCACTTGATAAGATTCAGGAATGTGAAAAGACACGTCGGTAAAACGTAATCCAACTTTTAGTTCGCCATTTCTTCCTATATCCAATTTGTCATGGCCTGTAAAATTCATGTTGATATTGTGATAATCGGCTCCAGGTGCGATGATCCAGTCAAACTCCATGGATCCGTTGTCATCGCTATATAATCTCAAATCAACACCCGGATACATGTTTTTAAATAAAAGATCTTTTGCTGCACGAACATTAGTCGCCCATTTGGTGGAATCTGGGTCTAAAAAATAATTAAAACGGGTTTCAAAAGACTTACCCAATTGAATTACTGATCCCAAATTAGCACCTTCAAAATTTAAAGTAAATGTGTGAGTGCCTGCTAATATGGGTTGATCTTCCTTTGCCGTATTTTCTTTGTCAGAAATCTGATCCTCTTTCTTAAGAGTAATGAAATCTTTAGCAACGAAGCGTATTCTGTCTTTTTCAACACTCACGGAACCTTGACGACTTTCAAAATAGTAAAGCACTTTGGAGTTACCCAATTGGCCTTTGTTTTCCATGAAGCGGATGGTTTCCGCATTTTTCTTTAAGGTTTCACGAACTTTTTGTTCTATCTCAGGACTCGGTGAAATTTTACCTTGAGCGTAGGTACCTGATTGAAGGAAAATTAAGCTTAGAAGTAATGTTAGAAGCCAACTTTTTAAGAATCCAGCTGATTTATTAAAACAAGAAAAGTACTTATTCAAAGGCATATAATGGTGCATGTGTAATACGTTTTGGGTAGTGGAAACCTTAATTTGTCTAGTATAAAATACGTCGCTTCGTTTCGATTGGTTGCTCATGTTTTGTTTGCTTTAACCGGTTGGGAAAGAGTAAAATAGATATACGGATAGAAACTCCAATTCAGATTTTGTGAATTGAAATTCTTTAGGGTATCATTAAAAAAAATGATGGTACGAGAAGATAAAATTATTCGAATGATTCGAAGGCCTGATTTAGAAAAAGAAATTCCTAAGCTCTTGAAGAACTTGATGCCAATCAAATAGCAAATAAATGACTTTACAATCATTTTATACTCAGGTCGTCTAATTACATACATTACCTAGAACAACGAATCCAGCGCAATATTAAACAAAATATTAATATAACGCTGAATCACAAGCCATTATAGATAAAAAAAATTTACTACGTCAAATCAAAATTAAGCAAATTTTACAACATATTAAAATTTGAATTTAATTTTTAATTTGTCCGACAAAATACTGATATTCAATATACTAGTACTCAGTTTCTGGATGAGTGTGTAAAAATTACTCCCGAATTTGAAAAAAATTGAATTCTGCATCCTACAATGCCCAAATTAATTTCTTAACATTTTATCAGGAGATATTTTATACTTTTGATTATTATCTAATATGTTGCCAAACTTTACGGATTGAAACTTAAGAGTGCCCGTTTTTTAAATTTTGTACCTATTTTGCTTGTTCCGATCGCTGGACTTCTTATGTCTGGAACAAATTATAAATCCAGCCCGTATTTTCATTTATTTGAAAACCGGTTGCAAGAATTTATCTCGATTCAATCACAACTTGTTGATTATATGGCATTTGAAGATCCATCTACCCATGCCAGTCGTCTTCGTTGTAAAGAACTGATTCATCAAAATCGATTGCTTTTAAAGTCCGTAGATTTTTGGATTCGGTATTTACATCCAAACCTGTATCGAAAAATTAATGGCCCCTTGCTGGTAGAATGGGAGACCGAAGTATTTGAAAAATTTGAAGCTCCCTATAAACGAATTGGTGCTGGTTTGGGATTGGCAGAATCCTATCTAGATGAAGCAGCCATCAAAAAAGATTCACTTTTAAATTTAATCAAATCCGGTTTAGAAAGCAGTAAGCTCTTTCTTCAGGATTCTATTACAGTTCAATTTAATATTCCCGATCATTTTTATTTTGCTAACCGTTTGTTTCTGCTCAATCTTGCAGCTATTTATACAACAGGTTTTGAATGTCCCGATCCAAATGCTGTGATACCAGAATTAAAGTTTATGCTTGCTTCAATGCCAGAAGTTTACGCATTTTATAATCAGGCGTATCCTTCATTGCGCTTTCCAGAAACGTATCGGAATTTATTTTCAGAGATGATTGAGTTTGTTCGAACGCAATCTTCTAATTTAAATACATTTGATCATTTTAGGTTTATACGAGATTATGTAAATCCCTTATTCAAAATTAACCAAGAGCAACTAGTTAGTAAGAAGCTCAAAACAAAAAACTTCAATGATTACAGTTTAAACAATCTAGCAACATCTATTTTTGATAAGACCTTGTACGAAGGCCAGGATTTTAAAGGGATTTTCAGAAGCATTAAAAATGATTCAATACTCAATGAAATCAGGGCTTTGGGCAAACTTCTATTTTATGATCCTATATTATCCGGAAATTTAAAAAGAGCGTGTGCATCATGCCATCAACCGACAACATTTTTTACCGATACTTTAAATAAAACAGCTTTAAAATTTGATCAAAAATCAAGCCTATTACGAAGTACCCCCTCATTGACAAATGTTATTCACAATCATTTAATTATGTTGGATGGTAAACACATCGATTTAAAAAGTCAACTCAAGGATGTAATCCATAATCCGGAAGAACTAAATGCAAACGAACAAACCATTTTAAAAAATATAATGAGTTGCAATGAATATAAAACAAGATTTCAGAAATTTAAAAATTACGGGGGATTGTCTACAATTAGTTTTGAACATCTAAGTGCTGCGATTATTTTATATTATTCAGAGTTTAGTTTTTATGAAGCAGATTTTGATTTGGCCATGAATCAAAAAATTGTACTCTCAAAAGACGTGCAAGAAGGTTTTAATATTTTTATGGGAAAAGCAAAATGTGGAACCTGCCATTTTGTCCCACAATTTAACGGTGTAAAGCCTCCCTATATAGGCAGTGAATTTGAAGTAATTGGTGTTCCTTCCGATACGTTTTTCAAATCTATTAGTCCAGATTCCGGTCGCTATAAGATAAATCCTTCAACTGAGACCAGTCATGCATTTCGGACCGGAAGCATTCGGAATGCATCCCATACCATGCCCTATATGCATCAGGGTGTTTTTCGAACGATGGATGAGGTAATCGAATTTTATAATGCCGGAGGTGGAGGAGGGAAGGGATTATCTGTAAGCAACCAAAGTCTTTCAACTGAAAAACTTGAATTGACTGAATCAGAAAAGCAAAAATTAAAAATCTTTATTGAAACACTTACAGAACATATACCCATACAAGTACCTCCAGCTTCCTTACCTTTGTCTTCTAAAAAAGAATTAAATAAACGCAAAGTAGGCGGTGAATATTAATGAAACATAAATTTATTCTATTGTCATGTTTTCTGTTGTTTGCCACTGTTCATTGCAGCAAACCAAAAGAACAATATTATATTCCAGATAAAATTTCTAAGGAAAATAAGCGAAACTTAATTGCCTATTTTGATCAAGGAAAAATGTTATTCAAAAATAATTGTGCAAGCTGTCATGGCATATACGGTCAAGGTAAAGACAGCATCCCTAATTTTAGTCAATCCCAATTGGATACCTATAAAGCTAAACTTGCCATGAAGGACGGCCAAACACATTCATTTGCTGATAGCTTAAGCTACGATCAAATCGAACAAATCTTGAAGTTTCTTAGTTATAGGAAGCAATGAGAGGGGAAGCTGTTAAGCTATTAAGCTGTCAAGCTGTTAAGCAAAAAACCAATTGTCGGTAGTCTAAAGTCTGTAGGTAAGAAGAAAAAACCTCTAGACTTCCTTGCTAAAGACTCCTCCTCACTAAAATATTTCAGTTCCTGCAAAATGAAAACTGCCCTCAATTTGAGCATTTTCATCAGAGTCAGATCCATGCACCGCATTTTCACCTACATTTTTTGCATACATAGCACGTATAGTTCCTGGAGCTGCTTTAGCTGGATCTGTGGCCCCAATCAAGTTTCTGAATTCTTCAACTGCATTGTCTTTTTCAAGAATGGCTGCTACGATTGGACCTGAAGACATAAAATCAACCAATTCTCCATAAAATGGACGTGCAGCATGAACAGCATAAAATTCGCCTGCTTTTTCTTTGGATAAGCGGGTAAATTTCATTGCAACTATTTTGAAACCTGCATCGCATATCTGGTTTAAAATTTTTCCACTGTAGCCGGATTGTACTGCATCCGGTTTTATCATCGTAAACGTTCTGTTCGTTGCCATTTTTTTTTAAATTAGGGCCCAAATCTAAACGCTTTCTTATTGATACAAACCCAATCAAGCGCTTCTTGAATTCTCATTAACATATAAAAAGGAAATTTGCCAAATTTTATTTGGAATTTTACAGCGTTGTATGGATCAAATTCATGAATTAAAAGCCCTGCTCCTCACACCAAAATCATGTGTGGTGTTGTCACATCGCAATCCAGATGGGGATGCCTTGGGTTCAAGTTTGGCCCTCAGTCTGTTCTTGCAATCCTTAAATCATAATGTTCGGGTTATTTATCCAAGTGAGTACCCCTTAAATTTTGAATGGATGCCACAAACTGAAGAGATACTAATCTACGATATCAGTCAAAAAGATTGTGAGCAAGCCATTAAAAGTGCTGAACTCATTTTTTGTCTTGACTTTAATTCTTTGGAACGAATCGATCGGATGGCTGCATTTATTATGGAAAGCAATGCACCAAAAATTATGATGGATCACCACATGGATCCAGAGCCTTTTGCGGATCTCGTATTTAGTATTGAAACGGCGAGTTCAACATCTGAAATTGTTTATGATATCATTACAGAACTTGGATATAAATCCAAAATTTCTTCTTTAATTATAGACTGTCTTTATACCGGAATCATGACAGATACCGGGTCTTTTCATCATGCTACCAGTCCGAAATTATTTAAAATCCTTTCT
The DNA here is from genome assembly GCA_016712145.1 of Saprospiraceae bacterium. NCBI lineage: Bacteria > Pseudomonadati > Bacteroidota > Saprospiria > Saprospirales > Saprospiraceae > Saprospiraceae bacterium. The sequence continues at coordinate 539,496 of JADJRO010000001.1, forward strand.
GAATTAAAAGCCGAAGGATTGAACGATACCAGAATTCAGGAACTTGTCAACAACAGTCAACCTGAAAAATACCTTCGTTTATTAGGCCATTGCCTTCATAATCGCATGGAGTTGTATCCGGAGCAACATTTTGGTTTAATATATCTTACAAAAGAAGATTATCGTAATTTTGATATTCGCAGAGGAGACACAGAAGGAATTATCAATTACTTAATGATGCTTAAATCTGTTAAAATCGGTGCACTTGTAATGAATCAACCAAGCATTGTGAAACTTTCACTCAGGTCTAAAGGAAACATTTCAGTACAACAAATTTGCAGGCAACATTTTAACGGAGGAGGTCATAAAAATGCTTCCGGAGGATCTTCAAAACTTAGTTTAGAAGAGACCTTGAAAAAATTGAAAGAAGCCCTTTCTCAAACAGAATTGAAATTAACTCATTAAAACAATAGCTATTATTCCATGAAAAAATTATTTGTATTATTCTTAATGATTGCAGTCACTTCAGCATTGTTATTTAATGCCTGCAAGGGAGGTTCTGCAAAGAAAAAATCCTTAAATGGTTTTGATGTTTCCATGCTTAAAGATGAAGCAGGAGACTTAGCAAAAGAAGGTGATTATGTTTATTTCCGTTATTATGTAAAAAGCAAAGACTCTTTAATTTTTGCTTCCAACATGCAAACACCGGTTATAAAATTTAAATTACCTAAAATTGAAAAAACGGATATTAAAAATGCACAACCCATAACAGATGCATTGCATTTGATGTCAAAAGGTGACAGCATTATCGTATCCCAGGTATTGGACGATAACATGAAAAAATCAATTGGAATTCCTGGAATTGAAATGCTTGATTTTCATGTGGTTTTAGTTGACATTAAAGATGAAGCAGGATACAATGCCGATATGGAAGCTGACAAGAAAGCCAACGAAGAAAAAGCAATGGAATCCAAAGGCAAAGCAGATGAAATTGCAGAGAAAGCAAAACAAATTTTGGCTGATTATAAAGCTAAAAAATTAGATGATAAAATGGTAACGCTTGCGTCTGGCTTAAAATACTATGTACACGAAGCTGGTACCGGTCCAAAAGCTGAAAATGGCAAACGAGTAAGTGTAAATTATTATGGAATGCTTATGGACGGAAAACATTTTGATGATTCCTGGTCACGCGGACAAGAATTTGTTTTTGGATTAGGTGCAGGTCAGGTAATCAAAGGTTGGGATGAAGGTGTTGCAAGTTTAACAGAAGGAACCAAAGCTACTTTATTTATTCCATCTGCTTTGGGATATGGAGCACAAGGATCTCCTCCAGTAATTCCAGAAAATGCTGACCTGATGTTTTATATTGAGGTTGGTAAAGTCAATCAATAATATTTCTAGTAAATTATAAATGAGGAATTCCAACTAAAACGGGATTCCTCATTTTTTATTAATTTTAAATTCTAATCATGACCCTAGATCAACTAAAGGATTTAAAGAGAAGGCTCGGTGAGCTAAGGAGGTTTCTTTGACGTCGATAAAAAGAAACTTGAATTAGAAGATAAAGAACAACAAACCATGGATCCGGAATTTTGGAGCCATGCACAGCGTGCTGAATTGATAATGAAAGAAATCAAAACTGCAAAGAATTGGATGGAGTCTTTTAATAAGGCACAGAATCAAATGGACGATCTGGAAGTTTTGCTTGAATTTTTTGATGCTGGTGAAGCCAATGAAGAAGAATTGGATGCTAAGTATAAAGAGTGCGTTGATTATATCGATGATCTTGAATTTCGTTCCACACTTAACAAGCAAGAAGATGAATTGTCATGCATTATTGAGATTAATGCTGGTGCTGGAGGTACAGAATCCTGTGATTGGTCAGCTATGCTTTTACGCATGTATCAAATGTGGGGTGAGCGTAATGGCTTCAAGGTAAGTACAATTAATTATCAGGCAGGCGATGTTGCTGGTATCAAAACAGCAGAAATTGAAATAAACGGTGATTATGCCTATGGCATGTTGAAAGGGGAAAACGGAGTCCATCGTTTAGTACGTGTAAGCCCTTTTAATTCTCAAGGTAAGCGCATGACTTCCTTTTCTTCAATATTTGTGCATCCACTGATTGATGATCGAATTGAAGTTACAATCAATACAGCCGATTTGGATTGGGATACTTTTAGATCGAGCGGTGCCGGCGGGCAGCATGTTAATAAAACAGAGTCTGCTGTGCGGGTTAGGCACTTACCTTCAGGTTTGGTGGTAGAATGTCAGCAAGAACGTTCTCAACATCAGAATCGGGAAAAAGCCTTGCAATTATTAAAATCAAGACTTTATGAGCGCGAGCTTGAACGCCAGTTTCAAGAAAAGTCTAAAGTGGAATCCACTAAAATGAAAAATGAATGGGGTTCGCAAATTCGCTCGTATGTACTAGATGATCGAAGAGTAAAAGATCACCGAACCGGATACCAAACCAGTCAAACAGATCTTGTATTGGACGGTTATATTGATGAATTTTTAAAAACCTATATGATGAATAAAACCGTAGGCTCTGCTGAAGATGATGACTAAGTAATTAATTCATTCATCCAGGAAGCATATTTTTTATTTACACGCCCTTTTAATTTTATAATACAGGGCACTTCGTACGGATGATTTGAAGCTATATACTGAAAAGCGGATTTTTCGTTTTGTTTATTGGTTTTAATGATCGCAATGCATTCGTTTCCTTTGGTTATTTTTTCGTTCCAGATATAATTGGATATAACCTTAAACGCTTGAATGCAAACGGCCAATTCATTTATTAATAAATAATTGCTGATTTTGCTTGCTGATTTTTCTGACGGAAAAGGAACATAAAACAATACAATTTTGTTTTTCATATATCATTCGTTTCTTAGATCTGAAATTTGAAAGTCAGGACAACGTGTTATTTTGACTCTTATAAATGCTTTGTTCGTTATAAATAATTGTCTATACAAGACACCCAATTTTAAAAGAATTAATGATGCCATAAATCATTGTAAACACTCATTAAAAATGAGGTTAAACTGTGAATTGACTTCTTACATACCATTTTTCATTTTAAAATATTTATAGGTCTCAATCTGAGATTGAAATTTTTTCTTTGAATCGGTTTTGAAATACCTATTTATAAAATTATAATTTAGGGATCTTGCTTTTACATTATCCATCAACTGGAAATTGATATTATCCAGTATTACTTGCTTGATTCCTTTATTATAAATGGGGAATGCCGTTTCTATTCGAAAATGAAGATTTCGAACCATCCAATCGGCAGAAGACAAAAAAAGTTTTTCCTCACCATCGTGATAAAAATAATAGATCCGGCTGTGTTCTAAATAACGATCCACGATGCTGATCCCTTCAATATTTTCACTTAATCCGTCCTTACCAATTAATATGCAACAAATGCCCCTTATAATCAATTGTACTTGTACACCGGCTAATGAGGCCTCATACAATAAATTAATCATTTCAGTATCCTGAAGACTATTTAACTTGAGTAAAATTCGTGCTTTCTTTCCTTCAAGCGCTTGACTTTTTTAGAATGCGATCAACTGATGAATTTCATCGTTCAAATTAAATTGACCAATCAATAAATGTTTAAACGGTAAGCTCGGCAATTTGATATGTTCTAAAAATCCAAACAATCGATTTACTTCAGACGTTATCGCTTCATCTTTTGTAAAAAAACCATAATCCACATATATTTTTGCAGTCTGTTCATGAAAATTTCCAGTTGATAGGTAAGCATACTGCTGAATTTCTTCATTTTCTTTTCTTGAAACCATGGCCATCTTGGCATGGACCTTTAATCCTGGAAAACTATAACGTACTTTAATCCCTTGCTTTTCCATTTCTTCACCCCAAGCTAGATTTGCGGCTTCATCAAATCGTGCTTTAACTTCAATAAAAATAAATACACTTTTACCTTCCGATGCTGCTAATTTCAAAGCATCCATAATTCGGGATTTCTTTGCAACGCGATATTGTGTAATTTTTATCTGGGTTACATCCGGATCCTTTGCTGCTTGTTCAAAAAATGTGATTACCGGCTCGTAATTATGATACGGGAAGCACATTAAATGTTCGCTGCGATTTAAATTTTCAAACAGGGTATCCGCATCGGCAAGAGGCTTATATTCAATGGATTTAAGTGATTTATTTTTTAATTCCTTTTTACCAAAATCAGGAAAATGAATAAAATCAAAATTGTTATGATATCTTCCTTCTGGGGTTAAATCTCCTTTTTGGATTTCAAGCAGCAGAAGAAAATATTCCAGCATTTCTTTTGGCATTGCATCATCATAAGCCATACGGGATGCCGGACCTATATTTCTTTTGATCAGGCTTTTTTTAATTTTATCCATCAAGTCCCCGCTAAATTCATCCTCAATATAAAGTTCAGCGTCCCGGGTTATTTTAATTGAATACGAATTAATAACATGAAAACCTGGAAATAACCATTTTAACGAATAACGTACGATTTCATCTAATAAAATAATATCGTGCCTTCCTTTTTCGGATGGTAATTCAATAAATCGAGGTAAATGATCTGAAGGAATTTTAACAATTCCAAACTGGTGATTTTTGATTTCCGCATCTTTATCCTCAAGCATGATTGTTAGATACAACTCTGAATTATTAAGAAACGGTTTTACTTTATTGCCAACTAATAATACAGGTTGAACAAATGGAAGCAGGTTTTCTTTAAAGTAAACATCCAGAAATTGTTCTTGGGCTTTGGTAATTTCTAATTGTGAAAGAAGGTAAATGTTGTGTTTTCGAAGATCCGGAATGATCTGATTTTCGAATATATCATTAAACTCATTCAATTGTTTGTTAGCAATTAAATAGAGTTGCTTCAGCAGTTTGCTTGGATTGTAATCTAATTGACTTTTAGTGTTTTTTCCTAAATTTTTTAAATTCCTGTGGTGTGCCACTCGAATTCTGAAAAATTCACCTAAATTGGATGAATAAATCGCTAAAAATTTTAAACGTTCTAAAAGCGGGACGGATTTATCTTTGGCTTCTTGTAAAACCCTGTAGTTGAAATCTAACCAACTGATATCGCGGTCAATATATTCAAAATTTACGGTATGTGTTGGTTCATTCATAATGGAAAGCCTGCAAGATATTGAAACGCAAAAATAGTACTAATTAAAGGCCTGATTTTAAGGAATAATTAAATTTGAACATGGTATCACAAATAAGGAAACCCCTTGTAGCAGCAAATTGGAAAATGTATGGGAAACCAACAGATGCCTTGCCTTTGGCCATTGAATTAACTGAAGGACTTATTAATGAAGCAATTGAAATTGCTATTTGCGCTCCTTTTACCCATTTAGATCGCTTAGCTTCTATAAGGGCTTTAGGAATTCGTTTAGGTGCTCAAAACTGCCATTATGCAGAAAAAGGGGCTTTTACTGGTGAAGTTTCAGCAAGTATGCTGGTTGATCTGGGGTGTGATTATGTAATTATTGGGCATAGCGAACGCCGGGGATTGGATGCTCCAGAGAGCATTCAACAAAGAATAAGAATGGCTATAGATTCTGGCTTGTCTGTTATTTATTGTTGTGGTGAACCATTGACACAAAGAACTTCGGGCGAGGAATGGAATTTTGTATCGAATCAATTACAAACCGATTTGGAATCCATTTCTCAAAGTGATCTAAACAAAATTGTAATTGCATATGAACCCATTTGGGCCATTGGAACCGGTTTAACTGCAAGTCCAATACAAGCTCAGGACATGCATCAACAGATTCGCAGTTGGGTGCAAAGTCAATGGGGCAATCAGTTTGCACTTCAAATTCGAATTATTTATGGAGGCAGTGTCAAAGCATCAAATGCAATGGACTTAGCCCAAATGTCAGATATAGATGGCGTTCTGGTTGGTGGAGCCAGTTTAATTCCAAATGAATTCAGGACAATTATTCGAAGTTTCTATTAGCGAAACCGTTCATTTACAGCCTGGTCTTTGCCCAGAACCATATCGATCATATTTTCTTTGTAAACTGCAAGATTATCTCTTAAGGCTGGATTTGAAATGGCCAAAATACTGCAAGCCAAAAGGCCTGCATTTTGGGCAGCGTTTAAAGCAACCGTTGCTACTGGAACCCCATTGGGCATTTGTAAAATTGATAAAATAGAATCCCATCCATCCAATGAATTACTAGATTTTATAGGCACTCCAATGACCGGCAGGGTCGTTGAGGATGCAATCATACCTGGGAGATGTGCGGCACCACCTGCACCCGCAATGATTAATTTTAAACCCCTGCTTAAAGCTGTTTTTGCATATTCCATCATGTGTTCAGGTGTTCTATGTGCAGAAACAATTCGCACTTCATAACTGACCCCAAATTGGTCAAAAATTTTAGCGGCTTCTTTCATAATCATCAGATCACTGTCTGATCCCATAATAATTCCTACTTCCAAGGCTTTTTTCATGCTATCACTTTAAAATATTGTTTTACAAAATTAGCCTTTTCAAGGCAAGATTCCAGATCATTTCCTGTTATGGTTACATGGCCCATTTTTCTATAAGGTCGAGTTTCAGTTTTTCCGTACAAATGAACATGCACCCCTTCAATTGCCAATACCTGATCTAAATTATGGTAAATGGCTTGACCTATATAAGGTTCTTCACCTAGAATATTGATCATCACGGCAATTTCTTTATAATTGGTTTCTCCTAAAGGCAATCCACACAAGGCCCTGAGATGATTTTCAAATTGACTGGTTGCGCCATTATCGAGCGTGTGATGACCACTGTTATGTGGGCGAGGTGCTATTTCATTAATCCAGATAGTCCCATCGGTTAAACAAAACATTTCAATTGCAAGCAAACCAACAATTCCAAGCTTATCGACCAAACGTTTTGCCAATGCTTTGGCATTGTCTTCAATTTCTGTTGGGATGGTTGCAGGACAGATTAAGAATTCTACCAAATTGGCTGTTGGATGAAAATCCATTGAGACCGTTGGGTAAATCATACAGGATCCATCTTGATTTCTTACCGCAATGACACTAAGTTCCTTGTCAATTGGAGCCATCTCTTCTACCAGGCAGGGTTCATTTAAAATTAATTCTAAATCAAAAGTTGAATGTATTATTACTACGCCACGACCATCGTAGCCACCGGTTCTAGATTTTACTACAAACGGAAAGTTGATCTTTGAATCGGATAATGCTTCGAGCAATGCAGATTTATTTTGAAAAAGCTGAAATGGCGCTGTAGGAAACTGGTGTTCCTGATAAAATAATTTCTGTAAGCCTTTATCCTTAATTAAATCCAATAGATGTGCTTGTGGAAATACCTGAATACCTTCAGATTGCAGTTGATGGAGCGCTTTTGTATTTACATGTTCGATTTCAATACTTACTACATTCATTCGGCGACCAAAATTCAGAACGTCAGCGTAGTTTGTAAAATCACCTTCAGTAAAATTTGGACATACTTTAGCCGCTGGGAAACTTTTATCTTTATCCAGAAAATGGATGTTTAAATCGAGCTTTGATGCCTCTTGAGCAAGCATTTTGCCAAGTTGCCCGGCTCCTAAAATACCAATCTTAAATTGAGATGGAATGAAATCCATGAAAAAATTTTAGCGAAATTCGGAAAGCTTGCATACTTCTGATCAATTTTGACGAACTATTAGGATAATTATGAATAAATTAATAATAAAAAACGCCCAACTGGTCAATGAAGGCAAAATTGAAGCAAAAGACCTTCTAATTCATGGCGAACGTATAGAACGAATTGACAGAGACATTTCACTTCCTGAGGCAACTGTTTTCGATGCCAAAGGTCAATTTTTAATACCGGGATGCATTGATGATCAGGTACATTTTAGAGAACCAGGCTTGACTCATAAAGCTACGATTGCCACGGAATCAGCTGCAGCAGTTGCTGGCGGAATTACAAGTTTTATGGAAATGCCTAATACCATTCCGAATGCCTTGACTAAAGAACTTTTGGAAGACAAATACCAAATTGCAAAGCAGCATTCTTTTGCCAACTATTCATTCTTTATGGGAGTATCGAACGATAATTTGGAGGAAGTTTTACGCGTAAATTATAATAAAGTATGTGGTATTAAAGTGTTTATGGGCTCATCTACGGGAAATATGCTTGTTGACAACGTGAGGGTTTTGGAAGATTTATTTAAAAATGCTCCCGTCTTAATTGCTACCCATTGTGAGGATGAGGCCATCATTCAGGCCAATTTAAAGTTGGCTAAAGAGAAATATGGTGATTTAATACCGGTTGAAGAACATCCTAAAATTCGATCCAGAGAAGCATGTTTAAACTCCAGTTCATTTGCCATTGAGCTTGCTAAGAAACACAATACTCGATTGCATATTTTACATATTTCTACAAAGGAAGAGTGCCTTTTATTTGATTCCGGAATAAAGCTCGCAGATAAAAGGATAACTGCAGAAGCCTGTGTGCATCATATGTATTTTAATGCTAACCATTATAGTAAATTGGGAAACCTTATAAAATGTAATCCTTCAATTAAAGAATTTGAAGATTCTAAGGCCATTGCAGAGGCATTAATAAATTCACAAATTGATGTAGTAGCTACTGATCATGCGCCTCATACTTGGGAAGAAAAACAAGGAACGTATCTTCAGGCTCCATCGGGATTACCCCTTGCCCAGCACAGTCTTTCCATTATGCTGAAATTGGCCGAACGAACGTATTGGGATTTACCATTTATTGTTGAGAAAATGGCCCACAATCCTGCGATTTGCTTTCAAATAAAAGATCGGGGGTATTTAAGAGAGGGATATTATGCTGATTTGGTGTTGCTAAATCCTCATGAGGACTTCCTGGTCAAAAAATCTGATTTGCTTTATAAATGTGCTTGGTCCCCGTTTGAAGGAATTGAGTTAAAGGGTAAAATTCTGTCAACTTTTGTTAATGGACATCAAGTCTACAATGGTATAAAATTAAACAACACACTGGCATCACATCGCCTGGAGTTTAATAGAACACATTAATTCATTCTTGATTTTGCTGTTTTTCATAAGGACAATGTCGACATCCAGAACCGCAGCAATGCTTGCGTTTTAATAGATAGGTAGCTGTAAAAACGAAATTACCCTGATCTATATAAAAATCAATGCCTTCCTTTAAACTGTTTTCTGTATCAGGCGGTTTTAGTAGCAAGGTGTTTATCAGAATTTGTCAACCAATAGATACAATAAATAAGACTGGTGTAAAATAATGCTCCAGCCAATTCATTGCCAAAAAATGGAATTGCATTTAAATAACAAAGTGAGAGACCATTGAGGTCTTTTGAATAATTTACAGAGTGCAGCCAAACGCCCAAATTACTAATAATAAAAAAAAGAAGTGATGCCCCAAATGAATTCTTAAAAATGGCCAATGGGTCCATATTCTTAGAATTGCTAAATCTAATAATAACAAAAGAGGCCAAAATTGGAATGGCGATCCAATAAAAACCTGGAGTAATCCATTGAAAAGAACTTGCTGAATACATGAAATTATTTATTATCAAATCAGCAATCCAGTATGAAAGAAGGATGGCAACCAGGGACATCCAGCTTCTCAGACTTACCGCAGCAAATACAATTGCTGCTGTTGCTGCTGTAAAATTTGGTGGATGAGGTACTAACCTGCTGATAATCAAAATCAAAGCCAAGCCTAAATATAGGTTCAAAGGATGGTTTGTAAAACGAGCATTCATAGGGTAAAAATACAAAACCCTTAGTCAATACAAGACATGAATTGGCTATTTTTGTGCCCATCTATGAATACCCAGAATAATTCATTTCTACTTTTAGGGCGGACGGGGCGATTTCAGGCTATTTTCTATTTGATGAGCTTTTGCGGGTTAGTATTGATTTGCTTAAGCTTAAGTGTATTCTATATTCCTTTTGACTCAATATTTTCTGAAATTCAAAACAAAAATGTCATTTTAGCCATTCAGTTAAGTTCGTTTAGCTATGTTCTTGTATTATTTCTCCTTCTTGCTTCTTATATACATAAAAGACCTATTTTAAGTTTTATAAGTTCCAGTAATAATTTCGGTTACAAAAAAGCGCTGGTGACCTTTGTATTTTTTTTAATCATAAATTCTTTAATTGAGCTTATTAATTACCTTTTCTTAGATCAAACGTATGCTTTTCAATTTGAATTTTTTAATTTTATTGCGCTTATTCTTGTTGCTGCTAGTCTGCTGGTATTGCAATCAGCGGCAGAAGAAATAATTCTAAGAGGCTATTTACTTCAAGCGCTTTCAAGTTGGAATAAAATAAAACCAGTTATTGCATTACTAGTGAGCAGTTTGCTTTTTGCCAGTCTGCATATAAGCAACCCAGAATTTAATGAATACGGTTTTGTCCCAATGTTTTTCGCTTATATGATAACCGCAATGTTTTTAGGTGCTTTTGCAATATTAGGCAAAGGCCTTGAAATTCCAATTGGCATTCATGCGGCTAATAATTTTTACGCTGCGGTCATTGTAAATTATAAAGCCTCCGCACTAAAAACAGAATCCCTATTTATTTTGGATAGTATAAATATTCCGCTCGGATTAGCTGAATATATTATAATTCTGTTGTTGTTTGTAATGATTTTTTATAAAATGAATTGGATTTCCCATCCTAATACTTTAATTTAAATCTTATGAAATTTGTTTTATTTATTGCTTTGTTGATAATAAGTGAGTTGGGCACCGGACAATCCTATCGTTGGCAACAGCGAGTAAATTACACGATGTCTGTCGAATTAGATTCCGAAAATCATCAATTAAAAGGGAATCAATATCTGACTTTATACAATAACAGTCCTGATACACTTACTAAACTATACTACCATTTATATTTTAATGCATTTCAGCCCGGTAGCGACATGGATGTCAGATCCCGAAGCATAATCGATCCTGATCCAAGAATTGGAAAACGTATTGCAACATTAACTTCTGATGAAATAGGGTATCATGACATTAAATGCGTCCAGCAAGAAAGCAAAAAATTAAAGTTCAGTATACATGGTACGATCCTTCAAGTCGAACTAAACAAACCAATTTTTCCCTTAGATTCTGCTATAATTGAAATGGAATTTAAATCACAAGTCCCTATACAGATTCGTAGATCTGGTAGAAACAATAAGGAAGGCATTGATTATTCAATGGCACAATGGTATCCAAAATTGTGCAATTATGATGAACAAGGGTGGCATACACCACCTTATGTGGCTCGGGAGTTTTATGGCCCCTGGGGTCGATTTGATGTCACCATTAAAATGGATTCTAAATATTGTATCGGAGCAACCGGTTTATTACAAAATTCGGAAAATATTGGTTGCGGTTATTCTTCAGATGAATCAAAAGGAAAATCAAAAACATGGCATTTTATAGCTGAAAATGTACATGATTTTGTATGGGCAGCTGACCGAGATTACACACATAAAATTTATACGAGAAATAATAATTGCAAACTGCATTTTTTATATCAGGAAAATGATAAAACAAAAGATGCATGGTCTGCTTTACCAGTTATTATTGATTCCGCATTGCAATTTATTGAAACTCGTTTTGGTCCCTATGCGTATACCAGTTATTCATTTATTCAAGGAGGAGATGGCGGAATGGAATATCCGATGGCCACATTAATTACAGGAAACAGACCGTTGATAAGTTTGGTTGGAGTATCAATTCATGAATTGATGCACAGTTGGTATCAAATGATGTTGGCAACAAATGAAAGTCTATATCCCTGGATGGATGAAGGATTCGCATCATTTGCTGAAGAAGAAGTTATCAATCATCTAAAAAAATTAAATCTTATTCCTGGCCAATTCGTAGCCGACCCTCATAATGAAACCATTCGCAACTACATAGATTTTATAAATTCTGGTAGAGAAGAAAGTTTAAGCACCCATGCAGACCATTATAGCACGAATACGGCGTATGGGCAGGAATCCTATGGGAAAGGAGCATTGTGTCTTGTTGAGTTAAAATACATTATTGGAGAGACTGCATTTAGACAAGGAATGCTTAATTATTATTGGAGGTGGAGATTCCGTCACCCCAATCCAAATGATTTTTTTAGAGAAATGGAAAAAGTTTCTAGAATTGAATTAGATTGGTTTAAAGAATACTTTGTTTATTCAACTAAAACAATGGATTATTCAATAGACAGTCTTTATGTAAAAGATGCTAAGACAATTTGTAGAGTGAAGCGAATTGGTCTTTTTCCAATGCCAATTGAAGTCAGGGTAGAATTAAAATCAACTTCAAGCACCTTGTATTATATACCACTCAATTTAATGTTGGGTTCAAAGCCATTTGAAAAAAACATGAATGTTGTCCAGCTAAAAGAATGGAGTTGGGTAAATCCGTACTATGAATTTATCATTGACGCATCGATTGAATCTATAAAATCTATCCAAATTGATCCTGAAAATCAAATGCTCGATGTAAATTCTAGTAATAATCTATTTTTTAACAATTTAAATTAAGCAATGGAAACTTTTGATTTTTTAATGAATTTACCTAACAAAGTAAATGCGCTTGCATTGGAAGGAATGAATACCTGTTTTCATTTTGATCTGGAAGGTGAAGGTGGAGGCCAGGTCTCCGTAATCGTTGAAAATGGTAAAATGATTAGTCAATCGGGATTAGTTGGTACTGCTTCATGTATCATCAGGGCTCAGGCTGCTGATTTAAAAAAAGTATTTAAAGGAGAATTAAATCCGATGATGGCGATCCTTACAGGAAAACTTAAAATCAGCAATCAAGCTGAAATGTTGAAATTTGCCAAATTATTAGGCTGGATGTAATTATCTAAGTGCCCAAATAATACTGACCTGACCTTGACCTTTAATAGGATCTAATTGATATTTGAAACTTAAATCTTTTGAGATATCAAATTCCTGCAGATGCCGGTCTACAAAAGCTTCAATCCCAGTTAATAAATACAGAATTCCGATACCTATATAACTTAATTGTAAATTTTTATCATAAAATTGACGGTAACTATTTATGCCGGATAAACTGAGTATGCCTTGAAATTCATCCAGAGATGCCTCCATAGAATCAACCCGCATAATATATGCATCATTAAAACGTCGATATTGTTTTGTATTAAAGGAAACGGCATAAGCTAATGCACCAAATCCTGCATAAATTATTGGTACCTTCCAGATTCGTTTATTATACACTTGGCCTGCGCCAGGTAACATAAGTGAGTACGCCAGGGCTTTTCCTGGTTTGCCTTTAAACAATACAGAAAAAACACCCGGTGATTTCTCCTGAATCTTCGGTAAACTATCTACGGGTTCCTGCGCAGAGCACACACTTCCAATGATTGTAAAAAAAATAATTAAATACTTCATCTAAAACTTATTCTTCCATCCGATCCAGCAAATCATTTAATTGACGATCGTCTTTAAATTTTATTATTATTTGGCCATCTCCGGTGGCATTCCGTTTAATTTGAACTTTATAGCCAAACTTAGCACTTAAGCGATCTTCCAAAGTTTTTATTTGGGTATTATTGTTTTTTATAGGAGCTTTTAACGGCCTTCTTGCATTCGTTTTTGTAAACGTTTGAATTGCTCGTTCTGTTTCTCTTACAGAAAGATCTTTTGATTGTATGTCTTTAAATAATTGCATTTGAACAATCAAATCATCTACACCTGCAATCACACGTGCATGCCCCATAGACAATGTTTTGTTTTTCAGTGCTGCTTGTATGTCTAGTGGAAGCTTTAAAAGCCTAACATAATTGCTTATTGTACTTCGTTTTTTACCAATACGCTCTGACAATTGCTCTTGCGTATACCCACATTCATCTGATAATCGTTGGTATGAAATTCCGATTTCAATTGGATTCAAATCTTCCCGTTGTATATTTTCAACCAAAGCCAATTCCAACATTTCATTATCATTGGCTGTTCGAATATAAACTGGCAGTTCTTTTAATCCAGCAAGTTGAGATGCCCGGAACCTCCGTTCACCACTAATAATTTGATATTCGTTTACATTAATTTTTCGAACGGTAAGGGGTTGGATCAGACCGTATGTATTTATGGAATCTGCAAGCTCTTTAATGAGATCTTCTTCAAATACATGTCGCGGCTGTTGCTTATTGACTACAATTTGCTCTATGGGAATTACATTAATAGTATTAATAGCCGTGCTAGCAGGGGTTGTTGATTTTTGACTCTGATCAGAGTTAATATTTGATAACAAAGCACGAAGGCCTTTGCCTAATTCATTTTTCTGACTCATTTTAGCTGATTTTTTCTCATGAATTCATCTGCCAAATTTAAAAAATTGTGACTTCCTTTACTGTTGGCATCATACAATACAACCGGTTTTTTAACTAAAGGTGCTTCAGAGATTTTTGAATTTCTATGAATGATCGTTTCAAAAACTGGTAGATGTATATTTTCTCGGATATTCTGAATTACCATGGTTGAAAGTCGCAAACGCTTATCATACATGCTTAATAAAACACCTTCAATTTGTAATTCCGGATTCAATGCTCCTTTTACCAATTCGATTGTGTTTTTTATTTTAGAAAGTCCTTCTAATGCAAATAACTCGCATTGGACCGGGATAATTACAGAATCTGCAGCAGTCAATGCATTGATTGTCAATAAACCTAGAGAAGGCAAGCAATCAATGAATATAAAATCATATTCATCTTTTACCTGGTCAATTACGTGTTTTAATACACGTTCTCTATTTGGCATATTAACCAATTCAATATCAGCACCAACTAGATCAATATTACTTGGCAATAAAAATAAATTAGGGGTATCTGTTTCTACGATGGCCAGGTGCGGATCCAAATCATTGATCATGCATTCATAAAGACTAAGATTGGATTGTTCAGCATCCACTCCAGTTCCAGAACTGCTGTTTGCCTGAGGATCTGCATCAACAATTAAAACTCTTTTTTCTAATATGGCAATGCAAGAAGCCAGATTAATCGTAGTTGTTGTTTTTCCTACACCTCCTTTTTGGTTTGCGATCGCTATGACTTTTCCCATGTTAAATTTGAACCGGTTGATTGATAGCGGGTAATACTAATTTTTTATTTTTAACAGCAAAAGCTTGGATTGCTTTTTCATGATCGATGGCAATTACCGGAAAAGAATCAAAGTGGCAACCTATAATTTTGTCACACTGTAAAAATTCTGCAGCTAAAACAGCATCTTCATAACCCATTGTAAAATTATCTCCGATTGGCAAGATCGCAAATTCAAGAGGAGGACACATCATTGGAATTAGTTTCATGTCAAGCGTAAGTGCCGTATCCCCTGCAAAATAAAAACAATATCCAGTATCATAAACAACAAATCCAGCAGGATTAGCCCCATAAGTACCATCTGGCAACATGCTGGAATGGATGGCGTTTACCATTTTTACAGTCCCAAAATCAAAAATTCGTTTCCCGCCGGTATTCATGTGGTATCCGCTTAAACCTTGATTTTCTAACCAAGAAACGACCTCGAAAGCTCCAATTACAGAAGCATTTGAAGAAAGACCAATTGCAATTGCATCCCCTATATGATCTCCGTGTCCATGACTCAAAAAGATATAATCAGGCCTAATCAATTGAATATCAATATCTTTAGCTAATGGATTGCCTGCGATAAAAGGATCAAACAGGAGTTTTTTCCCTTTGACTTCAATTAAAAAACAGGAATGGCCGTAATAGTGAATTTTCATTTTAGGAAGTTTCCGCAAACCTACGTCAAATTATCAGGGATTTTAAATTCATGAACTATTGTATTGCGCTCTCGTTAATCTACTTATGTCCATCTTAGTTATTTCCGGAACAAACCGAAAAGGGAGTGCCACTTTAGAGATTAGCAAAAAATTATGCGGGATTCTGACAAAAATGAATGTGGATCACCGCTTTGTAAATTTGGAAGACTTTACTGAATTATTATCAAAACAAGCTCCATATAAATCTCTTGAAAAGGACTCTGAATTGATTAATTTTCAGGATTCCATATTAATTCCTTCTGAAAAATTTATATTTGTCATTCCTGAGTACAATGGCAGTTTTCCTGGTTTTCTGAAATGGTGGATTGATACATTTAGTATTCGAAAATCAGCAGAAACCTATAAGTTTAAGAAAGTAGCATTTATAGGCGTCTCAGATGGAATTAATGGAAATGTCCGAGGAATTGATCATTTTATGGCTGTTTGCAGGTATTTAAAGATGGTGATTTATCCTGGATTCGTTTATTTCCCAAGTATAGTTAAAGTATTGGATCTTTGGGATGAAAATCCAAAAAATGCAAACAGGCTTGAAAAACTTATCGAAGAATTCAGTGCATTTTAAATTAAGCATTTTTCTGGTATTTCTCTCACTCGTTGCTTGTGAACAACAATCAAAAAAAAATGCAACGGCCGTATTTCATTATAATCAAGTTAATTATATCAACTCACTTGATCCTGCATTCGCTAAAACGCAAAACAACATTTGGGCTGTTGATCATTTGTTTAACCAACTGGTAGATCTGGATGCTTCCATGAGAATAAAACCTGAATTAGCAAAATCATGGACTATTTCTACTGATGGCCTCCATTATTTATTTACACTTAGACAAGATGTTTTTTTTATAGAAGATAGTTGTTTTAAAAACAGAATAAACAGGCGAGTAACTGCATACGATGTTGCCTTTAGTTTCAATAGATTATTGGATCCAAATTTAAGTTCTCCAGGATCATGGATATTTAAAGATAAACTGGATTCAATAGAAGGAATTAAAGCATTAAATGACAGCATCCTATCGATTCGATTAAAATCACCGTTTGCACCATTTCTTAAACTGCTCACGATGCAATATTGCAGTGTCATTCCGCCAGAAGCCCAGTCGTATTATGGGAAAAATTTATATAAAAATCCTGTTGGTACCGGCCCATTTCGATTAATTAAATGGTTGGATCGGAAAGGCTTGTTCATGGCCTCTAATCACAGTTATTTTGAACCGGATTTATTTAAATTAAATGGGATACGGATTAGTTTTATGGAAGATCGAAATACAGCCTATCTGGAATTTCTTAAAAACGAAATTGATTTTTTTTCAGGTTTACAATCTGCTTATGCATTTCAATTGGTTGATAAGACCGGTAATCTTCGTAATGATACTAAAAGCAAATTGCAATTATTAAAAGGTGATTTTTTAAATACGGAATACATAGGATTTAATTTTGACCTAATTAACAAAAATCACGCACTTTCCGACAAACGTGTACGACAAGCCTTGAATTATGCCATTGATCGCAAATCAATGATTCAATTGTTAAAATTTGGTATTGGCACACCTGCAACTAGTGGATTTATTCCAAAGGGATTGCCTTCCTATGACCCGATTAAGGTCATAGGGTTTCAATACGATCCGGAAAAAGCTAAACACTTATTAAATGAAGCAGGTTATTCCAATAAAAAGGATTTTCCTGAATTAATTATACATACCAATAAAGATTATGTAGATTTAATAACCTATGTCGCAAAGCAATGGGAAGAAATTGGAATCCCTGTGCGAATTGAACTTGCTGAAACAGCCACCTTAAGAGAAAAAATGAGACTCTCTGAATACCAGATTTTTAGAGCATCCTGGATAGCTGATTATCCTGATGAAGAATCATTTCTTACTGTGTTCTACAGTAAAAACCCAGCTCCGCCAAATTACACAAGATTTAAGAATCTTGCTTATGACAGACTTTATGAAAAAGCGATTCAGGAAACTGATGAAAATAAACGAATCATGTATTATCAGGAAATGGACAAAATCTTGATTGATGAGTCGCCTGTTATATTTTTATTCTATGACCAAACGGCTTGGTTCGTTCAAAATCATATTAAAAATTTAAATCCGAACCCAATCAATCTATTAAAATTAAATGGGGTAGAAGAGGAACAATAAACTTCTTGTTCTTTTAGTTAAAATGAAATAAAACGATCTTTTAGTATTTCAAAAATCGCTTTGTAACCATCGTGCCATTTTGTAGTTGTATCGAAATAAAATAAATACCTGCCTGAGCTAAGGGTAATGAAATTATTTTTTGTTTTACAGGCACATTTAAAGATTCTGACTTTAAACAGTTACCATTTAAATTTAGTAATGTATATCCAATAATATGTTCGTTTGAACTGATTGTAAGTTCGCTTAATTGATTGTAAAATAATTCCACATTCGTACCAGTTAAAGCCGTGTGAACATAGCTTACTGTTACTAGATCCGTAAATTCACCAAAGTCATTAAAAATAAATTCATACCTAAAGCCGCCAACATGGCTGGGTTTCAAGCGATCGACATTTTTTGTTATAATTGAAAACCAAGGTTCAAATGCTGGCATGAGTGTAGAACGTGTTTGCGAATTCCATAAAAAGCGAATGGCTCCGGGACCAATTTTCGTGTTAGATTTAAATTGCTCCGGTTTTAACAAGTAGGAAGGAAGACAATTAATTAGATTGCCGTCTTTACCAGAAACTTCAAACTGAAAACTGGTTAGATTATAGTCCTTTTCTGCAAAAAAACGATGTTCATAGGTTCCATCGGCCAGTCTGTTAGATTCTACTAAAAAATCCACTTGAAGACTTGCTCGGATTTCCAGATTTTCATTTTGAAATAAATTGGCTCCTGAAACATCTCCATATTTACCAATTCCAAATTCATTGATCGCTGCTCCACTCACTAAATCATCCATTAAAACCCGATCCGTAATCGGACCCGATTTCGCTTTAGGATTATGAACGATTGTAAAGGTCTTATTTAGTTTTGAAAACCCTGAAGTAACACCAAGAATTAGTTTTCTGATTTCTGAAACATCTGCAGCGGTAATGGTACTGGATCCATTAACGTCTGCAACCGCACGTTGCAGATTATTTAATTGTTGCAATCCGAGAATGTGCCTTTGAATATGGACGATATCCGCAGTGGTTACACCATTGATTGGATCGTCCGACTGATTCATTTGAGGAATTACATAAAACCCATCTGTAATTGAGGGTAAAGCAAATTCACAATTGTATATCCCCGTTTTTACTTCATGGGCCGGATTTCCATTTAAAAGATCCACTAAATAATAGGTCTCTGGCTGAATTGTGGTTACAGTTTTTACAGAAAAAGCCTTGGAACACCCGCCTCCACCTCCGGAATGGCTCACTCGAAGCCCTCTGGCAATTGCAGTATCCAAAGGACTTTGGTCCCCAATAGAAACATTTACATTGTAATTAACTTCACCATCCGGTGAAATCACCACAAATGTTGGTGTTGCATAAAATGGTCCAAAAGTTCCAGAAGTATAGGGTTCTCTGGCAGCTTGGGAGCCTCCATCGGTACCAATTCCTGGAAATGTGAGCCCTTTGCCATTTTGATAGCCTTTAATCAGGGCGTTATTGTCACCTTTCATGGTGCTGATTTCAAAAAACTGAACTCTTCCATTCCCGGCACCCCATCTTACATAGGCAGATTGCACATACGGAGCAATTGCAGAGCAAGGAGGACAACCTACAAAGAAGAACTTTATTACAACAACTTTGTCCTTATTAAGATAATCTTCATATAATTTATGAACCTTATTGTTTTGATCGGTAACTACGAAATCAGGTGCTTTTTTTGCAGCTGCAAACAATGGAATTAAAACGAGAATTATAGCTTTAAACAGTAAATTCGCTCTCATAATAATAAATTTATTCAAAAATACTACCACTTGCCTGATAATCAAAATATTTTAACAAATTTAAGCCACTCAATAAGAGTAATTGATTTAGGTCTTTCTGATTATGATTACACCTGGAAATATCAAACTGAACTTCATGAAAAACTAATATTTATTAAACGAAATCAGCCTGAGAACTTCCCGGGCCATAGTTTAGTGTTTTGCGAACATCCACATGTATTTACTCTAGGTAAATCTGGAGATGAATCCAATTTATTGCAAGCAGAACATGAAATGGACGCAATTCAGGCTAAATTTTATAGAATCAACAGAGGGGGAGATATCACCTACCACGGCCCAGGGCAATTAGTAGCCTATCCAATCCTAGATTTAGACTATTTATTTACGGATGTCCATAAATTTGTCAGATTACTTGAACAAACGGTCATGGATGTTCTTTCTGAATTTGGTGTAAAATCCTGCCGCATTGAAGGACTAACGGGTGTTTGGATAGTAGAACCTGACAAAAAGCCCCGTAAAATTTGCGCAATAGGCGTTCATCTAAGCCGGTGGGTTAGTTTGCATGGACTTGCTTTTAATATCAATACAGACTTAAATTATTTTAATTACATAATACCTTGTGGCATTGATCCACAACAAAAAGAAGTTACTTCTTTATCACGTGAATTAGGACGCATTGTCCCACTTGAAGAAGTAAAAGTCATATTTATCCATTACTTTGTCAAGCATTTTAATCTTAATATTATTTCATGATAGAACAAACTAAAACAGTAAAAGAATCTCTTACAGAAATGAACGAATTGGTTTTACCCAACGATACCAATGTGCTGGGTAATTTGATGGGGGGAAATTTAATGAGATGGATGGATATAGCATCCGCTATTTGTGCAGCAAAACACTGTGAAGCCCATGTTGTTACCGTTTCAGTAGATCATTTGACCTTTCAGGAACCTATAAAATTAGGGGATGTTGTGAATATAAAAGCAAGCGTCACCCGGGCATTTAATACATCGGTTGAAGTTTTTCTTGAGGTGTTTACAAGAGGTGTTTTGCAAAATCATGCCCATAAATCCAATCAGGCTTTTTTTACCTTTGTCGCATTGGATGAACGGACCATGAAACCAAAATCTATTCCAACAGTTATTCCAGAAACTGAATTCGAAAAAAAATTATATGAGGAAGCTGGCATACGCAGGGAATTTAGATTGGTCGTAAGTAGTCGACTTAAACCTTCTGAAGCAACTCAATCTAAAGATTTTTTAAATCAGTAAATACTACAAATGCGCCTTTATATAATTATTATTTTAGGGTTTGTATTTTTATTTAATTCCTGTATTAAAAAGACAACAAATGAAATTAATACGCAACTTGTTGAAACCATTCCACCAGATGATCTTTACTTTCTAGATAAAGTTGGTGAATCCACTCCAGCGTTTTTAGCTGCAAGGGAACAAGAAATTGAATTTCTTAAAAATTCAATTCATCTTAACAGGTCTGCACCAATTCTAATTCCCGGAAATTGGACCACGCAAGGTCCTGGCAATTTAGGAGGTCGAATCAACACGATTGCAATTAATCCACAAAATGAAAATATTATTTTTGTAGGCTTTTCTCACGGCGGTGCTTACAGATCTATCGATGGTGGAAAAAATTGGACTCCAATTTTTGATCAAGAAACAAACTTATATATTGGCAGTATAGAAATAGATCCTGTAAATCCAAGCAACATATATATTGGAACAGGGGATCCGAATGGGGGATTTTATTGCGGACAAGGAAATGGAATTTATAAAAGCATTGATAATGGTAAAACCTGGACACATCTTGGTTTGAGCGAAACTAGAATTATATCAAAAGTTATTGTTGACTATAAAAATCCTCAAACGATTTTTGCTGCATCACTAGGATACAGCTATCAAAAAAATGAACATCGAGGTATTTATAAATCTTCAGACGGTGGTCAAAATTGGAATAAAGTACTTTATACAAATGATTCTAGCGGCATCACTGATTTGGTGATGCATCCCAAAGATCCTCAAACCTTGTTTGCTGTTAGTTGGAATAAATTGGGTTTAAATAATAGAGGCGTTGTTTCTGGACCAGATGGTCAAATTTTCAAATCTATTAATGGTGGCCAATCATGGAAAAAACTAACTTCCGGTTTACCCTCCGATAGTTTAAATGGTCGAATCGCTCTTGCAATTTCGAAAAGCAACCCATCCATAGTATATGCTCGCTACATTAGAACTTACCGATGTGATAACTCTGTCAGCAATAATCTTTATGCTATATATAAATCAACAGATACGGGTGAAAATTGGACTGAACTCCCATCATTAGCGCCATCTTCAGGACTTGAGTGCGGGGACACAGGAGGTTTTGGATGGTATTTTCAAAACATTGCTATAGCACCTGATGATCCAAATGAACTTTATATTATGGCCATTGAATTATTTTATTCTGACGATGGTGGAATTAATTGGATTATTCCCACACCAAGAAATGGTCCCGTTGATGTACATGCTGACAAACATGCTATGGCTTTTTATAAAAATGGAGATTATTTATTGGGAACGGATGGTGGTTTGTATAAATACATTAAATCAACAAATACCTGGATAGATCTAGAGGATATACCTACAAATCAAATCTATAGAGTTGGCTATAATTTACATGAGCAAGACTTATATTATGGCGGATTGCAAGACAATGGCACCACATCAGGAAATAAATTTATTCTAAGCAATTGGGACAGGATTTATGGGGAGATGGATTTCAAATGGCATTTAACCAAAAAGATCCAACTATATTTTATGCTGAATATCAAAATGGTGCGTTGCAACAATATTATCATGGTAATTGGAGAGGTTTTACAAGAGGCTTAGGCGGCAATAAAAATTGGGATTTTCCATACATGATGAGTCGATTTAATTCACAAAAACTCATTGCCGGTTCAAGTCAAATTTATGTAAACCCTATAGATACCATTGCTGCATGGACAGCAATCAGTCCAAATTTAGTATCAGTTGCACGGTATCCATCGAGATCCAATCCCAGTATTACCACCTTAGACCAATCACCCATTGATAGCAATGTAATAATTGCAGGCACTGTCAACGGCAACGTATGGATGACAAAACAATTTGACATGGGATGGACGAATGTATCAAACAATTTACCTGCTGCTTATATTACTTCTGTAAAATCATCCTATCTAAATACAAATACATTTTATACAAGTTTGAGTGGACACCGGGGTAATAATTTCAATGCATATGTTTATAAATCTACAAACAGTGGTTTGAGTTGGAGTAGCATTCAAGGTGATTTACCAAATTTGCCTGTATATGATCTTCTGGTCTATCCTGGCAAAAAGGATTCAATTCTTTTTGTTGGGAATCACATTGGAGTCTATGCAAGTGTGGATGCTGGTAATTCCTGGTTGCGGGTAGGGGACAACATGCCTTATATTGAAGTCTTTGATTTAGAAATTAACGAGTCGGAGAACACTTTAATAGCTGGTACATTTGGTAAATCAATCATGAGTTTTCCATTAGAAACTATTTTAAAGACCCTTGTAAAAACGCAGGATAATATACCTGCTTTATCTATTTCAATAAAGCCAAATCCCGCTAGCAATAAAATAACAATTTCAAATACCAACTTACTCACCGCTTTACAAATTCAGATTTGCAACCAATTGGGGCAATCCGTTTGGGTTGGTATAAAATCTGATCTTGGTGATTTGACAATTGATATTTCTTCATTTAATAAAGGGATTTACTTTATCAGTTACCGTGGCAATAAACAGGTGGGCAGTTCAAGTTTTGTCAAAATTTAAATCCCAATGAAGTTTCAGGATTTCAAATTTCACACTGTAGATGAAATGATTGAAACCTTGCCCGTTGAACAAAAGGAAATAACGCAATTAATTCGTTCTATTTTTCTGGATTCAGGTTTTGGCTTAAATGAAAAGCTATCGTATAATGTTCCATTTTATTCTCACCGAAAATCAATTGGTTTTATTTGGCCGGGAGCTATTCCATGGGGTAAAAAACAAAAGGAAGGTGTTGAGCTAGGATTTTCAAAAGCCTATCTATTTCCACCAAATAATTATATCCAACTTTCAAACAGAAAACAAGTTGGAATTCGAACGATTTATAAAATTGAAGACATTGATCAAATCATGATTAGGCAATTGCTAGAATATGCATTTGAAATCGATGGTTTGTTATAGTGTATCTAAGTTTCTAAACATCAAATGTTCTGCCACTGCGATTTATTAATGTAGAAGAAGCTTGTTGAGTTCCCATCATAAGGACATCCTGAATATTGACATGTGCCGGTCTGCTTGCTATAAAATAAATTGCTTCTGCAACATCTACAGCCTTTAACGGATTGAAATCATTGTAAATCTTGGATTGTTCAGTATCGCCATCAAAACGGTTTAAAGCAAACTCAGTATCTTCAACATGTCCAGGTGCAACTTGACTCACACGAATGCCAAAAGAAACTAAATCTTGCCTGATGGCTTTTGTCAATGCATCAACAGCAAATTTACTTGCACAATAAACATTGCCTTTGGGATAGACTTCTTTCCCAGCAGTTGAGCAAATATTTATTATATGTCCTGATTTGCGATTCACCATTTCACCGGTTACCAATTTAGTAATATACAACAAACCTTTAATATTTGTATCCAGCATGGTCTCCCAATCCTCAAGCTTTCCTTCATGTATGTAATCTAAACCTTTGGCTAACCCTGCATTATTAATCAACACATCTACTGGATCCATTTCTTTAGGCAAGGAGTTTAATGCTTGTTCGCATTCAGTAAACGACCTGATATCAAATGAAAGTAAATGGATTTCTAAAGCATTGTCAGTTAATAAGGCTGTCTTTAAAGCTTTGAGACGTTCAATTCTACGTCCACAAAGTATGAGATTTTGAACGCCAGCTTTCGCAAATACCTGCGCACAAGCTTTACCTATACCAGAACTGGCTCCTGTAATTAATACGGTCTTCATTTTTGATTAAGTAAAAATTCGATGGTTTCATGAAATTCCTTTTTATAATTTTCAAATTGAGATGTGGCTGGGCCATCAAACCCCGTATGAATCTTATAAATAAAATTCCGTTTGTCGATAAATAAGGTTGTTGGAAACGCAAAAATCCCATTCAAATTACCCAATACATTGGCAGCGGTATCTCTATTTGCAATTCCACCATAGGCAATAGGATATTTTAGTTTCAAACTTTTTCTGTAAGAAGCGATCCGATTCATAACTTTCTGCGGATCTCCTTTTCTCTCAAAAGCCAATCCTACAATTACCAATTTTTCATTTGGAAAGTCGCTTATGTATTTATTTATAAATTCAGATTCGTCTCTGCAATTTGGACACCAGGATCCTAATATCTGAACTACTTTTACTTTATCTTTGAACGCTTCATCTTCAAAATTTACCCATTGTGAATCTGGAGTCATAAATTTAAATTTAAACTCTGTTTCAGGTGTTTTTGTAAAACTGATTGAATCGGCACTTCGTAACCTGGGTGATGTCGTTTTGTGCGCGACCCAATTTGCATAATAATGTTTTCCTGAATAGAATTTACCTATTAAGCTATCACCTCCAAATGTTGCATTAAATAAAAAAGCATGTGACCCATCAAAACAAGATAACAGCAATTTTGTAGAATCCATTTCACCTTGTAAAAATCGAAAATCACCGGTTTCGGTTCTAAAAGTTCCCTTAACCTTAGTTCCAAGCTGCTCAAATTCTCCAATTGCTGCAAATGAATCGCCCGTTGTATCAGTAAACATGACTTGGTAAGTTCCACTTAGATTAATTGAAACGGGCTTTGGAAGTTTTTTAAAACGGTGCACTTGACCATAATGTGCTTCAAAGGGCATAAAATAATTAGGCTTGTCAAGTACAACAAAATATCCACGTAATTTATCTTCTTGAAAAACCCCTTTTAGTCATGCATCATATGGAGCCAGATTGATACGAAATGTATCATCTCCAGTTTTGGGATCTCTGCCAATTTCAATTTGATTAAATATTATTTTCTCATCTGCATTCATTACAATCATTTGCAATTGATGCAATGAATCCTCCTTGATTTCAAAATTAAATGGAATAAATAAAGACTTTTCTTCATACGCTACATCTCTGGAAATAACTTCCTTCCTTCCTTCTGTTACAATTACATTGCTGTATTCATTTATATAAATTAAACCCCTCCAATTCCCTGGTGGCAAGCTTGTATGTTGATTTGGAATTGCAATACAAGAAGAAATTAAAATGCATATGCCCAAGCAGTAAACGCAATTTAAAGAATTCATTCTTTGTCTCCTTTTTCACCTACAAACTGATGTTCTTTGTGTCTGAATAAAACATTAAAGGTTGTAAGGCTTCCGTAGATTCTGGTAATATATTGTTGAAGATTAACTTTTTCTTCATCGGTGAGCAAACTGCTATTAATTCGTTGTTCCATAACCCTTAAGCGGTCTCTGAGCATAACGATTTTATGAAAAAACTGATCAATAGGAATTTCTTTCTCTTTTAATCCAACTTCTCCCGGTTTTAATATCATTAAACCCCCTTTCCATTTATCTCCAAGCGGTGTGATTTCAGAAACATCTGACCAAGCGCGAAGGATTCTGGATAATGATTTTTCTGCTTCAGTAAAAGTAATTGCTTCAGTCGGCTCTATGCGATCAATAATTTCCCATTGATTATAATCTTTTCCAACTAATTTAATTCCAAATTGCATAAAACAAACCTGGTAAGCTGCAACATCAATGGTTATTACAACGCCATCTCCAAATGCCGGATGCTTAACACGAGAACCAACACCTAAAATCGAATCTAAACTCATAAGGTATATTTTGTACAAAACTATTAATAACAAAGCGAATTTCATAAAATTCGTTTTGCATCGCATGATAGAATCGTTTGCCTCACGATGTGTTCAAAATAAATATAAAAAAATACGAACTATTACAATTTAATCGCCCGGCTTATTTCCCGCTTTCCTGGAGGCCCGGGAAGTGATTCAAGCTTAAATCCAATTTGCTTTAGCAATCGTTTAACTGAGCCTTTTGCGCAGTAGGTACAAAATATACCACCTTGTTTCATCATGCTATAAACCTTTTGCAGTGAATGGAAATCCCATAATTCTGGCTGTACTTCAGGGCCAAAAGCATCGAAAAACACTAAATCGTATTCAATAGGTTCATTAGGAACATAAGCAGTCCAATCTGATTTAATTTTATTTAAACGAAAGCCTTGACTTAATTGTATGGGTTTGTTCCATTCATGTTGATGAATCAAAAAAAAGAAATCTGAAAACGGAAGGAGCAATGGATGTTTTGGATAATCCAATAGGGAAACCAAGTCATTTTCCAAAATGTGGGAATCAATTGCAGTATACTCTATAGAAATGTCATGTTTGAGGCCATAAATAAAACTTAAGAAAGTATTTAATCCGGTGCCAAAACCGAACTCAAATATTCGAACCGGTTCCAAAGAATTTTGAAACTGGCTTAATCCTGAATTAATATAAACGTGATTGCTTTCGGTAAGTGCCCCATGAACAGAATGGAAACTGGCATTCCAGAAGGAGTCTAAAACAGATGAACTGCCATCGTTTGTTTGAATTACACTTCGTTCTCCCATTTTAATAAAAAAACCAGCCTTAAACTAAGACTGGTTCTTGTATTTTTCTACCTACTACTTAGAAAAATGCAACAACAAACTCTACTACGCCGGCCAATAGATTGATACCGGTTTTTAAAACGGAAAAGTCATATGGGCATCCATAACCTCTATTACATGAAGTCAGGGAGAGCATAGCTAATCCGGCTAAGCACAGAATGATGTTTGATTTTTTTTGAATTTTCATGTTAACCAGTTTAGAAATGATGGAATACTTCCAAAACGGATAGCAAAGATAGAATATTTTACAAAATTAAATTATGTTTACATCATATTATAATTTTCTTTAATGTCAAGAATCCATTTAATTGCCATAGGAGGCAGTGTTATGCATAACCTAGCATTGGCATTGCACGATTTGGGACATCAGGTTTCTGGAAGCGATGATCAAATCTACGAACCTGCCCGTTCAAGATTAAGCGATGCAGGAATATTACCCGCTGAGGAGGGTTGGCACGCGTCCAGAATTACACCTGAAATCGATCTTGTAATCCTCGGAATGCATGCCAAAGCTGAAAATCCTGAATTAATCAAAAGCTTACAATTAGGGATCCCGGTCCAATCGTTCCCCCAATATGTCGGCGGATTGTTTAAAGATAAAAAGCAACTTATCATATCTGGAAGTCATGGCAAAACCACTACTACGTCGATGCTCATGCATGTGTTTAAACAATTAAGCATTCCCTTTGATTATTTGGTGGGTGCACAACTGGAAGGATTTCAAAAGATGGTCTCCATTTCCGATGCACCTTTTGCAATTGTAGAGGGGGACGAATATTTAAGTTCCTGTTTGGACAAAAGGTCTAAATTTGATCATTTTGATCCTTATATACAGGTAATTACAGGGATTTCATGGGATCATTTTAATGTATTTCCAACACTAGATTCCTATTTAAATACTTTTACAAATCGGATTCAAACCTTAAATGAACATGCACATTTAGTGTATTGCAAATCGGATCCTGTTTTAAATCAAATAGCTACTGATTCATCGTTAATTGCCACAAATCATCCTTATCAGGCTTGTGATTTTAAACAAATTGGAACCCAGGTGTCAATTTCAATTTCTGGAAATTGGTACCCTTTATTAATTTTTGGCAATCACAATCTGGAGAATATTCAGGCGGTTTTAACCTGTTGTCAAATTCTTAAATTGGATATGGATCAGGTCGGTCATGCGTTACAAAGTTTCAAAGGAGCTTCCAAACGCATGGAATTACTGAGCAACATCAATGGTCAGCTCCGATACCGCGATTTTGCACATGCACCTTCAAAAGTTAAAGCAGCGTCCAATGCACTCAGACGCCATTTTAATACCCAAAAAATTCTAGCCATTGTTGAATTGCATACGTATAGCAGTCTATCAAAAGATTTTCTACCTCAATATGATCAAGCATTAAATGAAATGGATCAAGCCATAATCTATTTTGACCATAAAGCATTGGAAATTAAGAACAAAGAAGCCTTAGATCCTGAATTTATCAAACAGGCTTTTGGTAATGATTCTATTCTGGTATGTACTACCAATTCCAGCCTGGAACAGACGATACATGCTATCCAATCCAAATTTGACGTGATTGTCTTTATGGGTAGCGGAAATTTTGGTGGAATCGAATTGGTTTAAATCTATATCTGGGATGTGCTAGCTCCTCTGGCAATCTTAATTTATTGCTATTTTTGCAAACATTTTATAATTTATGAGTAGGTTGATCACATTGCGAGATGCTTTAAGAGAGGCTATGAGCGAAGAAATGAGGAGAGATCCCAATGTATTTTTAATGGGGGAGGAAGTAGCTCAATATAATGGGGCTTATAAAGTAAGCAAAGGAATGTTGGATGAGTTTGGTCCCAAACGTGTGATTGATACCCCCATTGCTGAATTGGGATTTGCTGGTATCGGAGTGGGTGCAGCCATGAATGGTTTGCGACCTATTATTGAATTTATGACTTGGAATTTTGCTGTGCTTGCCTTTGATCAGATTGTAAATAATGCGGCCAAGACCTTATCTCAATCTTCCGGAGAATTTGGTTGCCCTATTGTTTTTAGAGGTCCGAGTGGTGCAGCAGGCCAATTAGCTCAACAGCACAGCCAAACTTTTGAAAGTTGGTTGGGAAATTGTCCTGGTTTAAAGGTGATTTCGACTATCGATCCATATGATTCCAAAGGTTTGATGAAAGCTGCCATTCGGGATGATAATCCCATTTGTTTTATGGAATCGGAATCCTATTATGGACTACAAGGAGAGGTTCCGGAAGAAGAATACCTAATTGAAATAGGAAAGGCTGCAATCCGAAAAGCTGGAACAGATATTACCATTGTTTCTTTTAATAAAATGATGGAGGTGATCAAACAAGCAGCCGTAGAATTAGAAAAGGAAGGAATATCTGCTGAAATTATTGATTTGAGAACCATCAGACCAATGGATTATGATACCGTAATTCAATCGGTCAAGAAAACAAATCGATTAATTGTGGTAGATGAAAGCTGGCCGTTTGCAGGAATTTCTGCCGAATTAGCCTATGTGGTTCAAAAACGAGCTTTTGATTATCTTGACGCTCCCGTCGCAAGAATCAATTCTGCCGATACCTCTCTGGGTTATGCACCCACCATGGTAACTGAATATTTACCAAATGCTGACCGGGTCGTAAAATGTGCTAAAGAACTTTTGTACATCGTAAAATAATCTATTTAAGGCTAGCGATCAGTTCACTTTTAAGGATCTCTTTAGAAGTACCTGGCTTTAAATCAAGCAGTTGTATTTTTGCTATTGAAATCCGGATCAGCCTCAAAACAGGATATCCGATTGCTGCAAGCATGCGCCTTACTTGACGATTTTTACCTTCATCAATACTGATTTCAATCCAACTATCCGGAACTGTTTTTCTGAATCGGATAGGTGGATCTCTTGGTGGAACAACTGGATCAGGTTCTAACATCCTGATAGTAAGAGCTTTAACTAAATAAAGACTCCCATCTATTCTAATTTTTACTCCTGATTGTAATTTTTGAAGTTTCAGTTTATCTGGTTTGCCTTCAATCTGAACCCAATAGGTTTTTGGAAGCTTATTGCTCGGATGCAAGATTTTTGAATTGACCGATGGGTCATTTGTTAATAACAAGAGGCCTTCACTATCCTTATCCAATCGGCCAACAGGGTAGACGTCAACTGGTACATTTAAGTAGTCCTTGAGGCTTTTTTGGTCATGTTGTTCTTTAGAAAATTGAGACATGACCCCAAAAGGCTTATTAAAAAGGTAGTATTTGTAGGATTTCAATAGGTCCGATCTAATTTTGAATTAATTGCAAATATGCATAACATATTAAAAAATAGTATTTATTATTTCGAATTGCATTCTAATTAATTACATATTTTCCACATTTTTAATGCGTTTTCAACATAAGAAGCAATTATTAACATTTTGTAAAATTCACTATTCCACAATCTTATTAAAGTTTTCCACAATATGTTGATAAATTTCAAAGGACATCGACTGATTGTTACTGTATTTTTGAGCTAGATATATGTTTTTTTAATAATATGAATTTTAAGACTTTTTAAAAAAAGAATTCGAGTAAATAATTGTCTTACAAATTATTACAAATACAATTAAAAAATATATCTAAATTTTTATTATATAATAATTACAATTAAATACTTTTGAACCACAATTACCTTACAGTTTAGCCAAGTCAAACAACAAGAACCAATGAATCACCGTTCAGAACCTATCCTCGTCGAAAATCCCGATCGATTTGTAATCTTTCCGATCAAACATTCCGATATCTGGCAATTTTACAAAAATTCAGAGGCTTCTTTTTGGACTGCTGAAGAAATTGACCTTTCCCAGGACCTTGAAGATTGGAATCATTTGCTCAATGACAATGAAAAACATTTCATTAAACATGTACTAGCTTTCTTTGCCGCCAGCGATGGAATTGTAAATGAAAATCTTGCAGAGAATATGGTTCGGATGGTTCAATATCCCGAAGCAAAATTCTTTTATGGGTTTCAGATCATGATGGAAAATATCCATTCAGATACGTATTCCTTATTAATCGATACGTATATCAAAGACCAAACGGAAAAAAACTACCTGTTTCATGCCGTTGAAAATTTAGCTTGTGTTCGTCAAAAAGCAGATTGGGCTTTGCGTTGGATTAAAAACGGAAGTTTTACCGAACAATTAATCGCATTTGCGGCGGTAGAAGGAATCTTTTTCAGTGGCTCATTTTGTAGTATTTTTTGGTTAAAAAAACGAGGCTTAATGCCTGGTTTAAGTTTTTCCAATGAATTGATTTCACGCGATGAAGGAATGCATTGCGACTTTGCCTGTTTATTGTATAATCAACATATCGTCAACAAACTTCCAAAAGAGACAATCGAAGCAATCATCAAAGATGCAGTTGAAATTGAAAAACATTTCATTACTGAGGCCATACCCGTCGCCCTGATTGGTATGAATGCAAATTTGATGTGTCAATATATTGAGTTTGTTGCGGACCGCCTCTTAGTAGCTTTAGGTAATACTAAAGTTTACAATTCACAAAATCCATTTGACTTCATGGAGATGATCTCTGTGCAAGGTAAAACCAATTTCTTTGAAAAAAGGGTGTCAGAATACCAAAAAATCAGGGGTAGCCACTGGTGGCCACGCTCCTAAGGTATTTTCGATAGACGAAGACTTTTAAGTATTTTTTTTTTTTAACCCTTTTACTGTTTTAATTTTAATAAGATGCAAGTACTCAAACGTAACGGCAAACGCGAAGAAGTCAGTTTTGATAAAATAACCGCTCGTGTAAAAAAACTTTGCTATGGGCTAGATAGCAATTTTGTAGATCCAATAGAAATTTCAAAAAAAGTAATACAAGGAATTTTTGATGGAGTCACAACCTCAGACTTAGACAATCTGGCAGCAGAAACTTCTGCGAGCCTGGCTACAATACATCCGGATTATGCGATACTTGCAGCCCGAATTGCCGTATCAAATCTTCATAAAAATACCAATAAGTCATTTTCTGAAACGATGGAATTGCTTTACAATTACATCGATCCTATGACAAATCAAAAAGCTGGATTAATCAGTGATGAAACCATTCAAGTGATCCGTAGCAATGCGGATAAATTGGATTCAGCTATTATTTATGATCGCGACTATAGTTTTGACTATTTTGGTTTTAAAACACTGGAACGTTCTTACTTATTAAAAGCGAATAAGAAAGTAGTAGAACGGCCACAACATCTGTTAATGCGTGCTGCAATCGGTATTCATGGTTTAGAAATCGATACCGCCATTGAAACCTATAATCTGATGTCAGAGAAATGGTTTGTCCACGCTACACCCACACTATTTAATGCAGGCACTCCAAAACCTCAATTGTCATCCTGCTTTCTTTTAAGTATGGTAGATGATTCCATCTCTGGTATTTTTGAAACATTAAGCCGTTGTGCAAAAATCTCTCAATCCGCCGGAGGAATTGGTCTAAGCATTCATAACATCCGTGCAAAAGGCAGCTATATAAAGGGCACTGGTGGAAGTTCAAATGGAATTATTCCGATGCTTCGGGTCTTTAATGATACGGCTCGTTACGTAGATCAGGGAGGCGGTAAACGCAAAGGAGCATTCGCAATTTACATCGAGCCATGGCATGCCGATATTATGGACTTTCTCGAACTCAAAAAGAATCATGGAAAAGAAGAAATGCGTGCACGCGATTTATTCTATGCATTGTGGATTCCTGATTTATTTATGGAACGGGTTGTTGCAGACAAAGAATGGTCTCTATTTTGTCCAAACGAAGCGCCAAAACTTTATGATACCTATGGCGAAGAATTTGAAGCACTGTATCATCAATATGAGTCCGAAGGACGCGCACGAAAAATTGTACGCGCACAAGACCTCTGGTATCAAATATGCCAAAGTCAGATAGAAACCGGAACCCCTTATATTTTATATAAAGACGCTTGTAATAAAAAATCGAATCAGAAAAATTTAGGTACAATTCGTTCGTCAAATCTTTGTACAGAAATTATTGAATACACTGCTCCTGACGAAGTAGCCGTTTGTAATCTCGCTTCTATATCCTTACCAAAATTCATTGAAAACAACACCTTTGATTTTAATAAACTCGTAGAAGTAACCCGGGTAATCACTCGAAATTTAAATCGAATCATCGATATCAATTATTATCCGATTCCTGAAGCTCGTAATTCAAATTTTCGCCACCGTCCAATTGGTATAGGCGTGCAAGGTCTAGCCGATGCGTTTATTCTAATGCGAATGCCATTTGACAGTGAAGCCGCACGACAATTAAATCGGGAAATTTTTGAAACCATTTATTATGCGGCAGTAAGTGAAAGTTGTGAATTGGCTAAAAAACATGGGGCCTATGAAACATTTCCAGGTTCGCCTATGAGCCAGGGTATATTTCAATTTGATATGTGGGGTGTAGAACCAGATACAAATCGTTGGGATTGGAATGCATTGCGCAATGAGGTAATGAAACATGGAATTCGAAATAGTTTATTACTTGCTCCGATGCCAACTGCTAGTACCTCACAAATCCTTGGTAATAACGAATGCTTTGAACCATACACTTCAAACTTTTACACTCGAAGAACCTTATCTGGTGAATATATCGTGATCAATAAACATCTTTTGGAAGATCTGGTTAAACTCGGACTTTGGAATCAAGAAATGAAAGAGATGATCATGTTTAATAATGGTTCAATTCAAAACATACCTTCCATTCCAACTAAATTGAAAGAGCTGTATAAAACGGTTTGGGAGCTGAGCCAAAAATCGATCATCGATATGGCAGCAGATCGTGGAGCTTTTATTTGCCAAAGCCAAAGTCTTAATTTATTCCTTGAAAATGCATCGGTTAATAAATTGGGTTCAATGCATTTCTATGGTTGGAAAAAAGGATTAAAAACAGGCATGTATTACTTGCGAACCAAATCAGCAGTCGATCCGATTAAATTTACTTTGAGTGAGAAACACCAAAAGAAATTTGTAGAAGTGACTGAGCAAGTTGAAATTATTGAAATTAAGCCTGAAATGGTCAACAATCTTTCAAGTCTTAAGTCCGAAAAACTCCAGGAAATGTTTGCAGCCACCGAAACAGAGCAACAACTTATAGAAGGCCAGAGCTGTAGCATGGAGGAAGGCTGTATTACATGCCAGGGCTAATAACTTGCAAATAAAGGAATCCCATTAAACTTTAAAATAGTTTACCAGTCTAAACTGAGGGATACCAGGGATTCATTAGTTTTACAAAATGTTTGATTTTTCACTTTCTGATATCAATACAGATAATCCGTCCATTTTATCTGTTGTATATGCATTGCTAATGAGTTTCATATTGGCTACGTTTGTTTCATTTACTTACGAAAAAACGAGCGCCAACAATCGCTCACCCGGTCATTTTATTCAATCCATGATCCTCGGAGCAATCATTGCTACCATCGTCGCACAAGCGATCGGCGATAGTATAGGCCGAGGGCTCGGAATGCTTGGTGTGCTGGCCATGATTCGGTTTAGAACCAATATTTCACAACCAAGAAATATGATTTTTATTTTTGCTTCGCTGGCACTGGGTATCTCGTGCGGAGTCTTTGCGTTCAACGTTGCATTTTATGGCACCCTGCTATTTTGTACCCTTGCCTTTTTATTAAGCATTTCTCCGTTAAAACAATATATCAAAAAATCATACAATTTACGGGTCACCTTTGAATCGGTTGATCGTACTAGTGTTAATAAGGTCTTTGATTATCTAGAATCTAAAAATATAGCTGCAAACTTATTGCGAATGGATACAATATCCAATTTGGGAAAAATTGAAAAGGAATGCAATTGGGAAATTGGACAGCTTCCAACATCCGATGAACTTACCATCGTTGAAGATTTATCTGCTATTGAACATGTTAAAACCGTCAGACTCAGTTTGCGCTCAGACGAAGAAATAATATAATTACTTGTAAATGAAGATTCATAACATTTTGATTTTAAGTGTGATTTGTTTAGAAATCAAATCACAAAAAATGCCATCTGAAATGGCTTTTAGTCCGGATTCAAAAAGACTCATTTCAGGAAATCAAGCCGTTGAAGGATTGTACAATCCAAGCAAAATAAGACGCATCGATTTAAAATTTGATCAACCAGATTACTGGGCTTTAATGACTGCCAATTACCAGTCGAAAACGGATATTTCTGCAACCCTCATTATGGAAGGGGATACGTTTGCTAATGTAGGCGTTCGATTTAAAGGTCAAACTTCGTATCAACGAGTGACTGGTCAAAAAAAATCATTTAATATCACTATGGATTTTCTTGATCCTACTCAAGATTTAAAAGGATATGAAACTTTAAATTTCAATAATTCATTTGAAGATAATAGTTTTATGCGTGAAGTCTTTTATGAAAACATTACACGCCCGTTTTCAAGTTCACTCAAAGCAAATTACATCCATCTGTATATCAATAATCAGGATTGGGGTATTTATCCAAATGTACAAGCGTTGGATGGTAACTATGTTAAAGAATGGTTCTTAAGTAATGATGGTTCGCGTTGGAGATGTGAACGCACAAATGGCGGAGGCCCTGGAGGAGGAGGCTTTGGTGCTGGAACTTCCACACTCAATTATTTGGGTGATGATACCACTGCTTATAAACCAAACTACACCTTGAAACATACTACCGTAGAAAATCCTTGGTCAGATTTAGCACGAGTAACTAAAGTATTGAATACAGTACCCTTGGCTCAATTGGAAGATAGCTTAAAAAAAGTATTAGATATAGACAGGGCCCTCTGGTTTGTTGCAAAGGAAATTATGTTTGGTGATGATGATAGCTATGTAAACAAAGGAGGCATGGATTATTTTGCAATATATCAAAAAGATGTCGAACGATTGATTCCTTTAGAATACGATGCAAACTCTGTGATGTCTGGTCAAACAGCAAACTGGTCCATCTTTCTTAAGGAAGCAGATACCAAATTTCCATTGTGCAACAGATTGTTTGCAGTACCTTCTTTAAGACAACGATACCTGGCTCATTTTAAAACCATGTTTAAAGAATGTTTGGATTCAACAAATTTTGTCACACAATTAAACAAACAATATAGTCTTATAGATAGTTTGGTCGCAGCAGATCCAAAAAAACTCATGACCTATCAAGCATTTCAGTCAGAGAAAAACAACTTAATCAACTGGATGCGCAATAGGAGAAATACGATACAAGCTAACTCAGAATTTAAACAAATAGGGTGCACCATCGAAGAGGTTAACGCTTCGTCAAATGGTATTCCCAATCAAAATCCAGACGAAACACAAACAGTTCAAATCAATGCCAAAATAAGTAATAAAATAAATGGCGTAAAACGAGTCAATCTGTACTATGCACCCGGTTTTGATGGTTATTTTAATGTCAGTCAAATGTTTGATGATGGATTACATAATGATGGTACCGCAGGGGATGGAACTTATGGTGGCACAATACCTCCTTTTTCCAATGGAGTCTTTGTCCGTTATTATATAGAAGCCATTGCAAACAATGTACAAGGAACAAGTACTTATATGCCAGAAGGTGCTGAACATGATGTTTATATTTATCAGGTAAATCTTATCCAATCCAGTTCAAACCAAATCGTACTGAATGAAATCATGGCTTCTAATACGAAAACAGTTACCGATCAAGATGGCGAATATGACGATTGGATTGAATTATTTAATAAATCAAATGATACAGTCGATATTAGTAATTGGATATTAACAGACAATTCAACAAATCTTGATAAGTATCGATTTCCAGCCGGTACCAAAATTCTCCCGCAATCCTATTTAATCATTTGGGCTGATGAAGACGGCAAACAAACCGGTATGCATGCTAATTTTAAACTTTCTGCATCTGGTGAAGCGCTTTATCTCCTTGATTCAAATGCAACACAAGTTGATAAAATAGTCTATTATGAACAAATTCAAGACCTAAGTTATGCCCGAAGTCCCAATGCTACCGGTAATTTTGTAATTCAAGAAGCTACATTTAATAAAAGCAACGACCTGGTGTCCGAAACCAATAAATTGTCCCTAACTGCATTAAAATTATATCCAAATCCAGCTTCACAGTTTTTAATCGTCGAGACAACAACATCTGGAATTCATCCACTAAAATTATATACAAGTTTTGGTGTTTTAATTCAAGAGCTTAAATTGGATCATTCTTTAAAAATAGATCTGAAAGAAGTTCCTGGCGGTGTATATTTTTTAAAGTCAGGCGCTACAATTCAAAAATTCATTAAAAGAGACTAACAAAAGAGCTATTTGCAACGATTCAACTACATATATTTAATTGCCTTAGCAGGCATCCTGTTGCTTTTGCCGTTAATAAAAAATAAACTGCAAACGAACAATGAATTTTTTGGCATTGCCGAAAATCAAATTCGAAATATAAATTTGGATTATCCGATTGAAGTAATTAAAATCTACAAAACCTTAGGAGAATCCGTAAGACTTGGGGATACGCTTATGATATACAGTCGATTGGACCAGGAACGCCAAAAGCAGAATCTCGAGTATGAAAAACTAGAATTAGAAAAGAGAAATCAGGTAAATCTTGAAATCAATCGTAACGATTTAAGTTTATTGCAAAATAAATTGCATGCAACCTATGAAACGTATCAGACAAAACGATTAGAATTGGAACATGAAAAAGAACTTCAATTAAAGCTATTACAAAGTGTAAGTTCTGAAATAGGCCTGCAAGAATTTCACAAGAAGTATCAATTATTAAAAGAAGCATTAAATCAAAAAGAAAAAACCGAAAACGCTGAGACAAACCTCCGGATAAAAAATTTAATTAATGAAATGAAGGTAAGCGAATCCGCCAATTTAGTAAGAATATCTAAAATACAAAATGAGATATTTATATTAGATAGAATGAAATTGAATGCGGTATTGCTTGCTCCAGAATCTGGAATTATCGGACAATTGGAGTTTAATGTTGGAGACAAAATTCAGTCTTACACCAGTATTTTAAAAATCTACGGCACACATCCTTATATCGTTACCAGTTATATTGGCGACAAGCAATTGACAACCCTTGCAGAAGGTGATTCACTTATAATCAGTTCGCTTAGCAATCCAGAATATAAGTTGCCAGGCAAAGTTTCAAATTTAGGAACAAGGGTAAGTCCATTGCCGGAGCGCTTAAAAAAGATTCCGGAATTACGAGCCTGGGGCAGAGAAATACAAATTAAAATACCAGCTGATAATATTTTTATGCAAGGTGAAAAAGTCAAAATACAACTATTAAAATAGTTAATATGACTGCTACGTTCTGTAAACATTACTTTATAATTTTATTGATTCTATTTAATTTAAAAGTAAATTCACAAAATCCAATTGTTGATTATTTAAAATCCAAAAATACCAAGACGGAACAAGTAATTGATAGTATCATTAACTTTTATTACACCTCAAGATTACACAAGCCATTTATTTCCAGATTAAGCCTTCGCACTGAAACGGATGAATTTAAATTAAACCGGCAAGAATACAGTTTAAGAGCTCAAACAAATAGCATCAGTTATAATAAATACCAAAATAAAATAAACAAGCTTGAACAAGAAGAATGGGAAATCAAAAAGAAAATTCTTAATACAGATCAACTATACAAAAAATATAAAGCTGTAACCAAATTGCTTGGGGTGTTAATGCTAAAAAATGCTCAGAGTCAATATATAAAATGCATTGAAAAACAATTGGAAATATTAAATTATAGATCCGGAATGGGTTTAAATATCAACTTTGAAAAACATTTAGATTTAAATCTTAAACTATTAAATGCTAAAAATGAATTTAATAACTTAAATACCAAACAAAGTATTCTTCAGATTGACAGCCTATTAAATCATAAACTGGATTTTCTGCTTAATAAGCTTATTTCAAACGAAGATATTTTAAAAGTAACAGACCAATTATATGTCTTAGATTCAAACAATTCTCTTTATTTTAATGAATTAAATAAGCAACAGTTAGAATATAAACAAGAAATTCGTGACGCAACTAAAAAGTTAGATTATTTGCAAATTCATTATCACGAAGATCCGAGTGATCCCGTAAATCAAAAACTTACCATAGGAGCTGGTTTCCGTATTCCAATGATGGGAAGTAATCAAAAAATAAAAGATGAATATGAAATTAAACGCTTAAGCTTAAGTTTAGAGCAATTGCAAGAAAATGATGATACTGAGTTGAAACTGGTTGAATTGAAAAATCAATTAAAGCAGTTGATTGCTACCTATGACAATTTAGTTGAAAACCAACGGTTTGTTTTACAAAAATTTAATCCGGATACACTGGCATCTTCTGAATTAAGTGATCCTGTGTTCATTGCAGAAATTCAACTGGAGTTGGCTAAAATAAATATAGATCAAGTTGAAATTAGAAACGATATTTTAGAACTTTATATTCAATTTATTTCTACAAGTAAGACATTGTATAATAACCCAAATCGTTATTACTTAGAATTTCCATTTATTGAATTTTAAACAAAGTTTTAAGTAAATTGTATTTAATGTGTACCAAGTGACCCTATGAAAAAAATTTCCTATAGCATTTTATTAATTTGTTTAAATCAGTGGATTTTTGGGCAATCATTCGAATTCAATGGACAACTTTTAGATGAAAATGGAAAGCATGTTAGCAGTATTCCAATTCAAATTAGCTCAGAGAATGGAAGAATTCGCCACAAAGTGGAAACTGATTCTCTTGGATATTTTAAAGTAATAAACTTAGTGGCCGGTTCCTATACCCTTAGGGCCCGACAATTAGGATACGAACCTTTAAATGAGTTATTTTCTATAGACAGTACAACAAATCACATTAGACCGTTTTATTTAATTACTAAAAGAGAGCAACTGTCAGAAGTAACAGTAAAAGATAAAAGATCAATCGCAAAAGTTAAAAACGATACCCTGCAATTTGATGCAAATTCATTTAAAACCATGGACGACGCTTCAGCAGATCAATTGGTTGACAAAGTACCAACTATTACAAAAGAAAATGGCGTCATTAAGGCACAAGGAGACGATGTAAAACAAATACTCGTAGATGGGAAACCTTTTTTTGGAAGCGATCCCAATTTATCCCTGAAAAATTTACCTGCAGATTTGATTGATAAGATTCAAATATTTGATCAATTAAGTGAACAAAGTCAATTTACTGGAATTAATGATGGCAATACGGTTAAAACTATAAATATAGTTACGAAAACTGGTCTAAACAACGGGCAATTTGGCAAAGCGTATGCAGGTTATGGCATTCCAGACAAATATCAAATGGGAGCAAACTACAATCTTTTTGATGGTTCCAGGAGAATAAGTTTAATCGGAATGTCTAATAATATTAACGTTCAAAATTTTTCAATCGACGACATTCTAAGTGTAGTTGGCAGCACCGGGAATTCAAGAAACAGAGGAGGGGGTTCCGGCAATTTTCAAAGACCTCCGGGAGGAAGAGATTCTAGAGGATCTAACTCTGGAGGTCCAGGTGATTTTTTGGTTCCACAATCTGGTGGCATTGCAAAATCTCATGCCATAGGCATTAATTTTACTGATAATATAAACACAAAATTAGAATTAAACGGATCATACTTTTATAATAATAATACCAATCACATTCAAAATGAATTGAGCCGGGATTACCTGGAAGATGGCAAACTTAATCAACAATATTTTGAAACAGGCACATCCAAACCAACCAATCAAAATCATCGATTAAATGCTCGTATAGAATACAAGCTAGACAGTTTCAATTCCTTTGTTTTTAGACCTCGATTGACATTTCAGTCAAACAAAAGTGTTTCCGAGTTAAATTCACAAACATTTATTAGAGATACACTGACGAATTCAAGTGCAGCGATTCAACATATTGACAACTCGGGATTAAATTTTAGCAACTCGATCTTATTTAGGCATAAATTTATAAAAACAGGCAGAAGCATTTCCATTGAATTTGGACAATCCTTGGCACCAAAAAATGAAAATAGCAAATTGCAAAACTTTACTGAATACCTTAATAAAAACAGAAATTTTATAGATACCATTAACCAACAATCTGAGAACGAAACAGACAAATGGGGACTAAATTCTAGTTTGGAATACACGGAGCCTATTAACTCAAGGCAGTCCATTTCACTAAATTACCGACAAGCAATACAGCAGGAAGAAAGTGATCTTAAAACTTTTGATATTCCGTTTCAAGACGGACTTTCAAAACAATTTAATTCAAAATTATCGAATCACTTTATATCAAAAACAGATTCTCACACTCCTGGAATTGGATATCAATTTAACAAAGAGCAAAAACTTAATATCAATATAAG
The DNA here is from genome assembly GCA_016712145.1 of Saprospiraceae bacterium. Classification (NCBI taxonomy): domain Bacteria; kingdom Pseudomonadati; phylum Bacteroidota; class Saprospiria; order Saprospirales; family Saprospiraceae; species Saprospiraceae bacterium. Next base: position 581,293 of record JADJRO010000001.1, read on the forward strand.
AGTAAATTATCAATTAAGTAGAATTAGAAATGAGCAATTAGTGCCCCTTGCTAAAATCAATACGAGTTACTTTAACAATGTACTTCCATCTGCATTCTTTCGGTACACTATAAATCGGAACAAAACATTACAATTTAACTACCGAAGCAATACCCAATTGCCAAGCGTGAGTCAATTACAAAATGTAATAAACAATACAAATCCAGTTCATTTAAGTACTGGAAATCCAAATTTAAATCAAACGACAAGTCACAATGTCAGTTTGCGATATACCAGCTCCAATAAAGACGCCAGTGTTTTGTTTGTTGCTTTGTCTGGGTCAATTACACAAGATTACATTACAAATCATTTATTTATCAGAAGCAGAACGCATCCGATATTTAATATAATCAACGTTCCAATTGGTAGCCAATTAAGTATTCCGGAAAACAATGGCAATTCGTACCAAGGGAGATGTTTTTTTACGTACAGCTTGCCAATTCCTTATATTAAATGCAATTTTGCAATAGATGGATCTTATCAATATACACTTACACCGGGCTGGATTGACTCATTAAAATATAACTCTAAGCAAAATATAGTTTCTGGCGGCATTGGACTCTCAAGTAATGTAGGTCCAAAATTAGATTTTGGTTTTCAATTTAGGCCTACGTTCAATACCTACGCTTCACAAAACTCAATGGATCGTTATTTCTATTTTGATAGTAAACTTAGACTTGCTTGGCAGTTTTATGGAGATTTTGTTTTTAGAGGAGATTTTAATTCAAAATCAAATCAAACTATTACCAACACTCAAAATGAAACAATAAATTTAATAAACCTTGCATTTGGCATGAAAGTTTTTAAAAACAAGCGAGGCGAAATTTCTCTGGGAATTAACGATTTACTTAATCAAAATGAAAATATTCAACAAATCGTATCTGATTCATATATAGAAGATTCAAGAAGCAATAGTGTCAAACGGTTTTTATTGCTTTCATTTACTTATAATATTAAAAACTACAATTCTGGTAAAAAGCCTTCTACACAATTCGCTCCAGACCGCGAACGCGAGCGAATGGGACGATGGGAGGAACGTAGATTTTAATTGCTTTAAGTAATGCGCTGTAGTATGATTTCCAAACCTCGGCTTGCAATTTCTTGAATAATCTCCAGCGATTTATGATTTGAAATTTCATAATTCAAACTAGGCTTTGGATCAACATAATAGATTTTCGTTAAGGACTTTACATAAGCTACTAATCCGGCAGCAGGATAAACTTGTAAAGATGTCCCAACGATGATTACAAGATCTGCATTTGATACTTTGTTTGCAGCCAATGGGATCAGTGGAACCTCCTCTCCAAACCAAACGATGTGTGGTCGTAATTGGGAGCCTTTTTCGCATACGTCTCCAGGTAAAATATCTTGAGTGCATGTATAAATTAAAGAAGAATCAATTGAACTTCTCGATTTTAAAAGTTCTCCATGAAGATGTAAAACATGGTTACTTCCTGCTCTTTCATGTAAATCATCTACATTTTGAGTAATAATGCTTACATCAAAATAACGTTCCAATTCTTTTAAAATGAAATGACCCATATTGGGTTCTGAATTCAACAATTGCTTCCTGCGTTGATTATAAAAATCGAGTACCAATGGATAATTTTTGTACCATCCTTCAAGACTAGCAACTTCCATTACATCATGTCCCTCCCATAGTCCGCCAGCATCACGAAATGTTTTAATCCCACTTTCCGCACTGATGCCTGCTCCAGTTAAAACAACTAAATTGGATTTCAAGACGTGAGCGTTTTAAATGCCTGAGATAAATGTAAAATGACATCTGAAGGAGTCATCGACTCTTCGGCCAAGGTTTTTGCACAAATATCTGCACTCAATCCATGTAAATAAACGCCTAATATACAGGCCTCTTCAAAAGGATAGGATTGTGCCAACAAGGAAACTAAAATACCAGCCAATACATCACCACTCCCGGCTTTTGCCAATCCTGCATTTCCACTGCTATTAAAATAAACTTTGTGCTGTGGTGTACAAATTGCAGTATATTTTCCTTTTAGAACTATATAAATAGAATATTTTGAAGCCATCGCTTTGGCTTTTTCAATACGTTCAAATCCACTTGCTGACTTTCCAAACAAACGATCAAATTCACCAACATGAGGTGTTATTATCGTATTTGGGGTCAATAAATGCTGCCAATGGTTTTCAGCTATCATATTGAGCGCATCTGCATCTAGAACCAGATTTGTGATTTTTAAATTTAGTATTTCATATAACAGATTCTGGCTTTCTACAGTGCGACCCATGCCGGGTCCAATTAATAAAGATTTGTATTTAGAAAACTCCATGTTAGATGAACTGACAAATTGAACTTCCGGCAATTTCAAAAGCAACAAGTCGCGATTGGATGCTACCGTACTTACTGAAATTAAACCGGCACCACTGCGCAATGCTGCATCTGCACTTAGCAGGATAGCACCAGGCATTTCAAAAGATCCTCCAACCAATAAACAATGTCCAAATTGATTTTTATAGGCAAATTGATTTCTACTTTTGAATATATTCTTAATATCATCCAACGCTATGAAGTAGAAATCCGTTTGGTTAGTATCTATAAAACTTTGGTTTAATTTAATATCTCCTATAATTAGCTTTCCGCAATAAATTCCAGTATCTGCAATTAAATGACTGAGTTTTGGACTTTGAAACGTAAATGTAAAATCAGCATGAATACAGATTGAATCATTCATCTTGTCTGAATATAAACCTGAAGGCAGGTCAATGGCAATTCTGGTTGCTTTCAATGCATTCATTCGTTTAATAGCAGATGCCAGATCAGCAGAAAGGCCCCGACTCATTCCATAACCTAACAATGCATCGATAAGAATTGGATTTTTAGCCTGAGTTATAAGTTCTTCAAGGGTATCTAAGTATTTAAAACTGGTAAATAACTTACTTTCCAATCGAATTAAATTAATCTCATATTCTGGCGAGTTGTGTGGAGCAATTCCTATACAAAGAACAGATACTGTAAAATTGAATGAAAGCAATTTTCTGGCAATGGCCAAACCATCACCGCCATTATTGCCATTGCCGCAGACAACAAATACAGGATCCGAATTATCAAAGGTAGAAACCATCCAATTTACAAAACAATCTGCTGCCCGTTCCATTAAGTCAATTGGCTTAATGGGTTCATTTTCAATAGTAAATTGATCCCAGGCCTTTAATTGCATGGCATTGTAGACTGGTTTCATCTATTTATTTGATTGATTTTTCGAAACGCATATGAGTATATCTTAGTTCAATTAACAAATATTAAGAAAAATTTTAATATAATATATAAAATAAATCAAAATATGTTTGAATATTTGTACTAAATCTCATAATATTGCTATTCCTAATGGGATTAATCTCCATAACACTCCGTTTTTTTTCAATATTCATTTGCTCAAAATTTATTAACTAATTAATATACAATTAATTATGCCTTTTAAACCTATTTGTATTTTAATAGGTATTTGGATATGTTTTTATGCGAAAATTGAAGCACAAGACATTCATTATTCGCAATTTATATACCATTATCCAAGTCAAAATCCGATCCAATCTGGCTTTTACAACGGAAATCATCGGATTACGGCCAATTACCGAAACCAATGGCAAACAGTACCTGTGCCATATATGAGTTTTAGTTTGTTTTACGACAGTAAGATCAAATTAAAGTCGAATGGCGATTATATTGGAGCCGGTATCGGTTTCGATTACGATCGGGCAGGGGACTCTGAATTAAGCCTTAGCTCTTTAAACATCAGTTTGAATTATGGATTAACTTTAAGTAAAGGACACTTAATCATCTTGGGATTGAGTCCAAATATTGGCCAGAGGCGCTTATCAGATGAAAAGCTTAAATGGGGTAGCCAATGGACTGGTGACCATTATGATAAAAATCGCTCTCCAAATGAAAAATTTAATACAACTGGTGATGTGTTTTTTGACTTATCCGGAGGATTAGCTTACCAATATTCATTTACGAAGCGCACTCGCTTAATGGCTTCAGCTGCAGTTTTTCATTTATTGGAACCTGACCAAACATTCTATGGTCTCAGTCAGAACAAAATAAAACTGCCACAGCGAAATGTATTAAACGGAAGTATAAGCCTGGGCCTTGGAGCTTATTTGGATCTATTACTTAATGGTGAATTTCAAAAACAAGACGCTTATGAAGAAAAATTGGGGACTGGTTTGATTCGATTTTATATCAATCAAAAGCCAGGTTCTAAATTTAATTTGTTAGCTGGTTGTGGAATTCGCCTAGATGATGCTTATTTTCCAATGCTTGGATTTGAATACAATAATTGGATGATTTCTGGATCATATGATATCACCACTTCTGATTTCAAAACAGCTACAAATAGCCGGGGCGGACCTGAAATTGCAGTTCAATATATTTTTAAAGGAATTGAACCAATTGGATTATATAAAAAATGCCCTATTTATTAAATAGAATATTACCCAATGAGATTATTTATATTTAGTTGTTTGATGATAGGATTGATTCACAATTGTTTGGGACAATCATTAAATCAATACAAAACTGAAATTACCAACAGCTTAAACAAGGAAGATTTCTATGAAGCTTATAGTTTAATTGAGCAGGCGTTGCAGTATGATACGGAAGTAGATTCGTTTCATATGTTGGCCGGTATGGCTGCATTTAATTTAAATGCTTTTTCCAGAGCTACTAAACACTTTAAAATAATTGTTGACCGGTCAATTATTGAACGCCATCCTGAAATTGAATTTTACCTTGCAGAATCACAATATTATCAGGGGTTTTATTCAGATGCACTGATATATTACAAGTCGTATCTTGCAACAACCGTCCAAGAAGGACACATGTATGATCTTGGAAAAAAACGGATTGATGCTGTCATGTGGGCCAAAGAGAACTTAGCTAAAAAGGATCCTCTCATCCAAATAAAACGATTGGACGAACAAGTCAATACTAAAGAAAATGAATTTGCCCCATTTTTAATGGATAGCTTTCTTTACATCACAAGCCAAAATACATTTGAAAAAACCAAAAAGGGCAAAATAGCAAAGAATAGTGGTAAAATCATTAAGCTGAGAGAAACTACAATGGAACCGTTGCCAGACGATAAAGTACTTTTTGAAGAAGATCTCATGCTGGGTCATGCTTGCTTTAATCAAGCAGGAACAAAATTGTTTTTTACTGTTTGTAATTATGAAGAAAGTAAAACCACTTTAAAATGTGACATCTATTCAAAAATAAAAACATCAAAAGGGTGGGGGCCAAAAATTAAAATGCAAGAACCCGTTAATAAACCAAACTATTCTTCCTCTCAACCTTTTATAACAAAGGATCCTTCAACTCAACTTGATAAATTATATTTTGCAAGCAATCGCCCGGGTGGCAAAGGTGGGTATGACATTTACTCTGTTCTCCTTAATGAAAATAACCAACCCACTCCGTCAGAAAACATCGAGTTTATTAATACGGAAGAAAATGAATTTAGTCCTTTCTATAATACATCTGAAAATACACTTTACTTTAGTAGTAAAGGACATAAAGGTTTTGGAGGCTTAGATGTATTTAGTTATGCCTTTAAAGGTAAGATGGCCGGCCAAATCATTAATTTAGGTCCCTCTGTAAACAGCAGCTACGATGACTTATATTATTCAGAAGATTTAAAGAAAAGAAAGGGATATTTAGTTTCCAACAGACCCACATCATTTTATGTAGACGAAGAGGTGCAGGCTTGTTGCTATGATATTTATAAAATCAAATACGTACCTGCAACGGTTGAACTTACTGTAAATACTTATGATAAGTATGATTCCACTCCTTTAGGAAAAGTGACGCTTATTGTTAAAGACATTACAGACTTAGACACTAGCTATTTAACAACTCCAACACCTGACGAACCAGCGCAAAAATTTAAAATTACAGAAGATCGTAAATATCGTATTACAGCCAATAAACCAAATTGGATAGGGGACACCGTGTTTTGCAGTGCTATAGATCTTGAGAATTTTGATCCCATCGTTAAAAATTTATATCTCACAGAAATAAAGTCTTTAGAAGCATTGACTTTTGAGCGCACTACCAATGTTCCATTAAAAGGCGTAACCATTGAGTTATGGGATATGGATCATAATAAATTAATTAAAACCACTACAAAACTTGATAGTAATTTCTTTGATTTTACCATTTTGAAAGGGACTAATTATAAGTTATCCGCTAAGAAAAACAAATATGAATCAGCGATGGTTTTAATCACTCCTTTAGAAACGTCTAAAGAATCCATCTTAAGAAGAAATTTATATCTGGAATTAACTGCCATTGCAGAATTAAGAAAATTATTGCCCATCCGTTTGTTTTTCGAAAATGACATGCCTGATATTCGTTCCCAATCAGATTCAACATCGGTTGGCTTTCTGGATATTTACAATGAATATTACAATAAAAAATCAAAATACATTTATGAGTTTACAAATAAAATGCGTGGCAGTTCGAAAGATCGCTCCATTTTAGAAATAGACACTTTTTTTGAAAGAAATGTTAAAGCAAATGCTGAGAAGTTAAAATTATTCATGGATAAACTCATTATTATTCTGGAAGAAGGTCATGAAATAGATATCTTTTTGAAAGGCTTTGCTTCACCTCGGGCAAAATCAGATTACAATCAACATTTATCCTCCAGAAGGGTTTATAGTGTGCGAAATGAATTTGATCGATACAGCAATAAAGTATTTCATGATTATATTGTAAATCGCAATTTTAAAATCAAGGAAATTCCATTTGGAGAATCGCTATCATCGAATGATGTTAGTGATAAATTAGAAGACACAAGAAATTCAATTTACAGCTTGAAAGCTGCATATGAAAGAAGAGTTGAAATATTAGAAATTTTAAAAGGAGTTGAAGAAAATGGTAAACTTTAATAAAATCAGTTCGATGATACAAACGCTTATTAAAAGAATTCCTTTACTAATAGGCATCTATATACTAGTTGGATTTTCTGTTACTAAATTAACAGCCAGCCATATTGTTGGTGGAGAAATGACCTATAGATGTTTAGGCGGTCAGGTCTATGAAATCACTTTAACTTTAAGGAGAGATTGTTTTAATGGAAGTCCTGAAGCTGAGTTTGATGATCCTGCACATATTGGAATTTTTGATACAGAAGGAAACCCTGCAAGAAATGTAGGGCAATTCGGATTATTGTTATTGGATTTTAGAAATGATGATACACTCAACGAAATATTGAAAACAGAATGTGAAGTTGTAGGTGGAGATGTCTGTGTTCATACAACTACGTATCGAGGTAAAATTGAACTTCCCTTTGCTAAAGGCGGCTATACACTTGCCTATCAAAGATGTTGCAGAAATAAAACGATTACGAATATAACGGATCCAGACTTGGTGGGGGCAACTTACAGTGTTGTGATTTCCGAGGATGCATTGCGCTATTGTAACAGCTCTCCAAAATTTGGAGCATTTCCTCCTATTTATGTTTGTGGTGACCGAATGATTGTATTTGATGATTCTGCAAAAGATGAAAATGGAGATTCCTTGGTTTATAGTTTGTGTGTTCCTTTTGCAGGAGCAGATACAGCGAATTCAAAACCAACCAGACCAAGCAAACCACCATTCCCATTAATAAATTATAAAGCACCGTTTAGTTTAAATGATTTATTAGGAGGCACACCAACTCTTAAAATTGACCGAAATACCGGACTTATAACCGGGCAACCTGCTGCCATTGGACAATATTTAGTAGGTGTTTGTGTTGATGAATACCGAAATGGTAAATTACTTTCAAGAGTTCGAAGGGACTTTCAATATAATGTCCGTTTTTGTACAACCAATCCGGTTTCAAGATTCGATGCTGATAAATCTGTACTTTGCAAAGGAGATAGTCTTGTTAAATTTACAAACAACAGTATAAATTCAAAATCCTTTACCTGGTATTTTGATTATCCAAATACGAATTATGTTTCGCATGACACAAATCCAGAATTTAATTTCCCAAAAGCAGGAAAATATCGGGTAGCATTAATTGCTGTTCGTGCAAAGGATTGTATTGATACAAATTATAAGGATATCTATTTATACGATGATAATTTATTGCAAGCAAATTTTGGTGCAAAATATGGTTCATGTTCGGATAGTATAAATATTTCATTTGAGGACAAATCGGTTGATTCTTTACTAAATATTTCAAATTGGAATTGGTTTATGCAATTGAACAGTAAAATAAATACTTCAACGCAGCAAAATCCAAGTCTTGTTACAACCGACACCGGTCAATTATATGTATCACTAATTGTAACCTCATCCGGAGGGTGCAAAGACACCATTGAACAGGAATTCAAGTTAAATCGATTAAAACCAATGTTCCTATCCGATAATATTCCTATTTGCATTGGAGAATCTACAAAATTAATTAGTAATCCTGATAGCAGATTTAAATATACTTGGACTCCTTCTACTGATTTAAGTTGTGATGACTGTCCGGACCCAATTGCCAGTCCGGGTTCAGATATTGTATATAAAGTCGTTATTACTGATGGAAATTGTACAGAATCAGATTCTATTTTAGTTAAGGTCTCCCGTTTATTAGACATTGATATTTCTGGTGATGGAATTATATGTCAGGATAGTTTATTTCTAAAGGCCATCGGGGGTGTAGAATCTTCCGTGGAATGGTCTGACACTCCGGATTTTTCAAATATTCTTAAAAGTGGTTCTTTCAACTATTCCGGATCAACGCTGGATAAAAAAACATTTTATGTAAGAGCTAAGAGTGGCGCGAATTGTCCAGGTTCAGACAGCATTACGGTAGAAAATCAAAAAATTCAAATACAAACCAGCATTGATTCTTTAGTTATCTGTGAACAAGATTCCTTTGAGTTAAAATTGCTTAACTCCAATGCAAATCATCAGCTGACAATAATTTGGAAACCAGATAGTTCGATTATAAGTGGACAAGGAACTGAACATATTAAGGCCACCCTTGCACATTGTGGTCAATATACTTTTAACGTTGAACTAGAAAATCAGTTTCAATGCAAAGCAACAGATTCTGTAACGGTAAGAGCTATCTGTAAACCAGCTGCAGAATTTAAAGTAGACAAAAATTGTGATAATACCATCGTCACTTTCACAAATTTAAGCTCACAGGGAAGTTATAAATGGGATTTTGGAGATGCAAACGCATCCGAAGAAAAAAGTCCTGTTCATGTTTATGCTAAGCCTGGACGATACATAGTAAAACTCCGGGTTGACGCAGAGTGTACTAATGAGATCATAAGATCTATTGATGTTGGATTTATTATGGTAAATATTCGGGAACGTATCGTAAGTTGCCTTGGAAAACCAGTCAAATTAAATGAAAATGCGGATACCAACTATACCTACGAATGGTTTCCGTCAACCGGTTTGGATAATCCACTTTTAGCAAATCCAACCGCAACGGTTTCACAAACGACAAGCTACCGGGTTCGGATTTATGATAAGTTCATACCGGATTGTTTTATTGATCGGGAAGTGACTGTATTTGTACCACCACCAATTAATCTTAGAGTAAATTCAGATATTGTTTTGTGCTACAATGATACCCTAATGTTGCAAGCTTATACGGATTCCAACTCGGTAGTTCAAAATATTGATTGGACTGATCAAATCGGAATTTTGATTGGAAATGGCTATCAGGTTACTCGGAAATTTACAGATTCAATGTATGTGTATGCCTATGCAACAGATATATATGGTTGCGGGGATGTTGACTCCTTTAAAGTAGTCCCAATTTATCCATTGCACAAAATAGATGGTAAACACAACTTATGTCCTGGAGCGGATGGATTTGTTGAATTTATACCCTTAAATAATCACACGTATAAATTAAATTGGACAGGTAAAAATATAATTTCACTGGATACACTGTACCGTATTATTGTAAAACCAAAAGACACCACTGTTTACCATGTTTATTATGTAAATGAATATGGGTGTTCATTTCAGGATAGTTTTCAAGTAAATATCAGTCGATTTGATCCCCCATTGGAAGCGACAGCAGATCCGGATACCATTTACTTGGGAGAAACTACCACATTGCATGTAACCAAAGGATTTAATAAGTATCAGTGGATTATTCCTTATGATTTAAGTTGTTTGGATTGTACAGATCCGATTGCATCACCAAAATATTCAATTTTGTATACTGTAAAAGCTGAAAATGCTGATGGATGTGAAGAAAGTGTTGATGTTGCTGTGATTGTAATCAGGCCTAAATGTAATGAAGAAGACGTTTTTATGCCCAATGTGTTTAGTCCAAATCAGGATAACAACAATGATATCCTACGAATAGAAAGTAAATTTCTTGAATCCGTTGAAATGTATATTTACGATCGATGGGGTGAAAAAGTGTTTGAAACAAAAGACATTTCAAATTGGTGGGATGGTAGTTATAAAGGATCGGAACTTCCTCCGGACGTTTATGGTTATTATTTTAAAGTGGTCTGCAACGACGGGCAGAAATATTCTAAAAAAGGAAACGTCACATTATTAAAATAAATATAAATAATTATTTAATATATCGGGAATAAGCTACCTTTATCTCAGTTAAAGCTACAATGGACCAACCAAAAACCGGTGGCTTTTAATATTGTAAAATATTGGTTTACAATTATTTGCAATATTTAATACCTTAGCATACTGAATATGAGTCGTATCCGGCGGTTTATTTTACTGATCGTTTTTCTTAATATGTACTGTCTTGTAAATGGACAGGATATACACCATTCTCAATTTTATACATCTCCTTTAAATTTAAATCCTGGATTAACCGGTATTTTTAATGGGGATCAAAGGTTGGCTTTAAATTATCGCAGACAATGGTTTGTAGAGGACATTGTTCGTTATATGACACTTACCGGTTCTTATGATATCCGAATTTATCCAAAAAAATGGACTACAAAGGGACGATGGAACGCCGGATTACTGTTTAATTACGACCAAGCTGGAGATTCTAAATTAGGTTTGGCAAATTTAGGTTTAAGTATATCCTATACTTATCCAATCACCAATCAAAATTTGATTAGCCTTGGTATTTTAGGGGGATTTTCACAAAGACAATTTAAAACGGAAGAATTGCAATGGGACGCCCAATGGGTGGATAATTTTGACCCCAACAGACCAACCGGTGAAAATTTATCCAATACTTCAAATCATTATTTTGATTTAGGAACAGGAATTAATTACAGATGGCAAAAATCAAGCAGGACAAAAATCGATTTAGGGGCTGCAGCCTATCACTTGACCAGACCAGAGCAAAAGTTTTTTGACCAATCTTTATCCATTGAACTTCCCATTCGTTTTAATATTAATATACAGCCTGCTATTAAACTTGCCAGTTCATTTGACCTGTTATTGCATGGGCAGTATCAACTTCAACAAGCTTACCGTGAATTGGTGGTAGGTGGTTATGGAAAATTTTATCTCAATCAAAAACGTGGAAAAGAATTAAATCTATTAATAGGACTAGCTAGCCGATTGGATGATGCCATTGTTCCCAAAATTGCTGTAGAATATAAAACCTGGTATGCAGGATTTAGTTATGATATTACGACTTCAGGTTTTAAAAACATTGTAAACAATCAAGGTGGGCCCGAATTTTCACTCATGTACATTTTAGTGAAAGCACATCCATTGACTGTTTTAAAATCTTGTCCAATATTTTAATCACATCGTATGTGGGGTAGAACGGTAGGAATAATTCTTGTAATGTTACATTTGGTTTTCATTGACTCCAATGGACAAAGTTTAACACGTGTTTTAGAGGCTGCTGAAAAATCACTTGCCTCAAAAAATTATTTTGATGCATATTCTAAATATAGAGAAGCATTAGAATTTGAACCCACCAATGTATCTTATTTATATAAAACAGCAGAATGTGCCAGATTATTTGGTGCCTATAAAATGGCTGCCATATTTTATGATAGTGTATTACACCATGAATTAAATAATTTTTATCCGCTTACGGGATTTTGGTTAGGTCAGGTAAAGCAAATTCAAGGGGATTATTCAAATGCAATTCTTGCTTTTAAAATTTTTAACTCAGAACATTCAGGAGAAGATTCAAGCTATCTTACTGTAGCTAAAAAAGAAATACAGGCTTGTGAGTGGGCTTCTGAACAGCTCAAATATCCAATAAAAGGATTGACCATGGAAAGGATGTCTGATCAGATAAACTCCCAATTCTCAGACTTCGCACCTGAATTATTTAAAGATGATTTAGTTTATTCATCCCTTCGTTTTGAAAACAAAAAGAATACAACAATTCCAAAACGATACAATTCAAAAATATTACTAAGCCATAAATCTGAATTTCCAAGTGAGTTGCTTCCCACAGATTATATTGCTGAAGGATTAAACATTGCACATACCAGTTATAATAAGGATTATACAAAAGTCTATTTTACTATTTGTGAAGATTTAAATGATTATGACAAACGGTGTGATTTATTTACCAGTACAATTGATGTTTCAGGGAATTGGTCAGCTCCAGTTAAATTGCCTGATTTTATAAATACTACGGGTAGCACCAGTACACAACCTCATCTCTGTTACTTAGATAATGATGTGAATCCAACATTGTTTTACGTGTCTAATAGATCAAAGGGTAAAGGGGGTCTGGATATTTGGTATGTAAAAATAGATGAAGCAGGAAATTATTCTGAGCCCGTAAACTGCGCAGATATAAACACAAACACAGATGATATAACTCCATATTATCATCCAAAATCCAAAACGCTCTATTTTTCTTCTAAGGGGTATCTTGGAATGGGTGGATTTGATATTTATCATTCTAAATATATAGATCAATCCTGGGCAATTCCTAAAAACATTGGAGTTCCTGTTAATAGTAGCTTTGATGATGTATATTATGTAATTACCAATCTGGACACCGTGGCGTATTTAGCTTCCAACAGGACAGGAACACAGTTTTTGGATGATGCAAGTGAAGCTTGTTGTCTTGATTTATTTAAAATTCATTTACTGCCTTGCGATATTAATTTAGATGCATTCGTTTATCAATATTACACTAAAAAGGAATTAAAAAATGTAAGTATAAGTCTTATTGACTTAGACCGACCAACTGCTCCACGAATTACTATAAACACAGAACAAACAAATACGTATCGATTTGCAATCCTATGTGATAAAAATTACAAATTAATAGCTACTAAACAAGGTTATTTGCCCGATTCCATTAGTTTCAATACCGGCAAACCTGCTGAGTTTATTAATATAACTAAGAAATTATTTTTAAAACCCAATGCAATTTCACTTGATGTCTTAAGTTTTCATAAAATAACAAAAGACACCTTGCATGCAGTAACAATTAGTTTGATTGATCTGGATCACCCTCAAAGAGATACGATCGTAATTACAAACCTAAATACAAATTTAAGCCAGTTCAATATTATACCCTGTCATAAGTATAAAATTATCGGATCTAAACCTGATTTTGCAACCTCAGTTGTGTATTTAAACATTGACTGCGCTACCGATACTATTGTCGTTCAAAAAATATATTTGGAGCCTGAACTATATAGTTTACTTCCAATTAGTTTATATTTTGATAATGACCGACCCGACCCAAATACTTTTAAGCGACATACTCTTTTAAAATATTCAAAAACATACGAAGCATATTACGCTAAAAAATTGATTTTCTAAGCAAATATATAGCGATCCAAAAATGCGTGGTGACACATCAGGATATCCTATGGATACATTTTTCGAAAATCAAATTAAATATGGAAAAGAACGATTTGACAAATTTTTAAAAATATTGGAAAAAGATCTTGTAAAAGGAAAGCGCTATGAAATATTTGTAAAAGGATACGCTTCACCACTTGCAAAGCCAGAATACAATTTGAATTTAAGTCAACGCAGAATCGTTTCTATTTACAATGAATTTTACAGACACAATAATGGCGTATTGATAGAATACATACGATCTAAACAATTAAAATTAAGTCAAAAACCATTTGGTGAAACAAATGCACCTACTGGCATAAGTGATAACAAACAAGATCTGCGATCAATTTTTACAATTGAAGCATCCAGAGAGCGACGTGTTGATATTATTGAAATTAAGGAATAGCATAAACCCTATATAATGAACAACTTCAAAATAAGTAAGCATCAATTTCAAAGGTTAATCAGTAGCCTGCGGAGTTTGGTTGTTTTGAGCATTGTTCTTTTATGTTCATCGGATGAATTAAAAGCAACTCACTTGGTGGGTGGACAACTTAATTATAGAAGCATTGGCAATAATTATTACGAAGTGACCGTCATTGTGCGTAGAGATTGCATTTATGGAGCTGACACTGTTCCATTTGACAACCCAGCATTGCTTGGAGTATTTTATGGCAATGGCCAAAAAGCAATTCGGGTTGGTTTTGATGGAGTAGTCCCTTTAAAACTAATGAATAATGATACACTTCAAGAAACAGTTGACAATTTTTGTCCGGGAAAATTTAAGGAAGTGTGCGTACATCAAACGATTTACAGGGATACCATCTTGTTACCATTTGATGAACGAGGCTACATTTTAGCATATCAAAGGTGTTGTAGAAATGAAACCTTATTAAATATAACAGAACCTTTAGAAACCGGTGCAACCTATACAGTTCATATTACTGCAGACAACTTAAAGGTTAAAAATTCCAATCCCGTTTTTGGTGCATTTCCTCCAATTTATGCTTGTGTAAATAAACCATATTACTTTAGTCATGGAGCCATAGATGTGGATGGGGATTCGTTGGTCTACAGTTTTTGTACGCCGTTTAAAGGCAAAACACGTCTTGATCCAGCAGGAAGACCTGATTTTCCTCCATATGACACAGTAGTTTGGGCACCGAATTACGATTTAGGTAATTTAGTTGGCAGTCCGGTATTCATTAATTCCCAAACAGGTGAAATCACATTTACTCCTACAATTCGTGGCCAATTCTTATTTGGAATTTGCGTTTCGGAATATAGGAATGGGAAATTAATAGGGTATACTAAAAGAGATTATGAGGTAAATATAGTTCCATGTGGTATTCAACCTGAAGCAAAATTTACAAGAAGTTCTTTGCTATGCAATGGTTTAGATGTTTCCTTTACTGATCATAAACGGATTGTGATTCTACTGTTAAACTATCTATACTTGATCAATCTTCTGCTTTCGGCCAAATCGTGAAACGAAATTGGAATCTTAGAAGTCCAAAGGACAATTTAAATTCAATGGATTTAAATCCTGTTTTTAAATTACAAGGAGATAGCCTGATTGAAATCAGTTTAACCATAACGGATGAAAATGGATGCACCGCAAGCATTCAAAAATCCATTTTAGTAAATCTGATCGAAGTTAATTTAATCGCCAGTGAATTAAGTATTTGCAACGGAGATTCTGTACACTTGGTGAAAAACCCAAACCCCCGATTGACTTACAAATGGAGTCCGACCAATACCCTGGATTTATCAAACCCAAGTGACCCCATTGCAAAGCCATCCACAACTACGACCTATTCTGTTACAATAACAGATGGACCTTGTTCGGCTATCCGGCAAATTACAATACTCGTTAAAGATAAATTGAATTTAAAGTTACAAGCTGATACCATTGTTTGCGATGGAAAATTTGATATAACAGCTTCATCCGATTCTTCAACCGTTTTTTCCTGGTCAAACAACCGTCTATTTAATCCGACTTATTTTACTGGCTCTCATTATTCAGATACGATTAGTGGAACTCGAAAATTTTATGTGAAGGCTGGAATTGGGGCGCAATGTGCAGCAATTGATTCAATTACGATTTCAAACAAAGCACTTAAACTGAACTTCAAAAAAGAATATTTAATTTGTGCTGGAGATTCGATTCAAATATCTATTCAAAATCTCAATGCTGCAGATACCCTTTTGATTGCATGGGAAGCAAATCCAATTATCATCAGTCCTTTAAATCAATCAAACATTCAAGTATCTTGCCCAAACCCTGGACGATACGTGTTGCGATTTACAATTAAAAATCAATTTAATTGCAGTCTTTCTGATAGTATTATAATTAATGCAGCCAATGCCTCATTACCAGATCTTACCGTTGAAACAGCTTGCGGATCATTAGAAATACGAGTAAAAACAACCAGTGCCGGAAAAATCCACTGGGATTTTGGTGATGGGATTGGACAATCCACCAATAAAATAGATCGCTACGTTTATAACAAAACTGGAACATACCGAATTGTATTAGAATCAGATTCAGTTTGTAAACGAACCAGTGAGCGTGAAATTACTGTTATTAAATTGTTTTCTACGGTATTGGATTCGTTAGTAAGTTGTGACGGTATTATCCACCTCAATCCTTCAGCTGATAGTTCATTTAAATATGAATGGTCACCGAGTGAAGGATTAGATGATCCAAATATTCCGAATCCAAAGACCACCCTTAGTTCAAACAAAAAGTATTATGTAAAAATTTATGATCCCAGGTATCCTGACAGTTGTTTTATTAGGGATAGTATATGTATTGTAGTTCCAACAGCTATCCAATTGCTCGCCGGTCCAGATACAACGCTGTGTGCTAAAAGCAGCATCCTATTAAAAGCCAATAGCAATTTCACAGGACTTAAATTGATTTGGTGTAATTCAGAAAACAAAGAAATTGGTTCAGGCCCAGAAATTAAAGTTGAACCTGAAAAAACAACTTTTTACATTGTAAAAGCTATCGATGCATATGGATGTGAAAAGGCTGATACAGTCCATGTTACTTTATACGAATTTATTGCCAACATCTCTGGTCAGCCAATCATCTGCAAAGGGGATAGTGTGAAATTAATATTACACATTTCAAAAGGGGATAGCCTGCATTTTGAATGGTTTCCTAAAGAAGGTATATCAGGCAATGATAAAGATACTTGTATTTTTGTAAAACCAGCGTTTGATCAACTTTATAAAGTGATCGTAACAAATTCATTTGGCTGTAGTTGGGAAGCAAGCTATCTGGTAAATGTAACTGATATTCAAAATCAATTAGTAGTCGATGCAGATCCTAAACAAATAGTTCCTGGTCAGAAAACACAGCTTACCGCTACTTTCAATGCGAATTGGAAATACAATTGGAAACCCAATGATGGCAGCTTATCAGATTCTTCAATTTATAATCCAATAGCAACACCAATTAAAACAACGAGCTATACGGTGACCATTGTAGATGAAAATGGTTGTACTGCTTCAGCTTCTATTACAATTATTGTTAACGACTGTTCAGAATCTGTTTTTGTTCCCAATGCATTTAGTCCAAACAACGATTCAAAAAATGATATTCTTTTTGTAAGGTCTCGTTCCAGTGCTGTAACTGAAATAGATTTTCAGATTTACAATCGATGGGGTGAACGCGTATTCAAAACTTCTGACATCAACATTGGATGGGATGGTCGATATAAAGGTGAGTTGCTTAGTCCGGATGTATTTGGCTATGGCTTGAAGTTTAAATGCTTCGAAAACAAAGAATACGCTAAGAAAGGCAATATTACTTTATTAAAATAAGGTCCATTATTTAAATAAAAATCCTGCCTTCGAATTAATTTTAAAACCATCAATATACATTTGCATATGATTTCGATTACTACATGTCCCATATGCAATCTGGAACGGTTTGAACGCTTCTTAAAAATCAAAGACCATTCGATTTCAGGTGAATATTTTAATCTAGAACTATGTGCATCCTGCCGCTTTATAATTACTTCACCAAGACCTGACACAGAACAACTTGGCACCTATTATCAATCGGAAAATTATATTTCTCATAGTGATACAAATACTGGTCTTGTTAATAAAATCTATCGCAGAATAAGACAATTTACAATAAAACAAAAAATTGCATTAATAAGGAAACTTCATCAAAACCCTAAGCTTTTAGATATAGGCAGTGGGGCAGGATACTTTTTAAATGAATGTCAAGCCCAGGGGTTCCATTGCTTTGGAATAGAACCTGACTTCAACACAAGATCCAATTCTGTAAACAAATTTAATATTAACGTATTTGATGAAGTGTATATGAATCAAATACCTGCTGAAAGCATTGATGTAATCACGATGTGGCATGTTTTAGAGCATGTTCCAGAATTAAATAAACGATTGGAAGAAATCAGAAAAATATTAAAGCAAAACGCATATTTAATAATTGCTGTTCCTAATTGCAATTCATTTGATGCAAGCTATTATAAGGAATATTGGGCAGGGTATGATGTGCCAAGGCATTTATGGCATTTTACTCCAGAGACTATTACAAATCTATTAAGTCATTATTCTTTTTTACATGTTGAAACCAAACCAATGTATTTTGATGCGTATTATGTTGCCATGCTTAGTGAAAAATACAAAGGAAATTTAGCAGGATTGGCAAGAGGATTTGTAACTGGTTTCATTTCAAATGCAATTGCATTTTTTTCAAAAAACAATCGATATTCCAGTCAAATTTATATTTTCAGAAAACAATAATTTTTATTTGACATTAAACATTAAATAAAAAATGCATAATGTCACCGTCTTTAACAACATACTCTTTGCCTTCAGTTGACATCTTTCCAGCTGATTTAATAGCGGCTTCTGATTTAAACGTAATGTAATCCTGATATTGAATAACTTCAGCCCGAATAAATCCTTTTTCAAAATCAGTATGGATAACAGCTGCCGCTTGAGGAGCTTTGGTTCCTTTAACAATTGTCCAGGCACGAACTTCTTTTTCCCCTACAGTAAAATACGTAACAAGGTCAAGTAATTCATAAGCCGAACGACTGATTAAATTGATACCTGGTTCATCCAAGCCCATACTTTTAAAAAACTCACTCCGTTCTTCTTCAGGTAATTCAGAAATTTCAGCTTCAATACCCGCTGATATCAAAATAACTTTCGCCTGCTCATCTTTCACTGGTCAAGATGCTTATTTATTTGTTCTAGGAATTCTAATTCTCTGAGCACCTCCTTATCTCCACTTTTAGATTGCTTGCGAAGCCGATCCATTCGTTTATCACTGGTTTCCAGGTCCTTTAATATTAATTCCGTATCGACGATTTCTTTATCCCGAATTGGATTTACAGATCCATCCACGTGCACCACATTATCATCATCGAAAGCACGAACTACATGGATGATTGCATCAACTTCACGAATATTGGCTAAAAACTGATTTCCCAGTCCTTCGCCTTTCGATGCCCCTTTTATAAGACCGGCTATGTCCAAAATATCAACAGTCGTAGGAACAACTCGCTGCGGATTTGCGATAGCCGCCAACTCATTTAAACGGACATCAGGCACCGTAATTACACCTAAATTAGGATCTTTCGTTGCAAATGGATAATTTGCTGCTAATGCACCTGCCGAAGTCAACGCGTTAAATAAAGTTGATTTACCTACATTGGGCAACCCCACGATTCCACATTGCAAACCCATATCATTTTATATTTTCACAAAATTAGAAAAAAGCCAGAGTCAATTTATGCAATTGAAAATCATTAACTTTCTGCTTTTATGAATTTTCTCGCTCATTTAAACCTTGCGTACCCTTCAGAACAACTGCTTGCCGGTAATTATATCTGTGATTTTATTACAAAGCATCAGGAAAAAGAGATTCATCAATCATTTCAAGCTGGAATTAAAATGCATCGTTGGATTGATCACTTTTCAAATAATCACACTGAAATACTCCAGATAAATAAATTATTTCACTCACAAATCCATAAATATGCCCCGGTTGGTACTGACATTGTGTGTGACTATTTATTATATAGAAACTGGGATTTACATAATTTGAAAAGCTTTGATACTTTTCAAGATGATTGCTATAATAAATTAAATCGAATGGTAGCGTTTATGCCAATAAGAATTGGAACTATTTGCAGTATGATGATTCAAGATAATTGGCTTTTGCAATACACCAATTTAACCAGACTTGAAAACGTGTGTAAAAGATTGAATATAAAAGCAAAATTTCCTGTTGATTTTAGAAGTATTTTGCCCATTTTAGAAAAACATGAAGCACAATTAACAGAATGCTTCAATAGATTTTACATGGATTGCAAAAATGAAACTTCAGAACGATTTAACCCTCAAAGTGAAATGACAAAGTAAAAGCTTTGGTAAACAATTTTTCAATAATAGTAGATTCAGGTAATTTATTATCATAGATTAAAATGTTATTCAACCCATGTGAAAATTTTATTTCAGGGGAAAAAATAAAATAGGGTAGATAAAATTGCATTCCTACACCAATTTCTAATTGAAAATCATGCGGAGAAATCCGTACTATTTTAAATTGATTTTTATCTGATCGACTGTTGGACGAAAAATCATAGGAGTATTTAACCCCTGTAATAAAGTAAACACGTTTATCCTTATATGGAGCCGAAGTAAATCGCACCAATAAGGGAATTTCTCCAAACACGGATTCTATTCGCTCCTTTGTTTCAATGCCTGTATTCAAATCCTGATAGGCAAGACTTCTGTAAGACAACGCAATGCTTGGCAAAACTCTAAAATCAAAGTAGTCACCAATTTTAAAATTTGTAATCATTGAAAGAGTTAATCCAGAATTGGATAGGCCTTCATTCCATTTGTAATTTCCATTATTAATAAATCTGCGCGAATGCTCAATTTTAAAGCCAGATGAATTGTAACCGATGGTTAAACCAAAATAGTGCGCTTTTTTTCTAAAACTAAGATAGTTGTAACTATGCGAATTCACTTGTGAATGCAACAATTCCTGTGATATACACACTAATATAAAAATCAATACTATTTGTATCCGATGTAGATGCTGCATATACCAAAAGTCAATGGTTTATAGGAACAATTTTTAAATCCAGATGCTTCTAGAATGGCTGTAAAACGCCCAAAATCGGGAAATTGTTGCACGGATTCAAATAAGTAATCATACGCTCTTTGATCTTTTGAAAGCAAGCGACCAATCAAAGGCAATATATATTTAAAATATACTTGAAACAATTGTTTGACTGGAAAAATCAAAGGTCTTGAAAATTCCAATATCACAATTTGTCCACCTGGTTTGAGTACACGATGCATTTCTAAAATGCCTTTTTGTAAGTTTTCAAAATTTCGTACACCAAAAGCAACTGTAATTACGTCAAAGTTATTTTCGATAAACGGGATGTTTTCAGCATCTGCATACTGACATTCAATCTGATCCTGCAGGTGATCCTTTTTTACTTTTACTCTGCCAATTTCAAGCATTTTTTCTGAGACATCTGTTGCAATGATTTTGGCATTTTTAAATGATTTAGCAGCTTGGGTAGCCAAATCACACGTTCCAGAAGCTATGTCAAGCAATATGAACGAATCACCTGGTGCCTTGGAAATCAAATTCAGCGCTTTTTTACGCCAATACCGGTCAATTCCCAAAGAAAGTACTGAATTTAATAAATCATACGTGCCTGAAATATTATCAAACATTCGAATGACCTGTTGTTTTTTAGAACCTTCTGTTGTATATGGATTGACCAATTATTCGTGAATTTCAAAACAAAGGTACATTCAAAAAAACGAGATCGTTTAAGGGGGTATATATTATAAAAATAAATATTTTTAACAGACTGAAATACTGATTTTTAAAAGCTGTTTTTTGTAAAATAATCCTTGGATTTAGGCCATCTTTTTATTATTTTTGCGGACTTAATAAAAACGGCCCGTTCGCTATGTCTGATCACGACAAAATTATATCGGTAAATATTGAAAAACAGCTTCAGACCTCTTATATCGATTATTCGATGTCTGTAATTGTTGCACGAGCCCTTCCGGATGTGAGGGATGGCTTAAAACCAGTTCACAGACGTGTTTTATACGGCATGAGTGAATTGGGAATGTCTTACAATAAACCCTATAAAAAATCAGCCAGGATTGTAGGGGAAGTATTAGGAAAATTTCATCCCCATGGGGATAGTTCTGTATATGATGCCATGGTGCGTATGGCGCAGGAATGGTCTATGCGGTATCCATTGATTGATGGCCAGGGTAACTTTGGTTCAATGGATGGTGACAGTCCGGCAGCCATGCGATATACTGAGGCTAGATTGGCCCGAATTTCAGACGAGTTGTTGGATGACATAGACAAAGAAACTGTAGACTTTAGATTGAATTTTGATGATAGCCTGGAAGAACCAACCGTATTGCCGGCCAAAATTCCAAATTTACTGATCAATGGTTCATCTGGAATTGCCGTCGGAATGGCCACCAACATGCTTCCTCATAATCTTACAGAGGTTTGTAATGGAGTTATTAAAATGATTGACAATCCAGATATCACCCTGGATGAGTTAATGGAATGCATTCCTGGCCCAGATCTTCCAACAGGTGGAACGATTTACGGCATTTCAGGGATTCGGGATGCCTATGAAACGGGAAGAGGCAAGATCCTTTTAAGAGGCAAAGCAGAGATTCAAGTAATTGATAATCGGGAGGTCATTTTAATTTCTGAAATTCCATATCAGGTTAATAAGGCCCTGTTAATTCAAAAAATCGCTGATCTCGTTAATGAAGAAAAAATCGTTGGCATCAGCGATGTACGCGACGAGTCAGACAGAGAAGGCATTCGGATTTTAGTTGAGCTTCGAAAAGATGCAATTTCAAATGTAGTATTGAGTAATTTATATAAATACACGCCGCTACAGTCGTCTTTTGGTATTAATAACATAGCTTTAGTACAAGGGAGACCCGTTTCACTTGGATTAAAAGAAATTATATTTCAGTTTATCAAGTTTCGAATTGAAGTTGTAGTTAAACGTACTAAATTTCAACTGCGTCAAGCTCAAGAAAAAGCGCATGTGCTGGAAGGCCTATTGATTGCTTTAGATCATCTGGACGCTATCATATCATTAATCCGAGGATCCCGCACGGTGGAAGATGCACGCAATGGATTAATAAATCAATTTAATCTTAGTGAAATTCAGGCCCGCGCCATCCTCGATATGCGCCTTCAAAAACTTACCGGATTAGAGCGTGAAAAGATTAAAGAAGAATATGATGCTTTAATTCTTGAAATAAAAAGATTGCAGGAAATATTGGATGATATTAATTTGCAAAAAGAAATTATCAAATCTGAATTGCAACTGATAATTTCCAAATTCGGCGATGCACGCCGTACATCCATTACCCAAGTTGAAGGAGATATCAATATTGAAGATATGATTGCAAACGATCAGGTGATCGTTACCATTTCACATCAGGGATATATTAAACGCACAAAAACTTCAGAATACAGAACGCAAAGTCGCGGAGGCAGAGGCTCAACAGGAAGTAAAACCCGTGAGGAAGATTTTATCGAACACATGTTTGTTGCCAGCAACCACAATTATTTACTCTTGTTTACGGAATTGGGTAAATGTTATTGGTTACGCGTTTATGAAATTCCTGAAGCTACAAAAACCACACTAGGGCGCGCCATTCAAAATCTTATAAATCTTCCAAAAGAAGACAAAGTGCGCGCTTATATCAATATAGAAGATTTAGAAAACAAGGAATTTTTGGAAAATCATTTTATTGTACTGTGCACTAAAATGGAATCATTAAAAAAGCAGTGTCGAAGACTTCAGCCGGCCCAGATCAAATGGCATTATTGCAATCAGCATAAATGAAGGTGACCAATTGATGGATGCCCGTCTAACAAATGGTGCCTCTGAAATTGTCATCGCAAATAAAAAAGGACGCGCAATTCGTTTTCCGGAAAACAAGGTACGCGTTATGGGTCGTGGAGCTGCAGGCGTTCGAGCTATTAAACTTGATGAAGAAGGCAATGATCAGGTGGTTGGAATGGTCTGTGTGGACCCAATGGATCCTCAATCTACCATTTTGGTTGTTTCAGACAAAGGAAATGGAAAGCGAACTGATTTAAGTGATTACAGTGTTACCAATCGGGGAGGCAAAGGGGTACGAACCTTAAAATTGTCAGAAAAAACGGGTTCTTTGGTTGCAATTAAGAACGTGAATGAAACCCAGGATTTAATGATCACTACAACCCAAGGGGTCATCATCAGAATGCATGTTTCAGATCTGAGGGTCATGGGCCGGGCGACTCAGGGAGTCCGCTTAATTCGACTCGATGAAGGCGATGAAATTGGGGATGTAGCTGTAATTGATCGGGAAGAAGAACTCGCTGAAGAAATTCAGGAAAGTGAAAATCCCATCATTTCACCCAGTTTTGACGATTCGGAAGAATAATTTATTTAAAAAAAACTTAACTAAATTCGTTTCCAAGAAACGAATTAATTTTAATGCTTCTTAGTTATAGTATTAATAAAAGCAAAATATGAAACCACTATTTTCTCTCATTCTAATTTTATTATCCTTTGCTGTATTTGCTCAGGAACCTGAAAAGATGTAAAAAAGCAGATAGTAAAGTTGCAAGTTTTTATCTGGATCCAACAGCAAATGTTTCCAAATTATGGGAAGCGAAAGCTTTGATTGATGGTGCAAGCGACAATGAATTGGTTAGCAAATCTGCACGTACCTGGTCTGTTAAAGGAAAAGTTTATAATGCCATTTGTTCCCACGAAAGCGATTCAATACTTATTGGTCAACAATTTGGGAGACCTTATAAAGTCAAACACAAGGATGCAGCTTTAATAGCCTATTCTTCATGGCTTAAATCAAAAGAACTTGCGACAAAAAGTCATGAATCTAAAGATGCATTGGAAGCCTTAAGCGAAACCTATCGCTATCTCAATAATTATGGCATTCAAGCTTATGAAGGAGGTGATTTTAAAGCAGCATTCAACCACTTTGATGCAGTAGTTAAAATTAACGACATGCTATTAGCAGGCGGAATGAAAGGAGTTTTAGCTACACCCGAAGATTTGAATAAACAAAAATACCTTGCTGCCGCCTGCGCGATTAATGCAAATATGTTAGAAACAGCCTTTCCTTACCTAGAGGACCTTCGCAAAGTAAATTACAGTGAATCGTTTATTTATGAAGGATTATATAAATACTATTTAGAACGTGATGAAAAAAAGGCTGAAGAGGCTTTAGCAGAAGGACGTCAAAAATTCCCAAATGAAACTGCTTTATTATTTAATGAAATCAATCATTATTTGAAGAAAGGACGCTTAAATGAATTGGTTGATAAATTAAAAATAGCTGTTGAAAAAGAACCAGGTAATGTTTCAGTAAGAACTACTTTAGGCAATGTATATGACAACCTTTGCCAGAAAGAATGGGAAGGCGGGAATTTTGAAAAAGGTAACGAATATTATACACAAGCTGAAAAGTATTATAAAGAAGCTTTAACAATTGCAGCAACAGATTTTAACAGCCTATATAGTTTAGGTGCATTGTATTACAATAAAGCTGCTCTGATTTCAAAAGAAGCAAATAAGCTAAGTTCTGATTACAGTAAAGAAGGCACACGTAAATACAATGAGAAAAAAGCTGAAATGGAAAGCTACTTTGATAAAGCATTGCCTTATTTCGAACAAGCTGAAAAAATAGAACCAAAAGATAAAAATACTCTTATCGCATTAAAAGAAATTTTTGCTAAAAAATCACAGTTTGATAAATCGAATGCTTACAAAACAAAATTGGAAAGTTTAGGTAATTAATCAAACCAGTTTTTGCAGTTATATGGACGAAAAGAAATTTAAAGAAGTTGAAGCGCTTAATGGGGTAGGGGCTTTTCATGATCTATTTGATTTGCCCATTCTTGAGCAACCTCAAATTCCAGATGCAAATCGGTGTAAACTTAGATTGTCTTTGTTGGAAGAAGAATTAACTGAACTCAAGGAAGCCATTGAACAGGGTGATCTTGTAGCAGCAGCCGATGCATTTTGTGATTTACAATATGTGTTATCAGGTGCGATTCATGAATTCGGTTTAGGATCCCATTTTTACAATTTGTTTGAGGAAGTTCAACGGTCTAATATGAGTAAAGCATGCGGCACGTTTGAAGAAGCTCTAAATACGCAATCCATGTATCTGGAACAAAAGCAAACTGTATCAGAAATCAAGCAAAAAGGAGATCGTTTTTTGGTTTACCGTACTGAAGATGGCAAAGTATTAAAATCCATAAATTACAGTCCAGCCAATTTAGAAATGGTTCTAAATAAATAGATTTCTCTTGAACTATTTATTGCGGACGCTTTTCATAAAGTGGACCGACTTTAAAGCCTTCATCAGATAAATCACCCCGATGGATTCTTATACCGTAAGGAATCTCATCTAAAAATTCGGTGTGGGATCGAGCGATTTTGCCTTTTCCATCCTGAACTTCTATCTGAAACATACTGATATTTTTTAAAGAATCTCGTTGAATCGTCAGGTATTTTACAATGACTCCGTATGGTAGCAATCGATCTCTGATATCAACAAGCTGTTCGGTTGGCATTGATTTTTTAAAATGAACTTCAATCCAAGATTCATCTACATAAAAATAGGTTTGATTTTCCTTTACCTTATATGAAACCAAACCAAAAATTAAAAACAGAAGACAATACCAAGATCTCATTGATTAAGCTGGTTTTTGATCTTCCGGCTTATTGGTATCACTTGGATTTTGAGTAGTATCTTTTGGTTGCAACTTTTCAGCCAAATCCTCCATCGTATCTGCTGCCTTCTCTGCAAAATGTTGAGCAGATTCAAGTACATCGTGCGTAATTTCTTTTGTTTTTTCCCAACTTGTTTCAGCAACTTGCTCAGCCTTTTTAACAAATTCTGATTCTTGTATTTTTGTAACTGCTTCCATCGTATTTTCTTTTGCTTCTTGCATGGCTGTATTTGCCCAGGCTTTTGCTTTTTCAATGGATTCCTCTGTTTGTTTCTCAATCAGATCTTTTGTTTTTTCTGCATTATCAATTGCTTGTTGTGTAGCTTCTTTGCTTATTCCGAAAAGCTTGCTAAAAAAATCTTTCATTGCCATGCTATCAATTTTAAATTTTAAAATAAATTAATTTGTTTTTGTATCGTCAGGTAACTCAACCGGGGTAATCGTTTTTTGTTTTGATTCACTAGGTTCTAAATTCTTTTGATCTACTGCAGTATGATCTTTTTGCGTTTCCAACCATTTTTCAGCTTTACTGAAAAAATCAGGATGTGTAGATTCTAAATTTTTTCCAAAATCAATGGGTTTATCTGCGATTCCATCATTGTTCTGATCTTTTAAATTTTCATCAGCATCTAATTTTTTAGCTTTTTCAACGGTTTCATCAATAAAATGATCCATTTTTTCCAAGCCTTCTTTTGCTTTTTCTACAATATTTTCTCTGAATTCACGAGTAGAATCGTCCAGTATTTCAATTTTCTCTTTGATTTCTGACCACAAGTGTTTTCCCTGCTCTTTTGCTTCACCTACAGAATCTGCTACAAAATCCTTTGCTTTTTCTAAAAATTCCGAGGATCCACTGCCTTCCTGGCCCGAATGATTGGCTTGGTTCACCGGCTGCTGATTTTCGATTTCGGAAAATCTAGTATCCTGATAATCAATCCCATCTATTTGACTATTGGACTTAGAAGGATTTGAAAACCAAGATTTTATAGTATCAAATAAGGCCATTCTGATATTTTATACAAAAATAGGACAAAGAAAACAAATCAATGATTTAAATATGGTCGTATATTTCGTCATGCCTTGTTTAATATATCGTCTATGAAAAAATCTAAATTGCCAGAAAGGGGAACCAACATGCACATTCCAAATCGATTTTTTAAACTTCAAACGGCAACTGAACTTGAGTTATCACAACAAGAAGCTGGTATTGAGAAAATAAAAACGCAGTACATCCCAATTATGGCTAAATCTATGATCAATCCTGTGGCAAGTCCGGATTTATTTATGGATTATTCCTTAAATCCGTATCAAGGATGTGAGCATGGTTGTACCTATTGTTATGCCCGATTGACCCACAACTACTGGGGCTACAGCATCGCAGATGAGTTTGAAACAAAAATATTGGTTAAGCAAAATGCGATAGAGGTTTTAAAGAAAGAATTAGGATCCACAAACTATGTAGTTAAACCCATCATGCTTTCAGGAAATACGGATTGTTACCAACCGGCCGAATTAAAATTTGGCCTGACACGTAAAATCCTGGACCTATTCCTCTTTCTAAAACATCCGGTCATGCTCATTACTAAAAATGCACTTATCCTGAAAGATCTTACTGTTTTGAGTGCACTGAATTCTCATAATTTGGTGTCTGTAGCGATCTCAGTAAGTGCTTCGGAAGACAAGACCCGACGTATCATGGAGCCGCGTGCATCCACCATTGAAAGCAGGCTGCAAACGATTAGCAAATTAAGAGCATCCGGAATTCCGGTTCATGCCATGCTTGCGCCGATTATTCCCGGGATTAATGATTCTGAATTAATGGAAATGGTAAAGTTAACAGCAGATGCCGGAGCAAGCAGCGCATCCTATCAAATCGTGCGGCTTAATGGTCAACTGCCTGAATTGTTTAGTGCATGGCTGGATGAACAATACCCGGATCGCAAGCAACGAATACTCAATGCAATCAAAGAATGCCATCAGGGTCAATTGAATGATTCAAATTTTAAGACCCGAATGAAGGGGAGTGGTACCCTTTCAGATTCCATCCGGCAACAATTCAAAGTAGCGTATAAACGCAATTATCCCAATCCACAGAAAGCCACTTTACGGACAGATTTATTTATTAGAATTAAAAACGGCCAATTGCCTTTGTGGTGAACTTAGATCACAACGTAAGCGATGTAGATGATCAAGACCAATATAGAAAAGAGGGAAATCATAAATAAGAGGTCAGCTATATGTTCGGTGTTACGCTCCAGCTTAGGATTTTGAGTACGCAATGAAATAAAAGAAACGATGCAGGCAGCTGCCAACAACAAGGAAATTACAGAAGTGATTTCATCTATTAAATTATTTTCCTGCTGGCTAGTTAAATGCAAGGAGGTGATCACAACCAGGCATAATCCCAAGAGGGTAGAGGCTGTATTTAAAATGTGCTGGGAGGTGATGTTTAGCATAGGGAATTGGAAACTAAAATTATAAACTTAAAGATATCTAATACTCAATTAATAAGTAAATGAATTAAAACTTGTTAAATGGCAACTAGGCTTGAATGCTAGATGCATTGTTATCATTCCAAATAATTCCTATTAAACACGTTGTTGGTTCCGTTTGGTGGTTGAAATTGTATAAAAATCCTTATTTATTCTTCATTTCGAAGCTTAATTGTAATTTAAAGAGTAGAATATATATCCATATAAGCTTCAATATTAAAATATCGATTCACAAGAAGCTTCAATGAAAAGGGCGGATTTTTAAAAATCAATATATGCAAGTTCCTAAAGGTCCAGAATTTTGGACAAACCTCGATTTAATTCCATAACCCAAAAACTTACATACATTGAATAAGATTTATTCCTGGGCAGCTCAGCTGCTACTTTCCAAAGTACTTGGTGGAAAAAAAACCATGATCCTTGGCTGGACAAGTACTGCAATTGGTACTTTCAATATGATGTTTTCAACTGAAAATCTGCAGGCCATTTGCCAACACCATGGTATTTGTATGCAGACATCTGCAGTCTTTGGTACCATCCTGGTTGTAATAGGGGAGGCCACTAAGCTCTTTCGCTATGCTACCGGCCAGTCCTACCGTGACCCTGATTTTTTTAAACATTAATAGACGAATGATATCGATCTGCATAACCTGCTGGATCGGATTGGGGTAATAGAGAGATAAACAGTCTCAGACGGCCACTGGGAAACCAGGGGTCGTTTTTGTTGTACATCAGTTGATCTTAAAATTTATTTACTTTGGAAAGTATACTAATTGCTGTTTTCGAAACTTCGGCATTACCACATTGAATCAATATCATCAAATCATTTCTGCATTGATCTAAGCACTCTAGAAAGAAATTATAATCATTTTCATCGAATCCTGATCTGTCATTTTCACTAATGTAAAAAATAAATCATTCAGAAAATTGAAGATTACGTAATACAGTACTCATTCGCTCTGGTTTGTTCACATAATAGTTATAGAAATTCATTGCAGACCTAAAACTATAAATAAATTTATGAATAGTGCTTTGATTTGTATTTGCAATTGTTGCATATAAATTTCCGGCAATCAATTGAATATCTTCATGAATTTTCTCTATCTTTGAATCATGGATACTGTAATTTTCTTCATGTTTGTTATTGTACAAGTTATATGTATTGTTCAGCTTTTTTTTGAGCTCGACAAACTTGATTTTAATAAAATTTTGAAAGATGGAATATCCAAAGATTCCGAAGAGGACGAATAATATTGAAACATATGTTGTTGTCCAATTATTTTGATATTCAATCAACGTAATCGTATTTGCTTGTTGAAGCTGTAAATCTTGTATTCTTTGGGTCAATTCATTTTTACTGGAATTATTAGATACTTCGGTTTTTACTATTGAGTAAAGGCTTTCGACTTTGGAATTCAGTACATAGCATTTCCAAAAAAGATATATACAACCAAAAAACATAATTACTGACCAGGTCACTAATACTATACCTAATTTCCTCATTTTAATTACAGATTAACCATAGACAGCTATAAAAATAGTATCTTTTATAAAGAATCACAAATTTTATAATATTTATTTAATTATAAATACAGGTTATCTTCCTTTCAATTTTGTTAGCTCTGCTTTTAACATACCAAATTTAATCACTGGAAGATTTTCCTCAGAATCTGGAGGCAATATATATGTTGTAAAATTTGAAAATGTTGAATTGCGCGACAATTTTGTATTGCCTTCCGTCTGTCCAGCAATACTTGCAACTCCAAAGCTTAAACTTGCGTTCACTTTAAAGTTTGCTTCTCCATTAAATCCATGTGATCCCTTACTTGAAGACCAGATAGCTTTATAATTATTATTAAATCTAATTGTATCTGCATCATTAATACCTGGAAATGAAGTTAATAATTCAAGTAAATGAATCCGAAGGCTGGTATCCATTTCCAATGAAGTTCTTCCAAAATAAGCACCAGCTAATGGCGAAACCAAAACACCACCTCCAACAAAAAACGAACTCTTAGTAGTTAATGCACTATTAGCAGATGATTTTACTTCTGTTGTAAGCGGCACAGCACCAGTAAATTCCATAGCTGCGCTTAAATAACCTGAACAATCCAAGGTATATAAAAAATTGCTTTTGCCTAACAGCATGAATTTTTCGTATTCAAAATTTTTATAAGTTGAAGCCGTTGATACTGTCCGATAATATTCAATTGAATTAGCGCCCACAGTTTTTACTTGAAAAGTATGCATTACATCACTAATATCAGAATCAGAATAAAGTAACGCTTGATCAGATGGCAATTTATTTAGCAATGTTGTTATAAAAGGAGGCGTCCAATTCTTCTTTGCTTTTTATTAAGTTCCTTAATTTTAGATAATACTTTTGAAGGCAACGAACAAGAATGATTACTTGGGTCAAAAAGACTTGCAACTTCTTCTTTGATATTTACCAATTTCCCACCAATTTGTACTGTTTTTAATAAAGTAGTATCTTTTATTCCAAATTTGCTTGCTTTCCATGCTTTAATATCTGTATCTTTTATTTTATTTAAATTCGATTCTATTTCTTCAGACCACGTGGCAAAATATGCAGGATCACCTTCAGAATATAACTGCTCTTTTAATTCAAATTGATCATTATTATTTGCTAAATACGTAACACCTGAATCCTTCAAAGCTTGTAAATTAGCAAAATTTGCTAGCCAATCAGTATTTAAAAGTGATTGTGCAACTAAATTTAACCTTAACTTTTCCATTTTTAAAGTATCATCTTTGGTTGGTTTCAGTGTTACTGAATAATAACTGTTGTCGATTTTCTCTTCAGCACAAGAAATTACAGCTGAAATGAATATGCAAAAAATGCATATTTTAAGACCAATTTTTTTCATATTAAATTTTTTAAAAAAGTGAAGAATGAAATTTAAGAATTGGTCTTAAGGATAGTATAAAATTACTCAAATTGGATTAATCTCAAAATATTTAAGCACTTTCTTTTAACTTTTAACACTCCTATAACACCACCGTATCAATACTGCATCTTATATTTTTAATGCTTAAAGTTTTTTTCAGTAAGGGTAGTGATGCCCTGACAACTCATAGGGCTTTTTTTATGTCCTATAGGAAGATCCAGCGGCGTATTACCTCCGTGCCGCGTCTATAATGGATTCGGCAAGCCCATGATTGGACTTTAACCAGCGGGAAAGGATACGCCGCTTTTTTTGCATCCATTTAAAAAATTTCTTATGGTTAAGAAACAATCAAAGCTTGTAAGTCAAGCAAAAAAAACACCGGTAGTAAATCCGGATCCACCAATTGTAGATCGTGCTTATTTTCATGACCTGGCTAAGCCACCGGTCAATGATGCAGATCGAGAGCAATTGATTCATCATTACATTGAGCTGCTTGGATTGTTTGGTGCAACTGTTGTAAGCATCAGATACATCAATGGCCAGTATGAATGTTCCGGAATGACCGGCACAACAGAATATTACGGTCCTTCAGACAGTTCACTGCAGCGTGCTGTTTTCTTTTTTATTAAGCACATCATGAAAGCACATCACAAATTGATGTACAACATCTTTCAGGGCTTTTTAAATCAAAGTCAAGTCTAAAACCAATCACAGATGCTGGCACTGACAAATGCGAGTTTGTCAGGCCAGTGTTTTTATTTTTTAGCAAAAAAATCAGCAAATTCATGATGATTCCAAACCTTTTTTGTCCTGTAATTGACTCTACAGCAATACGACTTAGACGCAATTTCATATTCGATCACTTGTCTGATAAAGTAACTTACCCAATCGGCGTCCGGAGCAAAGACTTTGTCAATGTTCGATTTCCAAGGATTCATTTTCTTTTTCCTAAACCATTCGAGCCAAAAAACAAGACGATTGCTTGCTTAATATCATACGCAGGAATCTTTACATCATTCAAAATCCATTCAGGTTTTGCCGTTCCGATGATTCCGGTACGAAAAGAATAAAAATACAGTTGAGGTTCCATAAATTACATTGGTTTTATGTACCCCGGTAAGCGGCAACTTCCGAATATACTCTCTAAGGTTTTCCCATAATTTATAGTATGAATTTGATAACTAATTTGAAACGTCTCGTTCCCTTTTAGTTATAATATTATAAGGAATATGGAATGAGAATTACAGTTTAATTTATTGTTTTTGAGCTGCCTTCAAGACCTTGATAAGTGCATATAGGCTCTCGTTTTCCTTTTTAAGGACTGCCATCGGATCGTTCTCTTTTCCGTTGATATATTGCTTTACATTATGAAATTCCTTGTAAGCAAATAATTCAGGATAGCGCACATGTATTTCATTGTATATCAGGCCTATTATATCTGCATTAAGGATCTGGGAGATCTTAATTAAATCATAAATACTTCCATAAATTGGGTTGGCATACTTGTGATGAGAGCCTGTATAGCTGATTCCCATTTTTGTCGCAATATAACGATGGCTATAGCCCTTTTCTTCTACTAGTTTCTTAACTAATTCGCCAATGTGGAGGCCAAAATATTCGGGATTGGGTTGTGTTTTATTCATATAACTTATAATTTTAGTGCAAAAATATTACAACTTATTTCGTTAAATGTTAAATAAAATACCTTTTTAGTTATCATTTTATTTCCTTTTAGTTATATATTTGCTCCCAGTTAACCAAAATTTATGCTCGCAGATATCATCAAACCCCTTGTATTAGGGACAGAAAAGGAGTCCTGGCTCGTTCCTGGTAGAGATCTAAATGCTTACCAGAAAAAACGTGTGTTTAATGAAGGCCTATCGATCCACAAATTCACCTCATTACTATTCTCAGATCGGGATCTGATCATGACCGATGTCATCAAGCTATGTAATATCATAGGGGTTGAATTTAAGGACGTCGCCAGCGAAATATCGTGAATTACGCTTTAGATCGACTTAATCTGATTGGATTCAATGCTGATCAGGATTGGGCTCTTTACAATGCCCATCCGGATGAACCGCATGGATCCAAGGTCAAAAAGCCAATCTTTTGGTCAGATGCTAAAGGCAATTTATGTATTGGCATCTTTGACCTCAATCGGGAATTCATAACCGTTGACATCAAAGAATCGTCTGCAAAACTTGATCATAAGATCTTCCACTTTGTTCGTTGGGCTGAACCCAAAGTCATTGACGGCGAAGCTCGTAAGATAACCCCGTTTCAGGGTGGCCATGGCGTTTTTCCATATATACCGCTACAAATCGTTGAGAAGTTCCGTGAGAAGCAAAAAATTAAAAACCTTGTAATTACCGAAGGACAAATCAAGGCTTATGTTGGGGCTAAAAATGGCCTTGACATCGTTGGCATTCCAGGCATTGAAATTTGGAATGCCAAAGGCCTTGCTGGGATATTCAAATTCATTGCTGATGTAATTCTGGTGTGCCAAGTTGAAACAATAACCTGGTTAACGGATGCCGATTCCCTTTTTGTGGAATGGAAAGAAGATAAGGATCTTGGCAAGCGGCCAAGAAAGTTTTTAAACTCTGTAATGCAATTTAAAGAGCGTACAGCAGACTTTCCGGTTCGACAGTTCTTTGCACACATTAAAGAAGAAAGCCTCTCTAAGGGCATCGATGATTTAATTATTGACAATCCAGCCGCAATTGCTGTAATCAGAAAAGAATTACAGGAAGATCACGGATCCGGTACCTTTTTCAAGAAGATGGAAATCGGTGCCATGTCATCTACTAAGCTTAAAGCTTATTTTGGTCTAGATGACAATGTAAAATCCTTTTATGATAAATATGAGCATGTAATTGGCAATCGCGAGTTTGTTTTCTTAAATGGCACTTACAAGTATGATGAGATTGCCAATAAAGTAAAATACATTAAGTGTGGAGAAGCCAGCCAGTTTATCATGGTAGATTCTACCTTCTTTATCAAAGGTCCAATTTCTACAAAATACGGGGAACATGAAAATACCTTGAAGCCTATTAAGCGTGCTGGTATCATGGGGATGTTTAAAAACAAGTCTGAGAAATTCATTGAAGAAGCATCGCTCAAAGTTTTTATTAATAAGCTAATATATGATATACCTTACTATAACGGTTTTGTTAACCGGCCTTCCCACATTGCTTACCAAAAAGAAGAAATCGTCGTGGATCGTAAGAACAACCACGAAATGAAATACTACAACCGCTATTTTGAATTAAGTCATAATCCGGAACCTGGACCGGTTGACCTATCTCTTGATTTTGTTAAACATATTTTTGGTACCGGTACCATCATGCATAAAGGCAAGCTCTACAATGAGTGGGAACTTGGTTTGGATTATATCCAGTTGCTTTACATGATGCCAACGATGTTCCTTCCGATCCTATGTTTAGTGTCTAAGGAACGCGGTACTGGTAAGACTAAATTTTGGGAATGGATGGGCGCGATTTTTCAGCAAAATGTTAAACCTATAAACTCACAACAATTGAACGGAAATTTTACTTCTCTTTTTGCTTCCTCGTTATTGGTATACATCGATGAAGCTTTTTTAGATAAAAAAGAAACCATTGAAAAGCTTAAATCATTGGTCACAACCGATAAGGGTAAGTTAGAATACAAGGGTGTTGATGCAGATTTGATTGACAACTATATGAAGGTTGGAGTCGGCACCAACGATGAAACATCCTTTGTAAATATTCCAGAGGATGCAGTTCGTTTTTGGGTGCGTAAAGTCCAGCCCATCCCTGAGGCAAAGTTGGACCGCTACTGGTATGATAAGCTTAGAAAAGAGATACCAGCTTTTCTGTATTTCCTGCAGCAGCGTAAAATTGTTACGGTGTATGAGCATCGTCAATGGTTTCATCCGGATATTATTAAAACAGACGCTCTTGATGCAATTGTAAAAGTTTCTAAAACTTCTATTGAACATGCATTGGAAATGGTGCTTTGTGAACACATGTCAAGAGTTAAAAGCCCATCATATACTACTCAAGCAAGGACATTAAAGATCTAATTAATGATCCATCGGTTAACCTACCAAAAATTCGTTGGGCATTGGAAGAAAAATGGGATTAAAAAATAGTGTTTACTCCAATCCATATGAAGTTTACCATATTGATCATTCAACTGGATCAGAGCTTGTTGAATCAACAAGAAAAAATTCTATTTATTACACCATAACTGCAAGCTCCTTGTTCGATGCGGAAGGCATTCTCAATCTGTTTAGTGTCGATGAGATTTTAGAAATGGAGCGAAAGGAATTTAAAATTCATAATTGCAGCTTGTTTTGGAAAAAGTTTAATCCACGCAATAAGCTATTATTAAAAAAGTTGGATGTGTTTTCACCTCGTGAAGAATCGGCCCTTGATATTATTGTTCGCGAAGCCACAAGTTTTGCAGAGGCCTACCAGGCAAGCCTTGAAATCAATCAAAAAATTACTGACTTATAAAAACTCTAATCATGCAAGAAGAAAAATTTAATCAAAGACACGCTTATCCTCAAACTAATGACATAGATCAAAGGATTGTTTCGCTTAAACAGCAAAAATATTTTGTCGAACGACTTAAGCATCGTTTGGAAATGAGACTTGAAAAAGAACCGCAAAATGGAAAGAAAAAGCAATACATCAATCAATTAATTAAAACATGTGAGCAAAAACTTGCTGAGTTTGATGCATTGCTTATAAAATGTGAAACATTTCAGAAATACCACAATCAATTTAAATGTGCATGAATATGATTAAATTTAAATCACTCAAATTTTGGATACTCAGACTTCTGAATAAGATTTCTTCTTTCCGTTGGAAATGCCTGTTTGGTCATGTTTGGAAGATAGAAAACCTAACTGATACCCGTGGCCGGTCTCAGCGCATGCAACGCCGTTGTGTTAGATGTCTTCAACGTCATATTTTAACGATAAATGCTAGTAAAAATGGATCACAAAGATTGTTCTGGTTTAATGGGTAGATGTAAAAATTGTGAACATTATGCAGCAAACTCAACCATGGACAGATTCGGGAACTGCAAAAAGGTTTTTATTAAACCTTATTTGGGATCAGCATTAGGCCAGCCATCACAACAGATAATCCATATTGAAAGGGAAAGCATTTTTGTAAAAAGCAAAGTCTATGTGATGGAAGATTTTGGATGTATTCATTTTAAGTATTAAAGTTCAAATATTAGACAAATGAAAGTAAAAATTAAAGATCGGGATAGCCAAATTGAAAATTTCAGAATTGGATTATCCATGGTTGGTTTTCATTTAGATTATGAAGGCCTCGAGCTATTTCTTGATGTTCAATTTGCTGTAAAGAAACTTAGCGGAAAATTTAGCATAGACGATGCATCAAGCCTTGAATTTAATTGGTCTGAAAGGTGGAGAAAATATTATGACAAAATTAAAAAAGAAGAAGGCAATGAAATTGAAATATAGATTATCAATCTACTTATTGGGCGTAGTGATAGGATGGCTTCTAAGTTTTAGTCTCATTAAGAATATTAATGATGGCTACAAGTTACAAACAACATATAGAGATGTTGCATTCTGTACTTTTGTTTCATTATCTTCTTGGATAAATGTTGTCGTTGTGTCGATCTTTATAATAGGTGACCTTGAATTTTGGGATACACCCATAAATCAATCTGAAGACGATACTAGATTTCGTAAATTTAAATATTACAACAAAAAAGATAAAATTGAGTCTGTATATTGATTCTGAAATGATTGAATTTCTTCTGAAAAATGGACATTTTCCGGAGAAGTATTATGTAATAAATGAATTGCCTTTGCCTGATTTTAATAAATTAAATTTAAGGAAAAATGAAAGTAGCACTCATAAAAAAAGTTAACAAGAACAGGAATTTTGTCTTTACTCGTAATGATTTTAATGATGGAATAGCAAAATTCAAATTGTACATTCCAATTTATGTCGAGGAGCAATTAAAAGATGATTTTCATGGGGCAATTACATCATCATTTATTTCTGATGAAATTGAAAGCTGGAAAGCAGTTTTAATTCCTCTAAAGGGTTATTGGAAATTTATAAGGGAAAATTAAAAAAGAAGAAGGCAATGAAACATCAGATTAAATTCATTACGCCCCAATTCAATAGATCAGAGCCGATCAGGGATAAATATATTCCCTATAACGAATCAGAGTTTAGAGAATTTATGAAAAATGCAGACTCCAAAAGATTAATTGAAGTTGGATTTATGATTTTTGATCAAGTTGATATAGATCATATTGTGCATGGTTTGTTTCTTTTCCCCGGCGAGTGGTATAATCGTATTCCCAAAGGGTTTAAGATGTGGGGCATTAGTATGAAACAAAAGACCTTTGTTCCTGGAGAATCTGATGATGATACTCGTTTTGGCTGTTTACCCTATGGGGTGATTAAAAGAATATAGTAACATATCAAATAAAGAAAAGCAGTCAAATAAATTCATTTAACTGCTTTTCAAATTAAATGTTTAGTGATCTATTTTAATAACATAATGATTAGGACAACTGCAATAATCGCTAAAGGGAGCAATAAGTTTAAAAGATATTTTCTTGAGTCTTCAGCATCAAGTGATTTGTAAAAAAATATGTTATTAATTATTGCTGCCACCGCAATTAAAATTTCAATTGTCCAAAAAGCAACATAGCTTATATTATCTTTCAAAAAAACATTTACTGAAGCAAATGCAATGAATAAAATTACATTTAACTTGTTCCCAATCAATAACTTGGCTTCCATTTTAAATATTTATTTCAAACTAATTAAATTAATTTACCTTCCAAAACATGCATCAATGCATCTATCATATTTTCTGGCTTCAACAATAATACATGCTACGCCGTACCAACATGCTGCGGGGCCACCGGCACAAGATAGTAAACACAAAAGACTCGAATCTAAGGCATCATCATGACACTTGTCTGTACAGGGATTCAAACCTTGAGGAGGTATGTCTAATTCTTCTTGTGAATTAATTTTTACTATATACTTATCGAAAAAATCTTCCAGAAAAGCCAATTTTTCTTCATCCGTATCAAGTTGACCTGCTGTTTGAAGCAAATAATAAATTTCAAACATTCGATCCATCCAAGCATTAAATTCACTAATATTATTTGGATGAAATAAATGATTGCTCGTGTCAGAAGAATACCCAGCCAATGTACTTAAGCAGTTCCATAAATATAATCTAAAATGTAAATTGTCTGGCCAATCATTAGCGTTCAGGTTATCAATACAATTATCCCCAAGATACCAATTGATATCATAAATTACATCAACAAAAGTATCAATTTGAGAATTTGAAGGTTGGGTTTTAGCAAAATTAATGCTAAGAATGCCAAAGAAAACTAAAATTAATTTTTTCATATACATTGGTTGGTTTGTTGAATTACAAATTTAATAGTAATGAAATTAATTCTGCAATACACCAAAAGAATTAATTTTTATATTAACTATTTAACATATCCCAAAATACTATTCGCCCCCCCCCAGATCCAACCACCCCCACCCCCTAAAAATCTTAACTTTTCCTTTTCAAAACCTTGTCGTACATTTGTACCGTCTGTCATCTTCATCTATAATGAGCATTTACAAGAAATAATTTTAAGAAACACCGGAAGGCCAGCGTCGTAAGGCCTGGCGATTTCTTGCTCATGCAGGAGGTGGCAGACACTTCCGGTATTGGTAATTTTTTAAACTTGTATTTATGTCTGTCACACAATTGAATTTTAAACTTTCCGCAGTAGATCCGGTGCAGCTTTCAAAGCTGGTTGCAGATCTTTGCGATGCTTCTGTTCCGGGTGAAATGGCCGAGGAGTTGGAAGAAATCTTTTTCACCGCACTTTCTTCGCCTGATTACACCGAGTTTTCGACTTCTACACGCGGGGAGTTGGTATTTACCCATCGCAAGCTGTTGGAGTTTTTACGCGGTCTGCACGCTGCAGGCTGTGTAGTGTCCACTAGCCCGACCGTTTGACACTTCTGATTTGTATAGTCCATTGTCTGGGCTGGCCTCTGATTCTTTTGAGTCAGGGGCTTTTTTTTGCTTTTGCCATTCGATAAAGCGTTTGTATGCAAATTTATGGCTGGCCACGGTTTGGATCCTGACAAGGCCGGAGCCCTGGGTAGGGCAGGTTCTAAAAAATCTCCACACCTTGACGTTGTTTCGGGTAGTATTTTTTCTTCCTGGCCTTGATCCGGATTTTTTGCTTTTGCGCATTGGGGTAAGCATAAAACTTTTATCTATGAATGCTTTCAAACAAAAGCTGCCTGAGCTTAAAATCAGGTACAAAAAAGGCTGCTTTGTATCTTCTAAAATCAGCTGTTCTGGTGATGCTGCCAATTTATTTCGCTCCGTTTTTGATGCGGACCTCATTGAATACCGCGAAGAAATGATTTTGCTATTGGTCAACCGTGCCAATCATCCCTTGGGTTTTGTTAAAATATCTGCTGGTGGCATTACCGGAACCGTGTGCGATCCTCGCATGGTATTTGCTTGTGCGCTCTGTGCCGGTGCTACGGGTATCCTGGTGGCTCACAATCATCCGTCTGGCAATCTGTGTCCTTCTGAACAGGATATACACCTTACGCGCAAATTAGTTTCTGCGGGTAAGATCATGGACATTCCAATTTTAGATCATATCATCATTACTTCGGATTCTTATTACTCCTTTGCTGACAATGGGCTTTTATAGCCCTCTTTTTTTGTTGTTAAAGTTTTTGTTTTTTGTCTTTGTAATTGATAACATTTCTATTTTTACAGGGACTCTCAGATAACACTTTTGTCTAAATAGGCTCTCGTCCTTATTTCCCCGAATCGATTTATTTCGGTCCCTGAAAATTTTAATCATTATGGATATTGCACACCAGCCTTTAGTGGCCCTCCCAGAGTTGGCCGCTGAACTAGACATGAAAATGGTCCGTATGGACTTGGAGGAGCTTTTCAATTTAGCCTTTTGCTCCGCGATCCTTTCTGACTACACTGTTGAAGACAGGGTATCCCTTTATCGCTCTTATACCGCACTGCAAGGGCTTTTGGATCAATTAGAGCTTGATTTTCGACAGGAAAAAGCTTAAGCTATATTCACTTTTATTTAATGTTTCGTACCTTTTAATGAAATTTTAACGCATTAAATTTCATTATTTGGTAAATATTGTACCATATTTGTTGTGTTATTTGCAAAATGGATCACTTCAATTATGATATAGAACCTAAATCTACACCCGGCTACGGCTTCGGCAGATCCATTTTGCAAATGTGCTTTCCGTGCCGGGTTATTTTTTTGCCCCATACAGATACAGTAAATATTCAGTCCATGCATACTTGGTTGGTTGTATCGGACAATCGTTTTTGGCCTAAAGGCGCAGTGTGTAAAGTCATGCGGCGCCTTTTGTTTTATTCTAAATTATTCTTTGCGTTAAACCAGTTGAACGGCTATCATAGATTAGCAAGGCAGGTTCGGCGATTGTTCACCGTCGTTCCTGCCTATTTTTTTTATTTCAAATTCAAAGCCTGTGTTTACCATTCGTAAAAAGTTGTCGGAAAAAAAGTTTGATTACCAATACATCGGTAATGAACTTCCGGCCAGATACGGCAGAG
This sequence comes from Saprospiraceae bacterium, assembly GCA_016712145.1. Lineage (NCBI taxonomy): Bacteria > Pseudomonadati > Bacteroidota > Saprospiria > Saprospirales > Saprospiraceae > Saprospiraceae bacterium. The sequence continues at coordinate 622,981 of JADJRO010000001.1, forward strand.
CGTGTCGCATTGTGCTTACCAATCCCTCCAAACAATGTTACATCGAATTTGAAACCGGGTACCGCGAAGTGGTTGATAAAAAATTATTGGTTTCATTAAAATCAATTTCTCATGCAAGTAAAAACACCAGCGCGCGAGTTGTCTCCGGAGGAGTTCCTTCGCTTACATCGCAACAGACTGCATAATGAGTACCACAATTTTAAAGTGCAGTTTGTAAATGCAATTGCTAATGGTACGGATCCTGGTAGTTTATACCGCACGGCCAAGGATTTAATTGATACCATCCAAGCATGTGCACAAAATGCTAATCGTTTTATGATTGCACGCAATAAACATCAGTCTATGGATGTAAAATGTCCGGCTCAGGTCCGGCAGTTTAAAAGTGGTGAATTGCTCGTTCCTTATAATCCAAAACCAGCTTGTTAATTATTAATAACTTAAATCTCACAACATGAATTTTGTTACCGGAAATTTAATCTACCAAACCGCTTACGATTATTATCAAAATGAAATCGTCAGGCTTAAATATTTAAATAAAACTGTATCCATTGTTATTGATGATATCAATAACAATTCTATTGCAGACTTTTTGAAATACTGTGGTGTGCCTGCAGCTGATATTATTATTGCTAAAGGTTATGGATCTTCTACTAGAGATCGGGTTGAAATTTTCTTTGCTTATGTTGGCACCATCCCCGGAGGTACTCAGGATCTGTGGATTGAAAATGCGCATCATGCGTATGCATCGTATGCACGTCAAAATGGCATCATCATGCCCGCTTATCAAAACATTAATCAAGGACTTGATAATATCGCCTTGAAACTTGCAAGTGATTATCCGGTAATTTCTTTTATGGTAAAACCTTTTTCATTGCCAACATTGCCTGGCAAGGTGCTTGCTAAAACTCCAATCAATGGAACGCTTGCAGATATGCGCAACATTCCGAATTCTTACCAACATGTCGTACCATTCAAAAAACTCAATTGGGAAATTCTTTGGTACATGGATGCATCAGGTAAACAAAAAACTGAACGTCGGCCCAAAAGTGGGTGGATTATATAGCTCAATTAGATGAAAGTAAATTATTTTGAGACAAAGCCAGGGGGTCACTCCTGGCTTTTTTTAAGTAAAAAATTATATTTCAATGGGAAAAGATGCATTTACTAAGAAATGGATTATTGACAACTCGGTTGATATATGTCAAGAATACGAATATGGTGTACTTACTTTAAGAGCGTTGCATTATCAGCTTGTTGGGCTTGGCATGACCAATGACATTCAACATTATAAAAGAGTAGTTGCTGCAATGATTGATGCTCGATGGGATAATACAATTTCATTTGATCAATTTTCTGATCTTGATCGACAAATGATAGGCGAAACTGCACATGAAGAAACTAATCTAGAATCAGAAATTGATTTGGGAAAAAGACAGATCATTGCTTGGATGAATAATTACAAAAAAAATAGATGGGAAAACCAACCAGTTTATCCAGAAGTATTAATAGAGAAAAAAGCACTACAAGGTGTTTTTGCTCCAATATGTCAAGAATGGAATATATCTCTTGGTGCATGCAAGGGTTATCCCTCTTTAACTTTTTTAAATGAAATGTACAAAAGAATGTCATCAATCGATGATGACAAAGAAATTATCATATTATACTTTGGTGATTACGACCCATCTGGGGAAGACATACCAAGAAGTATCGTAGAAAATTTAAGCAGATTTGGAATTGAAGTTGATTTAAGAAGAATTGCTTTAATGAAAAGTCAAGTAATAAAATGGAAATTACCACCAGCACCCGCGAAATCTACAGATTCGCGTACAGCTAATTGGGATGGATTGGGTCAAGTAGAATTAGATGCTGTTAGGCCAGAGATGCTTCGCGAGTTAATAGAAGATTCTATTAAATCAATTTTCAATCATGACCTATTTTCTTATTTAATGGAATCAGAAAAAGTTGAAAAAAATATATACCAGGATGAACTAAAACAATATGTTTTAGGACTTAAATAACCCTAAGTAATGACATTATACCTTGATGCCGAGTGGACACTCGATCAGAACATCTTTTTATTAGGATACGCTTTTGCTGATGGCCGTACAGGTGCACTGTACGGTCCTAAGCTCACGAAAAAGAATTTTATCGCATTGGTGGAGGGTGTCCAATATATAATTATTTATGGACCTGACATCGCATACCTTGAAAAGCACTTTGATATTAGTTTGAAGGAGACATTCATTTGCATACACGCATTGAGACTCTTTAGGCAGGTCTTACCCGGATTAAACAGCTACAAGCTTGCATATATCGAGCAACTCTACGCTGTGGGCCGTCAAAAGCGCAAATACAAGACCAGTGTGTTTACAATTTGGCGCGATTGGGCCGATAAGGACAAACGCCGTCATGTAATCCAATACAATACCGAGGATGTTGTAAACCTCCGCAAGCTCTTCCGGATCATTTGCAGCCGCTATCAGATCACTGATGAGCAGATTCTATCCTGCAGGCTGATTTAGTCCTGGATCCTGCAAAGACCCTTAATTTTTCATTTTCATTTATTCCTCTGGCCTTCGGCCAAATCCAAAACCTGTTTACTATGTACAGCAGGAGGATGATGTTCGACGCGCAAAAACTCAAAATAGGGTAGTGACCAAATAAGATTTTGCGTAGCTTGTTTTCATATTAAGTATTATTATATATGACAAGATGTGTTTAGTCATGGTCAAAATGTACCTGTTTTAGTCATTTTGCGCCTCGTTTGCCATGAGAAAGTACGTAATTACGTACTTTAAGAAAAAAAACTGAGTAAGAAAATGCGGTAAAAATGGCTCATTTAACAAATAATTTACAAAAACACCTGTTTTTATCCGACTGGCTCAAAAACGGCCTAGAAACTCCGTATTTTATACTGATACGGGTATTTTTGGAATAATCATCATTGATTATCAATAAGTTAATTTTTTTTAATACCCGAAGAAAGTAAGTAAGAAACTACGTAATTAACAAAAGATTTTAAGTATTTTATATTTAGAAAATAAGTATTTACGCAAAAACTTTTTGGCTTACGGAAAAAGTAGGCATTTACGCAAAAACTAAGGCTTTTCAAGTCATTCGCTAAATTTGGGGGGTACGCCGGATTGGGCGTTTTGGAACAATTAAGAATAAATTACTATTCTATTTCAGAAAAATTAAACCTTGGATCTTCTAATAATTTATTCTGGTAAGAGCTAATTTCACCAATATAAATACGTTCGATTATACCAGTTATTATTATTTTTAGTTTCTCGTCCGTACAATCAGGTTCAAACCTAGGTCGTACAATTTGAGCTTCAAATTTGAAAGGCAGATAATCAAATCCGGTAATATTGTTTTTAAGCAAAATTTCTTTTGTAATGGGATTGGAGTCAGTTTCGTAATAGCCATTACTTTTATTGAATTCCCTAATATCTAGGAGTAAATTAGGAAAATTTGGATTGGAAGAATCAATTGTTTCCTGATATTGACATTGCACGTAATTTGAGATCATAATAAACTAGAGGGTCATTGATTCAATATGGGAATTAATTGATACATACATACTTTGGTCCTTATGCATAAAGCATCCAAAATATAAATTAGAGCCGTTGCTAGATAAATTCTTAGTTATACAAATTACCTCATTGTTGCTTGGAGACCAATTATTCCATATTTGAGATAGGCTATTCATACCATCATGATCACTCCAATAAAATAAAATTGTATCCTCATGTGAACATACCACATCCTGTATAGCACTGCAAATACCTGTAATTGCAGATCGATCAAATACTGTATTTTGATTTTGTCTTTTATTGTTTAATATTATCTCATAGCAATCCAAAAACTCATAGGCATAATTTATCCAATCATAAGCATCACCATGCCTTAGATCTAGACTATAAATGTTTCCATTTATTTCTAATTTCCAATTAAATTTTAAAGGAACTGCCCTTCTGGGTGGAGGCACTAACCAGTAATTTTACCAGCTTCTATTAATTCAGCCCTTTTACCGTTGCTGATTGCATCAAGAATTTCACTCTTTTCTTTCAACCCGTTTATTACTCTTTCCTTAAAGTCAGGTGGAAATGCACCTACTTTAAACTCTGTTCCGCTGTTCATAGATCTTAGTTTGTATTACAAATATATAATAGATTTAATCAAAGTCCCACAAAAATTCCATAATATTTGAAAAACATTAAACATTTTACAAAATAAATCAAATATTATCCAGGTCCATTAGGTCCTTATTAATTAGAAGGTCCATATATGAAACATTACATGATTATATAATGAAACGTCCAATCTGCCCAAGTATTATTAACAGAAAGAAATAACCCTTACAAAATGCCTGTACTTTGCCAGCAGGACTCCTGAACCATTTTGTCCACAATCAGCTAATCCTCAAAACTTTGAATACCAAATTCAGCTTTGTACCGGTATATCAAGTTTTGACAGCAAATTGCCAGCTAATTAGTTTATCATATATTCCATTATATTTATATATTTGTATCATTAAATGGTACGTTTTTGGATCAATTTCCTACAGTAACCAAAAAAACAACTCTGCATCTGGCTCGGATTGGTTCAGCCAGGAGGCAAACTTGACTATCGCGCATTAAGCAATGACTACTTTACTCCTAAAGTATTAGATTCCATTGGCTTAACGCCTGAATTATATCGTAAAAAACGACGCTTTGATGCTGTAAAAACACGCCAAATCATCCACTTATTTAACCTGGAATACCAATTTAAAGGCTATAAGTCCCTATAAATACCCTTAATTCCCGGTATAAGTACGTTCCTTTTTAATTATATTATTATTACATTTTATTTAACTCTCATACTGAGTTTAACCTAAAATAAAAGTATTGAAAGGAGTTCTTACTTGGATTGGTGCCATTGCAGTTGGATATGTCTTATTTAATTCCATTGCACGAAGTGTGGCCAATAATCTAAGCCTGGTTAAAGCTACCGTTAAAGTTGGCTCACTTTCATTTTCTGGTATTAGTCTCAAAGTAAATCTGCACATAAAAAACAACACCGCTTTAGCCATTCCCGTGGATGGATTCAGCGGTTTTGTTCATTACGGCATCAACCCGATTGCTCCGGTTGATATCCGCAAAAGCTATGTGATCCAGCCTCAAGCAATCAGCATCATAACGATAGATAGCTTAATTGAATTTTCAAAATTAAGCACAGCAATTTCTGATATCATCAAAAGTGGTGAATATCTAAATGCTTTAAAATTAAAAGGTCAGTTGGCCTATGAAAGTATTTCTATACCCATAGACATCAACTTAAATCCTTTTAATGCATGAGCCAAACGGCCATTGATACACGCGTAATTCCAAAACCAACGGGAATAAAACGCACCATGTATGAAGATGGCGATACCTGGGACATCATTAAGGTGATCCTATTGGCAGATACAAAGCTTGGCAATTTCATGTGTGAATTTGCTTCACAGTTTGAAAAATCATATGCCGGCCTTTATGAAATCTGGCATTTCGTGCATAAGAATATTCGATACGTTGCTGACAGACCAGGGCTTGAAAAAGTAAAAGATCCACGCCAAACATGGAAGGATGGATACGGGGACTGTAAATCCTTTTCGCTTTTTCTAGCTAGCATACTGCGATGCTTAAAGATTAAATACAAGTATCGTTTTGTGTCTTATGGTCGCAATGCAGAGCCAACGCATGTATATGTAGTTGCTACAATTAATAATCAAGAAGTAATTCTCGATAGTGTTCATGATAAGTTTGATGAAGAAGTCGATTACTCTAAAAAATGGGACCGCATGACTAAAATAGTTTATATACAAGGACTTCCAATGATTGCTACTCGTAAGGCTATACCTTCCGTACGACAGCGTATTGCAGATGGTCCACGTCAGCAGGCCGCAAAAAGAGAACTCATACCGGCAGGACTTACAGAAGGAGCACTCACTTTAGAATTGCTTTGGGATCATATCAATATTTTAAAAGCTTATTACGGTGATTCAGATGGACTTTTACAACAAGCTCAGAATATAATATTCGGCGCTCGCAGAGGACATTTTCATTATGACAATACATTGCCAACTGGATATATAGATCCTCGTCTCAATGATTTAATAAAGCAAACTCAGCGGGCTGCACAAAATACCAGAATCAGTGGTACCAACCACAGAATTGGAACCCTAGAATATACACGTCCAAAATCGTATCCTAAAAATTGCAATGAAATTTATACTCCGGAAATTAAACGCCTGCAAAATGAATTATTTCAATTGCATCAAAAAGAATTGCAAAAGGGCGGTGGATTAAAAGGCGAAGAATACAAACGTTATCTGGAATTAAATAAATACATCGCTGATGTAAAAAATGATTTCAATGAATGCCAATTAGCAAATGAATTTGCTGAATTACTTGCAAAAAGAATTGATGGATCTGCTCATCATGTTTTGTATGAATTTATTGAAGATGCAAACTCACAACCAAATGTAGTAAGTACTAAATCTACACTTCATAAAATTGCTATTTCAAATCTTGCACAATTATCTCATGTAGATCGTGCCAATGTTAACCTAATGGTTAAAAATGGCATCATGAGAACCAATACAGGTTTGAAATTACCAAATGGAATTGGCATTTTCCCAGCTGATGCTATTGCTGTATTAAAAGCCGCAGGAGCACAAGGATATAATGGACCTGGGATTCATGAACCTATAAGTATTACTGTTGCTGCTGTTACTAAACTAGTTATTGCTCTAATAAGTGCAATATCTGCTTTTAGTGCTTTTATGCAAGCGATGAATCAACAAAAGAAAATTCAATTTCAATCTTCATTAGCTGGTATTGCAACTCCTGAATTTTCAGCAGATCCTAATGATTGGCTTTTAAATGGATCTGGTTCCGGAAATGATTCAAGTTCCATTACTCAATACTTACCATGGGTGTTAGGAGGAGCTGCAGCATTAATTTTTTTACCTGACTTAATTAATTCTAAAAAATAAAACCAACATGAGACAAAGACGTCGCAGAACTCGCAATGTAGAGCCGGTTGCTTCTAGCAAACCAGCTCCAAAAGCAAAGCCTGTTGTTAAAAAACAGACTACTCCAAAATCGTAAATTTCTTCACTAAAAATAATTTCAGTCATGAGTAAAAAATCTTCATCCATCGGACGCCGCAGAAAAAAAACTACCACTCGTCGTCGCAAAGCAACTGTAGGAAAAAAATCCTTGGGTGCAACATTAAAGGCTTTTGGTAGAACATATACCAAAAAGTCTTGTAGCCGAACCAAAGCTGCAGCCACTAAATCAGCTAATGCATCAAAACGTGCTGGTAAATCTGCTATGGTTAAAAAGAATCCTGCAGGTGGCTACTGCACTTTTGTTCGCTCAAAAAAAGCTGCATAATCATGTGCTCCGGTAAAATCGCATGTAAATCATGCGCTCGCAAATCTGCTATTGGCAGAATTGGACGCCGTCGTCGTAAATCAAAAAATTCATCAATAAATTCTATCTCCATGAAAAAACTCAATTTAAAAAGCTTCCAGCCTGCCTTGGAAGTCGCTGGAGGGTTAGTTGCGAGTAAATTCATAAACACCCTGCCTATCGATTTTGTAAAAAATAATCCGACCATTGGTGCTGTTGCAAAAATTGGTATCGGTGTATTGTTTGGAAATAAAGCCGGAACCATCGGTAACATTGCTAAAGGTGTTATGGTCGGCGGTGTTACAGACTTGATCGAAAAGTATTTGCCAAGCCTTACACCTGGTAATTCAAACGTTGCCGGTATTCAATCACTGTTGCCGCCAAGACGTCGTGATGCAATCGCAGGAAGCAATTACCCTGGCATTGGGTGTCCAATGAAAGAAACTGAGGCTTACGCTTAAACCAATTTTTAAAACCTATAAACTTTTATAATCGTGAAAAACTTAAAGACTATTTTATCTTACATTTTAGCTGCTATCGTTGTTATGGCAATGCCTTATTTTGCCGGTGCAGCTGATCATTCCTTTTTGGTTTTTGCAGCCTCAGGCATGATGGTAGCTCCGGATCCGATCCGTGCTGCATTTTCAAGAGCTGCTGAACATTTCAAAGCTCAAAATGGCGTATCTGAATTATCAGAATTAAATCTGCAACAATTCAATTGCCGTATGATTAAAGAATTATCAAATACCAATAATTCATATACGCTTGATGTAAAAGCTAAAAATGCAATCAATACCGACTTACAAGGATTTGAAATTCTTGCTCCGGATAAAAATCATTTCTTTGCGGCCTTCATTCGTGTAGGTTTAAGAAAATTTGACGCAACAAATAAATTGTTGTACCCGGTATTTAATCACGCAGATGGTAACTACCATGTTGTTGCAAATGAATTTAAATCAGTATTGGCATTGTTCAACGGTTCTACGGACATCGTTACAGATAACAACTCACGGGTTGTAAATTTGAATAACGATGTGTTTTATCGTGTACCAGGTCAACAATATGAACTTGTTGCATCTGCTCAACCATTCTTTCCAGCTTATGGATCATCATTAGAAGAAAAAGGCTACCATCAGGCAGCTCCAAATTTAGTGATGGACACCAACAAAGTAAATCAAATTAAAGTCTTGTTGAAAGGTTACCAGGCTGCAATTGTAGGTGGTGCCGATTTCAACTGCTTGCAAGTTGATATCTACGGTTGGTTGTTTAGTGGTGTTGTTGCTAATGGTGGTGCTTGTGGCGCTGCTGTTTAATAAGAACTTTCATATACATAATTTTTGTCAGGCAGTGGTAAACGCTGCTGCCTGATTTTTTAAACTTATCAAAACTTAATATCATGAATGGAGGACTTATGCAACAAATGGATCCGCATTTTCGCGAGTGTCCTATACGCAACAATCACCTTGTAGAAATAGTAACTGATGGTACCAATCGCCGTTTTAATTTTCCTGATAACAACTTGTTGCAGGATAAACACATTATCGGTGTTCAGGTACTTCGCAAACTTGCCAATTCAAAATCACCAACAGGTAGAACATTGGCATCTGATGCCACTATTGATGGAGCATATATCACAATTCGCTCAGGCCAAAAAGATACATTGCGAGATTTTCCTTTGGCCTTGCTTTCTAAAAAAGCAGATGGTGCTGAGGGTTGTGGTGATTATGTACAATTATCAATACCCGGTGGTTATGTTCCAAATTCATCCTATATCCAAATAGCTGATGGAGTTACATTGACTGCCAATGAAGCGATCTTACTGAATTTCATTTACATCCATCCGGATGATTCAAACTGTGATAATCCGCTGTAATCAATGAAAGCTGCACTGCGTAATATTGAAGATGTAAGAGAGTGGTTCATGCAAATGAAAATGCCATACTGGTCACTCTGGAATGGATTTTCTAAGGAAACTAAAGAACGCGCCGGATACAATGAAGAAGAAGGCGATTTGGAAGCTTCCTGGGATATCCTTGAACAATTTTTACGCAGAAAGCAAGCTTCCGGTGGTCGTATGACCATTTTTGTTGCCCCCAAGTTTGGTTCACCAAATGGAGCTACTGAATACCTAGATCTGCCCGTTCGTTCACAACAAGCTGCAATGGCTGGAATACATGGTGGTGATCCTTACTCCATTGCCGGCAAACCAATTGAGGTTCATATCGCTGAACAAGTAGATGCTAAAATATCAGCACTTGAAAAAGATCGCAAAATAGCAGATTTAGAGGCACAGCTTGCAGCTAAGCAAGAAGGAACCGGGCTTGAAAAACTTTGGAATCGTATTACGGATGAATTGCCGGTTGAACAAATTATACTTGGATTGATTGGTCGCTTTGTCAATACAAATACTCCACAAACCGCTATTAATGGAACTCCAAATAAAATGGAAGACATGCAAGAACTTACACCGGAACAAGCAGATTCTATCAATGAATCGCTTAGTAGAATTCAAAATGTAATTGGAGACCTAACCGTCAATTTAGAAAAGCTTGCTACCTGGATTGAGAAAAATCCAGACATGGCAAAATCTTTATTAAAATCATTATGAAACTAAAATCATCATGAATCCAATTATAGCAAAAATTGTAGGAATCACGCTTCCAAAATGGAATAGCAATCGTACCAACGAAAATGGTCAATCACAGCTAAAAACTGCTGATGGATCACCTATCAATGAATTTATTACAAACGTCTTACCGGCAGTTAATAAAAATGGGCGTATCGATAATGTTCGCAATGCAATCATTTTTAAAAATGCTGGGACTACCAAAGTTGTAGTCAATGGTAATGTCACATTAAAACCTGATGGTACCATACAACTTGGATCTTCTAATAACCGTGATCTTAATTTTCAGATTTACTCTTATGATTTTCCCGATGATCCATTTAATGCAAATGGAAACAATCGATTGGAAATCATAGAGCTTGTAATTGCTAGTTTATTTACTTCTTCTTACCAGCCTCAGGGCATTCAATTAAGATGATTTTGCTATTGTGGGGAGCGATTGTACCTGGCTTTAATGCAGCTGGTGGAGGTGGAGGCGATACTCCATACAACAACGCATTTGCAAAAACGCGTCAATGGAGAGTTGTTGCGGCTACTACTATACCAGCCGGTGCAATGATTGTCACAATCATATCCAGAGGAATGCTTGATTCAACAATTAAGTATGGATCAGGTAACCCTGAATTACTTAGAGCAGGTGGATCTTACACATTCACGGCCCAAAAAAACCCAGTTAGCAATACCTGGGAATTATCAAAAGAAATTATAGTTACTCCTGGTACCGGTGTCGGTGAAGATATTGAAATCATGGTTTCGTATCCTTCAAATTCAGGAGTTAACCCTGACTCAATTTAACCATTAAACCATATCCAAATGAAACACATTTTAAAATTTTTACTTCTCTTGGTTGCATTTATAGCAACATATTCAAACGCAAATGCACAAGCTGGCTTGCAGGGTCAAGTCTATGACTACGAAATGCGCTGGTTGTGCGATTCTGCAAGTGCAACAACATTTTACCGATTGGATGTTCATCGTCCAGGGCAAGCAGCTGTTACCATTGGAAATTATAAACCTGATGGGACGTCTTACACATCTACATCGACTATATTAAGCGGTCCATGTACTTCCGGTGGATCTTATCCTGATTCATCTTATAGTTATTTCGCTTACGAGCATTGCGATTGGGCAACTGGAACAGGTGGAACTCCTTACTTTATTCTTTATCGAATTGGTACGAAAAATTCTACTGGAGCAATTACACGATCTTATTTAGGAACATTTAACGCCGCTACTGGGGCCGCTTATACAATTACAGGATCACCAATGGACGGATATTGCGCAGGCTGGGTAAACAAAACAGTTACGAATCTGCAAAATATAATTTCCACTAATACAACTGGATCAATTTCTGCGACCAATGGAATGCATAGTGTTGAGATTATGAACATTGGCACCGTTAAAGGCACTGTTACTGTCAATTCAACAACCATGGACATATATCCTGGAACAAAATGGTATTGCTGGGCCCAAATGGATCCCGTGTCAAATGAATTACTAGGATGCTCTTCTTTAACATATGATTGCACTGCATCTGGTTCTACCACATTTTTAATCGTTCGTAAAGGAGATTAATAAATAGCTATGAAACCAATCCCAATATTTTTAATCGCTTTTCTAATTCCATTTGTCATACAATCCCAAGCTGGGATAACAATGGATTGGGAAAATCAATCTTACTGTTTTGTTGATTCGATTTCACCATCGAATCAAGTTGAATTTCAAAAAATTGTAAACACAAATACAAAAGTAGAATACTTGAAAACTGCAGACGGAACGGCCACATATACACCAGTTGGTACCGTAATACCATGCTTCCGTCTTAATGGTGTTAGTGAATGTCGTTTACGCATCGTTACCAACTCCTCGAATAAAAGAAAATGGCAACTTGCAATATCTGATGTATCATCTTATCACGATGACATTTTTTTAGCAGCCATTTTTTATGAAGAATTTTTAGGTGAAGGCGTCGGCCCGGGAAAATCTAAAACTCCAATTCCTTTAAATTATCCATACGGAAATACTGCAAATGAAGCTAGTAGATTTCAGGATGACATCAAAGATTGGTTTAACTGCAAAGGCATTCACTATATAGATACTTCCACATGGGCTTTGAAAGGTCAATACGCCCTAGATTTTCAAATCCATGTTGTTGATAATAATTGGAGGATCAATTTAAATGAAGCTTACTTTTCTGTGAATTTAAAAGATCCGGTACCAACTTATATTATTAAATCTGGTGGAAATTCAACCGTATCAAATATTAGTACAGAAGAAGTTTGCGAGGTTTATCGCAAAGAAAAAAATGGAGCTGTTTATTATATACTTCCATATTATTCAACAACACCAATTTATCCGGATGCTTCAACATTTGGACTATTAGCTAGGCGTGTAGATTGTAATTATCAATCCAATCGCTCTGATGATTGCGACCGGCCAGCATCGCAGAACTGTTATATCGCACGTACCGACTCAACTTTGTGTACTTATTACTGCCATATCCCAACGAAGGATACTATTACAGCAATCAGTTATACAATGAATGGAACAATGACCATTCCAATAAATGGTTCTTACTTTGCAACCGTTCAACCAGATCACAAGCAATTGCAAGACACCGTTCAAAAATGGCTTGCGTCAACCAACCGTTACGGAAAATTTACAGTTGAAAACACAAAATCAACTGCTGATGGTTGGGTAATAACCTGTCAGTATACCGATCTGATGCTCGATTCAATTACAACCAATCGCGGAAAATATCCGTTTGAAATTGTAGACTGCAAAGATTATTTATACTATGATGTTACCAGGAATGAATTAGGAGGCGTTGTAAATACTATCAACCAATACGGTGAAAATGTACTTTGTCCGCCTGAGGCTTCTGTAATGATTCCATGCGATCAAATATCTGATATCGCCGGATGCCGATATAAAGGAATGTACGGTAATCAAATTCAAAATGTAGGGGGAACGGTAACGTTTAATTTAGGTAAATTTAGTTCATTTACTGTATATCAAACTGGTGGATCTGGAACATTAACTAATAAAAAATATGATGGTACGTCTACAACGTTCACCATAACTGGTGGTATGATTTTCTCCGTAAAATCGGAACAGAAATGCAAGTATTTAGCTAGTCAAAATCTGACTTATACTTGGATCTCTGGAACCGCAATATTTTCATACACATGGTAAGCAGGAACTACAGATCATTATACACTTTTGCGGCTCGATTTATTTTAATCTTGTTAGCTGCATTATTGTTCTCCTTGCTTATTGCTTGTTGTAATAAAGCATTGGCACAAGCTGAAGTTAATTTTGTAAATCAGAAAGGATTACCGGCAATAGGGGATACTATACCAACCCGGTCATTTATCGCTCGATATAGCTCTGGTACCGGTGAAGCTCAAATATTAAAGATTGGATACGGTTTTACTTTATCCGGAGATTCAATTAATCCACCGGCTTCTGGATCAACTCCAAACATAATAACACCAACGACGTTAAACAGTCAGGAGTTTGATTATAATCCAACTGGATTTGGAACAGCTGACATCATCCGGATAAGCTCTGATGCAAATTGTAATTCAATTACATCATTGGATGCACAATCAGATGGAGAAAAGAAAATCTTTAGAAACGTAGGTTCTTATCCAGTGTTTTTTCTAGGAGAACACACCTGGGGAACCGCTGCTAATCGAATAAAGACAAATAGGGCAGTGGCAGTCTATCCGGGCGAAGAAGCTACACTCACATACGATGGAACTTTGTCTCGATGGTTTGTAAATAAAACAACAAACGATGCAAATCCAAAAGATGTAAAAATATTTTCTTCTTTGTATTCCAGCACAGCATCTGATTACTCAGAATTAAGTACTGCAACCTCCGGTGGATCTATTGGTAATACTGCAAGTTCTGCTAATACATTCGGAGGTCTTAGTTTATCTACTTCAACAAGTTCATCCGGAGCTGCTGAAATTTATCATACGTCTGGAAGCTTTTCATATTTTAATAAAGCATTTATTTATACGCAAACAAACGTAAATTTTCCAGCATTGTCGGATGGTACCAATACGTATACGTATGAATACCGCATCACAAATGCACCTGGAAATACTGCAACCGGAGGCAATTCATCTTGTGGAATTCGCTACACACACGGAACAAATTCAGGTAGATTTTTTGGATTTACAAAAAACTCAGGTGGTTCAGAAACTACTGTTGATTTAGGTATAACAGTTACTGCAAATAAAACCTACACACTTCGAATTGAATTTGATATAGAAGGATATACCTATTGGTATATTGATGGTGTTGCAGTTGGCTTTGGATTTAGTACACCGCCATCACTTGCAACGTGCACATCTTCGCATGTAATAGTAAAATCAGCGGGTACAACAGCACGTACCGCAATATTGCAATCATTCCTGACAGGAGCAATTTATCCGTAATGAATTATATACTTATATACTTGTTTTGTCTTTTTCAATTGCCTACAATTGATTTTCCACGGAATGTAAATGCAGTTGAAACAAGTACTACAACAGCATTAATCATTTGGGATGAAACGGATAGTTATTGTAATTACTTATTACGGTACCGGATCCGGATTTCTCCAGGAGTGTATGCTGATTGGCAACCGTGGCAGAATTACAACGGTGGACAGTTCAATTCTCATTTATTTGAAGGTCTAGAACCAGCAACCTTTTATCAATATGAAATTTTTGCATCCATAAGAAAAGAAAATTCACAAGTAGTAACCAATTGGTTTGAAACAAAATAAAATTTATTGTAGATGGAACATCTCGTTAATCAATTTGCAGAGCATGGAGTACCCACATTGGTACTTGGATTTATTCTTTGGTTTATCCTGCGTCCTATTGTGCAGTCTTTTACCAGGTTGCTAGATAAGCAAACTGATACGCTCAGTCAATTGCTTAATAATTCAGATCGATCCATGGATCGCCATGAAGAAATGCACAGCGACATTAAAGAAATTAAATCCGGAGTCAATACTTTACTCAAAAGATAATATGAAAACATCTTGCATTGTAAAATTAGCCGTTGTTGGTATTGGAGCATTTTTACTGATTTCCTATTTAAGTAAAAAGAAATTAATTATACCACCACCTTCCGTTAAGCCAGAAGTTGATTCTGGTTTTGATGATTTTATTGAAATTGGGCCAACTCGCATGAATGGTTTTGGTGGACCCAGAATGAATGGCATTCCTAAAAAATCTCGCAATGTCATTGTATGACCTTCAATTGGAAAATTGCATTCGCAACGGTCCTTGGAATTATACTCCTGGGATCAAGTGCAAAATCTCAATCTAATGATGATCCAGAACTTGATGAAATGGTAAAACTATTTTTAGACTCACTTACAAAATCTTTTGGCCCACTCAATGAAGCGCAGGCTAAAAGTGTCGCTCAAATTGTTTTATCATTTCTGAATTACGGTGATCGCGATTTACGCAAGCTTGCTTACATCCTTGCAACCGCATGGCATGAATCAAAACTTCTTCTAGTAAAAGAAAAAAGATGTGCTGTTGGTACAAATTGTTACAAGCTTCAAGAAGCTTATTGGTATAGCAATTATTATGGCCGTGGATTTGTTCAGCTTACACATGAAGACAATTATAAACGAATTGGCAATGCTTTGGGTGTCCCTCTGGCTTCTAATCCTGATTTAGCTCTTGATAGGGTAGTGTCGGCTGATATCCTCGTGCGTGGGATGATGGAAGGCCTGTTTACTGGGGTTGCATTAAGTCGCTACATCTACGGTGCATTTGTAGATTATTTCAATGCACGTAAAGTAGTAAACCGCATCGATCAGGCTGAATTGATTGCCGGATATACTGCAAGCATTATTAAACAACTTGAATACCCAATTGCCTAAATACTAAGCTATGAAAGACATCGTAATTTTAGCACAAAGTGAATTCGATTTAGTACCTGGTGTATTAATTGATTTTATATCCGATATCGACTCTGTAAAAACAGGATATCGATTCACATTTTTTGAAGGTGATAAAATTACTCCTTTCGAACCTTCCTTTTACTTTGCATTGGTTGATGAAGCAAAAGGTGTTTATAAAATATTTGCACAGCTTCCAGT